>CAYPCQ010000039.1:0-65156 GCA_964409245.1 uncultured Verrucomicrobiota bacterium
TCTGACTCCACTTTTTCGTCTCATGGAGTGTCAATCTATTCCAGGACGGGACCCCAGCGGCGGCTTTTGCTTTGCAGGTTCCGAGAACCATATAACTTTATGTTTAGCTGGATACCCATACACCGAGAGGCAATTCACCGAATCCTGGAGCATCGCCAAAACCAGAAGGAGCTGTTGATGATCCTGCGCGAGATGGAGCAGCAGGGCCTGAAGGTCATCAGCCTTCACGACAAAGACGCGGACGGCCAGACCATCCCGCTCGCGGAGATTGATCCGTTTACCTTCCTGGCTTCGTTTAACCGAGGTGTGACCGATGAGAACCGCCGCAAGAACTGGAGCTTCCTCAAGACGCGGTGGGGTCTGAAATCCACGGTGCCAGATGATTTCAGCGGCCTCCCCACCCTGAACAACCAGCGTTGCAGGCTGATGCCCTGGGCGAAAGATCGGGAGAAAGACCATGAGGAGCGCCTTTGGCAAATCGCCTCGCTGGCGGTGGACGGGAGCGTTGAGCAGGTGGGCGCGGAGGCTTTGGATCAATGTCTGAATCTTCCGCTGGTGGGGATGGCGAGCCTGACCATCGGTCTGTTCTGGATCAACCCGGAGAAGTTCCTTTCCGCCGACAGTAAGAACACGGCCTACGGCAAGTCCAAGGGCATCACGACGGAACCGGAGGATTACCAGAGCTATCGGCAGTGGCTGGGGGAAATGACGGCTCAATTCGGCAGCAATTATCCACAGGTATCCCAAGATGCCATTTTGTTCGCAACGACAGGAAAAGATTGGAAATTCACTAAATGGATGGGGCCATTGCTCGATGCACTCCGTGCGCTCGGAGGGTCGGGAAAACCCAAAAATGTAGTTAACCAAATCGCTCAAGCACTAAGCCTGTCTGATTCCGTGGTTAACGAAAGCATGAAATCCGGACTGGCACGTTTTCCGAATCAGGTCTCCTGGGCGCGAAAATTTCTCACCTGGGAAGGGTTGGTTGGGAACGCGAAACGTGGCATTTGGATTTTAACTGAAAAAGGAACTCAAACAACGCTCGACGAACAACAGTCACAAGCCATCGCTAAAAAATGGGCCGCGAAACATAACCAAAGTAACAAGGAAGTTCCGGAAGATGAAACCGACCTGCCTCACCAGGAGCCTCAAGCCAACGATGACGATCTGGAGACGGAGACAAAGCCCGTTGCGGTTGCGTTCCCCGTGCCCCCAGGCGTTGCCTACTGGTGGTTGAACGCGAATCCGAAGATTTGGAATTTCGAGGAGACGCCGGTCGGAGAGAAGCAGACCTACACGTCCCACAACGAAAAGGGGAACAAGCGCCAGAAATACCGCTACTTCCAGGAGGCGAAGCCGGGCGACCTGGTCATCGGCTACGCCACCAGCCCCCAAAAGGAAGTGGTCGCGGAATGCAAAATCACCAAGGATTTGCACCAGACCGAGAACGGCGAGGAGATCGAGTTCGAGAAGCTTGAGCAGTTTGCCAAGCCCATCGCCTATGAGACGTTGCAGGCCAACCCCGACCTGGCGAACAGTGAACCGCTCATCAACAACCAGGGCAGCCTGTTCCGGCTGACGGAGCAGGAATACGAGATCATCCGCAGCCTGATCGACGAGACGAACATCCCGGTGACGACCGAGATCGAGTCCTACGACAAGCAGAAGGCGATGAAGGGGCTGTTCCTGGCGGAAGCCCAGTTCGACGAGATGCTGGCGGCATTGAAGGAGATGAAGAACACCGTGCTCCAGGGTGCCCCAGGCGTCGGAAAGACCTACGTTGCCAAACGGCTTGCCTACGCGTTGATCGGGTCAAATGACCCGCAGCGGATCGAGATGATCCAATTCCACCAGTCGTATTCCTACGAGGATTTCATCCAAGGATTTCGTCCGACGCCGAAAGGCCACTTCGCCCTGAAATATGGAATCTTCCATCAGTTCTGCCGCCGGGCACAGCGCGAGGAGGCGCAAGGGAGGCCCTATGTCTTCATCATCGACGAGATCAACCGGGGCAACCTGAGCAAAATCTTCGGCGAGCTGATGATGCTTATCGAACCGGACAAGCGCGGGAAGGAGCACGCCATCCCGCTGGCCTATTCCCAGTACGCCGACGAGAAATTCCATATCCCGGAGAATCTCCATTTGATCGGCATGATGAACACCGCCGACCGTTCCCTGGCGATGGTGGATTACGCCCTGCGGCGGCGGTTCCGGTTCATCACCCTCCGGCCTGAATTTTCCAGCGAGGCGTTCCAGGCTTTCCTGTCGGACTACGGAGCAAAACCGGAGCTGGTGAAGAAGATCATCGCCCGCATGAACGCCCTGAACGAGGTCATCGCGGCGGACACCAGGAATCTCGGCCCCGGATACCAGATTGGCCACAGCTACTTCTGTCCGCGAAACGACATCAAGCCCGACGACGACTGGTATCGCCGGGTCATCGAGGCGGAGATCATGCCGTTGATCCAGGAATACTGGTTCGACAATGAACAGAAGGTGAAAGAGCAACGGTCGGCGCGGCGGCGGCGCACGCCAAAAGCTTGCGCGCGCTTCCTGGTCTGCCGGGTATAGGGAGGGGCTGGATTTGGGGGGGTGAGGGGGCCAAAAAAGGAATGAACCACGGATCACACGGATTACACGGAAGAGGAAAAAACCAAAGCGGCGCGGCGGCGCCGCACGCCAAAAGCGCGCGCGCTTCCTGGTCTGCTGGGTAGCCGGAGTGGCTGGATTTAGGGGAGGTTTTGGAAGGGGGGAAGGGGGATGAACCACGGATCACACGGATCACACGGAAGAAGATGAATCCAAAGCGGCGCGGCGGCGCACTCCAAAAGCTTGCGCGCGTTTCCTGGTCTGCCGGGCATAGGGAGGGGCTGGATTCGGCAGAGGTTTTGGGGAGAATTCCGGATTCGCCAGGTGATGGGGTCGGCCCGCTTTGGAATTGCCAATATTGGGCGGGTCTGATATTCAGAGCATGCCGTTTTAAACGGTTTAATGCATTATCGCTTATAATATATGATCAGGATGAAATTACTCGCATCAATTTTGGGCGGAACGCTCGCCCTGGCCAACTTTTCCCAAGCCGCCGATGGGGACTGGCCCCAATGGCGCGGTGTGCAGCGCGATGGGATTTCCATTGAAACCGGCCTGCTCAAGGAGTGGCCGGCCAATGGCCCGGCGTTGAATTGGAAGGCGGCAGGCATCGGCGCCGGCTACTCGGGCGTGGCCGCGCTGGGCGGGCGCCTTTATACCATGGGGGAGAATGCGGAGGGCAGTTTTGTGCATGCCTTGGAGGCCCAAAGCGGGAAGATCCTGTGGTCCACCCGCCTCGGCAAAGCGGGAGCGCCCGGCTGGGGCGGCTTTGCGGGGCCGCGCGCCACGCCCACCATCGATGGCGAAGCGCTCTATGTGCTGAGCCAGTATGGGGAGTTTGCGTGCCTGGAGCAGGCCACCGGCAAAATAACGTGGCAAAAAAGCCTGGTGGCGGATTTGAATGGACCGATGCCGGAGTGGGGCTTTGCGGAATCACCCCTGGTGGATGGCGATAAAGTCATCTGCACCCCGGGCGGGCCAAAAGGCACCCTGGCCGCCTTCGATAAAAAAACGGGCGCGGAGATCTGGCGCACCAAGGGCTGCACGGACAATGCCCATTATTCCTCGTGCATCATCGCGGAAATCGACGGTGTGCGGCAATACATCCAGCTGACGGCCGCGCATGTCGTGGGCGTGGGCACGGATGGCAAGATCCTCTGGCAGGCGGCGCGCAAGGGCGAGGTGGCGGTCATCCCCACCCCCATCTACAAGGATCATCATGTGTTTGTGACCTCCGGATACAAAGCCGGCTGCAATTTGTTCAAAATCTCCAAAACGGGTGATGCCTTCCAGGCGGAACAAGTTTATGCGCACAAGGATTTCGACAATCACCACGGCGGGGTGGTGCTGATCGGCGAGCATCTGTATGGGCATTCGGACAAGCGGGGCTGGGTCTGCCAGGAATTCAAAACCGGCAAGGTGGTCTGGGCCGAAAAGAACAAGTTCAAGAAAGGCTCCATTTGCGCCGCCGAAGGGATGCTCTACCTGCGCGCCGAAGAAGGGGATGGCGCCATTGTGCTGGCTGAGGCCACCCCCGCCGGCTTCACCGAGAAGAGCCGCTTCAACCAACCTGCCCGCAGCAGCAAGAATAGCTGGCCTCACCCGGTCATTTCCCAAGGCAACCTTTATATCCGGGACCAGGACGTTCTGCTCAGTTACCGGATCAAATAACCGGCGGTGCCGCCATCCGGCGGACGCGGTGAATTTTTTTATCCCGGCGGTGATTTCGAGTCATCGCCGGGTATTTTTTTGCCTGGGTCCACGGCTCTTATTTGGATGGGAGCAGCCGCCACGGATTCAAAAGCATAAGCCACGGAGCAGACGGATCACACGGAAGAGGGATGAGTTTTCCAGGGCAAGGGTTGGGCAGCGAGGGCAGGCAGCCGGGATGGCCATGGGAAAAAGCGAGAGCAGAATTGAAGCGGATGGGATTGCGCCAGCGGCAGATCCGCCTCGTTACCTCGGCGGCTACCAGCTTTGGGCGTGTCCATGCAGCGGAGTTTTCCACCAAGCCGCTGCAGGCAGCCGCCAAGGTGAGGAAGCGGGAGGGGGATGTAAAAAGGGAATGAACCACGGAATACACGGATCACACGGAAAGGGGAAAACTTAAACCAAGCAAACGCTTTTGGCCAGCTGGTGGCCAGCGGCCAGCCACAGGCCATAAATCCAAAGCGGCGGCGCTTGCCCGGTTGGAATTGGCTGCGGCCGGGACGTAACCGCCTGGTGCTGGAGCGGGCAGGTTCCAAAAAGCGGACCTGCTCAGAAACCAAATGCACGATGGTATTCCACGGATCAGGCTGGCCCGGCCAGCGGGATGCGCGCCTCCATGGTGGTGCCCGCGCCCGGCTGGCTGCGCAGCTCGAAGTGCCCGCCCAGAATCAGGGCGCGCTCACGCATTCCGGCCAGGCCAATGGAGTGCGGGTCGGCCAGGGCGGCGGCGTGGATGCCCTGGCCGTCGTCCCGCACCACCAGCACCGCCTCGCCGGCCTCGTGCCGCAGGATCACCTCCACGGCGCGGGCCTGGGCGTGGCGAAGGATGTTGGTCATGGCCTCCTGCAGGATGCGGTAAGCCGCGGTGGCGCCCTCCCGTGCCAGGGGCAGCTCGACGGCGGGCACACTGACCGCGCAATGGATGCCGGTGCGTTTCTCGAAATCGCGCACGTGCCATTCGATGGCGGCCGCCAGGCCGAGGCTGTCCAGGACCACCGGCCGCAGCTCGGTGGCAATCCGCTGCACGCACCCAATGGCGGTATCGGCTATCTGCAGCATCTCCCCGAGCCGGCTATCCAACAGCCCGGTGGCCTCCGGCATCCCCAGTTTGCCGAGCCGGCGTTTGACCCAGGTTAAATCGATTTTCAGGCGGGTGAGTTCCTGGGCGAGGACATCGTGGATTTCGCGGGCGATGTTGGTCCGCTCCTCTTCGCGCGCCGCCTGCACCCGCGCGGCGAGCGCCCGGAGCTGTTCCCGGGAGGCGCGGACCTCATCTTCGGCCAGCTTGCGGCCGGTGATATCGGTGAACATGGCGAAGGAGCCTTTAAAGAGGCCATTTTTATCCTTGAGCGCCTTGGCGGAAACCAGGGTCCACAAGGTGGAACCATTGCGGCGTTTAAAGCGCCGCTCATAAACCTCATCGAGGCCCAGGCCGTGCAGGTGCAGGCGCTCCTGGGCGGGCGCCAAGTCTTCCGCAAACAGGAAAGCCCCGGTTTTCTGGCCATAGATCTCGCGCATTTCAAAGCCGAGCATATCCGCCATGGCCTGGTTGACATAAATGGTGCGCATTTCATGATCGATGGCCCAGATCCCCTCGTTGGCGGTCTCCACCAGCAACTGGTAGCGTTCCTGGCTTTCCCGCAAGGATTCCTCCATGCGCTTGCGCTCGCTGATATCGCGGGAGACGCCGTAAATGACAATGCGCCCGCCCTCAGCGAATTGAAAAAGGCTGGAAGTTTCCGTCCAGACCATCGTGCCATTCCGGTGGGGCTGCACCAGCTCATCGGTGTAGATGTGCTCCTTGCCCTGGAGGAAATCGGCCAGCCGCCCGGGAATGACCTTTTGCAGATGGGCCCAGGAGGCGGGAGTGAGCGATTGCTTCACATCCAGCTGGAGCACTTCCCCGGCGGAATAACCGCGCAGGCGCTGCACGGTGGGGCTCACATAATTGAAGCAATTCCGCTCCGGGTCGAGCACCCAGATGACATCCGACACGTTTTCGACCAGGAGCCGGAACCGCTCCTCGCTCTGCCGGGCGGAAACCAGCGCGGATTCGGCTTTTCGCTGCGCCAGGAGGGCGTCTTCCATGAGGTTCAAAGCCGCCCGCCGGGCATTCTGGAGGAAGGCATTGGCGTCCTCCAGAGCCACCTGGCTCTCGTGGATGCGCCGCTGGTAAACCGTGCGGTCCCGCAGCTGAGCCAGCATCCGGTTCACCTGCCGGCTGGCGTCTGGCGCCCCCGCGGATTCCCCGGGAGGGATGTAAAACCGGTTGTCGTTGACCACCCCACCACAGACCATGAACGGATTCGCCTCCAGCAGGACTTTGATCTGCTCCGGCTGCAGGCTTTGGCGGCCATGCAAGCAGAGGGCCAGGGCGTCCCGCTCCGCGAAAAAGGCGTTCAGCCGCGCCTCATAATCCCGCAGCTGCTTTCCCTCAGGATCGCCGCCGGGAATCCAGGCTCCGTCGCAGACAATCCGCAAAACCCGGAATCCCGCCTGCCGGGCCGAGAGGATTTCCTGGGTGAGGAAGCGAACCATGGCGCCAGGATGGTGCAGGCCCTTTTGGATGAGGGAATCCGCCGGGGCCAATTGCAAAGCCCCGGAATGCAAAGCTTTTTCGACATCGACACCGCGGGAGCGCAAAGCGCCGGGAAGCGGCCCATCGTTGATGACGCCGGTGAGGCAGAGGCAGCGATCACCGCGGTCCAAACCGGTCCGCACAAAAAGGACCAAAGGATCGAGGCGCTCCTCCGGGGTCTCGTAAATGAGGCAGGCGCGCTGGTGGATAGCCAAATCCTGGACGGTTTGAAAAATCCGTTCCGGTACGGAAAAGCTTTCGGCCAAGCCGGGGAATGGAGGCTGGCCCCCCAGAGGGCCGCCTTGGGAAGTGGCATCAGGACCGGGGCCGGCCTCCGGATGGGGAGCCTCACCCAGCCGCTGGCGCAAACCATGGATCTCCTCTTTCAACTCCAGCATCCGCAATTCGCGCCCCACGGCGGCCTGGTTGAAACGGGTCAATTCCTCGTTGTTGGCGCGCAAGGCCGCCTCCGCACGCAGGCGCTCCGCCAGCTCGAGCTCAAGTTTATGGGTGCGGTCGGCCACCAAGCCCGACAACCGCTCCTTTTCTCTTTCCAAGGCCACACTGGCCGCCTTGAGCTTCGCCATGGACCGGATCTGGGCCGTCAGTTCGATGACGTCGCAGGGCTTGGTGAGAAAGCCATCAGCGCCACATTCCAAGGCTTTGATGCGAATCTCGGGCTCGGATTGAAGGGCGGTCAGGAATATGACCGGAACCCACCGCAGGCGCGCATGGGATTTCAGCTTGCGGCAGGTTTTGAATCCGTCCGGTTCAGGCATGAGGATGTCCAGCAGGATTACGTCTGGATCCCGGGAGAGGGCCAGGTTGAACCCATCGGAGCCGTTGGTGGCCATGAGGAACTCGGAACCCGGCAGCTGGGCGGCGACAACCGCCCCCAGGAAGTTCAAATTATCCTGGTGGTCGTCGATGCCCAGCACCTTTATTTTTGGTTCCCGCAGCATGCAATTCCGGCCTTGCCTGGCACAATGCCAGCCCGAACCCGGGAGAGGATATGAAAGAGGCCCAGGCCGGGCAAGCCTGGTTTGGCGCGCGGCGGGAGGATCCGCGGCATGGGCAAACCTGCGGTGGGCAACCGCCGAGATAACGAAGCGGATCTGCGCCTGGCGCAAACCGAAGGAGGGCTGAACCACGAATACACGGAAGGATTTTAAATTTGAGATTTGAAATTTAACCGGGATGGGAAATTGAGGGCAGGCCAAAGCGCCGCCGCCGCACTCCAAAAGCTCGCGCGCACTCCGTGGCCCGCATCGCATAAGGGAAATAAACCACGAATCACTTTTCCGGAAAAAGAAGGGGTGAAGCCCCAGGGGCGGGGTGGCCATTCCGTGTGATCGGTGGCTCCAGTATTTTTCCGGATGCCTTACGTCCGCCTCGTTACCTCGGCGGCTACCTGTCTTGGGCCGGCACTTCCCTCCCAACTGCAGGAACACGGCTTATGGCATCGGTATCGCAACCATGAAGGGGCGCCGAAAAGCTTGGCGCAACGCGCTGGAACGCGCCCGCCCTGGGTGAAAGACACCCAGGGGGGGGCACCGGACGGGATCGGTTTTCAGGCCAGCTGCACGACGGCGACGCACCGGGAGCAAATGGCGGGGTGTTCGGCGTGGGCGCCGACGGAGGTTTCGCAATGCCAGCAGCGGTTGCATTTCCGGCCTTCGGCCACGGCAATCTCCAGGCTGGTTTCCGGGGCTTCCGCCAGCTCCAGCTGGGAGATGTTGAGGATTTCGCGCAGGGCATCCCGGTGAGCCTGGGCCACGGCCAGCTCGGCGGGGGCGAGCTTGAACGACACTCTGGCCTCCAGGGCTTTGCCGATCACCTTGGCCTGGCGGGCCTGTTCCAGCTGGGGCAGCGCCAGTCCCCGCAATTGGAACAACACCTCCCAAGCGGCCTTTTCCGGGGCAGACCAGGCAAAAGGCTTCGGCGTCCAATCGCTGATATGGACGGACTCACCCGCATGCCCCGGGATATATTCCCAGGCTTCATCCGTGGTGAAGGCCAGGATGGGCGCGAGCATCTGGCAAAGCCCGGTGACCAACCGGTAAAGCGTGGTCTGCGTGGAGCGCCGCCGCGGGGAATCGGCCGCGTCCGTGTAGAGCCGGTCTTTGACCAGGTCGTGGTAGATGGCGGATAATTCGACGGCGACGAACTGGCTCACCTTTTGGTAAACCACGTGGAACTCGTAAGCTTCGTAAGCCGCGAACACCTCCTGCTCCAGCTGGGAGAAGGCGGCCAGGATCCAGCGGTCCAAGCCGGTCAGCGCCGGCCCGGCCACGGAGTTTTTGGCGGGATCGAAATCGTACAGGTTGGAAAGCTGGTAGCGGAGCGCGTTGCGGATCACGCGGTAGGTTTCCCCCACTTTCTTGAACCGCTCATCGCTGACCATCACATCGTTCCGGTAGTCCTGGGAAGCCACCCAGAGCCGGACCACATCGGCGCCGTGGGCCTTGAGGTAGGCCTCGGCGGTCTGCGGCTTCACGTAGCCGCCCTGGCCCTGCTTGCTCTTGGAAATCTTCTGGCGGTCCTCGTCCACCATGAACCCATGGGTGAGGACGGTCTGGTAGGGGGGCGCGCCATTGCCGGCCAGCGAAAGGAGCAGGGAGGACTGGAACCAGCCGCGGTGCTGGTCACTGCCCTCGAGATACATGTCCGCCTGCCAGGGGTGTTCCACGGCCCCCTCGTGGTTCAATTGCGGCCAGCGCATCAACACGGAGCGGGAGGAGGAGCCGGAGTCGATCCATACATCCAGCGTGTCCGCCGATTTGGCGGAAGGCTCGGGCCCCTGCCAAGCGGCGGGCTTGACCAGCGCCCACAGTTCCGCGGCCGGCTTCTCGAACCAGACGTTGGAGCCGTGCTTTTCCACGAGGGCGGCAGTGGCCCGCACCACGCGGGCATCCATGATCGCCCCGCCCGCGGCGGTGAAGAAGGCCGGGATCGGCACGCCCCAGGCCCGCTGGCGGGAGATGCACCAATCCGGCCGGGATTGCACGGCGGCCTCGATGCGGTTGACGCCCCACTGGGGGATCCACTGGACGCCCCGGATGGCGGCGAGGGCTTGCTGGCGGAAAGCCTGGTGGTCGATCTGGATGAACCATTGGTCCATGGCGCGGAAGATCACCGGGGTCTTGCTGCGCCAGCAATGCGGATAGCTGTGCGTGTAAGCCTCCTGATGCAGGAGCCGGTGCTGCTCCTTCAGCAGCTCCAGCACCGCCTCGTTGGCCTCGCTGCGCCCCTTGGTTTCCAGGATGGGCTTGCCCAGGAGGCAGGCGGGCATCTGCTGCTCCACCGGCAGATCCCGGGTATGGCACAGACAGCCCTGGTCATCGACCGGGGAGTAGATGGGCAGGCCGTGCTGCTTGCCGAGCTGGTAATCCTCCAAGCCGTGCCCCGGCGCGATGTGCACAAACCCGCTGCCCGTGGTGCTCTCCACAAAGGCGTCGCCGGCCAGCAGCGGCGCCTCGCGATTGGCGAAGGGGTGGAGGCACCGGACCTGGGACAATTCCTCGGCGTGCAGGCTGCGGATGATCTGGAACCCTTCCCAGCCGCATTTTTCGGCCACGGAATCCAGCAGGGAGACTCCCACCACGTAGCTCTCCTCGCCCACGTTCACCAGCGTGTAGTTCATCATGGAATTGTAGGCGATGGCCAGGTTCGCCGGCAGCGTCCACGGGGTGGTGGTCCAGATGACCACGAAGGTATTGGGCCGGTCCACGATCGGGAATTTGACGAAGACGCTCTGGCTCACGTGGTCCTGGTATTCCACCTCGGCTTCGGCCAGGGCCGTGCGGCAGGGGATGCTCCAGTAAACCGGTTTTTTACCCCGGTAAACGAAGCCCTTTTCCACCAGGTCCGCGAAGAGCCGGAGTTCATCCGCCTCATATTGCGGCGTGAGGGTCAGATAAGGATTTTCCCATTCGCCCAGGACACCGAGGCGTTTGAATTGCTGGCGTTGGATATCGATAAAGCGGTGGGCATATTCGGCGCAGGCCCGGCGAATGGAGGCCGGATCGGTGCTGGCGACCGCGTCCGGATTCTGCTTGCGCAGTTCCTGGACGACGCGGAATTCAATGGGCAGGCCGTGGCAATCCCAGCCCGGCACATAAGGGGCGCGGAAACCGCTGAGGCTTTTGAATTTAACGATAAAGTCTTTCAGGATCTTGTTCGAAGCGGTGCCGATATGCACATCCCCATTGGCAAAAGGGGGGCCATCGTGCAGCACAAAGCTGGGCGCCGCGGCCCGGCGGGCCTGGATTTGGTCGTAGGTTTTGCTGGTGTCCCAATGCTGGACTCGCTGAGGTTCGCGTGCCACCAAGTCGGCTTTCATGGGAAAGTCGGTTTTGGGCAGATTCAGTGTGTTTTTATAATCCATGATACCTTCCAGTCAAAAAGACGGTTGCTTACTATCGCGTGCGCACGCTAACCATCGGAGCGGTTTATGTCAATGCGGGCATGGCTGCGGGCAGGGTGGTGCGGGCCGGGGAATGGGGCTCGAACGCACCGCCCACCGGGTTGGATTAACTGGTGGATTTTTGCCCGGCGGCCGGCCTGGCGGATTCCAGGATTGTCTATTTTGTGGTATGTTTGGCAGGATAGGCGGGCATTATTATTAAGATGAACGATGATCGGCAAATCCGCAACCTGGCGCTGATCGGCTTCATGGCCACCGGAAAATCATCGGTGGGCCGTTTGGCCGCGCGGGCCTTGGGATTTGCCTTTGTGGATACCGATGAGCTGATCGAAGGCCGCCTGCAGAAGAAGATCAGCGAGGTTTTCGCCCAGGAGGGGGAGGCGTGGTTCCGGGAGTATGAGCGGAACATCGTGCAGGAAATCGCCCATTATGCCCGGGTGGTGATCGCCACCGGGGGCGGGCTGGCGGTGAACCCGGCCAATTTGGCCAGCTTGAAGACGCACGCGCTGGTGGTCTGCCTCTGGGGGAGCCCGGAAACCATCTGGAACCGGGCGCGCCATGCCACGCACCGGCCGTTGCTCAAGGATCCCGACCCGCTGGGCAAAATCCGGCTGCTGCTGGCGGCGCGCAACCACCACTACCGCCAGGCGGACATCCTGATCAGCATCGAGCGGCGCACCATGCGCAAAGTGTCCGACCAGGTGGTGCACGAATTCCGGCTCGCCGCGGCCGCCGGGCGCCGCCCGGCAGCGGCCTCCACCCCATGAAAGAGCGGATCCGCCAGCGCGCCCGGGAGCTGGGATTCGAGGCCTGCGGATTTGCCCCCGCCCAGCCGCCCCCCTCCGCCCCGCGCTTCCAGGAATGGCTCGAGCGCGGCTGCCAGGGCGAGATGGAATACCTGCGGCGCACGGCGCCCCGCCGGATGGATCCCCGCCAGGTGCTGCCCGGCGCGCGGACCGCCATCGTGCTCGCGGCCCAATACCTTCCGCCCGGCGCCTCCGGGAACTCCGGCCCCGTGGCCCGCTACGCCCGCTATGACGACTATCACGAGGTGCTGGGCCGGGCGCTGGACCAGCTGATCACCTGGCTGGGCACGTGTCCGGCGCCCGGGGAACCGGGTGGCGCGGCGCCGGGGAGCGGGGAAAAACGGTTCGCGGGCTATGTGGATACCGGGCCGGTCCTGGAGCGGGCGCTCGCGCAAGAGGCTGGTTTGGGATTCATCGGCAAGCACACCAACCTGGTCCTGCCCCAGGCGGGCAATTGGGCATTCCTGGCGGTGATCCTGGCCACGCTGGAGCTGCCGCCCGATGCCCCCGCGAAGAACCGCTGCGGCGCGTGCGCGCGCTGCCTGGCCGCCTGCCCCACCCGGGCCATCACGGCGCCCTATCAGCTGGATGCCCGCCGCTGCCTGGCCTATTGGACGATCGAGGCCAAGGGGGACATCCCGGAGGAGCTGCGGCCCGCGCTGGGGGATCGCGTGTTCGGCTGCGACGACTGCCTGGCGGCCTGCCCCTGGAACCGGTTCGCCGCCGGCAGCCGGATGCTGAAGCCATTCCTGCGCCCCGAGCTGTGCGCCCCGGACCTGGCGGCCTGGCTGCGTTTGGACGAAGCCGGGTTCAAGGCCCGCTTCCAAGGCACGCCTTTGGAGCGGTTGAAGCACCGCCGGTTCCTGCGGAACGCCTGCGTGGTGGCCGGCAACCTTGGCCTGAGCGGCGCCTTGCCCATCCTGGAAACTTTAAGCCGGCAGGCCGATCCCCTGGTGGCCGGGCACGCCGGGTGGGCGGTGCGGCGGATCGAGTCCCGCGGCGCGCACCGGGCGGGCCTGGAAAGCGAGGCGGTGGCATGCTGAGCCTCACCTATTCCCTGGCGGACCAGAATTTCCTGACCACCAAGTCGGTGGGCATTTTCAATTTGTCCTGCCAGCTGCTGGAGCGCCTGGCCCGCCGCCCGGAGATCCAGGCCCTGACGGTGCTGGCCAATTCCACCCTGGAGGGGCGGCTGAACCTGCCCGCCACGGCGGGCTGGCAGCGGCACGAAACGGCCATCCGGGGCCGGCTCCAGCGGATGCTGTGGGACCAGTGGGGCGTTTACCGGGCGGCGCGGCGCACCGGCCACGAGTGGCTGTTCCTGCCCAAGGGTTTCGCCTCCTTTGGGGCGGCCTGTCCAGCCCGGCTGGCGCTGTATGTGCACGACGCCATGCTGGATTTCTATGCCAGCCGGTATCCGGCGGGGTTTTCGCGGATGGAATCGTGGTACTTCCGGCAATGCTTCCGGGCCAGCCTCCGGCGGGCGGCGGTCATTTTCACCAACAGCGATTTCACCCGGCACGAAATCGAGCGGGTGGCCCGGCGGGATCACCTGCCCATGCCCCCTGCGGCCACCATCGGCATCGGCTTCACCCCGCCCGGGCGTTTCCCCGCCAAGCGGGACATCATCCTGGTGCTGGCCAGCCGGTACCCGCACAAGCGCTCGGACCTGGCGGTGGCCTGGATGGACCGCTGGCAGCAAAGGGCGGGCGGCACGGCGGAGGTGCATTGGGTGGGCTCCTTCCCGGAGCGGCTGGAGGTGCCCCAGCGGCCCGCCTGGCGCTGCCACCGGCGCCTGGACGAGGCGGATTACCGGGCGCTGGTGGAGGCGGCGCGGGTGCTGGTCTTTTTCTCCGAATACGAAGGATTCGGCATGCCCCCGGTGGAGGTGGCGCTGGCGGGCGGCTGCCCGGTATATTCGGATATCCCCGTCACGCGGGAAGTCATGGCCGGGGCGGGTTTCGCGTTCGCCAACGACGATTTCGAATCCTTCTGCCACGCCATGAACGGCGCGCTGGCGGCCACCCCCGGGCAGCGGGAGGCGTGGGCGGGCGAACTGGCCCGGCGCCACAACTGGGACCAGGTCTGCGAAAGGGCGATCACCGCCTGGAGCGAACCGGCAGCCGCCACCCGCGGGAGGTCATGATTCCGTGGTTTCGCGGCCGACCCCGTATTTTTCCATCATCTCGTAGAGGGTGGGCCGGCTGATGCCCAGCTCGGCGGCGGCCGGGGCCACTTTGCCTTTGTGGCGGCGCAGCGCCTTGGTAACCATCTGCGTCTCCAGCTGCTGGACGGCCCGCTTGAGGTTGCCGGCCGGCTCATGGAGGCCGTCCCCGGCCAGTTCCAGGTCCGCCGGCGAAATGCGGTTGCCTTCGGCCATGATGACCGCCCGTTTGATCTTGTTCTCCAGCTCCCGCACATTGCCCGGCCAGGAATGCTGGGAGATGGCGCGCATCGCCTCGTGCGTCGTTTTCAAGCCGTCGCGCTGGTTCAGCGCGGCGTATTTGCGGACGAAGGCCTGCGCCAGCAGCGCCAGGTCCTCGCCCCGCTCGCGCAGGGGGGGGAGCTCGATCTTGACCACCGCCAGCCGGTAAAACAAATCCTCGCGGAACTGGCCGGCCTTGACCGCCGCGTCGAGATCGACGTTGGTGGCGGCGATCACGCGCACATCGATGTGGATGGATTCCCGCCCGCCGACGCGCTCCAGATGCTTGTCCTGGAGGAAGCGGAGCAATTTGACCTGCAGCGGCAGGGGCAGCTCGCCGATTTCGTCCAGGAACAGCGTGCCGCCCACGGCCATTTCAAGGCGGCCCTGGCGCTGCATGTGGGCGCCGGTGAAGGAGCCTTTCTCGTGGCCGAAAAGCTCGCTTTCAAGTAGGGCTTCCGGGATGGCGCTGCAATTGATGGCCACAAACGGGCCATCCCGGCGCAGGCTGTTCCGGTGGATGGCCTGCGCGGCCATCTCCTTGCCGGTGCCGCTCTCGCCCAGGATCAGGACTTCGGCGTCGGTGGTGGCCACCTTGCGGATGGTGGAGAAAACCTGCTGCATCGGGGGGCCGTCGCCGAGCATGCCCTCGAATTGCCCGGCTGCGAGGCGCTGGTGCAGCTCCTGGTTGGTCCGCTCCAGGTCCGCCAGGTAATAGGCCCGGATCAGGATGATTTTCAGCAGGTCCATATCCACCGGCTTGGCGAGGAAGTCGTAGGCGCCGTCCCCCACGGCCTGGCGGCCGTTGGCGGCATCCACCTGGCCGGTGATCACGATGACCTTGGTCAGCCGGTCCACGCTCCGCAGCCCGGACAAGGTGGCGAGGCCTTCGACCGCCGTGGCCGGGTGCGGCGGCAGGCCGAGGTCCAGGGTCACCACCGGCGGGCGGATGTTTTTGAAGGTGGCCAGCGCGGTCTCCCGGTCGTGGGCCAGGTGGATCTCGTAGTCCTTGATCAGGGCCCACTTCATCTGGGACCGGATGTCGTCATCGTCATCAACGATTAATAACTTCGGTTTCATGAGACTTCATGGAAGGCGGGCAGCATGACCTTGAAAAGGGCGCCCTGGCCGGGCTGGCTTTCCGCCTCCAGCCGGCCGCGGTGGGCTTCGACGATCATCTTGCTGTGGAACATGCCGATGCCCAGGCCGGTTTTTTTGGTGGTCTGGAAAGGCCGGAATAACTGGCGGGCCATGAACTCCTGGCTCATGCCGCAGCCGTTGTCCTGCACCGTCACCGTGGTCCAGTCCGCGTCGGCCGCGGTGGTGATCTGCAGCTCGCCGCCCGCGGGCATGGCGTCCCGGGCATTGAGGAACAGGTTCAGCAGGACTTTGTGGATCTGCTCCGCGTCGGCCATCACAGGCTCCAGGGGCGGCAAGGTTTTGGAGATTTTGAGCGCGCCCGGATCGCCCAGGGCGCCCAGGGCGGCTTCAACCACCTGGTTCAGATCGATGCGCGCCGCCTTCACCTCCAGGCTGTGCCGCAGGGAGCTCAGCCGGCTGATCAATCCGTTGAGGTGCTGGACGCTCTTGGAGATTCCCCGCAGCGCGTCCTCGCGGAAATCCGGGTTGTCAAAATGCTCGCGGAAATTCTGGAGCATGAGGGACAAGGTGGAGGTGGTGTTCTTCAAATCGTGCACAAAAAAGGCGGCCATGGTTTGAAAGGCCTCCAGCTCCTTGACCTGGAATAATTTTTGGGACATCTGGATGCCCGCGAAGTAGCTGGCCAGCTGCTCCCCCACGCATTTCAGCAGATCCAGATCCTCGGCGGAAAACGGCTCCTGGTTGACGCGGTCCCCCAGGACCATGATCCCCATGAGCTGCTGCTGGGAGAGGAACGGCACGCAGACGCGGTCGGCGCCTTTGAGGAAAAACTCCGGGCTGCAGGCTTTCAAAGTCTCCACCCACAATCCCTGGGCGTCGTTCAGCTCGAAGGGGAGCGGGTGGGCGAGGAGGCCCTTTTCCAGGGTCTCAAAGCTGATGCCGGGATTCAGCAAATCCGCGGCGGTGGCTTCCACCAGCGCGGTGGAGGCGCCGAAGACCAGGCGCTTGCGGCCTTCATCGGCCAGCCAGATGGTGACGGACAAGGCCTGGAAAGTGTCGGAGATCCATTTGGCGGAAATCCGGCAGAGCTCGGGGGCGTGGGTCACGGTGGCGGTGGTGTTGGTCAGGGTGCTCCAAATCTGGCGGTGATCGTAAAAGGGCCGCCGGAAATGCCGGCTGACAAACCGGCGCAGCTTCTGCCGCAGCCGCTCGGAAAAATAGAGGATGCTCAGGCCGGCCATCACCACCATGATCAGGAACGCCTCCAGGGGAAAATCCGTGTCCCCATGGCCGACGAGGTTGGCGAAAACCCCCACGATCAAGAGGTAAGCCCCCACGACCAGAACGGTCAGCGAATTCTGCAGCAGGGCCTGCGAGGGGTAGATATCCAGGTCGAACAAGCGGGCCCGGAACCGCGAAAAGGCGATGAGGGCGGACGCCATCAGCCACGCCAGGGCGTTGACATAGAGCCAGTTTTCCTGGGTTCGGGAATACAGGATCGTCTGGCTGGCGGTGTAAATGCGCAGCAGGAACAGCAGCGCCAGGCCCAGGACCATGTATTTGATCCGCCAGCGCATCGTGCCGATGGAGCCGCGGAAGGTCCGCTCCAGGTTCATCAACACCAGCACGGAGGCCAGCAGGAACAGGATGTAGAGGAACTTGCCCTCGGCGGGCAGCGCGAATTCCCATTGGCCCGCGGCGCCCTTCAGCCGGATCAGCTGCTCCCCGCCCCAAGCCAGCACCGCCAGGGGAAGCAGCATCAGGATGAGGATGGCCGGCCGCCACTTGCGGATGGTTTCCCGGTGATCGCCACGGGCGTAAACCAGGCTGAAGGCCAGCCACGCGCCGGGCACCAGCTGCATCGCCAGCAGCCGCCAAAAGTGCCAGCGGACGGCCTGCGGCTCGCTCAGCGCCGCAGAGCCGAGGCCGGCCAGGAGGCTCTCCAGCGCCAGCATCACCAACCCGCCCACAAAGGAGGCCTGCGCCAGCGAACGCTTCTCGCGCAGCAAAACCGAGAGTACCAGACCCAAGCTCAACAGCCCGGCTCCGCTCAACACAATGATCCATTGCATCTTCATGCCGCCAGGCGAAATTATAGTCGAAAGAGTTCAGGAGTCCATTAAAAAATGCACGCGGCGCAGGTGACATGGGCAGGCCAAAGGGAGCGGGAGCGGCGGTGGGCCAGGCGCCGGTTTGGCGGGAGGCGCTAATCCTGATCCAGGCAATCGATGACCGACTTCAAATACAGCAGCAAAATGCCGGCGTTTTCGTCCGCCTCTTCTGAGTGTTCCTCATCCCCGCTCATCAAGGCTTCCACGGTGGCCTGGAGCAGGGGGGCCTGGTTGTAGCTGGCCAGCAAGGCCTGGACAAAATCCTGCTGCTGGTATTCAGGCCCCTCATCGAACTTTTCCAGGAAGGCGAGGTTGGCCTCCTCGGCCTGCTCCAGCTCCTCAATGGCCACCTGGCGCAGGTTTTCATTCTGGCTGGATATGATGCGCCAGATGGTGTAGCCGACGATGATCAAAGTGCCGTGGCTCGCCTCATCGCAATCCTGGTCTTCCCCGGCCATCAGGAAGGCCAGGATGGCGGGTTGCGCGCCGCTCATCTGCTCCATGGCGGCGGCCATCTGGGAGGGATCCAGGGCGGTGATTTCCTCCCAGCAGCGGTCGATGATTTCAATCGGAATGGTCTTCATTGCCGGCCGATCCTAGCGCAAATGGCGCAGTGGGCAATCCCGGAATGCAAGGGATGGCGCGGGCCGGTCCGCCGCGCGCGGCGGGCCGGTCTTGACTCGGCGGTCCCCGCCGGCATCATGGGGCGCATCCTCAGGCCAGGATGGGCCGCAGTTCCCGCCGCCACGGGCGGCGCCGGGGGAGCGGCTCAGGCCAGGCGGATCGGGCAGCGAAGGATGGTGATGGAATCCCCAACTCCAGTGATGGGCGGCGCGCCGGGACCGGTGACGGTCATCGACGGCCGGCCCTATGACTATTTTGCGGGCACCGGCTATCTCGGCCTGGCCGGGGATCCGGAGGTCATCGAGGCCGCGTGCGCCGCGGTCCGCCGCTATGGCGTGCATTCGGCCACCTCGCGCACCGGCTTTGGGAACAACCCGGCCACGCTGGAGGTGGAGCGCCTGGCCGCCGGGTTTTTCGGCCGGGAGGCGGCCTTTTATTTTGCCTCCGGGTATGTGGGAAACCACATCGTGGTCCAGGCGCTGGCGGAGGCGGCGGACGCGGTGCTGGTGGACGAGGCCACGCACTACTGCCTGCACGAGGCGGCGCGCCTCGCCGGGCGGCCGGTCTGGCGGTTCCGGCACGGCGATCCGGCCGGCCTGGAGCAGTGCCTGCGGGAGCACCTGCAGCCCGGCCAGCGGCCGCTGGTGCTGTCGGAGGGGGTGTTCGCCGTTTCCGGCCGGGTGGCGCCCGTCCCGGATTACTTGCGGGTGCTGGAACCGTTTGGGCCGGCCATTTTGCACCTGGACGATGCCCACGGCTTCGGCGTGCTCGGCGGGGAGGGCCGGGGCACGCTGGAGCACCACGGCCTGTGGGGCCCCGGGGTGAATGCCGGGGACAAGCCCACCCTGACGGTCTGCGGCACGCTGTCCAAGGCGCTGGGCGGTTACGGCGGCATCCTCCCCGGCGCGGCCGGTTTCATCCGGCGGGCCCGGGGGGCCTCGCACTATTTTGATGGGGCCAGCGCGCCCAGCTCGGCCGATGCCGGCGCCACGGCCAAGGCGCTCGAAATCGTGCGGCAGCGGCCCGGGCTGCGCCGGCAGCTGAAGCTCAACATCGCGAGCCTCCGGGCGGGCCTGCGCGCGCTGGGCCTGGGCGTGGAGGACGGGCCGGCGGCCAACTTCAGCGTGGAGATCGGCGGCGCCGCGAACATGCGGCGGATCCATGAGGCCCTGAAGGCCGCCGGCATCCTGGTGCCGTATGTGGCAGCCTACTCCGGCCTGGGGCCTGAGGGCGCCCTGCGCTTCGCCGTCTGCGCCCGGCACACCCCGGGACAAATCGGCCAATTGCTCTCCACTCTGCGAAAAATTGTATAAACCATGAAACTCATCCTGCATGCCATCTCCCTGCCGCTGCGGCATCCGTTCACCATTTCCCAAGGCACCACCACGGTGCAGGAAAACCTGCTGGTGGAACTCCAGGAGGGGGGCCGCAGCGGCTTCGGCGAGGGCGCCTCCTCCCATGCCTACCCGGCCTTCAACGCCGCTTCCATGGGCGCGGACCTGGAGGCCGGCCGCGGCCGCATCGAGAGCGAGCCGCTGGACGAGCCGGCTGCCTGGTGGGACCGGCTGCTGCCGGTGCTGGGCCACAACCGGTTTGCCCTGTGCGCCCTGGATGAGGCGGCGCACGACCTCTGGGGCAAGCAGCGCGGCCAGCCGGTTTGGAAGCTGTGGGGCCTGGAGCTGCGCGGGCTGCCCTGCAGCAACTACACCATTGGCATCGACACCGTCGAAAAAATGGTGCTCAAAATGAAGGAATTCGACGGCTGGCCCATCTACAAGATCAAGCTCGGCACGCCGGACGACCTGGCCATCGTCCGGGAGCTGCGCCGGCACACGGCGGCCGTCTTCCGGGTGGATGCCAACTGCGGCTGGACGGCGGACCAAACCCTGGCGCTGGCCCCGGAGCTGAAGGCCCTGGGCGTGGAATTCCTGGAGCAGCCGCTGCCCGCCGCCGACCGCGAAGGGGCGCGGCGGCTGTTCGCGCAATGCGCGCTGCCGGTGATGGCGGATGAGAGCTGCCTGGTGGAGGAGGATGTGCCCCGCTGCGCGGGCCATTTCCACGGCATCAACATCAAGCTGACCAAGGCCGGCGGCCTGACCCCGGCCCGCCGGATGATCCGCCGCGCGCGGGAATTGGGGCTGAAGGTGATGGTGGGCTGCATGACGGAGTCCACCGCCGGCATCAGCGCCATCGCCCAGCTGCTGCCGCTGCTCGATTATGTGGATATGGACGGCGCCACGCTCATCGCCCGGGATGTTGCCAGCGGGGTGCGGGTGGAAAAAGGCCGGGCGATATTCCCGGAGGAGAATGGCTGCGGCGTCCGGCTGCTGCCGCCCCGGGCCTGATTTTGCCCGCCCCGGATTGCCCGCCATGAACCCGCTTATTCCCGCCAGCGATACCTGGACCCTCTGGGCGCTGATCGTCTCCGGCACCGCCCTGGCCATCTGGCTGGAGCAGCGCCACCGCTGGGCCGCCCGGCTGAGCGGGCCGGTGATTGCCCTGCTGATCGCCATGGTTTTGTCCAACACGGGGATCATGCCCGCCCAGTCGCCCGCCTACGATTTTGTGGAGGATTACCTGGTGCCGCTGGCCATCCCGCTGCTGCTGTTCCGCGCCAATTTCTGGCAGGTCCACCGGTCCGCCGGCCGCATGTTCCTGGTGTTCCACCTCAGCTCCATTGGCACGCTGATCGGCACGGGCCTGGCCGTCTGGCTGCTGAGGGGCCGCATCCCCTCGCCGGGCCTGGAACATGCCGCGGGCATGATGTGCGCCAGCTATATCGGGGGGGCGGTCAATTTCATGGCCGTCAAAGCCAGCTACAACGTCAGCTCCGCCGTGTCGGATCCCCTGATCGTGGCGGATAACTTTGTCATGGCGGCCATGTTTGTGATCCTGCTGGCCACGACGGCCAGCCCGTTCTTCCGCCGCCGCTATCCGCACCCGCACTCGGAGGCGGCCAGCCCGGCGGCCGCGGACAAGGTGGCGGCCCGCGAATGGCGGCGCCACGGCGTCGGCCTGCTGGACCTGGCCCAAGCCCTGGCGGTGGCCTTCGCCGCCGTGGCGATATCCCGGCTGATCGGGCGGCTCACCGTGGCGGCTTTCGGCGACGTCTCCCACGCCAGCCTGGGCTGGCAGATGCTCCAGGTCCTGTGCACCAACCGTTTCGTGCTGGTCACCAGCGTCTCGCTGGCGATCGCCACGGTGTTCCACAAGCCGATGGCGGCGGTGCACGGCCCCGAGGAGCTCGGCCTGCTGATGCTGTATATTTTCCTGTTTTGCATCGGGCTGCCGGCGGACCTCAAGGCGGTGCTGCTGAAGGCGCCGCTCTACTTCGTCTTCTGCGGCATCATCGCGGTGGTCAACTACGGGGTCACCCTCGCCTTGGGCCGGCTGTTCCGCTGCAACCTCGAAGAGCTGATGCTGGCGGTGAACGCCAACCTGGGCGGCGCGCCCAGCGCCGCGGCGATGGCCACTTCAGCCGGCTGGCCGAAGCTCGTCCTGCCGGGCATCCTGGTCGGCATCTGGGGCTATGTCATCGCCACACCGATCGGGGTGATCATTGTGGAGTGGCTGAAGCCCCGGTGATCCCCCGGATCGGCAAGCCGGCCCGGGAGTAAATCTCCCCGATCACCCGGAGGTTCGCCACGGCGTCCCCGGCGGGCGTCGGGCAGGGGGCTCCGTGGCGGACCATGTCCACAAAGGCGCGCAGCTGGTGGGTGTAAGTGGTTTCCCCCGGCACTTTTTCCGTGCGCCGCCCCGCCGGGGTGGAGACGCGCAGGCGGTGGCAGCGGTGGGGCTGGAAAGGATTCCAGACGCTCAGCTCGCCGCGGGTTCCCCGCACGGTGGCGGAGGCGCGCAGCAGCATCAGGGAAAAGATCGAGCTGACCACCCGGCCGGTCACGCCGCCGGGGAACTGCAGGCCGGCTTCCATCCAGCGGTCGATGTGCGGGGAGGCCAGCCGCGCCCGGGCATAAACCACGGAAGGCTCGGCGCCGGCCAGGTGGCGCACCAGGTTCACCGGGTAGCAGCCCACATCCATGGTGGCGCCGCCGGACAGCTCGAAGCGGTAGGCGATGTGGCCGGGCCGGAGCAGCGGCACGCAGAGGTGCGCCGAGAGGCTGGTGATCTCCCCCAGCTCGCCGCCGGCCACGATGGCCTTGATCCGGGCGGCCAGCGGGTGGTAGCGGTAGTGGAACGCCTCCACCAGCAGCCGGCCGTGGGCGCGCGCCGCCTCCGCCATCAGCTGCGCCTCCTGCGCATTCGAGGCCAGCGGCTTCTCGCACAAGACATGCTTCCCGGCCGCCAGGGCCCGCAGGCTCCAGGCGCAGTGCAGGCTGTTGGGCAGGGGAATATAAACCGCCTCGATCTCCGGATCCCCGATCAGCTCCTCGTAGGTCCGGCGCACGCGGGGAATGCCGTGGCGGCGGGCAAACTGTTCCGCCCGGGCGGGATCGCGCGCCGCGATGGACCAAACGGCGGCCGCCGGCACGGACCGGGCCGGATGGATGAGCGCGGAGGGGGCGATTTTGGCGGCCCCCAGGATGCCGATGCGCAACGGCGGCCGGTGGTCCACGGAGAGGCTCATGGCTTGGGGGCCGGGGACCGGCCCAGGCCGCGCACTTTGAAGAAATAAACCAGCGCGCCGAAATCGTAAACCGCGTGGATCAGCATCGGCACCAGGAGGTTGCCGGCCAGCTGCCCCAGGAGGCCCAGGTAAATCCCGATCAAGCCGCCCATGACCGCGTAGGCCCAGGTGATTTTGTGGAAGAGGCCGAACAAGATCCCGCTGGCCAGGATGGCGGCGGCCCCGCCCAGCACGGGGGTCAGGCCACCCTGGATCACCCCCCGGAACAGGAATTCCTCGCATACCCCCGCCAGGGCGGAGAGCAGCGCATAGCGGGCAACGGACCAGTCCGCCATCAGCGGCGCCAGGGTTTTTTCCAGGAAATGGCGGATTTCCAGGAGGGGCTCGGCCTGGGAGCCGAGCGTCCAGAAAAACAGGCTGAACAAGGGCAGGCTGGCCCAGACGCCGAGGAGCGCGTCCTGCCAGCGCCATTGCAGCATCCCGCTGAGCGGCACCTCGAAGCCCCACGCCAGCCCGTAGGCGATCACGCCCACCGAGAGTTCCACCATGCAGCCGAACCTGAAAAAGTTCGGATGGGTGGGCGGGGGAGCCGGTGAATCGTCCATGGTTTTGCGCTGGGGAAGGCGGCGGGCCACCCCCTGGCCGGCGGGCTAGAGCGTCCAGGGAGCGCGGATCTTTCGCCGGTCCGCAAAGCGGGTGGCTTCCCCGTCGTCCACGAATTCCTCCCGGGCCAGATCCCAGGTGACCGGGCGATGCAGCCGCGTGGCCGTGTTGCTGAGATGGCAGAGGACATCCGCCTGGAAGGCTTCCGCCACCGGGCAGATGGCTGGCTGGCGGCTTTTGACGCTGTCCAGGAAGTTGCGGGCGTGGCTGCTGCTGCGGGGCAGCTGGATGGGGTAGCTGTCCGGGCTTTCCTCGAGGAGCTTTTCGGGCTGGGCACGGATGCCGCCCCGGTCCACCAGCACCCAGCCGTCGCGGCCCTCGAAAGCGGTGCCGTGCCCGGCATCCCGCCCGTAGCGGGCGGCCCAGGCCTGCATGACGGCGGCGGCGGGGGTTTTATCCAGGCCGTCGCCGCGGCCGAGGAATTTCATTTTCACCCCGCAGTCATAGTCGAGATCCACGTCCCAGGTGGTGGCCGTGTTGCAGGCGCCCCGGGTGGGCAGCACCGCCGAGCCGCGGACCTCCACCCGGCCATTCAGCAGCCGGGCGCCGGCGCCCCAGAGGGCGATATCCAGCGGGTGGATGCCCCAGCCGCTGAGCCAGCCCAGGGTGTAATCGTAGTTGAACCACCAGGTTTTCCGCCCGAATTCGAAGGCGCACTTGTCCTTGGTGTGGGGCGTCCTGGCGGCCGGCCCCAGCCAGAATTCGTAGTCCAGCCCGGCCGGCGCCGGCACCACCTCGGTGGACCCGCCGGGATTGCTGCCGGGCGCCCAGACATTGATCTGCCGCAGGGGCCCCAGGCGGCCGTTCCGGACGATTTCACAGGCCTGGCGGAAATGGTTGCTGGATCGCTGCTGGGTGCCGAACTGAAAGATCCGGTGGTGCCGGCGCACGGTGGCCCGCAACGCCTGGCCTTCCCGCAAGCTCACCGCCAGCGGTTTTTCCAGGTAGACATCCTTGCCGGACTGGAGGGCGGCGATGGCCGTCAGCACGTGCCAGTGGTCCGGGGTGGCGATCAGCACCGCGTCGATATCCGTCCGCGCGGCCAGCTCGCGGAAATCCCGGTAAACCTGGCAATCCTGGTTCTGGTATTTCGCGTCCACCTTCGCCTTGGCCTGGGCGGCGTGGGGGGCGTTCACATCGCACACGGCCACCACCCGGGCATCGCGCTGGGCCAGGAAATTGCCCATCACCCCGGTGCCCTGCTCCCCGGTGCCGATGCAGCCCATGGCGATCCGGCCGCTGGGCGCCTCCGCGCCCAGGACCGAGGCGGGGATCAACGTGGGAGCCACAAACAGGGCCGGGGCGGCGCCCGCGGCCCGCCGGAGGAACCGGCGCCGGGTGATGGAGGGCAGGGATTTCATATGCTCGCTCATTTACTAATTTACTAATGGCCACCAGCATACTGGAAATTCCCCGCCCGTAAAGGGCGGGGGGCGTCAGGGGCGTGGTTTTGGCTGTTCGCCGGCCATGAAGCGCTGGTAGAGGTAGGAGACGGGGATCAGCACCAGGGCCAGGCCGATCAGGGAGCCGATGCGGTAGAGGCCGCCCAGGCTCCAGAGATCGTGGAGGAACAGCTTGAGGAGGGTGGCGGACAGCAGGCCAATGCCCGCATACCGGGCGGAGACGAGCCGGCGCTGGATGCCCAGGAACAGCAGCGCGAAGGCGAAGGCCGCCCAGGCCAGCGAATAGGTCATGTCCCGCGCGAAACTCCCGGAGAACTCAAAGGAGATATAGGGGCCGGTGCTGAAAAAATCGGCGATCTCGATGTTCAGCAGGAGGAAGATGAGGGCGGTGGCCAGGCCGCGCAGGAGGGGTGGCACATTGAGCTCCTGGATCTGGTGGCGCGGGGGGGCCATCAGCCGGGCGCCCAGGAACAGGCAGGCCACGACCACGCCGTAGGCGTAGAGGAACCAGTTCCAGAAGGGCGTTTCGCTGCGGGGGTAATATTGCCACACGTCGGGGTTCAACGCCAGCCGGATGAAGGCCGTGGCCAGCAAGCCGGCGCCGGTCCACTGCAGGCCCGGGTGCGGCACCCGGTGGTAAAGGGCGAGCAGGGCGGCGCCTTCCAAGGCCCAGGCCACTGTGAGCCATTGGCGGTCGAACTGGATCGGGAAGATCAGGGTGATGAACAGCAAAGCCACCCCGCCCTGCCAGGCCAGCAGGGAGAGGCGCCGGGGATCCTGGTTTTCGAGGCTGCGCCAAAGCCACCACAGGGTGCCCAGATACGGCAGCGCAAAGGCCAGGGGCAGCAGGCCCATCGCGCCGTTCGGATAAAAGGTTTTCACCAGCTGGTGCACCAGCACGAAATGGGCCGGCCCCGACCAGGCGCTGGCCAGGAACGGCACGCTGCGGCCGGGCATCCGCCGGGCAAACAGCAGCGGGAAGAGGAGGAAGGCGGCGTGGAACGCCAGGCACCACAGCAGGGTCTCCAGGGCATTACCCGCGGCCAGGCGCTGGAAAAACCAGGCGTATTCCACGAGCAGGAGGCTGCCCAGGGCCAGGGCCGCGAGGTGCTCCAGCCACCCGAAACAGACCAATCCCAGGAGCAGGGCGGCCATCAGGGCCGCCAGGCCGAACACCGGCAGGGGGCTGGCCAGGGGGAGCCGCACGATGATCATCACCAGCAGCAGGAAGGGCATGAGCGCCCCCAGGGCGGGGATCTGTTCCTCAATCCGCGGCGATTGTTTCCACGCCAAACCGGCCGCCTGGTTCCGGCCGGCCGCCTGGCTGGCGGAAAGCCGGGACTGGGCGTAAAGGCCGGCCAGGAAGAAAAAGCCGGCGAACGTGCCGATCACGGCCAGCAGCGTGTCCGCCTGGTCCAGGGTGGCGGGGATTTTGCCGATCCACAGGGCCAGGGAGGCCAGGGTGAGCAGCAGCATGACGGCAATGCCCCCCAGGGAGGCGGTGAGGCAGGCCGCCCCGAGCGCCAGCAGGTTTACGAGCAGCATCGCCGGCCAGATCAGCAGCGGCGCTTCCGGCAGCTGGAGCAGGGGCGCGAGGATCAACACCAGCCCCAGCCCGGGGAAGACCGGCCGCCACTGGCGGGGGGCCGCGGCCGGCTGCGCGCGGTCCAGGAGCAGCGGGTAAACGGTGTGCAGCACCGCGAAAAACAGGCAGCCGCCCAGGCCCCAGAAGAGCAGGCCGGCCGTCAAATGGCTCGTGGTCCAGAGCAGCAGCAGCAGAAAAACCGTGGCGCCCGACACCCGCTGGGCATCGCGGATCTCCCGCCGGAACCAAACCAGCCCCTGCACGCCCAGGTCCACCAGGAACAGGCAGGTGAACAGCAGGCCGGGCCGGGCCACGATTTCCGGGCACGGTTTCACGATCAGGTAGAGCAGAAAAAGGGCGGCGGACCCCGCGGGCAGGAAGGCGGCCGCGGCGGCGCTCTGGTTCTTCAGATCCCGGCTCCGCCCGGCGGCGGCCAGGAAAAGCCAGGCGAACCCGATGAAGACCGCCAGGGCAGTGGGGATTTTTTCGGGCGTGAAGAATTTATCCACCCAGCCCCATTGCATCAGCAGCGTGCCGATGGCGGCGAGCAAAGCCAGGTAGCTCCAGTGTTTGCGCGAGGCCACCGCCGTCAATCCGACATCAAGCAGGGCGATGTAGCCGAACAGCCCGAGCGGATTATCCTGGCCGGTGGAGAGCAGGATGGGGGTGAGGAAACCGCCCAGCATGCCGAGGATGGCCACCACGGGCGCCGCGAGCCAGACCGCCAGGCCGAAGGCGGCGGCGGTCACCAGCGCCATCAGGCCAAAGGTGGAGGTGGCCGGGAGCAGCTGGTAAAAGGAGTGCGCTGCGAAAAAATCGGCGTAGAGCACCACCACCCCCGTGGCGCACAACACCTGGACCGTCACGGCGTATTTGGGCAGCTCGAGGCGGCCGCCGCCGATCACCAGGCCCAGGCCGGCCACCAGGCCCAGGAGGATCCGCATGGGCGGGCTGATCAGCCCGTGTTCAAAGGAATATTTCAGGGCGAAACAAATCCCCAGGAACAGGGCCAGGCCGCCCACCCAGGCGAACATTTTGACCCCCAGGAATTGTTCCCAGTTGATGGCCGGCTGATCCGGGCGGGGGGCGGGCGCGGCGGCGGGCTGGCCGGGGGCGGTGAAGGCCTCTGACTCCGCCCAGACGGGCGCCGCCGGCACCCCGGCCACGGGCGGCAGAGTAGGAGATGGCGCCGGCTCGGGCGCCGGTTCCGGCCGCGCTTGCGCGGCGGCTGCCGCCCGCGCGGCCAATACATCACCCAGCCAGGATGTTTCAGGTTCCACTGGGGATGGATCTGGGGATGGGGATGGGGCGTGGTCCGCCGGCTGAACCGGCTGGCTGGCCCGCGCTTGCTCCAGGCGGTTTTCCAAAGTGGCCAGGTGGTGGGAAACCACATCGAGCCGCTGGTTGGCCCGCTCCGCCTCGCGCCGGGCGTGGCGGGCATTGGCCAAGGCCGCCAGCGGCAGAACAAACACAAAAACAAAGACCAGCAACAGGACTAAAGCTGCAATCGCTTCCATAAACACCTGCCTTTCAGTCTGGCTCCAGCCGCCAGGGTGGGGGTCCAGTGCCGGTCCGCGGCCAGGCCCGGCCAGGGGCATCCGCGGAATCCAGGCGTGTGGCATTTCCGGTTCATACGCTCGCCCTTACCATACCATAGGATGGCCGCCGGGTGGTAATCGAAAAAACGCCGTCCGGATCGATTTAATCGATAAACCGTTTGGCGCGCCGGCCCCCTCGGACTGGGCGGCGAGCCGGCCCCATGGTTGACGCGGCGGGCGCCCGGAATTACGGTGGGCGCGGCATGAACATGCATTATCGGCAACTCGGACGCACCGGACCGCGCGTCTCGGTGGTGGGCGTCGGCACCTGGCAATGGGGTGGCGAATGGGGGCGGGAGTTCACCCAGGGGGAGGTGGACGCCATGCTGGACCAGGCGGCGGAAGCGGGCATCAACCTGGTGGACACGGCCGAGTGCTACGGGGATCACCTATCGGAACGGCTGCTCGGGGATTACCTGGCGCGGCGGGACCGTTCGCGCTGGATCGTGGCCACCAAGTTCGGGCACCAATTCCACGGGTTCATGAACCGCAGCTGGCGCCTCAAGCCGCAGGAGGTGCGGGAGCAATTGGAGGCTTCGCTGCGCGCCTTGCAGACGGACACCATCGACCTCTACCAATTCCACTCCGGATCGGATGCGGACTTCCAGCAGCCCGAACTGTGGGAAATGCTGCGGCGCGAGCGCGAGGCGGGGAAGATCCGGCACCTGGGGGTCTCCATCTCCAGCCAGGCGGGGGAGCTGCAGGCGCGGGAGGCGGCCGGGGCCGGGGCGGAGGTGCTGCAGGTGGTTTACAACCGGCTGGAGCGCCGGCCCGAGGAGCTGTTCTTCCCCCACGCCCGGCGGGAGGGCCTGGGGATCCTGGCGCGGGTGCCGCTGGCCAGCGGTTTGCTCACCGGCAAATACCGGGAGGCGGCGTTCCCCGCCAACGATGTGCGGTCCACGTTTGAGCCGGAAAAAATGGCCCGGCAATTGCGGGAGGTGGAGGAGATCCAGCGGCGGGAAGTCCCGCCGGGCCAGCCGCTGAGCGAGTGGGCCCTTGGCTGGTGCCTGAAAAACCCCCTGGTGGGGAGCGTCATCCCCGGCTGCAAAACGGCGGCGCAGGTGGCGGAAAATGCGCGCGCGGTCCGCTGGCTGTGAGCCGCGCGGGCGGGCGGGCGAAATTTCTGGATTGTCCAAGCCGGGGCAGGCCGGTTAGGATGGGCCAGCAATGCGTTTCTATCTGATCGATAAAATCACCCGCTGGGAGACCGGCGTGGCGGCGGAAGGCCTGAAAAATGTGGCCATGAGCGAGGATTTTTTTGACGACCACTTTCCCCGCCGGCCGGTGATGCCGGGCGTGCTGATCCTGGAGGGCATGACCCAGCTGGGCGCGGTCCTGGTGGAGGAAACCCTGCAGGAGAGTGCGGGCAAAGGGTGCAAAGCCATCCTGCGGATGATCGATAAAACCAAGTTCAAGGCCATGATCAAGCCCGGCGACACCCTCCACTACCGCGTGGAGATGACCGCGCTGGCGGAGGGGGAAGCCAGGCTCAAGGGCGTGGCCACCCGCAGCCAGGCCGTCGTGGCCACCACCGAGCTGGTCTTTTCCCTGAACGCCACCGACGATCCCGAGCTGCCCCGGAAACGGCGCGAACTCCTGGATCTGTGGACGGGCAAGAAGTAGGCGGCAGAAAATCGCCCTGATTCCCGGGGGAACACGGCGCACTTTTTTGAGTGGCTGGCGGCTGGGGGAGCAGGGAATGCCGGCAAAAAGGGGCAAAAAGGGAATAAACCACGGATCACACGGATCACACAGAAAAGGGAAAACGGAAACACGGCCGGGCATGCTCCCGGATCCGCCAAGCCATCGGGAGGTTTGACCGTGAAGACCGTGTTGGCGAGGGGAACCGGCAACGGATTCGATTGGTTTTGTGCCAGGCGCAAATAACGAAAAGCTTGGCGCCGTGAGACGCCATAGCGTGCTGCCAACGCGGCCACAATCCCACCCAGATGGGTTTTTGTCGCTCACCAACTGGACTGCCATGTTCACACGCTGGATCTGTTCGGCGGCGGCAAAGGCGATTGGGCAGCCCTGGCTGGCGGCCAGGCAGAATAGCAGAAGGGGCAGCATCCTCATAATTGGTGCAAAATTCCTGGCCAGCCACCACCCTTTGGCGAGGGAAATCGGCGAGGGATTCAGCCTCCACCAGATCGGTCTGCCGGGCAAGTTGGTGATTGCCTGGCAGCCCGGGAGCAACCTGCTGCCCCCGGCGTTCCTCCGCATCCTGGCCCTTTCCTATAAGGCGTGTCCTTTTGGGGTGAAGTTCATCGCGGGGGCAGTCAGGATTCCGCGGCTGGTGCTTTTGCAAACCGGCCGTAGCGCAGGGCCAGGGTGGGCAGGACGAGCAGGTTGAGGAGGGTGGAGGTCACCAGCCCCGCGAGGATGACCACCGCCATGGGGGATTCGATTTCCTGGCCGGGCCGGCCGAAACTGGCGGCGATGGGCGCCAGGCCCAGGGCGGTGACGAGCGCGGTCATGAGGATGGGGACGCAGCGCTCCACCGCGCCGCGCCGGGCGGTTTCCAAGCTCCAGGGGCAGCCTTCGCGGGAGACGAGGTGTTCGTAATGGGCCACCAGCATGATGGAGTTGCGGGTGCTGATGCCGAAGAGGGTCACCAGGCCGACCAAGGCCCCGACCGAAAGCTGGCCGCCCGTGGCGAAGATGGCCAGCACACCGCCCACCAGGGCGAAGGGCAGGTTGGCCAGCACCAAGACCAGGTGCCTGGCGCGCTGGAAGGCCATGGACAGCAGCAGGACGATGCCGGCGCCCGCCAGCAGGGAATGGAGCAGGAATTCCCGCCGCGCCGCCGTGCCGGCCTCCGCCACCCCTTCGACGCGGGCGTAGGTTTTCCCGCCCAGGAGGGGGGGGATTTTGCGGCGCAGCTCGGCGGTGAAGGAGCCGGCCGCCCGGCCGCGCACGTTGCAGGTGACCACCTGCCGGCGCCGTGCGCCCTCATGCGTGATGAGGTGGCGCCCGGCGCCGGGGTAAATATCGGCCACGGCGCGCAGCGGCACGAGGGCCCCCTCGGGATTGCGCAGCGGGAGACCGCCCACGTTTTCGGGCCGGCGGCGGAGCGGCTCCTCCAGGATCACGGCCACCTCGAAAACCCGGCCGCCATCGAACACCTGGCCCACCACCGTGCCCTGGTAGGCGGTTTCCATGGCCTCCAGCACGGAGGCGGGCTGCAGCCCATGCGCGCGCAGGCGGTCCGGCCGCAGCCGGATCACTTCCTGGGGCGCGCCCGGCGGGGATTCCAGCTGCACATCCACGGCGCCCCGGATCCCGCCCACGAGGCTGGCCACGGCCCGGGCATCGGCATCCAGCTGGTCGAGATCCTCGCCGAAAAGCTTGATGGCCACCTCGGCCGCCGAGCCGGAGATGGTTTCCTCGATCCGCTCGGTGAGGAAGGTTTTGATGGCAAAGTTCACGCCGGGGAATTTGCCCAAGGCGGCGCGGAGCTCTTCCAGCACGTTTTCGCCCGCCGCCCCGGAGAGCGGATTCAGGGCCACGTCCAGCTCGCTGTAATGGGGGCCCCAGGTGTCGTCGGCCAGCTCGGCCCGGCCCACGCGCTGGGCGACGGAGCGGAGGTGCGGGTTGCGGAGGAGCTCGGCGGTCACCGCCTGGCCCAGGCGGAGCGATTCCGCCAGGGAGGTGCCCGGCACGGCCGCCATGTGGACGATGAAATGCCCCTCGCGCAGCTCGGGCAGGAAAGCGCCGCCGAAAAACGGCAGGGCCGCCACCGCCAGGGAGGCAGCGGCAGCCGCCAGGCCCAGCACCATCCGGGGCCGGGCCAGGAGCTTCGCGAGCAGTCCGCCGTAAAGGTGCTTGAGCCCCGCCAGGTGGCGTGGCTCCCGGCCGGCGGGCAGGCGGCGGCGGAACCAGGCCAGGGCCAGCGCGGGGGTGACGGTGAGGGCCACCGCCAGGGAGGCCAGGATGGCCAGGATATAGGCCAGGCCCAGCGGCGCAAACAGGCGGCCCTGCAGGCCGCTCATGGCCAGCACCGGGGCAAACACCAGGACCACCACGAAGGTGGCGTAAACCACCGCGCAGCGCACCTCCAGCGAGGCCTCCAGGACCACGGGCAGCGCCGGCCGGGGCGCCGGGCTGGCGGCGTTCAGGCGGAGGCGGCGCAGGATGTTCTCCACGTCGATGATGGCGTCGTCCACCACCTCGCCGATGGCGATGGCGAGGCCGCCGAGGGTGAGGGTGTTGAGCGTGCAGCCCAGCCGGTCGAGCAGGATGACGGCGCCCAGCAGGGAAAGCGGGATGGCGGTGAAGGAGATCGCCGCGGTGCGCCAATCCGCCAGGAACAGGAGCAGCACCACCAGCACCAGCGCGCCGCCCAGCAGCAGGGAAAAGCGGACGTTGGCGAGGGCGGCGGCGATGAAGCTGGCGGGCCGGAAGAGCGCCGCGTGCAGCGTGATGCCCCGGGCGGCGAACACCGGCTGCAGCTCCGCCAGGGCCTGCTCCACGGCGGCGGTGACCTCCAGGGTGTTGGCGCCCGGCTGGCTGGAGACCAGGATTTGTATCCCCGGGCGGCCCATGATGGCCGCCGCCCCGGCCGCCGGGGCCGCCCCCGCCACCACCGCCGCCACCTCGCGCAGCCGGAGGCTGGCGCCGCCCCGGCGGGCCACCACGGTTTCCCCCAGCTGCTCCGGGGTGAGGGCGCCACCGGCGCTGCGCAGGATGATCCGCTGGCTGGCGCCCTCGGCGAAGCCGCCCCCCCGCTGGCCGGTGGCCCGGCGCGCGGCGGCCACCACCTCGTCCAGGGCGACGTCGAACTGGCGCAGGCGCCCGGGATCCACCTGCACCTGCAGCTGGCGCACCTCCCCCCCGAACACGGATACCTTGGCCACCCCGGGCACGCTCAGCAGCCGCGGCGTCACCACGAAATCCGCCTCCGTCCGCAGCTCCATCAGCGTGCGGTTCGAGGAGGTGAGCCCGCAGGCGAGGATCAGGCTGGCCGCGGAGGTCAGCGGCGCCATCCGGGGCGCCCCCGCCCCCGCGGGCAGCCGGCCGCCAAGCTCCGCGAGGCGCTCGGCCACCTGCTGGCGGGCGGCGTGGATGCCGGTGCCATCGCGGAACGTGGCCGTCACCACGGACAAGCCCTGGATGCTCTGGGAGCGGAGCGCCAGGAGGCCGCCGGCGCCGTTGACCGCCAGCTCGACCGGCCGGGTGACCGCCAGCTCCACCTCCTCCGGGGAGAGCCCGGGGGCTTCCGTCTGGATGACCACCTGGGGGGGCAGGAAATCCGGGAAAACATCGAACTTGGAGCGCCACGCCACCTGGAGGCCATAAGCCGTGAGCAGGCAGGCCAGGGCGATGACCACCCCCCGGAAGCGGACGGAGAAGCGGACGATGGCGTTCAGCATAACGGCCTGGGGAAGGGATGGGCCGGTCCGGCGGCGGCGGCGCTCACTGTTTTTCCGCCTCCTCGCCGACGCTGATGGCGGATTTGAACTCCTCCGAGAGCAGGGTTTGCGCGCCCACCACCACCACCCGCGTGCCGGGCGGGAACCCCTCCCGGGCGAACCAGCCCGGCGGCGCCGGGTACTCCGTGCCCGCGGGCCGCCGGGTGAACTGGTCCGGGCCGGTTTCCACATAGGCCCAGGCCTGCCCTGCCGCCCACACCACCGCTTCCGCCGGCAGGATCACCCCGGCCCACTGCCCGCCCGGCAAGGCCAGCCGCGCCGCCACCTGCGCCCCGGGCCGCAGGCCTGGCCCCGGCTGCTCCAGCTCCAGCAGGAAAGCCTGGCCGTGGCCGGCGCCAGCCTGGGCCGGCGCCTCCCATACCGCGCGCGCGGCGGAGAACGGCCCGTCCCCGCCCGCCCGGGCCAGCCGGGCCCCGGTGGGGGCATAAGGGGGCTCGCCGGGGGGCAGCTCCACCCGCGCCAGGGCGAGGCGGTGGCTGGTGAGCCGGTCCAGCCACTCCTCCCGTGGCGCGGCCTCCATTTTGCCCGGCGCACCGCCCAGCGCCAGCAGCCACCGCCGCTGGGCGGCCAGGCGCCGGGCGGCATCGGCCCGCTGCTGGGCTTCGGCGGTTTCCAGCGCCCGGCGGGAGGCGTTCTGGTCCTGGGCGAAGAGCGCCTGGGTGCGTGCCAGTTGCGCGGCGGAGCCGGCCAGCGCGGCTTCGGCGGCGGCCAGGTCGCCCTGCAAAGCGGCGAACGGCGCGGGATCCAGGATCGTGCCGAAGGCCTGGACCTCCCGGTCCCAGACGGCCGCGGCCAGAGCGGCCGCCTCGATGCCCGCCCGCCGCCGGGTCTCGGCATCCAGTTGGATGACGGTTTCGCCGTTGGTGGAGCGGACGGCACGGGAAGGGGTCCGGACCGGCTCTTCCCGCTCCTTTTCCTGGGCGGTTGTTTCCCGGCCATGGAGGAACGCCAGGATCAGGCCGGAGACCAGCGCCACCCCGAGCGCGGCCGCCAGCAGGGCGCGCCCGATGCGGCTCACAACCCCTCCTTCCGGCTCATGAATTCGGCTGCCATGGCCGGGGATTATTCCGCAGGGCGCTCCGGCTGGCAACCGTTATCCCAGCGGGCGCGCCTTGAGCCAAGAGCGGAGAGCTTGGAGCGGATCGGGATCCATGACGAACGACCCAGGCGGAGTTTAAAAAGTTACGGTAAAAACGGCCGCTCCCATGGCCTGGAGACGACTTGGGGAAGGCCGGCTTCCAGAATCAGCCGTCAGCGGTTATCGACGGTTTTGAGCGACAGGTAATTATCCAGGTAGGACCGCCGCTGCTCCACAAAATTCTTGAGGCAGATGCCCAGGACAGGCCCCTGGAGGCCCTGCTCCAGGCGATCCTCGGTCAAGCCTTTCAGGAACGCCTCGTAGGTATCGAGCTTGCGGGTGTCGGTTTTGACATCGGCGGCAATCAGCTCCTGGTATTGCCGGGCGAGCGGCCCGAGCTTGCGCCAATCCAGGCTTTGGATGGAGATTTCCCGCACCAGCCGGAGGTAGCGCTCCCGCAGCGGCCGGCCGGCGAGCATCTTGTTCAGCAGGGCCTTGTTGGTGGAGCCGCACCCGGCCAGGGGATCCAGTTCCAACCCCCGCACGGCCTGCAGCAGGCTGGGGTTCGGGCTTTCCGGGATGCGGAAGGTCTCATTGACGTCGTGGGGGATGAAATGGAACCGGCCGTCCACATCCAGGTAGAGGCCATAATCGCTGGCCCGCGCCCAGTAGCCGTCGTTGTTGATGAACACATTATCCAGGGCCAGGAATTTCAAGGCGCCTTCGATATCCAGCAGCGGGGCCAGGGCATCCTCCAGCTTCGCGGACGGGGTCTGCTCGAGCACGCGGCACAGGTTGGCCAGCGCCCCCCAGGACCGGGGCTCGTGCTTGGTCTTGATCTCGTAGAGCTTCTGGTACGGCTTCACATCGTCCCCCAGGTAGGCCAGCCCGGCCTGGCCGTCCGGGCTGCCCGGCACTTTCCACCGCGCCCCCTTGGCGGTGCTGAACCAATCCTTGACGAACTCCTTGTTGAACGCCTGCTGGTTCACATAGATGCCCCAGCTTTCGCCGTTGATCGCCACGCGCACCAGGTTGGCCTTGGGCGCCGGGATATACTGGCGGGCCACGTGGAGGAAGAGGACGGTGCGCAGCAGGGTGGGATCCCCGCTGGCGTTGAGCAGGTGGAGCGTGCTGCACCCGTGCAGGCGCTGGTCCCCGTGCACAAAATCCATCGCCAGCGTCAGGGACCGCTTGCGGCCCGCGCTCACCGTGGCATAGGACGACATGCCCCGGAAATGGACCCCCACATCCGGATAAACCCGGCCGTCCACCGTCACCCGGGCCGGCAGCAGGACGTCGCTCCCTTTGAAGTCGGCGAGCTCGGCTTCCCAGTTGGGATTCTCGAATTCCAGGAAAATCGTCCGGAGCACATTGGAGGCATAGAGCGGGGCGGATCCGCAGTTTTGGACGTCGGCGGGGGTTAATTTCGGGCCTGGGGGCGGCATCTCCACCTTTTTCGGGCGGGGAACCGGCGCCGCACCACCGGCCCGGCTGAGGCTGCCGCCGGCGCTTGAGGCCCGTTCCCGGGCCAGGAATTCACGCGCGGCCTGGCGCTCCGCCGCATTCAGCCGGCCATCCCGATCCTGGTCGAACCGGTCAATCAATTTGCGGCTTTCCACCACTGCGCCCATCCCGCCTGCGGCCGTTGGATTGCCCCGGTCCAGCGCTCCCTTGGCGCCCGGCCCGAATCCGGTTGCAGCCTGGGTGCGTGCCGCCTCACCGGCGCCGGCCTGGACATTGGAGTAATGCCCCGATTGGGATGCCGCCAGCAATAATGCGCCTGCCAAAATGAGCAAATAATAGATGACTCGATTCATACCTGCCGGGTCTGGTGACCTCTTTTATGAGCCACAGGTTACAATATAATTGCCCATTGGCCATGATAAAAAGCGCGGCGCCAGCCATGAGCTTCGCCCGCGGTGATCCTGAGCCCTCCGGAAAGCCCATTTTGGCTGCCTTGCCTCCGCCCGGCGCCACTGTCCGGGTGGCGGTTGGCGAGGGCGCCCATGGGCCGGAATCCGCCGGCCATTTTCTCATGGATGGGTACGCCATTTGGCGTATTCCCTTTTTGCGGTGGGCAGGGCAACCTGCTGGCCAATGGATTATTTGTTTTGAAAGGATGGCACGATCAAAAATGAACATTACGCAGCGCGGAGGGTATTCCATCGCGGAAAGGTTTTACTGTAAACCGGCTGATTCCAAGCGGCTGCCAAGGGCCTGTTTTTGGAGCACGGCTGGAGCGGAAGTGAATTGGCCGCTTGGGATCCAGCGCCCGAACAAGCTACAGCCGGGTGGGTGCAAGCCATGAACGTGCTGCGCTGGATCCTGGCGGCCGCCACAGCCATAAATCTGGCTGGTTTTGTGGGGCTTTTGCTGATGGCGGACCGCTTCCGGCAGTCCTTTGGCGCCTCCCGCATTGGCCTGTCCAAGGCCGGATTGCCGATCCTGGCGATGGTGCTGTTGCTCGGCTCATTATTGGCGCCCGGCCAGCGGGTGCTTTTGCATTTTTGCGCCATCCTGTCCGCCACGATTGGTTTGGGCGGCCTTTGGCTGTTGCGAGAGGCGCCTTTTTTAGGCGCCGGCCTCTTTGGCTATGCCGTTTTTTGGCTCTTGTATTATTGGCTGGCCCTCGGGAAAGGCTGCGGGGCGCCATGATGGCCGATCCCAATGAGCTTTCGCCAAAGCCGGAACCTATTCCCAACGATCAGGATTCCCGCTCGCAATTGAAACCCTCCAACGCCAGGCCGGACGCTTTTGCGCCTTCAATGGCCCCTCAGCAAACCGGAGGAGCCGGACCCGCCGGCCAGCGTTTTCAAGCAAGCATGACCGTCAGCTTTGAACAATGGCATGACGGCATTGGCTACGACTTGCACCTGCTTGGCTCGGCAACGCCAGAGGAATTAAGGGAAATCGAAAAAGCCCTGGTGAGCCGCCCCACCGGGGACTGGCGGGACGTGCAAGCGCTGGCCGCACTGAACTCTCCGGGCGCCCGGACCAAGCTGAGGGAAGCGCTCCGCAGCGGCAATCATCAGGTGGCCTTGGCCGTCATGCAATACACCCCGGATCTCCTTTCCCAGTCCAAACGAACCAGGCTGCTGGCAGCCGCGCTTGAAGCGGCGGAAATTTACTCGGGACTCACGCAGGCACTCGCCCTGGTTGAGGACTTTCATCCCCCGGCGGTAATCCGGGCGCTCTGGCGCGGCTTGCTGGAACGGGATGGAACCACCGCCACGCACTTTGCCGCCATGCTGATGTACCTGTCCGGCAAAGCAAAGACAGCCTTTGATTGGGATCATCGTCCGTTGTTTCTGCGCTTCAGCACCAGCGATCGCGCGGAACGGGAAAGCGCCCTTCGCGAATTAGGCCGGCAAATCGGCAGGCAGCCGGAAAGCCACGGGCGCAAACCGCGGCCCTGAATCCCTCGCGGGCCGGCGGCATGGGCTTTGGCTGGGGAGCCTGGCCCGCAGCCAAGGGCAGCCAAGGGCGGTCTGGAGCCAGCGGCGGGCGGGCAAAAACCCCGGCCCCCCATTGGCGGGTGGAACGGGGCAGGGGTTGGGCAGGGAGCCGAACGTCACTTTGGCGCGCCGGCCGCAGGATGGCTGTCCGGCCCCGCTTGCCGGGCGCGAGTCAGGGCTTCGATGGCGAGCAGGGATGCTGAACCCCGGTTTTCCACCTTGAGTTTGTCCAGGATGTGCTCGACATGCTTGCGCACCGTGCCCTCGGCCGCGTTGACGATGCAGGCGATCTCGCTGTTGCCCTTGCCCTGGGCCAGCCAGAGCAGCACCTCCGCTTCCCGCGAGGTGAGGCCCAGCGCTTCAAGGGGTTTGGCGGTGCTGAAGTCCGGCGAAAAATCCACCTGCGCGAGGGCCGCCTGGGCCCGTTGTTTTTGGCGTTCGAGGCGGGCGCGAATGGCGCCCATCAATTCATCGGCATCCACCGGCTTGGATAGGTAATCATCGGCGCCCAGGTTCATGCCCGTGCGCACGTCGTTCTTCTCTCCGCGCGCGGTGAGGAAAATGAACGGCGTCGCCAGCGTTTCCTCCACCTGGCGCAGCGCCGCCAGCACGCCATGGCCGTCGAGTCCGGGCATCATCACATCACACAGCACCAGATCGGGCTTCCGCTCCCGTGCGAGGCCGAGGCCGGCCCGCCCATTCCTGGCCTGCAAGGTGTTGAATCCCTCCATTTCGAGGATGGTGACAATGTTCCGGAGCATCTCCGGCTCATCCTCAATCACCAGAATGGTTGGTTGGTCATTCATACTTTCAAATTGGGTTCAGGGGAAGCGGAGCGGGATTTCCGGCGGCGGGAAACGCCGGGATTTCCACCAGGAAAGCCGTGCCAACCCCCTCCTTGCTGTCAAGGGAGAGCCTCCCTCCATGCAGATCCAGGCAGCGTTTCACAATGGTCAGGCCCAGGCCTGTCCCGGGGAATTCGCTGACATTCAAGCCCCGATGAAACGCCTTGAACAGATTGGCGCGGTCCGCCTCGGGAATGCCAATGCCCTGGTCGCGGATGTTGAAAAGAGCATCGCCCGCGCGCCGGGCCAGGGTGAACTCCACCGTCGAGCCTGGTGGTGAGTATTTCACGGCGTTGGAAAGCAAATTGCCCAGGATGTGGCGCAAGAGGCTTTCGTCCGCCTGCGCCGGTGGGAAATCAGCCGCTCTGAATTCAAGGCGGATCCGGCAGCGCTGGCGCGTGGCGGACATCATTTCATCGGTAAACCGGCGGCAGAAGCCGGGCAGATCCAGCGGCGCGGGGGTGAATAGCAACTGGCCTGCTTCGACCCGGCCCAGCAGGAGGATGTCATCGATCATGCCGGCCATGCGGAGCACATTGCGGTTGATCGAGCCCAATTGCTCGCGGCGCTGGCCGGGGGAGAGCCGCTCCAGGTAACGCTCGAGGATTTGCGCTGAGGACTGGATGATCCCGAGCGGGGTGCGAAACTCGTGGGAGACCAGCGACACGAAGCTGCTTTTCAGCTGGCTGATTTCGCGCTCTCCCTGCAACTCATGCTCGCGCTGGGCCGCCAGGGCCTCGGTGCGGGTGAAATCCTCCACCAGCGCGCGGTGGCGGCGCAGCGCCAGCAGCGCAATCACCGCGATCAGGACCACCGTGGCAAAAGTGGCGGCGGCAATCCACGTGGCGGGCACCGCGCCGGCGGCCGCCGCACGCGCCGCATCCCCCTTTGGGCCGCCCGGCCCGGCGCCCCAGTCCAGACCCAGCGCGCCGAGTTCCTGCCGCAAGGCGGCGGGCCGCCACAGGTCCAGCTCGTTCTCGCGGTTGGCGAAGAGGATCTGCCGGCCATCCACCGACCAGCGGGTCGAGATGATGGGGGAGGCCCCGGGGGACTCAAGCTCCGCCACTTCGCGCCCGGTGGCCGTGTCGTAAAGGGCCGCGGAGCGGGGTGTCTTGGCGGCCACCAGCATGCTTCCATCGGGCGAAAACGCGGCAGTGGGGGCGAAGGTAATATAGGCTGCGATGGGAATTTCCCTGGCCAGGCTCCAGTCCTTGGTGTGGAAAATCAGGCAGCGTTGCTTTTCGGCGACCAGGAGCATCCGTCCATCGGCGCTAAACTGGACGTTGCCCTGCCGGGAGGACAACGAAGCCACCAGGCGTCCCGTCCGCGCATCGCAGACCTCGGCGCCCTGGCGGCTGTAGCCGCAGGCCAGCCAGCGTCCATCGGGGCTGAGGCTGGTCGAGCCCGCGCCCTGGGGGCTGCCGGACTGGCGCACGACGCTGCTGTGGCCGTTTCCCCGCATCAACACCGGCTCGCCAGCTTCCCCGGCGTGCCGGACCCAAATTTTTCCCGCGGCCAATTGCACCCAGGCCGTGGCCTGCCCATTCGCCGACACGCATACCAGGTCGGGTTGGGAATTGGAGGCGCAAGCCAGTTTCTCCGGCGGGCCGAAATGCAGCGTCATCCGCCCGCCGCTGGCCGGGACGGAAAACGGGTAGGATTCAGGGCCGCTCCGGCGGGTCAGCAAAATCCGGGGTTCGACCGGGTGGAAACAGAGCGAAATCACGCCGGTGGCAGGCAGCCTGTCCGGCGCGCCAGGCTTTTGGAGGTTCCAGATGGCCAGGCCGCGATCTTCGACAACGGAGATGGCCCACCGGCCGTCAGGGCTGATGTCCAGGGTCCGCGCGTCAAATGCTTCCGATGCTCCCGGCAGGATCTGGTGCACCGGGCTGGGGACGAACTGGTACACGTCCAGGGAGACGTTGGCGCGCTCCACGCCGATCCGGTTGTCGCCGCCCCACTGCATGATGGCGCCCTGGGCGGTCACCCCCAGCAACCGCCCGCTCCGCAGGTCCCAGATGCGTGAAAGGCCGTCTTCCGCGCAGGTGGCCAGGCGCAGGCCATCCGGGGCCACCGCCAGAAACCATACATCGCCTTTGTGCCCGCCCAAGGATCGCCGCTGGCGGTTCGCGAAATCCCAAACATCCACCTCCAGCGAATTGCCGCCGATGATCAGCTGCCGCCCATCCGGCGTCCACTCGAGCTTCCGCGAGCCGCTGGCAAAGGGAAACTCCGTGCGTTCGCGGCTCTCCCAATTCACCACCACCACATTGGACTCCGTGTTCGCCGCGAACAGCGGCGCTGCCGGATGCACCGCCGCGTGCCGGTAGGAGCTGAACTCGGGGAAAAAGCCGGCCAGCCGGCCGCTCTCCGTCTCAAAAACAGCCATTCCGTCGTGCGGCGAATACACGGGCACGACCAGGAAGCGGTGGTCCCTGCTGAATCTCGCCGGGCTGGACAGCCCGCGGATTTGGCCGAGGTCATGGCGGAAAATGGTGCGGCCTGAATCCAGGTTCCAGATGGCAATGCCGCCGCCGAGGTAGCGGGCGGAAAGCAGCCGCCCATCCGCGGAAAATTCCAGGGCCCCGCAATGGGATTGCTCCTCCGGGACGCCGCCATCCCGCTGGCGCAGCCTTTGCAGCTCGCGGCCGCTGGCCAGATCCCGGATGGCTATGCCGCCATCCGGCAGGGCCAGGGCGCAGCGGCGCAGCGCGGGATCGAAGGCGCTTTTCAGGGCGCTGGAATCCTGCGGCAGGGAGGATTCGAGCCGCCAGCCAGTCAGGGCCAGCGCGGCCACCGCCTCGTTGCGCAGCTCGGGCGCCGCGGCGATGGCGGCCGCCCGGCGGATGCTCTCCAGCGCGGCGTCCCGTCTTTCCAGGGTGGTCCCCAGCCGGATGGCCCGCGCTTCCGCCACATAAGAGCGCCAAAGGTCCGCCCGGGCCTTTGCCTCCGCCTGCTCGGCGCGCTGTTGCTGGCTCACGGCTTGCTCGCGCAGGCGCGTGGCCCGCCAGCCGAGCCACACCTCGCCGAGGGCCAGCGCCAGCACGGAAAACAGGGCGAAAGCCACGGCCGTGCTCGCCCGCAAGAGGCTTCGCCGGGCGCGCTCGCGGCGCCCGCGCAACTCCAAGTTCAGGTCCATTTCGCTGGCCATGGCTCAATTATAGTGCCTTTGCCGGCCGGCTACCAACCGGAATGGACTCCGCCAGGTCTCCCGCGGCTTTTTCTCCCCAGGGGTGGCTGAGGCGGGTGGCAGAACAATTTCCCATCACGGTGTGCCCAGCTCCTTAGCCGTGGCGAGTGCCATGGCCCCGGCTGCTGTGCGCCTCCCGGCGGCGTTGGTGACCGACGCATGGGTGACGGCGGCTGGCGAGCCGGGCAGCCGTTCGCCGGGGAGGCTCAAAGACCACGGATTGCCGGCCGCCGTGGCGCTCTCGTAAATCTGGTATTGCCGGGAAGGATGGCTGGTCCAGGTGATGGTGACGCCCACCGCCGCGGGCGCGAAGGCCGTGATGCGCAGCGCGCTGGTGACGTCGCGCGGATCGGTGCCGGCGAGGTATTCTTCCTGGTCGCTCAGGCCATCGCCATCGGCGTCGCCGCTGGTGGCCAGCAGCGTGAGATTGCCCGCCTGGGCCAGTTCCCAGGCGTCACTCAAGCCGACCTGGTCGCGGTCCTGATAAGCGATGGACCGGGTGAGCAGACCTTGGGCATGGGCCGTGGCGAGCCGGGGTTGGACCAGGGCACTGTTTTCTGGTTTGTTCATTTTTGTGGCTGGCTGGCTGCCACCTGGCGCGACCTCCATGATGCCCGGCGAAGTTATTCCGCCGGCGACGTTCCCAGAGGGTTTAACGGGTGAATTCAATGGCGTAAATCCGGCTGGAATCGGTCGTTGTATCGGTGATGGTGTGCCAGCCGCCATCGGCCGGGACCGTTTCCTCCAAGGCCGGCCAATTGACTACGGGAGCCTCCCAGGCGCCGGCCGCAGCGTGCCGGATCCGGTATCGGGCCGAAGGATCGCTTACGGTGGCGAAGCCCAGGGTGGTGGCATTGGCCTGCCGGAGGAAAGTTTCCAGGCGGGGGCGCTCATCCAGGGTGAGCCGGACCAGGCTGTTCCTGAACTGGCCGGAGATCCGGTTGAAAGATCCAGCCACCAGGATCCGGCCATCGGGCAATGGCAAAATGGCACTGGCCTGCACCGTGAGAAAACCGGGTTTGTCCACCATCACGTTGCAGGCGGTTTCGACGGCCCCATTTCCGCCCAGACGGGCGAGCATTCCTGGCTGCGGTCCGCCAGCCAGCCAGGCCGAACTGCCCACCCAAACTCGATTGCCACCCGCCGGGGCCAAAACCGCCGAACTGAGGGCCGCGCCACCGTTCTGGCTGGGGCGGGAGAGTTGAAAGGCCAGGTCGCGGGAACCGTCCGGATTCAGGCGCGCCACGGACCAGCGCTCCTCCGAGGTGGCGGTGCGGAACAACCCGGCCACCACGATGGCTCCGCCGGGCTGGACCAGGACGCTGTTTATTTTCGTGTCAGCGCCGGTGGTGCTTTGGGCGATGGTGGCCGAAGCGTCAAATTGGGTGTCGAGCGCTCCGTTGAACGTGAGTCTGGCCACGGCGCAGCGAGGAACACCGCTGATGGTGTTGAATCCTCCGGCGAGGAGAATCCTGCCATCCTCCTGGTTGGCCAGGGCCTCCACATAGTCGTCCACTTTGGGCGCGCCGTTGAAAGCCGGATCAAGCGCGCCATTCGCCAGCAGCCGCGCGATACCATACGCCTGGTTCCGGGGGGAAGTCCCCGCGGCAAATCCTCCCCCAACCAGGATGCCGCCATCAGGCAAGGGCAGGATGGCCCGGATCAAGGGCGCGGGGCTGCCAATGCCAGTCAGGGCCGGATTAAAAGCGGGGTCTTCCGATCCATTCGGGAAAAACCGTCGGAATGCGGGTTGGAGCCAACCGTTCTGGCCGGGTATATATCCGGCCGCCAGGATGCTCCCCCCGGCCTGCACGGCAAGCCGGTCCACGAAGCCTTGAGCAAACGCTGCGCCTGGATTGAATGAATTGTCAGTGGTGCCATCGGCATTCAGGATGGCGAGCTTCTCCCGTCCGCTTTGGTTGACCATGCTGAAGTTGCCGCCGCAGACCAGCCGCCCATCGGATAATCTCGCCAGGGCGTAAACCTCCCCGCTTTCCTGGAGGTTTGCGGTGAAGGCGGATTTGGGGAAGCCGGTGTCATCCAGCACCGCCAACCCGGTAACCGGCACCCCCCGCACGCCGGGAAATCCGCCCCAGATAATTGATTGGCCCCCAGCCAAGGCCCTGACGCCCCGGATATCATCCCGGGTGATGGCAGATGGCGGCTGGTCCACGTAGCCGATGAATGCCGGATCCGCGCTGCCATCGGGATTGAGCCGCAACAGGTTCCGGCAAGGATTTGGGGTTTCGGCGCTGAAACTCCCGGCCAGAAGGATTTTTCCATCGGCCTGCAAGGAAAGGCCCGAGATGCCTGATTGCCCCGTCAGGGCGGGATGGGCAGGCTTGAAATTCAAATCCACCGTGCCATCGGCTCCAATCCGCGCCAGCTGGCTGAGCGGCTGGCCATTGATCGAGGAGAAGTAGCCCGCCAGTATAAGCTTGCCGTCAGGCTGCCGGGCGGCGCCCGCGAGGAAGGCGGATGCCGGATCCCCTAAAAGCACATTAAAGCTCGTGTCCACCCGGCCATCCGGCAGCAAACGCGCCAGCCCTTGCCGGTTTTCACCATTGACCTGCTGAAACGATCCGGCCACGAGCAGGCTTTGCTCAGGCAGTTCAATCACGGTGAAAATCGCCGGAGAGCTGCTGCTGGTGGCAAAAACTGGATTGAAGTTCGTCTCGCGCCGGCCGTTCCCGCTCAGGATGGCCAATGAAGCGGACGGGGCCTGGCCCCAATTGTGGGTGGCTACCGCCACCCGTCCGTCCGCCAGGATGGTTATTTGGGAGATGTAATCGTTCGCAAAAAGAGCGCCCACCTGAAAGCCCTCATCCAGGGAGCCGTCTGAATTCAACCGAGCCAGACGCAGCGCGGCTTTGCCGGAGAACTCTCCGAAAGTTCCACCAATGAGGATTTGCCCATTGGCTTGCCGCCGTATCACGCTGACCATTCCACGGGATCCTGAACCCGGGTCGAAGGTGGGATCCAGGGTGCCATCCGAGTTGAGCCGCGCCATTCCCGCCCGGGATTGGCCATCGGCAAAGGCAAACATTCCCGCTACCAGCCACTTGCCGTCCGGCTGGCTCTCGACCGCGCGGATGGTTCCCCCTCCGGCTCGGAAAGCGGGCGCAAATCCGGCATCCAAACTCAGAGCCGCGGAGGCGGGTAGGGGCGCCGTGAGGCAAAACCCCAGAAAGATCGCCAGGGCGGTTTGGACTGGGGATTCCCGATGGGAAATTCCCGCAGTAATCCCGTGGAATTTGAAATTTGGCTGATGGTTGCTCATGCTGTTTATTTTCGTTTTCTGACGCTATGCGGGAATGAATCTAACCGTTCCCAGCGATTGAATGAATACGTCAAAGCGCGTACCGGCCAAGGCCTTGCACACCACTACCGGACATTATCCCCGGCGGATTGGGCAGCTGGCTGGCGGCCGTGAGGGAGTTGGCAAAAAACACCGGAACCGCTGGAGGCGGTTATCTGGTGGGTGAAGAAATCCGATAACCTTCACGATGGGGAGTCCCGCCTGTGAGCCGGATCGGGATTCGGATGAAGGGCCGCAGACGGTGGTGACCTGGTTTTGGGATGAGCCAATCTGAGCCAACGCAGGCAGAACATCAATCCGTGGTGGGGAGCAAATTGCGGGAAACTGACAGCGCGGGAGCGGTGGGCGGGGAGGCTGCCCGCTGGGCATGTGTGCCGGCTGCCGACGGAGGCGGACTTAAGAGATCGGGAAAGGGTCCGGTCCAAACCACCGTGGCCGGCGGATTGTCCGCTCTACCCGGGAATCCCAGATTATTATTGTTTACAGCACAACCTCTGGTTAACACCACACTATCCTGGCCCACCCCCGCCACCCGCGGCACAGCACATTGGGCTGGACTCCTGGCGCTGGGAAGTGTATTAGTGAGGGAGGCGAGCGCAAAGGTGTTGAGCGGGTTGAAGCGTGAGGGCTTTTGGCATGGGGGTGTGAGAGGCGGCTTTAAGCTGGCAGCTTATGCTGGGTGAATACCTTGCGCGCTGCGCCGGGTTCAGGCAATGGGAGCGGTCGTTTTTGCCGGTTCGTTTTGCGCCAAGCCTTGATCGTTCGTCATGGATTCCGATCAGATCGGGACTTATGACGGCCTTCGTGGCTGACGCGAAAATCTGCGGCGCAGACACTTCCCTCCCAGCTTGCAGGACCACGGCTTTTTTCCGGAGCTATTATTTAAATGCGATCGAAAAACCCAAATTGTTCATGAAAATAAAAATTATCGGACTCCTTTCGCTGTTCTGTTGCTTGCACTCGCCCACTGGGCAATCCCAGTTCCAGCCCTCCAATTTTTCCCGGAAAGATTTTTGGACACCGGATGGCCCGGTTTATGCCCTGCTGGCCACCAATAACCAGGCCTTTCTGGGCGGCGCCTTCCAATACGTGGGTGTTTACTCCGGAAACGCCGCGCTGGTGGATACCAACACGGGCGTGCCGGACCTGGATTATCCGCGTGTAAATGGCCCCATCCTGGCGATGGTTGCCGACGCCGCAGGCGGATGGTTCATCGGCGGTTCATTCACCGTGGTGGGCAGCACCACCCGCAGCAATATCGCCCATATTTTAGGCAATAAAACGGTCGATGCCGCGTGGAATCCGGCAGCCAATAGCAACGTCACCACACTGGTTTTATCCGGCAACACGATATATGCCGCCGGATTGTTCACGCGCATCGGCGGGCAAACGCGCAACCGCCTGGCGGCTTTGGACGGCGCCACGGGAGCGGCCTCTTCCTGGAATCCAAACCCCAGCGGGCCGGTGTCGGCCCTGGGAGTCTTGGGCAGCCGGATTTTCGCGGGGGGATCCTTCACCAACATCGGCACGCTGGCCAAAACCAACCTGGCGGCTATCGATGCCATTACGGGCAGGGCCACGGGCTGGAAAGCGGACGCCAACGGCGCCGTCAACGCCCTGGCGATCGCCGGGAATAGTGTGTATGCCGGCGGCTCCTTCACGCTCCTGGGCGATCAAGCCGCCACCAACCTGGCGGCTTTGGACACTTTCACTGGAGTTCTATTGGATTGGCACCCGGAGGTGACCGGGGCGGTATCGAATTTGGTATTGGGCGGGAACCGGCTGTTCCTATCGGGCGGTTTTTCCAATGTGAATGGCCAGGCCCGATCCAAAGTGGCCGCCTTCGATTTACCGGGGAATGCCCTGGCGGAGTGGAACCCGGCAGTGCAAGGCGAGGTGGCCGGCCTGGCGGTCTTTGGCGGGACGGTATATCTGGGAGGCGATTTTTCCGCCATCAGCGGCACGGCCAGGAATTATGCGGCGGCCGTGGATGCCCTTTCGGGCCAGCTAAATGGCCGGTGGATGCCGCGGCTTGGCAAACCCGTGCGGAGCGTGGGAGCCACCGAGTCCGCGGTGCTCCTGAGCGGCTCCTTTACTCATGTTGACGGCCAGTTCAGATCCAGCCTTGCCGCCATCGATAGCGCTTCCGGCCAAGCCAGCGCCTGGAATCCAGCCATCAAAGGCAGCGTTTATGCCCTGCTTTTGGAGGGCGAAACGCTTTTTGCCGGCGGCAGTTTTACCAATGGGCTGGGAGGAACCAACCTGGCCGCCATCAGCCGGGCCACCGGAGAGGTGCTCCCCTGGGATGCCGGAGTGCAAGGGGCCGTGTACGCCCTGGCCAGCTACGCCACGAATATTTTTGTGGGCGGCAATTTCACCAATGCCAGCGGCCAGGCGCGCCGCGCCCTGGCCGCCTTCGATTCCCGTTCGGGAGCGCTCACCGATTGGAAAGCCGACGCCGACGCCCCCGTCAATACGCTCCTGGTTTCCTCGAATATCCTCTTTTTGGGTGGCCAGTTCACCACCATCGCCGAGCAACCCCGGAACAAGATAGCGGCCATCGACCTGGTTACCGGCAAGCTCACCGGCTGGGATCCTTTCTCCAGCGGCGATGTTTATGCCCTCGCCCAGGCGGGCCAGATCATCTATGCCGGCGGCAATTTTGCCAGCATTGGCGGCCAGTTCCGCACCAATCTCGCCGCGCTCGACCTGGCCACCGCCGCGGCCTTGAGCTGGAATCCTTATGCCAGCCGCCAGGTTGGCGGCATTCTGCCGATGGGCCAGCAAGTATTCGTGGGCGGCGATTTCGCCACCGTGGGGGGCCAGGCCCGTTCCCGGGTGGCCAGCCTGGATTCAACCAATGGCCTGGCCACGGCCTGGAACGTCAAACCCAACGGAACCGTATTCGCCTTGGCTCAGGATCGCGATTTGCTTTTCCTGGGCGGCAGTTTCACCGCCTTCAACAGCCAGCCACAGCCCTATTTGGGCGTCTTCAACCGCGCTGGCTACTCCGTGCTGGCGGGCCAAAAATCCACCAACGGCCTGTTCCAAATACAGGCAGGCTGCAATGCGGGTGAAACCAATATTCTCCAAGCCTCCACCAACCTGGTTGATTGGCAATCTTTGACCACGAATGCCCCCGTTTCGGGGGTATTCAAGTTCACCGATCCAGAATCCACCAACCAAGCCTGGCGGTTCTACCGGACCCTCTACATCCCATAGTTTGCCAGTGGATTTCCGGCGGCGGCCCGGCAGCACTTGGTTGCAGCCACCTGCTCGGGCACGGAGAGCCGCTTCCGCCTCTCAACGGCCGTCAGAGCCATTGTCCAGGCAATTGGCTCAGTCGTGCTGGCTGGATCTTTTTGCGCAAGACATGCACATGCGCCACAAAAAATCCGTTCCAGTGAAGCTCCCGGCTCCAAAAAGTGAACCTGGTTTAAACCTGGAAATTGGGGCAATTTCCACGGGCGAGGGTGGGGCCGAAACGGGTTCCAACAAGATCTGGGAGGCAGGCCTGGCCTGGTTGAAATCCGGCCATCGTTTCCACGGCAATTGGGCAAAAAGAGGATGGCTGACAGGCAGGCACACTCGAAAATGCGCCCGGAATCCCATTATCCTGGATGGATGGCCGGTCCTTAAGGTCCGGCGGCGCCGCCCACGCTGATGCCCACGGGCGAGGCGTTTGCGTTGACGGCCCGGGAGCCTTCGTTCAGGGCCACCGTCTGGACAAACTCACTCAACATGCGGTCACCCAGGATGGCCAGCTGGCGGTAGGGGACGTAGGGGACGTAAACGATATCGCCTGGCTCCAGCAGGATATCCCGCTCGGCGCCTTTTACGATGGCCTGGAAATCCACCTCCGCCAGGCGTGGCTGGCTGAGGGAACCCCGGATGATGGCCACCCGCGAGACCCGCGCGTATTGCACCACACCCCCGCAACGGAGGATGCACGACAGCAGGGAGCATTGGTCCGAGTAGGGGAGGATATTGGGCTGCGCGACGGCGCCAATCACATAGATCTGGCGCGATTTGGCGGGCCGGAAATAGACAAAATCCTCCGGCTGCAGATAGACATTCTGGGAAAGATCCCCGCCGCGCAACAGCCGGTGGAAGTCCACTTTGAGCAACTGGCCATCGCGGACGATGAAGCTGCGGCGCAGATCCACGGCCTCCTCGGTGGTGCCCTGGAAGGTGGCGGCCCCCCCCGCCAGGGTGGCCGCCTCCAGCAAGGTCTTGGGCGTGCCCAGCGAATACACGCCCGGCTGCTGCACGGCGCCGAGGATCCATACCCGCTTGCTTTCCACCGCCTTGAGGGTCAGGGTCAGCTCCGGCTTGTTGCGCAGGTATTTGGTCAGGTTCGTCTCCAGCAGATCCCGGGTCTGGGACAGCGTCAGGCCCCAGACGAAAGTGCCGGGCAGGAGCCCGTAATAAATCCTGCCGTCGGGCCCCACCATGGCGCTGTTTTTCGCGGCGTTCTCACCCAGGGTTTCGATCTCCACCACATCCCCGGGGCCGAGCTGGAACAGTTCCCGGGGCGGCTTCAGCCACTCGGAGCGGATCTGATTGGTCAGCTCCAGGCCTCCGAAAGCCTTTTCTTCGAGGCGAAAGAGGTTCGCCGAGCCATTGGGCGGATGGCTGGTATCGCGCTGGGCGTTCGTATCGTAGGGATTGAATTGGGACGTCCGGCGGACCTGGCAACCGCAAACGCAGGCCAGCAGCAAGGCCAGTGAGCAGGGGAGCGCGCGCATCATTTCAGGTAGGGTTCCTGGGTGAATGGGCCAACATTTTTACCGGTCCAGGTGATCAAGACCGCCCGGGTGTAAGCCATCAAGCCCGCCTGCAGGACCTCGACGGTCTTAGCCCAGGGTTTCCGGGCGACATAGACGATGTCCCGCGGTTTCAGCTGGAAATCCGGAGTTTTCGCCGAGAGGATGCGGGTCATATCCACGGCGAAGGTTTCGGGCTGGTTCAAGGAGCCGCGGATGATCAGCACTTTCTGGCGCCAGGCCCGGTCGGTGAACCCGCCCCGCCCCACCACGGCTCCCATGGCCGATAGCTCCCGGGCGAAAGGCACCACGCCGGGGGCTTTGACCTCGCCCAGCACAAACACCTCCTGCATTTCCAGCGGGGAAAAATAAAGGAAATCATCCGGGGCCAGGGCCAGGTTGTGGGTGAGATCCCCGCGCAGGAAAAGCGCCTCGAAATCCACGGGCACGCGCGCGGATTCCTCATTGAGCCCCTGGCGGACCAGGAAACTCCGGCTCAGGTCGGCCAGCAGGAGCGATTCCCGCTGCTGGGCCAGGATTTCAAAGCCTTTGGCGCGGGCGATGGCCTCGAGGATGGTGGTGGGCCGGTCCAGAGGATATACCCCCTTGCCCACCACGCTGCCCAGCACATAATACTTTTTGCTGTGGTAGCCCTGTGGATTCACCACGACCCGGGGCGCCAGGTAAAACTTGCCCAGGATCTGCTCCAGGCGCTCGCGCAATTCGTCCACGCTCAGGCCAGTCACTTCCACATCCCGCGCCTGCAGGTAATTGATCCGGCCATCGGGCCCCACCACCAGGCCGCTCCGGGCGGTATCGGCCTGGTCATAGATGCCGATATCGAGGACATCGCCCGGGCCGAGGGTGAATTTTTGCTGCCAGCCAGCCAATTTGGTGGGCGAGACACCCACTTGGTAGAGGCGGTTGGTTTGGAACGGCACGGCATTGGTTTCCGCCGCCGCCGGGCTGGCGGCATTGGGCGGCACCGCGTTGGTGGCGGCCTCCGGAGCGGTTTGGGCCGCCAGCGGCCGGCTGGCGAGCAAACACGCCAGGCCCAGCAACATTTGGGCGCCCAGTTTAAACAGGTTTTTCCAGCTCCCACCGGTGGCCCGGTTGAACACCGCCCCCGCCAGGTTGATGCGGGATTGTCGCAGCGTTTCCAGAAGGGCGCGGCTTTCTGATTGTCCAGCCATATCTCTAGCACATAGCCATATCACATGCGGCAGGCTCTCGGCAAGCAAAATGGCTTCCGGTTCCGCCGCGGGGGGCAATTCCACCAAAACCACCGTGCGGTCCATGCCCTGCCAGCGGGTGAGGATTCCGCTCCATTGGTCCCGGCCTTCGGCGCTCCAAATCCAGCGGGGCAGAGGCAGGTGCAAGGTGGGTGTAACCGCCGCCGACAGGGCCGCTTTCTCCAGATCCCACGGGCCGGCCATGGGGGGCAGTTCCGGGGGGCCATCCACGGCTGGCGCCGCGGTGTACTGCGGCCCGGACTCCGGGGCGCCAACCGTGATGCCACAGGTTTGGAACCCCTGCTTTTGGGCGGCCTCCACCAGCAGCCGGATCCAGGTGGAGCGGCCCTCCCAGCGGCCCGCGGAGGTGAAGCCGCACAGCAAGGTCTGGCGGTGGCCGGCGCCCAGGCGGCCGAGCAGGATCCGCACGGTGCTGAAGGCCCAGCGCTCGCGCTGTTCCTGGCTCATCCCCTCCAGGTCGCCCAGCCGGGCCAGCACCGGCAGGCCGGTGGCACGCCGCAAATCCCTTTCCGTGCGGATGCGCCGGTCCAGCATTTCGCGCAGGGCCAGCACCAGGGCGGCCAGCCAGGCGGCCGCCAGGCCCGCCGCCGAAGCCCGGCCGAGGACGCCAAAGAAGACGGGCAGGCGGCTGATCTTCTCCGGCGCCGCCGGCGAGAGCGGATGCAGCTGGCTCACGTTCGCCTCCAGGGCCAGCCGGGCTTCGCGCTGCCGGGCGGCCAGCAGCTCGCGCCGGGCGCGTAATTCCTGGTGCCGGGCCTTCAGTTCGGCGTGCCTCCGCTGCTTGTCCGGCAGCCCGAGGAGCCGGTCGCGCAGCTGCTCCTGGAGCGTCCGCGCCCCGGCCAGCTGCTTTTCCTGGGCGGTTTTTTGGGTGCGCAGCTCCACCACCTGGGAGTAAAGGGAGCTGAGCAGCGGATTCCCCCGGGCGGTGGCCTCCGGGCCGAGCCGGGCACCGTCCCTGGCCAGCTGGGTTTCGATGGCGGCCACGGCGGCCCGCAATTCCTTGACCCGCGGATGCTTTTCCGTGTAGCGCGTCAGGGCCTGGTTCAGGGCTTCCTTGGCGGCCACCAGCGCCGGGCTCTGCCGGGTGATCTCCTCCAGCAGGCTGCGGATGCGCAAATCGGCAGCTTCCACCTGTATCCGCAGATTCTCAGTCCGGGTTTCCAGCTCCACCCGCTGCTGGATCCAGGCGGAGGTTTCCTGGTCAAAATCCACCAATCCCTCCTCGCGCAGGAACCGGCTCAGCTCGGACTCCACCCGTGCCAGGGGCCCCTCCAGCTTCGCCATGGCGGAATCGAGCAGCTCACAATACCGGGTTTTCCCCTGGTGCTGCCATTGGCGGCAGGCGCTTTCCAGCTGCCCCGCCCACTGGTTCAGCGTGGAGGCCGTATCTTCGCGGGAGCGGCCGTGGTAAACCAGCCGCAGAAAGCCCGGGCCGGGCACCAGCTCCGCCTGGGAATGAACCCGGTTCCGGGCCTGCCACAGGCCGTTGGTGCCCCAGACCAGGTCCGACCGGGCCAGCTCCACCAGCATGGGCAGCGACACCTGGCCGTAGCTGGAGGCGGATTCCCCGGCATTGGTCTGGCCGGCCTGGGGCGGGCGCTCATACACCAGCTCCAGGGTGGCGGTGTGCCGCACGGTGGCCAGCCCCCAGGTGAAGCCCAGCAGCGCGGCCCCCAGCGCCGCGCACAGGATCCACTGCCAGTGGAGTACCCAGGCCTCCAGGATCCGCTCCGGATCGAACGGCCATTCCCGCGGGTGTTTCCGGTCTGCTTCGCTCATGCGGGCATGGTAGAACGAAACGCGAAAAAGGCCAGCAAATCGTCCGCCCAGGCGGGGGGAACCGCATCATTGGCGTCCGGCAGCGGGCCTTTGGGGGATCTGGCTCCAGGTCACCCGCCCCAGGATCATGGCGGCCGCGAGCCAAAAAAACAGCAATCCCGCCAGGCTGGCCGCACCGGACCAGCTCCACCGCCAGGATTGGAGGGTCCGCAGCAACAGCCAGCCCAAGCCCAGCCAGGCGGGAAAAAACAGGAGCCAGGCCCCCAGCAGGATGATCCGCCGCGCCCGCCGGCTGGTGGTTGGATCGGCGGTTCCGGGGACCATGGCTGGCCCGGCCGCCGGCAGCGGGGCGCGCCGGAAACCGCCGCGGTGCGGAGGCGAGCCGCAACCGGCGCAATATTCCAGAGCCGCGGTGTTGCTCCGTCCGCAGGACGGGCAGAGCCACGCATCCAGCGTATCCAGCCGGGGCGGCAGGCTCCCGCTGGATTCCGGACCCGGTGCTGGATTGGCCCCCGCCACCCTCCCTCCTTAAACCGCCGCCGGACCGGACTGCGAGATTTTCTGGTGCAGATCCCGGCGCGCCTCCACCCGCAGGCGGGCATGGTTGAACCGGCGGATCTCTTCCGGCGTTTCCGGCCGCAGCCGGTGGATCATGACCGGCTCTTTCTTTTCATCCAAAGCCACCAACGTCAAATAGGCCGTGGTGGCCCGCACGGATTCGTTCCGGAACGGATTCTCCCGGGTGACCAGCACCCCGACTTCCAGCGAAGTCCGCCCCACATAATTCACGCTGGCCCGCAATACCACCTGGTCGCCGATCCGGATCGGCTGGAGGAAGGAAATCCGGTCCGAGCTGGCGGTGACCACCTCCCGCTCGCAATGTTTCTGGGCCACCATGGCCGCCACCATGTCAATCCACGACATGATGGTCCCGCCGAAGGCGAACCCGACATCGTTCGCATGCTGGGGCATGACGATGTAGCGTGACTCCACCTGGCTGTCCCGCGGGGTTTTGGTTTTCAAAGGCAAAGGCGCCGCTTCGTTCATGGCGCCCATGATACCCGGCCTGGGTTTGATTTCAATGCGGGAAGCCGGCCCGTTAGCCTGGCGCGGCATCCCCCCGCCAGGCTTGGGCATTCAGCAAAAAGCCTGGCGCCCCCTGTGGCGCCTATAAACCAGGCTGCAGCAGCGCCCGGCGCACGGACATTTCCGGGTAATTGGCGGCCAGGCTGCGCATTTGGGCGGTCGTTTGCGGGGTGGCGAGATGCCCCAGCGCCAGGGCGGCGGCGTGCCGCGTATCGGGCGCGTTTTCCAGGTTGGCCACCACCTCGAGCAGCAGGGGGGTGGCGCGCGGGTCGCCGATGCGGCCAAGTGCCCAGGCCACGGCCGCCCGCCAGCAGGGGGTGAGATCGTTGTGCAGGAACAGCACGCCCGGACCGAGCGGATCGGGCCGGCCAAGCGCTGCTTCAGGAGCGGTCTGCAGCGCGGCCAGCAACGCCTCCACGGAAGCTTTTTCCCCCAGGTTCCCGAGCGATCGCGCCAGGAAGAAGCAGACCCAATGGCGGATGGGCAGCCTGGTCACCACCGGGATGCCGGTGTCGAACACGCGCGGAATGTCCACCGGGGCGGACTGGTAACGCGTCAGGGCGGCCCGGATGCGCGGCTCATACCGGGGATTCCGGCAGGTGAGGGACAGGATGTGGGCGGCGCGGTTTTCGGGGTCGGGTTTGCCACCCCAAGCCTGGTGGGTTTTCCCGATGGCCAGGGCGATCTCGGAGACTTTCACCGCCTTGGGGTCGCCCAAAATGGCCAGGCAGGTTTCCACCACGGGGGCTTCCGACCCGTTTTGGCGGATGGCCGCGCCGATGAGCGTTTCGCAATCGTCGTTGGCCAGCTGCAGGGAGCGGTCGGTATCGGTCGGCACGGAGCGGATGAGGTGGGGCACGATTTCGGTGGTCCGTGCGGAGCCCAGCCGGAGCAGGGCCTCGGTGATGAAGTAGTGGACCGGCGAGGCATGGCAGGCGATCAAGGCGTCGTGGTCGCCATACCAGCGGGTGTATTCCAGGTAATCGGGCAGGCGTTTGAAACTCTGGATCAAGGCGGCTTCCACCTCCGGGCCGCCGATCCAGCCCAGCGCCTCCACGCAAGCCTCGGCCAAAAACAGGTTGGCCGTGGCCGGATCCCGATGGCGGGCCAGGGTTCCGGCCAGCAGCGGGATGGCGGCCGTGTCACCCAGGTAGCCCAGGGCGCGGGTGGCGGCCTGCAAAGTGCGGGGATTGGCGGGCGAGGCGGCATTAAACAAGGCGCCGTCGCCCTGGTGGGTTTGCCGCCAGACCGGGTAGGGGTTGTTTTCGCTTTCGCGGGTCACATAGCCGCGCAGGGCCTGGCGGGCGGTGTCTCCGCCGATGTGGCCCAAGGCCACCGCCGCGCGGCGGGCGGCCACCGGATCGCCGCCTTGCAGCCGGGCCGCGAGGTCCGTTTCAATGCGTTCCCAGGAATTGGACTGGAGCCAGCCACGCCAGCTTTGGACTGCCTGGCGGCGGGTTTCGAGCGGGGCGAAGGGGTCGAAAGGCTCGGCATGGCCGGCCAGATTTTCCAAGGCCACGGCCGCGGCCTGGGCGGCCAGCGGATCCGGATCCGCCAGGGCCTCCGCCAGCTTCGGGACCGATTCCCGGCTGCCGCAGGCGGCCAGGGCCAGGGCGGCGGCCACCCGCTGCTCCCGGTCCCCCTTCTCCACACAGGCGGCCAGGGCGGGCGCGGCGCCGGGCCAGCGGAAGATGGCCAGCCGCTGGGCGGCGGAAATCTTGAGGCCCTCATCCGTGCCGCGCAGCTGCTCCAGGAGGAGGACTTCATCGGCCCGGCCCGCGAGCCCGGACACGCGGTTGAGTCCGGCCACCTCGCGGTAGCGGTCAAACTGCAGCTCCATCATGCCGGTGACAGCGGCGTTGTTCCCCCGGAACCGGTGGGGCTGGCCCTGGCCGAGGAGCTTCAAGGGCGGGATCCGGGTGGCGAGCACGGGGGCGCCCGTGGCATGGGGCGAGGCCTGGCGGCCGTGGTGGCAGCCTACGCAGCCCCGCTTTTCCCCGGCGCGCACGAAGATCCAGGACATCTCGTTCAGCTCGGAGCGCCCCTCGGCATCGACCGCCTGGAAGGCGATGGCGGTGTCCGCCGGCACTTCGACGGAGAAAGATCCGTCCGGCGCCAGGGGCACGGTGCCCAGCTCAATTACCTCGCTGCCGGCATGGACAATGTAGGAATGGGAGGAGCGCAGGGTCAGGCCTTTGCCGGCCAGCACCCGCATGGCCCGCACGTGGGGCCAGCCGGCCGTGGTGTTCCGGGTCAGGCGCGCGTTCTGGCAATAGAGGATGCCGGTGCCGCCGGGCGCCGCTTGGGGCTCCACCTTGGCCACCAGGGTGGGCGGCTTGTGGCGCGCCCCGAGGAAAACCGGCGAATGCAGAGGCTGCCCGGGATCCTCGTAGAGCAGGACGACTTCGTCCTGCGGGTTTTGGGGATCCATGATGCCAATCCGCTCGAAGCTGGAATCCGGGCGGTTGGTGCGCTTGGCCCGGGCGGTTTTCTTGCCGGGGATCGTGCCCGGCAGGAGCGTGCACAAAAGCCGTCCGTCCGGCAGGGCGGCCACATCGCCCGCCTCCACGCCCAGGTGCCGGATGCCTTCCCCGGCGGCTCCGGGGCGGGCCACGGCAATGCTGGATCCGGTGACGAAGGCCACGCGGCCATCCGGCATGGGCGCCGGGCTGCCGCAATTATATGCCCGCAGCCGCCCGCCGTAATCCGGGCCCAGGTCCAGGCCGAACTCCGTGTAACCCGTGGTGCCATCGGGATGCACCGCATGCAGCAGGGTTTCCACCTTGCCGCGGTCGAAAAAGTTGTCAGACCGGATGAACAGGATCCGGCCGTCCGCCATCACCTCCGGCTCGTTGTCGAAGATGAAGGTGTGGGTCAGCTGCACGATTTCCCCGCCTGCCGCCGGCATGAGGAACAGCGCGCGCGAGGGGGGATTGTGGTATTCCTCGAAGGTCCCCGCCCGGGTGGAGGTGAACACCAGGCGCCCATCCGGCAATTCGGCCGGATCGATATCGTGGAAGGGGCCATCGGTCAGCCGCTCGGGTGATCCACCGGCGGCGGGCACCCGGTAAAGGTGGAAAAACGGCTCTGTATCCCGGGCCATGGAAACGTATATCCAGCGTCCGTCAAACGACACGCTGGGCGAGCCGATGCCCCCCCGGCCCGCATCCAGGAGCAATTCCGGCCGCGTGCCGGGGCGGGCGGGCCGCAGGGCGAACAGCTTGCGGCCCACTTTGATCGGCGCCGGCAGGTCATGCTCCGGGAAGGCCCGGGAATGGCGGGGATTGAACGTGGTCACGCTGAGGCTGTCATAGCTGCCGCCGCTTTGGTTGGAAGGCCGGTACAGGCTGCAGTCGTCGCTCAGGAAGACAACCCCCTCCGGCCAGGCATAGTTTGCGGGCGGGTCCACATACATCACGGGGCGGCCGGCCGGCACCCCGCCCGCTTTGGCGGCGGCGCGCAGGTAATCCAGCGTTTTCCGGACCCGCACGCGAGCCTCGGTAAGCACCGGGCTGGCCGGTTCGGCGGCCTGGGGCGCCTGCACCCGGCCCCAGGGCGGTATGCCATGGTTGCCCACGACGTGGGCGGCCGACCAGCGTTCATCGCTGAACTCGGGTTTCTGCCAATCGGCCGCTTCGTTGTCGGTGCATTTCCAGGTGGCATCCGTCACCAGCGGCAATTCGCTGCCGTCCGCCAGCCGGACCACCATTTTCAAAATCAACCCGGCCGGACCGGCCGCGGTATTGGCGGCTTCCACCGCCACCACGTTGCGCCCGGGCACCAGCAGCCCCTTCACGTCGAACCGTTTCGGGCTGTTCCACAGGCCGGGATCCGTGTGCCCTTCCCCGGCGATTTTCCCATTGATGTTGAGCCAGAATAAATTGTCGGCGGTGATGACCAGCTCGGCCGATTGGACGAGCGCCGCCTGCGGCACCACCAGGGAGCCACGGAAATAATTGGCGTCGGCGGGAAACGACTGCGAGATGGGCATCGGTTCCTGGGAATACCAGATCCATTGCGCGCCGTCCAGGAAGGTGGCGGGGGGGGAAGCTGACTCGGCAAAGCCGGCCGTGAGCAGGCCAGCCAGCGTCATGACTGAGGTGAACAGTTTTCTCATTTGTACAATTAATGGATCAGGCTGCCACAAATGCTTGACGGAAGCCACCATTGTTTTTGCCCTTTTTCGGCGCTTCCGGAAATCACGAGCGCCGCCGGGCGCGCCTCGAGCGTGCACATTAAGAGCTTGCATTTGAAACGGTTGTGGCAATGATCCTGGCATCCAATGCAAGGCCGCCACCCGGCGTGAGGAGTGGCCTGATGATGGGATGTTAATAATTTGAGCAAAAGGCAAAGCGGTTTGAATCTGGACAGCACAAACCTGGTGCTTCCCCCCGCGCTGGCCGGATTGGCCGGCGGAGTGGGCCGCGTCCGCTGTTTGTCGAACCGGAACGGCCGGGAAGTGCTGCTGGTGGAGGATGCCGCGCAGCGGCTGCGGATTTTCAAGATCCACCGGGGCTTGAATCGCCCCGATTTGGTGCGGTTTGAGGCCGTGCGCCAGCGTCTGGCGGAACTGCCCCGCTGCGATCACGTATTGCCCATCCTGGCGTTTCAGGCGGACCGGCCAACCGGCGTGGCCTGGGAGGAACTGGCGCTGGCGGATGCCGCCCAGCCCGGCGGTTTGGAATTTGACCGCTATGCCCCGGTCCAGCTGGAGCCGGGTGGCAGCCCGGATCCGGAAGCGGCGGTTCAAAGGACCATGGAAGTGGCGGCCGGGGTGGTCGCGGCGCTGGAATATTTCCACGGCCACGGGCTGGTGCATGGCGATCTCAAGCCCGGCAATATCCTGCGGCTGGACGGGCGGTGGGTTTTGGCGGACTACGATACCTTGGGGGCTGCGGAGAACGTTTTGGAGATCACGGCCTCGACTGAAGGCTACCAGCCGCCCGGCGGTGGCACCGGATATGACCGCGACACTTACGCCTTGGGCAAGCTGCTGTACGAGTCCTGGAGCGGGCGCAGCCGGCTGGAATATCCGGCGCCGCCGGGCTGGGTGGCCGCCGGGCGGGCCTGGAGCCGGGAGGATCGCCTGTTGCAGGCGCTGCTGCAGGCGTTGTGCTCGCCCCTTTCCGGCGCCCGGCTGACCCGGCTGGAGAGCATCCGGGCGGTGCTGGAGGCGCTGGCTTCGCAGGATGCCGCCCGGCTGGCCCGGGCGGGGAAGCTCCTCCGCCCCCGGCGCCGCTGGCGCCTCTGGGTGGCGGCTGGCTTGCTGGCGGCGATTTTGGCGGTGGCTGTGAAGCAGCTCCAACCTGCCAAGTGCCTCCGCGCCGATGCCTCGTTGAATGGATTCCCGCTGATTTATTCGCTTTGCTGGTGGGGCGTGGGCGATAAGGGCGCCATCCGCCAGACAACGAATGGCATCTTCACTTTCAATGCGCACACCAGCTTGCCCCGGGCGCTGAATCCGGGCGAACGCGTGGAAATCGAGCTGCAGAAGGAAGCCTGGCGGGGGCATGTGGGGGTGTATCTGACCGATTCGCTCTTCCGGGAACGGACTCCGCGCATGTTCGGCCACCGGGAACACTTCGGCATGATCGAGCATCTCATGTTTTTCCATCTCGCTGGCGACTCGCTGGCGGATCCCACGTTTGTCGCCAAAGGAGAGGCCGGCACACTCGGCCCCAAAAAATGGGTGCGGCTGGTGGAGACCAACTCGCTGGCGCCGTACCGGATTACGCTGGAGGTCGAGGCCGGCCAGGCCAGCTGGAGCATCGCATGCCATGGGCGGGAGCTGGCTTATGGCTGGTATCCGCTGGCGGTCGATCATCCCTATCTCAATTTCTATGCCTTTGACAACACCACTTATTTCCTGAGGAAAATAACCATAACCAAAACCGCCAACCAGCCAACCAGCCACCCCCAGCCATGATTTCCCTGCCCCCCTCAATGAACGAATTCGCCGGCGGAGTGCTGCGCGTCCGATGCTTGTCGGACCGGCACGGCCGGGAAGTGCTGCTGGTGGAGGATGCCGCGCAGCGGCTGCGGATTTTCAAGATCCACCGGGGCTTGAATCGCCCCGATTTGGTGCGGTTTGAGGCGGTGCGCCAGCGCCTGGCAGAGTTGCCCCGCTGCGATCACGTATTGCCCATCCTGGCGTTTCAGGCGGGCCGGCAAGCCGGCGTGGCCTGGGAGGAGCTGGCGCTGGCGGATGCCGCCCAGCCCGGCGGTTTGGAATTTGACCGCTATGCGCCGGTCCAGCTGGAGCCGGGTGGCAGCCCGGAGCCGGAGGTGGCGGTTCAAAGGACCATGGAAGTGGCGGCCGGGGTGGTCACGGCGCTGGAATATTTCCACGGCCACGGGCTGGTGCATGGCGATCTCAAGCCCGGCAATATCCTGCGGCTGGACGGGCGGTGGGTTTTGGCGGACTACGATACCTTGGGGGCTGCGGAGAACGTTTTGGAGATCACGGCCTCGACTGAAGGCTACCAGCCGCCCGGCGGTGGCACCGGATATGACCGCGACACTTACGCCTTGGGCAAGCTGCTGTACGAGTCCTGGAGCGGGCGCAGCCGGCTGGAATATCCGGCGCCGCCGGGCTGGGTGGCCGCCGGGCGGGCCTGGAGCCGGGAGGATCGCCTGTTGCAGGCGCTGCTGCAGGCGTTGTGCTCGCCCCTTTCCGGCGCCCGGCTGACCCGGCTGGAGAGCATCCGGGCGGTGCTGGAGGCGCTGGCTTCGCAGGATGCCGCCCGGCTGGCCCGGGCGGGGAAGCTCCTCCGCCCCCGGCGCCGCTGGCGCCTCTGGGTGGCGGCTGGCTTGCTGGCGGCCCTGGCCGCCGGCGGCTGCTGGATGGCGGCCGCCAGGATGGCCACGGGCAGGATGACCGCTGCCAGGATGACCACTGACAGCCGCTATCCGGGATTTCCCATCGGCAAATGCGCTTTGAATGGCGTGCCATTGTCCGTGTTGCTTTACCGCCACCCTGAAGGACTCAACAGCGGCTACTACAGAACTACGGCCCAAGGCATCCTGATGTTCAACGCCCACGCCATCCTGCCCCGGCCCTTAAGCCCCGGTGACCGGGTGGAAATGGAATTGCACAAGGAAGTCTGGCGGGGGCATGCGGGCGCTTATTTGACGGATGACCTGATCCAGAAGCCGGGCAGCTACGATTTTCGCGGCCACTTTGGCCTGATCGATCATAGGGTGCTTTTGCACCTGGATGGCAATTCCGTGGCGCCCGCCACCTTCGCCACCAATGGCGTGGCTGCCACGCTCGGCCCCAAGCATTGGGTTTGCCTCGAGGAAACCAATACTCTGGCGCCGTACCGCATCACGCTGGAGGTCGAATCCGGAAAGATCAGCTGGAGCATTCATTGCGATCAACGGGAGCTGGCTTACGGGTGGTACCTGCCGGCGGCGGATCATCCGTATCTCAATTTTGCCGCCTTCGACAACACCACCTTATTCCTGAGGCGCATCAGCATAACCAAAACCGCCAAACAGCCGGCCAGCCACCCCCGGCCATGATTTCCCTGCCCCCCTCACTGCACGAACTTGCCGGCGGAGTGGCCCGTGTCCGGTGCTTGTCGGACCGTCACGGCCGGGAAGTGCTGCTGGTGGAGGATGCCGCTCATCGGCTGCGGGTTTTCAAGATCCACCGCGGCCTCAATCCGCCCGACCTGGTGCGGTTTGAGGCCGTGCGCCAGCGCCTGGCGGAACTGCCCCGCTGCGATCACGTATTGCCCATCCTGGCGTTTCGGGTGGACCGGCAAGGCGGCGTGGCCTGGGAGGAATTGGCGCTGGCGGAGGGTGCCCAGCCCGGCGGTTTGGAATTCGACCGCTATGCGCCGGTCCAGCTGGAGCCGGGTGGCAGCCCGGAACCGGAGGTGGCGGTTCAAAAGACCACGGAAGTGGCGGCCGGGGTGGTCGCGGCACTGGAATATTTCCACGGCCACGGATTGGTGCATGGCGATCTCAAGCCCGGCAACATCCTGCGGCTGAACGGGCGGTGGGTTTTGGCGGACTTCGACACCCTGGGCGCCACCGAGGGGGTCCAGGAGATCACGGCTTCGACGGAAGGCTACCAACCGCCAGGCGGCGGCACCGGTTATGACCGGGACACTTACGCTTTGGGCAAGCTGCTGTACGAGTCCTGGAGCGGGCGCAGCCGGCTGGAATATCCGGCGCCGCCGGGCTGGGTGGCCGCCGGGCGGGCCTGGAGCCGGGAGGATCGCCTGTTGCAGGCGCTGCTGCAGGCGTTGTGCTCGCCCCTTTCCGGCGCCCGGCTGACCCGGCTGGAGAGCATCCGGACGGTGCTGGAGGCGCTGGCCTCGCGGGATGTCGCCCGGCTGGCCCGGGCGGGGAGGATTTTCCATGCCCGGAGGCGGCGGATCGGCTGGGCCTTGGCCGCTATGCTGGCGCTGGCAACCGTGGCGGCCGGGCTGGCTTTTTCCTTCCGCCGGCCCCCGCAGGTTATCAGCGCCAGGGCGTCGCTGGATGGCATTCCGCTGGTTTATTCGCTGGCCGGGGGGGCGGACAACAAGGGCGCCATCCGCCAGACAACGAATGGCATCTTCACTTTCAATGCGCACACCACCATACCCCGGGCGCTGGTTCCGGGCGACCGCGTGGAAATCGAGCTGAAGAAGGAAGCCTGGCGGGGGCATGTGAGCCTGTACCTGACCGATGCCTTGATCTTGAAACGATCGCCAGCAACCTTCTACCACCTCGACCACTTCGGCATGTCCGACCACCTCATGTTTTTCCACCTGGATGGCGATTCGCTGGCGGCGCCCACCCGGGTGGCCAGCGGGACAGCCAGCACGTTGGGGCCGCCGCATTGGACCCGGCTGGGCACCACCAACTCGCTGGCGCCGTACCGCATCACGCTGGAGATCGGGGCCGGCCAGGCTGGCTGGGGCATCGTGTGCGAAGGGCGGGAGCTGGCCCGCGGCTGGCATCCCCTGGCGACGGATCATACTTATTTGAATTTCTACGGATTTGACAACACCACCTATTTGCTGAGGAAAATCAAGATCACCAAAACCACCCATAAGCCAGCCAGCCAGCCTCAGCTATGACGCCCCTGGCCCCCTCCATGACCGAATTTGCCGGCGGAGTGCTGCGCGTCCGGTGCTTGTCGAACCGGAACGGCCGGGAAGTGCTGCTGGTGGAGGATGCAGCGGGCCGGTGGCGGGTTTTCAAAGTCCACCGCGGCCTGAAACCACCGGACCTGGTGCGGTTTGAGGCGGTGCGCCAGCGCCTGGCGGAACTGCCCCGCTGCGATCACGTATTGCCCATCCTGGCGTTTCAGGCGGACCGGCAAACCGGCGTGGCCTGGGAGGAGCTGGCGCTGGCGGAGGGCGCCCAGCCCGGCGGTTTGGAATTCGACCGGTATGCGCCGGTCCAGCTCGAATCCGGCGGGAGCCCGGAGCCGGCAGCGGCGATTCAAAGGACCGTGGCCGTAGCCGTGGCAATCCTTCAGGCGCTGGAATTTTTCCACAGTAACGGGCTGGTGCATGGCGACCTCAAGCCGGGCAACATCCTGCGGCTGAACGGGCGGTGGGTTTTGGCGGACTTCGACACCCTGGGCGCCACCGAGGGGGTCCAGGAGATTACGGCTTCGACGGAAGGCTACCAACCGCCCGGCGGCGGCACCGGATATGACCGTGACACTTACGCTTTAGGCAAGCTTCTGTACGAGTCCTGGAGCGGGCGCAGCCGGCTGGAATATCCGGCCCCGCCAGCCTGGGTGGCGGCCGGCCGTGCCTGGAGCCGGGAGGACCGCCTGCTGCACGCGCTGCTGCGGGGGTTGTGCTCGCCGCTCTCCGGGAGCCGGCTGACCCGGATGGAAGATATCCGCACCGTGCTGGAGGCGCTGGGGTCCGGCCATTCCGCCAAACTGGCCGAGGCCCGGAAAATCCTCCAACCCCGGCGGCGGTGGATGGGCGCGGCCGGGGCGGTTTTTCTGGCCGCTTTGCTGGCGGGGGGCTACTGGCTGGCCACCCGCAACCGCTGGCCCAAGATGCCCATCACTCGCTGCACCTTGAATGGGGTGCCTTTATCGATCCTGCAGCACAGTCAGCCCGGAGGATGGAATCACGGATACTTCCGGCAAACGCCCCAAGGAATCTTCATGTTCAACGCCCAAACGCTTCTGCTCCAGCCTTTGGCGGCGGGGGACCGGGTGGAAATCGAGTTGCAGAAGGAAGCCTGGCGGGGGCATGTCGGCGCCTTGCTGACCGGGATGCCTTTCCAGGATCAGCGGATCTCCTTTGGCTTCCGCAGCAATTTCGGCATGGTGGAGCATCTCCAGTTTTTCCACCTGGATGGGGATTCCCTGGCCGCCCCTACCTGTGTCACCAACGGAGTGGCTGCCACCCTGGGCGCGGGGTGCTGGACCGAGCTGGTTCCCACCAACACGCTGGCGCCGTACCGCATCTCCCTGGAAATGAAATCACGCCAAATCGGGTGGCAAGTGTTCTGCAACGAGCTTGAGCTGGCCCGCGGCTCGTTTCCCAATGCTTTTCAGACCCTTTTCCTCAGCATCTATGGTTGGGACAACACCACCTATTTTCTGAAGAAAATAACCGTCTCCAAGGGGGCCAACCAGTCCCCATAGCATTAGCCACGTACCTGCGTTTGGCTCAGCGTTTTTCCGAGCGATTTCAAAACCGGCGGTTGACAGTCGGCCAGCGGGCGGTAGCCTTCTGTCCCAGCCCTGACCCAATGCCCTTTGGCAATGAAAAGCGA
>CAYPCQ010000040.1:0-63236 GCA_964409245.1 uncultured Verrucomicrobiota bacterium
TCGCTTTTCATTGCCAAAGGGCATTGGGTCAGGGCTGGGACAGAAGGCTACCGCCTGCTGGCGGACTGTCAATCGCCGGATTTGACTTGGCGCGGGATAGCCGCGGCTGATAGGCACCCCGTTTCGCCTGCCGGTGGCGAGCAGCATCGGCCTGGCTGGTGGTTTTGCGGGAGATTCCGCGCGCCGTGGTGTAAGCTGGATAATGGATGATGGCTTGATAGGCTATCGGACTGGCACGCGGAGGCGTGGCTGGCTGGCAACTCCGCCTGAAGGATAGGGCGATTTGTGGTCCAGTTGTTGGCACCAATACACTATGAGCAAACCGATCCCTCCGATGGAGGATGAGAAATTGAGCGCCCTGCTGCGCGCGGCCCGGCCGGAGCGGGCCTTGCCGCCGGGGTTCAACGAGGCGGTCTGGCGCCGCCTGGAGCGCGACTCCCGCCTTGGCTTCAGCACGGGGCTGCCTGGCTGGCTGGACCGCGCCGCGGCCATGTTCCTGCGGCCCCGGCGGGCGGCGGCGGGCGCGGCGGCCATGGTCCTGTTGGGGATTGCGGTAGGGGTGGTCCAGGGGGACCGGCTGGCCAGCGATCTGGCCCGGCAGCAATACCTGGCGGCGGTAAGCCCCATGACCTCCCGGTGAGCAAGTTATGAGGCGCTCGCTGTTTATTCTGCTGGTGGTTTTGCTGGCCGGATCGGCCACGGCCGGCCTCACGAGCCTGCTGGCCCGGAGGGTCTGGGCCCAATGCCTGGCCCAGCCGGGCGATGACCTGGCCTGGCTCCGCCGCGAATTCCGGCTCAGCGAGGCCGAACTGCGAGCCATCCGCGTCCTGCACGCGGGCTATCTGCCCCGGTGCCGCGATTACTGCCAGCGCATCGGCCAGCACCAGGGGGAACTGCGGACGCTGCTGGAAACCGGCGGCCAGGCGGCCCATGTGATTGAGGCGAAACTTATAGCCATCGGCACCCTGCGGGCCCAATGCCAGGCCGCCATGCTCCAGCATTTCCAGGAGGTCAGCCAGGCCATGCCACCCGGGCAGGGGCAGCGCTACCTGGCCGAGATGCGGCGGCTCACGCTGGGGTTCCACGAGCGTTTCGAGCAAGGAATGGCCGCTGATCCTGCATCCCCCCATGCGCACCCTTGACGCGGAGGCATCCGACCAGGCGGACATGCAGGAGCTGGCGGCGGGCGGGGAGGCCGCCCTCAACCGGCTCATGGACCGCCACGCGGCGGCGGTTTACAACTTCCTCTTCCGCATGCTCGGCAACGAGGAGGATGCCCATGACCTGGCCCAGGCAACTTTTGTGCGGGTGTACCAAAACCGCGCCCGGTTCAACCTCCAGGCCCGGTTCACGAGCTGGCTGTTCACCATCGCCGGCAACCTGGCCCGGAACCACCACCGCTGGCGCTCGCGCCATCCCACCCTCCCGCTGGAGGCCGGGGCGGAAGGCACGGACCAAAGCCTGGGCGAGACACTCCCCGCGGCTGGCGTTTCCCCCAGCGAAGCGGCCCTTGAGGCAGAGCGCGCGGTGGCGGTCCGCGCGGCGGTGGACGGCCTTTCCCCGGACCTGCGGGAGGCGGTCATCCTTTGCGAGTGGCAGGAGCTATCCATCGCCGGGGCGGCGGCCATTTTGAAAGCCACGCCCAAAGCCGTGGAATCCCGCCTCTACCGGGCCCGCCAGATCCTGCGCACCCAGCTCCACCAATGGCTGTGAGTCCGCCCGGGCGGCTGGTATCGTCCGGCCAGCGGTTGCCGCCCCTCATCCCCGAAGGCGGGCGCCGTGGGCGGTCCTTTCCCGGGATTCCCCAGGTTCCGCCGAGCCTGAAACATCCAGCGCCGAATCCGGTGGATTCCGGGGCGCAGGCCGCGTAGGATCGGGGCGTTGCCATATGCGATTTTTTTTGATCGACCGGATTACCCGGTGGGAGCCGGGGGTGGCCGCGGAAGCGGTGAAAAACGTGGCGTTGAGCGAGGATTTTTTCGACGACCATTTCCCGCAAAGACCGGTGATGCCGGGGGTATTGATCCTGGAGGGGATGGCGCAGCTGGCGGGGTTGTTGGTGGAGGCGGGGCTGGAAAAGAAATATGGCCGGAGCGCCAAAGCCGTGCTGACGGTCCTGGAGCGGACCCAGTTCCGCAGCCTGTCCAAACCGGGGGATTCACTCCACTACCGGGCGGAAGTGCTTTCGCTGAATGAAAACGGGGGCAAGGCCCGGGTGTCCGCCCACCGGGGGGAGACCTTGCTGGCGGCCACCGCCATGGTGTTCGCTTTCAAATACCTGGAGGATCCGCAACTGGATGCCATCCGGCGCCAGCTGCTGGCGCTGTGGCGCTGCCCGTCATGAGCCGCGCGGTGGCCATCACGGGCATCGGGATGATCACGCCGCTGGGGAAAACCGCTCCCGAAGTGTGGGCGAGGCTGGCCCGGGGCGAGACGGCGCACGCCCCGCCGGGCAGCTTCGATGCCTCCGCTTTTGCCTGCCCCTGGTGCGCGGAGGTGAAGGATTTCCAGCCGGAGCTTTACACCCGGGAGCCCAAAATGCTCCGCCTGATGAACCGGGACTCCCAGCTGGCCGTGGCCGCGGCCCACCTGGCGCTGGCGGATGCGGAGCTGCGGATCGGCATCGATTACCCGCCCGAGGCGGTGGCCCTGTTCGGCGCCACCGGGACCGCCGGCATGCCGCTGGGGGAGATCGGCGGCCTGATCCGGAGTTCGGTTTCGCCCGCTGGCCAGTTCGACCCGGTGCGCTTTGGCCGGGATGGGCTGCGGGCCATCAACCCGCTGCTCTCGTTCAAAATCCTGAGCAACATGCCGGTCTGTTTCGTTTCCATCAGCGAGAATATCCAGGGGCCCAACGCGATTTATACGCCCTGGGAAGGCCAGGGGGCCCAGGCCATCGACGCCGGCCGGCGGGCCATCCTCCGGGGCGAAGTCCCCTGTGCCCTGGTGGGCGGGTGCGATGTGAAAACCCATGACCAGGCGTTCCTCACCCTGGAGCAGCAAGGCTGGTTCGAACCGTGGAACCAGGGGCGGACCGGACCGGTGCCGGGGGAGGGGGCGGTGTTCCTGGTGCTGGAGGCGGAGGAGCAGGCCCAGGCGCGTGGCGCGCGCTGCCACGCGCGCCTGGCGGGCCGGGGATTCGCCACCCATTTCCCGGGCGAAAGCCTGCCGGACGCCTGTGCGGCGGCTTTGCGCCAGGCGCTGGGAACCCCGCCGCACGTTTCCAGAATCCTCATTTCGGCCGCGGATGGCAACGCAGCCGCCGAATGGGCAGAGGCGTCCGCCCTGGCCAGCTTGCCTGGCCCCCCAGCGGAAACAGTCATCCGCCCCAAGCGCCAGGCTGGCAACCTGTTCGCCGCGGCGGCCGCGTTCCAGGTGGGGCTGGGCGCCTGGCTGGCCGGGCAGGAGCAGTGCCGGGTGCAAGGCCACTGCTTCGGCCACGGCAGCGAGCAGGCGGCCTTTATCCTGGAGGCGCCATGAGCCGGCGGATTGTGGTCACCGGCCTGGGCTTGTGCACCCCGGTGGGCAGCGGGCCGGGGGATTTCTGGCCGAACCTGCTGGCGGGCCGCTCCGGCATCGGACCCATCACGCGGTTCGCGGCCAGCGCCTTGCCGGTGCGGATCGGGGGCGAGGTGAAGGGCCTGGACCTCCGGGCCTTTCCGGAGGCGGCGCTTCTGGACGACCGCAAGGTTCAGCTGGGATTGGCCGCCGCCAGCCAGGCCCTAGGCGATGCCGGCCTGGCGGAGGCCAACCTGGAGCCGGGCCTGCTGAGCGTGGGTGTCTGCCTGGAATTCTTCTCCCTCGAACGGGTGGCCCCGGTGGCGGGAGCGGCGGACATGATCCAGGCGCTGGCCCGCCAATGGCGGGCGGGAGCGGGCGGGCCACCGCTGCAGATCCCTTTGGATTGCCTCACCCAGTGGCTGGGGAAGCATTACCGCTTCCGGCGCGGGTGGTTCACCAACTGCTCCGCCTGTGCGGCCGGCGCCCAGGCCGTGGGCGAAGCCTTCCAGCGCCTGCGGGAAGGCGAGGCCGAGCTGGCCCTGGCGGGCGCCGCCGACAGCACCTTGAACCCGCTGGGCCTGGGCGGTTTCAGCCTGCTGCGGATCCTGGCCCAGGAAAACGGCCATCCCCAGGCCGCCTGCCGCCCATTTGACGCCACCCGGCAGGGGACGGTTTTGTCCGAAGGCGCGGCTTTCCTGGTGCTGGAAACCGCGGCCCGGGCGCGGCAGCGGGGCGCGCGGATCTACGCGGAAATCACCGGCTACGCCGCCTCCCTGGACGCCTACCGCGTCTCGGATCCGGAGCCATCAGGCCGGGGCGCCGCCCGGTGCATGAGCCAGGCCCTGGCCGATGCCGGCCTGGCGCCGGAAGCCATCGGCAGCATCAATGCCCATGGCACCGGAACGCCCAAAAACGACCTCACGGAAACCCAGGCCATCAAACAGGTGTTCGGGGAGCACGCCCGGCGGATCCCGGTATATGCCATCAAATCCATGACCGGCCACATGATCGCCGCCAGCGGGGCGGTGGAAGCGGCGGCCGCGTGCCACTCCCTTGCCACCGGCCGGATCCCGCCCACCATCAACCTCCAGCATCCCGATCCGCTGTGCGACCTGGATTATGTGCCCGGCCAGGCGCGGGACTTTGCGGGCCGGACCGTCCTCTCCAATTCCTTCGGCTTCGGCGGCCAGAACGCGGCCTTGGTTTTCCAGAGGTTTGCCGGCGAACCCCCCGGGCGGCCTTGAAAGCGGGCCTGGCGGGACCGCATGGCCGGGGCGCATTTCCCGGCCGCTGCCTTCGCCTGAATAGGGCGGCGGCCTGGCGGCGGCTGTCCGCCGTAACGCCACTCCGGATCGGCTGAATCGACGGCGCTTCGCACACCATGCCCCCAAGCCGGCCAGCATCCCGCTACCCCCTTTAAATGGTATTTTTCGACGAAAATATTTTTTGACCCACGCGCCTGAATCAGGGATCATCAGTTCTTGTTTTGCGCAAAAATACCACCTTTATTGTTCGGAACTGTTCGCTTGCACTGGGCGGGCCATGGCTCTGCCGCGCTGTGGCCGGCGGCGAGCGCGCAGGGATTTCCAATCCGGGCGGTTGCCTGGCTTTCCTGTGACAGGTTATCTTCCGCGCCAGCTCCGTGAACCATCTTGAATTATGCACGGATCAATAAACCCGGGGGAGGGGAGTCAGGGGCGTTTTGACCAGCTGGCGGAGCTAAGCCGGACGGCGCTCTGGGAGGTGGATGCCCAGGGGCTGTTCACTTATGCCAGCCCGGCTTGGCGGACGCTGCTCGGTTATGCCCCGGAGGAGCTGGTGGGCCGGCTGCATTTCTACGACCTCCATCCGGAGGCGGGCCGCGAGGCGTTCAAAGCGGCGGCCTTTGAAGTTTTCGCCCGGAAAGAAGCCTTCCGCGATTTGGAGAACCTGGCGCAGGCCAGGGACGGCCGGACCATCTGGTTCTCCACCAACGGCATCCCCATCCTGGACAGCCACGGCCAACTGGCGGGCTACCGTGGCGCCGACAACGACATCACCGAGCGGAAACGGGCGGAGGAGACCCTGCTCTCCGAACACGAGCATTTGGCGGCCACCTTGCATGCCTTGCCCGACCTGATGTTCGAGGTGGATGCCGAGGGCCGCATTTGGGATTTCCACGCGCCGCAACCGGATTTGCTCTACGTGCCGCCCGCCCAATTCCTGGGCAAAACAATGCGGGAACTCCTGCCCGCGGAGGCGGGCCGGATCCTCGATGAGGGGCTGGCAGAAGCCCGGGCCACCGGCCGCCACCGGGGGGCGGTTTACGCCCTGCCTCTGCCCGGCGGTCTGGCTTGGTTCGAGCTGTCGATGGCAGCCAAAGGCGACCCGGCCGCCCCGGGGATCCGGTTCATCACGCTCGTCCGCGACATCAACAAGCGCAAGCAGGCGGAGGAGGCGCTCGAGCGGGAGGTGCAGCACCGGCAGCTCCTGTTCGAGCAATCTCCGGACGGCCTGCTGATCATCGACCCCCAGACCACCCGGTTCCTGGAATTCAACACCGCCGCCCACCGCCAGCTGGGCTATACCCGCGAGGAGTTCGCCCGGCTCAGCATCTTCGACGTGGAAGCCATGGAAACCCCGGAGGAAACCCGGGCGCAGGTCGCGGCCACCATCCGTGAGGGCCGGGCGGATTTTGAAACCCTGCAGCGGACGCAGCAGGGGGAGATCCGCCATGTCCAGGTCACCACGCAGCTGCTGGACCGGCAGGGGGCAACCTCCTATTATTGCACCTGGCGGGACATCACCGAACGCGGGCAGCTGGAGGAGCAGCTCATCGAAAACAACCGCCGCCTGGCGGAGGCCACGGCGCTGGCCGAATCGGCCAGCCGCGCCAAGAGCGAGTTCCTGGCGGTGATGAGCCACGAGATCCGCACCCCGATGAACGCCATCATCGGCATGACCAACCTGCTGCTGGACACCCCGCTGAACGAGCGGCAGCGGGAATTCGCGGCCACCACCAGCCGCAGCGGGGAGGCGCTGCTGGAGATCATCAACGACATCCTCGACTTCTCGAAGATCGAGGCCGGGCAGCTGACGATCGAGCGGGAGCGGTGCGAGCTGCGGCCCCTGGTGGCCAGCGTGCTGGAGCTGCTCGCCCTGCGCGCCCGGGAAAAAGGCCTGGAGCTGGCCATGGACGTGGCAGCGGACGTGCCGGAGGCGGTGCTGACGGATGACGGGCGCCTGCGCCAGGTGCTGGTGAACCTGGTGGGCAACGGGCTCAAATTCACCCGGGAAGGCGGCGTGGTGGTGCGGATGCAGAGCCTTGCGCCCAACCGCCTGCGCTGCGAGGTGGCGGACACGGGCATCGGCCTCTGCGCGGCGGACCAGGCGCGGCTGTTCCAGCCGTTCTCGCAGGTCAACCTGGCGGAGTCGCGGAAGGCCGGCGGCACGGGCCTGGGGCTGGCCATCTCGCGCCGGATTGTCGGGCTGCTGGGCGGGCGGATCGGGGTCACCAGCGCGCCGGGCGAAGGCGCGGTGTTCTGGTTTGAGATCGAGGCGGCGGCCGCGCCCGCGGAGCACCAGCCGCCTCCGGCCCCGGCGGCGGCGCCCGCCGCTGAGTCCGGCCCGGTCCGGCCGCTGCGGATCCTGGTGGCGGAGGATCAGGACACCAACCGCCGGCTGGCCCTGTTCCTGCTCGAAAAGCTCGGCCACCGCGCCGATGTGGCCGGGAATGGCCGCGAAGCGGTGGAAGCCTGGGATAAGTTCGGCTACGACCTCATTCTCATGGACTGCCAGATGCCGGAGCTGGACGGCTTCGAGGCGGCGCGGGAGATCCGGCGGCGGACGGCGGCGCGGCCCGCGGAGGGACGCCCGGCCGTCTGGATCATCGCCTTGACGGCCAACGCGTTCGCCGGGGATCGGGCCCGTTGCCTGGCGGCGGGCATGGACGGCTACTTGAGCAAGCCGGTGCGGCCGGAAGAGCTGCGGGCGGTCCTGCGGGCCTGCGCGGCGACCCCTGCGGCCCCCACGCCCGGCGCCGGCCCCGTGGCCCCGGGGATGGATTGCACGAACCGCCTCCGGGAGCTGGAAGGCGAGTTCGGCCGGGAGGCCGCCGCCGAGCTGATCGACTCCTTCCTCTGCGACCTTCCAGACCGCCAGGCCCGCCTGCGCGAGCAGGCCGCGGGCGCGGATTTTCGGGCGGTGGCCGTGGCCGCGCACGCGCTGGCGGGCAGCTCCAGTATCTTTTACCTGGCGGCCGTGCGCGATCTGGCCCGGCAGCTGGAAGCCATGGCGGAACAAGGGGCGGCTCCCCCGGGCCTGCTGGGTCAGCTGGACCAGGCTTTGGCGGAAGCCCGGACGGTGCTGGAGCGGGAGTTGGAGCGGCTCCAGAAGTCTCCGCCAGCCAGCGCCTCCGCCAGGGGATAAACCCCAGGCGCCAGGCGGACAGACACCTCCGGGGCCGGGGCCGGCCCAACGCGGGTAGCCGCCGAGGCAACGAGGCGGATCTGCGATGCCCAAATATCCATCGAGATCGAATCCCATCCTGGGCGCCCGGTGATCATTCATATCACCTACGGGACACCGGTCTGAATCGACCCGTAACTCCATTCCCCGGAACCGGATGCCCCGAAAAACCGGCTTGGATTTAGGCGGCTTAATTCGTTACCGTTGATCCATGCAGGTTGGGCTAAATCATGATCGGCTGGCCAGATGGCGCTGGCAGGCGTGGCTGCTTTGTTTGGTGGGGGTATGGGATCTGGGCGCGTATGCGCTTTCATCCTGCCTGGAGGCCGAAAACTTGCCGCCTGGCTACGCCGGGAACCTCAACCGCCAGGCCGGCCGCGGCACCCCCGCCAGCCCGCACACCAACGTCCATCTGGCCGGCCAGGCCGCCGCGCCCTTGAATTGGACCACCCAGCAGGACCATAAGCAAATGCTGGGGCAATTGGGCATCACCCGGCTGCGCCCGGGACCGAGCGGTCAGCCCGGCGCCACCAATTCAGCGAATTATGATCCCGCGAAAGCGGATCCATTCCCCAGCCTGCCGGAGGCCCTCACCCTCAAGGACGGCCGGAAGGTCACCACCGCCGCGATGTGGTGGAACCAGCGCCGGCCGGAGATCATCGAAGACTTCGAGCGGGAAGTGATCGGGCGGGTGCCTGAAAACCCGCCCCGGGGTCACCTGGACGGTGGTTGCGAACATCACGAATGGATTCGTTGGCAGCCTGCCCGCCCGCGGCAAGCGGCTCGCCGGCCACGTGGACCATTCCGGCTGCCCGGCGATCAGCGTGGACATCCGCATGGCCTTGGTGGTCCCGGCCCAGGCCCGGGGTCCCGTGCCGGTGCTCATGATGTTCGGCGGGGACGGCGGGGACGGGATGCCCCGCCCGGCGGATTCCCCGGCGCCCACGAACCGCTTTCCGGAGTTTGGCGGCCCCTTTAAGGATCCGCCGTCCACGGAACAGCTCCTCGCGGCCGGCTGGGGGTAGGCCATCCTCAATCCCGGAAGCATCCAGGCGGACAACGGCGCGGGCCTGACCAAAGGCATCATCGGCCTGGCCAATCAGGGCCGGCCCCGGCAGCCGGACGATTGGGGCGCCTTGCGGGCCTGGGCTTGGGGCGCGGCGCGCGGGCTGGATTATCTCGCAACCGACCCGGCGGTGGATGCCCGGAAGGTGGGCATCGAAGGGGTGTCGCGTTTTGGCAAGGCGGCGCTGGTCACGCTGGCCTTGGAACCCCGTTTTGCCATGGCCCTGGCCGGTTCTTCCGGGGAAGGCGGCGCCAAGCTGCATCGCCGGAACTTCGGGGAGGCGGTGGAGAACCTGACCGGTGCGGGCGAATACCACTGGATGGCGGGAAACTTCCTGAAGTACGGCGCTGCCGAATCCGCTTTCGGGAGCCGGAACGCCGGGGATTTGCCGGTGGACGCGCCCCTGCTGATTGCGCTCTGCGCGCCCCGGCTGACGTTCATCAGCTACGGCATCCCGGAACGCGGCGACGCCCATTGGCTCGACCAGCAAGGCAGCTACATGGCCACCGTGGCGGCCGGGCCGGTGTTCCGGCTGCTCGGCGCCAAAGATATCGGCGTGCAGGAGGGCTGGCGGACGGCGAAAATGCCGCCGGTGAACACGGGGTTGCTCGCTGGAGAACTGGCCTGGCGCCAGCATGACGGCGGCCATGAAGACCGCTCGAATATGAAGTATTTCATCGCCTGGGCGAGCCAGTTCATCCAGCACTCCCGGCCAGCTGCGGCCACGGCGAAATGAGCTACGGACCAAGCCCCGCTTTTAATTTGCTGGACCTGGCCGCGCGCGGGCCTATTTTGACGGGCAGGTTTGAAACCCGACGAAATCACCTACGAGGCTGCCGCCCACAACCCGGATTTGAGCCCCCGGGAGTTCAGCGGGGTGCTGCGCCTGACCGCGGACGCCTTGCTCTTTGAATCCCCGCTGGCCAATTGCGGCATCCCGCTGGACCGCCTGGCCGTGGAATGGCACGCCTCCGGCCGGGTGCTTTACCGCGACACGGAGCAGCCCGAGTGGGAGGTTTTCGCCAGCAGCGACCCGCTGTTTAATTATTTCATCCAGGGCCGCAACCACCTGGTGGCGCAGGTGCGCGAGGCGCTGGAGACCCGCGATTCCCGCCGCAACCTGAAGCTGGCGGCCCTCTTCGTGGGGCTGTTTTCGGTGCTCCTGGCCGCCGCCTGGTGGGTGGCCGGCCTGGCGGCCGGCTGGGTGGCCGACGCGGTGCCGCCGGCCTGGGAGGCGGAGCTGGGCAAGGCAGCGCTGGAGGATCTCAAGAAGCAGGTGGAGATCACCCGGGATCCGCGGCTGCTGGCCCAGGTGGAGGCGGCCGCGGCCCCCTTGCTTGCCCGGCTGCCCAAGCATCCCTATCGCTTCGAGTTTTACATCGTGGAAAATGAGGCGCCCAACGCCCTGGCCCTGCCCGGGGGCAAGATCCTGGTCTTCCGGGGCCTGTGCGAGGCCGCGGACCAGCCCAGCCAGCTGGCGGGGGTTCTGGCCCATGAAATGGCGCACGTGCTGCGGCGCCACGGCCTGCGCCAGCTGATCGGCAGCTCCAGCCGCTATTACCTGCTGCGGATGTTTGCCGGCGGCAACCAGGGGCTGATGTCCCTGGTGAGCCACGGCTCCCAGCTGCTGCTGCGGCAGAGCTACTCGCGCCAGAACGAATTCGAGGCGGATGAACTGGGCTGGAAAATAACCCTGGCGGCCAACATCGATCCCCGGGGATCCAGCGAGTTTCTGCGCAAGGTCGCCGGCAGCCCGGTCCTGCAGCGGCTGGAGCAATCCTCCCTCCAGGTTCTCAACAGCCACCCGCCCACCGCCGAACGGATCCAAAAGCTCGAGGCGTTGTGGCAGCGGTCACCCCGCCGGAGCGGCTTCACCAATTTCACCGCGGGCGCCGGGGAAAAATAGCCCCGCCCTCCGCGGCGCCGGGTTTTTTTTACTGGGTGACGACCTCCGCCCGATAATACCGGGCCTGGTCCGGCTCGGCGTCGAAATACCGCTCCGCGGCGGCGCCGTCCCCCGTGAACACCGGACCCACATTCTCCCATGGGCCATCGGCGGCGGCGCTCCGCTGCAGCTGGTAGCGCACCCCGGTGCGCGTAGCGAAGGAAACTTTGACCGCGCGCGCGATGGCCAGGGTTGGCCGCTCAGCGTAAGGGTTCTGGATCGCCGCCGAGGCGGCGGGCTGGTTCACGGTGTCCGCATTCGCCACCAGCTCCAGGGTGATGAAGGTGTACAGCTCCGGCGAGGCGGAGGAAAGCACGCCGATGGGCAGGGGCAGCTCCGGGGTGCGCAGGGTTTTGTAACCGGGCGCGGAAACTTCGAGCCAGTAATCGGTCCGCGGGACGGCCTGCTGGTAAGCTTCGTGGGGCACCTGTTGGTCAGCAGGGATGCCCTCCTCGTAGTTTCCGCTCCCCACATAGGCGGGCGTGCGGAACTGGCCCCCCCCCTGGGCATCCGTCTTCACCGTCTGCCAGACAGCACCCGGCACTCCCAGGGATACACTCACATTCGCCAGCGGCTGGCCGCTGAGCTTGTCGCGGGCCAGGCAGCGGATGTAGGCGTTGCGGGGAACCATCCGCACGATGGTTTCCGAAGGGTAGCTGGTTTTTCGCTCGTTCTCGAAATACAGGCCCCCATCGGGGATATAAGCGGCGGTGAGCTTGTAGTAGCCGAACACCGCCAGGTCCAGCGGCGCGGCGTAGACCACGGTGAACCGGCCATCGCCGCCGGTCGTGCTGGCCTCGGTGGCATCCGTCCGGCCTTGGAATCCGCCCCACAACCGCGTGCTGGCCAGGGGTTGCCCGGAGCGGATATCAACTGCCTGGCCGGTCCAGGGAACCTGGGCCGCCCAGGCCTGGCTGCCCCCCGCCGCCGCGGCGCAAACCAGGAAAAGGGCGCAAAGCGGGGTTGAGCTGCGGTTTGTTCTGGAGGCGGGCGATTGGCTGTTCATGGTTTTGTCCGGTTATAATAGATGGGTGGGATGAAGCCGTTGCCCGCCTGGGACTGAGCCAGGGCGGCGGCTGATTCCCAACGCCGTTGCTCTGCAAAATATTTCCGTTCGTGCGAACGGCAACAACGCCCTCAATTTAACTCCAACCCCCATGGCTGGCAAACCAAATTGGCGCCCTCCCGGTTCCGCCTGGCACCTGGTTTTACGGGGCTTCAAGGGGGGAGCTGGAACCTGCCCGCTCCAGCCCCAGAAAGTCACGCCCCGAACGCAGGCAATTCCAACCGGGCGGAGACCTCAACGCGCCGGATGCGGTGCGGGCCACGGAGCGCGCGCGAGCTTTTGGATTGCGGCGCCGTGGCGCCGCTTTGGCTTTCGGGCCGGTTGCAGGCGGCTGGCCACCAGCTTGGTTTGCGCCACGGTTTCAGTTTTCCCTTTCCTGCGCAAGCCGAGGTAGGGACACCAGTTGTCTGGTGCCCCCTCACCGATCCCGGCGGATACTTCCTGGCGGAGGAAAAGCCTGCCCGTGGCGGCGGTGCGGATGGCCTGGAAAAGCTCTTCCGGGGGGTTGGTCTTGAGGACATAGCCCAAGGCGTCCGCCTGAAGGGCCTGCTCGACGATGGACTGCTTGGAAAAGGAGGAGACGATGATGACTTTAAGCCCGGGGCATTGGCGCCGGAGCTGCCGGGTGGTGGCAATGCCGTCCTGGTCGGGCAGCTCGATATCCATGAGGACGATATCGGGCCGCAAGCCGGGGATTTGCTCCAGAGCGGAAGCGGCGGAATCGGCCGTGCCCAGGACGACGATGTCCGGCTCATCATCCAGGATCATGCTGAAGCCTTCCCGCACGATCTGGTGGTCGTCCACGATAAAAACGCTGGTTTTCATGGCTCCCAAGGCGCTGGCCGCTTGGGGATTTTGATTTTTGCCCGGTGTATTCGGTGTATTCCGTGGTTTAGTTTTTTGGGATTTTAACCACGGATCACACGGAATACACGGAAAGGGCAATTTGAGATCCTGAGCCGCGGCCTGATAAAAAATCCCAAAGGGATTTCGCCCGGCAGCCCAGCCCGCAAGCGGGCAACCGCTGGACTTTGGTGCGGAATCCCGTTGGGATTCTAAATTAGACTTCGTTTTCGTGTATTCCGTGGTTCTTTTTTTCAGATTTAACCACGGATCACACGGATTACACGGAAAATGCGCCTTCCTCTTAAACCCACCCCGTATCGCCGACAGCAGGGCGAGGAATCCGCAGCGGGCGGTGCGGGCAGGTTTGCGCCCTGCCTCCAGGATACGCCTGGCCCCGGCGATAGTCGAACCGGAGGCAAATACCTATACTTCCGCAAAAATGACGACGTAATTGCGGCCGTAGTGTTTGGCGCATTTGGGGCAGGTGGTGTAATACATCAGCTGCCGTTTGATCCGGGCGCCTTGCGTTTGGACCCATTCGGCCATGCGCTGGCACCATTGGCCGGTGTCGCGGAAGGGGCCCTCGAATACTTTCGTGAGGAACCGGCCGCTCAACCGCACGTTCTGCGCTCCGGGGATCTCCTGTGCCACCTCCACGTAAACGTCGATATTCCAGCGCGAGGTATGTTCAGAAAGCACCAGCGGCGGCTCGGGCGTAAAGGCGCCGGCTTGCTCGATGCGCTCCTGGTTGCGGACCATGACCCCGCCAAAATTGAGCGGCATGAAAAACAGGCAGCGCACCCGGTCCTTGATGAACAGCCTGTCACGCCACACGAACTCTTTCTCCTGCCATGGTTCCGGATTGAACTTCGGGCAACAGCCGGTCTCTGTCGGATAGGGCGATTTCATAAAAATCTTGGATTTGTGTTCGCTGGTCATTTTATAATCAGGCGCTGGCTTGTGTCGATCCCGGAGATGCATCGGCGGCGAGGCAGGGGCTGGATCGTGGCTGGGGGCCGGGTATGAATTTGGCATGGGAGAACCGTCCGCCCGCCCGGGAGCGCTTCCGGCGGGCCGGGCGGAATCGGCGCCCGGTATGGAACCGATTGAATTGTTCCGGCCGGGAGGTTAAGTTCAGCTTCGTGGCGGAAAGTCCTGGCAAAGTCAGCGGCGCGAATCCGGCGGTTCAGAACCATGCCCGGAAATTCAGCGATTATATTTACGTTTACCCGGTCATTTCGCGGCGGTCGCGGGGGTTGTCGCTCGGGATCAATTTGAACCCGGACAAGCGGTGCAATTTCGACTGCATCTATTGCGAGGTGGACCGCCGCACCCCGGGCCGGGCCAGGGAGGTCGATGCCGCCCGGCTGCGGAGCGAATTGACCAGCCTCATCCAATTCGTGAAACAGGGCGGCCTGCACCAGCACGGCCATTTCGCCCTGGCGCAGTCTTACCTGGAAGAGATCCAGGACCTCGCCTTCAGCGGCGATGGCGAGCCCACGATGGTTCCCAACTTCGAGGAATGCGTGCGCATTGCCGCCGGGGTCAAGGCCGCCGAGGGGTTGCCGAAGACCAAGCTGGTGCTGATCACCAACGCCGCCGGCCTCGACAAGGCCGATGTCCAGCGCGGCCTGGAAATCATGGACGCCAGCCAGGGGGAAATCTGGGGCAAGCTGGATGCCGGCACGGAGGCCTATTACCGGGTGGTCAACCGGTCGAGCATCCAGCTGGACCGCCTGCTGCACAACCTCCTGCGGACCGCCCGGGTCCGCCCCATAATCATCCAAACCCTGCTGTTGAAAGTGCATGGGGAAATGATGTCCCCGGCGGAGCTGGCTGCCTATTGCGGGCGGTTAAAATGGCTGTTGGAGGGGGGGGCGCGCATCACCGAAGTGCATGCCTATACCGTGGCCCGGCCCACGCCGGAAGCCTTCGCCACCAAACTCACGCCCGCCGAGCTGGAAAACCTGGCCGGCCAGATCCGGCAGCAGACCTCGCTCCCCGTCACCACGTTTGCTTAAAACCGCTCCCACCGTTTGGAAAAAGAATCATTCCGGGGGCCTCGTGACGGGCGGGGGAATTTTTTTCGCCTCTGAACCCAAAGGAGGCCGGCCAGACGGGCGGCAGACTTCCAACTTGTGCGCTTTTTGTGCGCTTTATTCGTCGTCCACCGGAGCGGAACGACGCCACACCCTGGCGCCACTGAATCAGGCCACAAACACGGACGTTTTTTGCAAACCATTGCAAACAGAGGGTTTTTGATTGGGATTTAAGGGGATTGCAGGGGATTTGGAGTGGTGGTAGGAGAAGGATTCGAACCTTCGAAGGCGGTAGCCAGCAGATTTACAGTCTGCCCCCGTTGGCCACTTGGGTATCCTACCACGGACCCTTTCCTCAAGGGGCAACAATTAGGCCAAAACTCGTCCGGCTTGTCAACTCCCAGTTCTTGCCCTAGGCTGGCCCCATGTTTGAGTCGTTAAGCAACAAGCTGCAGCAGGTTTTCAAAAACCTGCGCGGGCTGGGCAAGATATCGGATTCCAACGTGAGCGATTCGCTGCGCGAAGTGCGGATGGCGCTGCTGGATGCCGATGTGAACTTCAAGGTGGCGCGCGATTTCATCGAGAACGTGAGGCAGAAGGCCATCGGGCAGCAGGTGATCCAGAGCATCCACCCGGGCCAGCAGATCATCAAGATCATCAACGATGAGCTGGTGGCGCTGCTGGGCTCCGCCAATGCCAGCCTGGAGGTGGGGGGCAATCCCAGCTGCCTGATGCTGGTGGGGCTGCACGGCTCGGGCAAGACCACCACGAGCGGCAAGCTGGCGCGGATGCTCACCAAGCAGGGGCGGACGGTGCTGCTGGTGGCGGCGGACGTTTACCGGCCGGCGGCCATGGACCAGGTGGAGACTTTGGGGCGGCAGCTGCAGGTGGCCACCTTCGTGCGCAAGGGGGAGACCGACGTGCTGAAGATCGCGCGGGAGGCCCTGGCCTACGCGACGACGCAAAACCTGAACACGCTGATCTTCGACACCGCCGGGCGGCTGCAGATCGATGAGCCGCTGGTGCAGGAATTGGTCCGCCTGCGGGACCTGGTGAAGCCGCAGGAAATCCTCCTGGTGCTCGATTCCGCCACGGGCCAGGAGGCGGTGAATGTGGCCACGCATTTCGACAAGGCGCTGAACATCACCGGCGCGGTGCTGACGAAACTGGACGGCGACGCCCGGGGCGGGGCGGCCCTGAGCCTGAAGGCCGTGACCGGCAAGCCGATCAAGCTCGCGGGCATGGGTGAAAAGCTCGAGGATCTGGAGCCGTTTTACCCGGACCGCATGGCCTCGCGCATCCTCGGCATGGGGGACGTGGTCAGCCTGGTGGAGAAGGCGGCCGAGACGGTGGACATGGACGAGGCGAAGAAGCTCGAGGAAAAAATGCGCCGGGGCCAGTTCACCCTGGAGGATTTCCTGGAGCAGCTGCGCCAGATGCGCAAGCTGGGCCCGCTGGAAAACATCATCGGGATGCTGCCGGGCGGGTCGGAAATGACCAAGGGGGCGGATCTGTCCAAGAGCGAGAAGGAATTCAAGCGGATGGAGGCCATGATCTGCGCCATGACCCCGCAGGAGCGGCGGCACCCGCAGATCCTCAATGCGCGGCGGCGCCTGAGGATCGCCAAGGGGAGCGGGGTGGTGGTGGCGGAGCTGAACAGCCTGCTGGGCCGGTTCTCCCAGATGCAGCAGATGCTCAAGAAGTTCGGCAAGTTCCAGCGGCTCATGGGCCGGATGGGGGTGCCGCCGCCCGGCCTGCTGCCGCGCAAATAGCCGCCTCCTGCCATGGCCGGACTGGAGCCGCCGATCATCGACCTGCAAAGCGACGACCATTTCATGGGCGAAGCCCTGCGGCTGGCGCGGCGCGCCTTCGCCGGGGGGGAGGTGCCGGTGGGGGCGGTGGTGGTGCGGCAGGGGCGGATCATCGCGCGCGCCTTCAACCAGGTGGAATTGCTGACGGATGCCACCGCCCACGCCGAGATGATCGCCATCACCCAGGCGGAAGGGGTGGTGGGGGATTGGCGGCTGACGGATTGCAGCCTGTATGTGACCAAGGAGCCGTGCCCCATGTGCGCGGGGGCCATCGTGCACGTGCGCCTGGAGCGGGTCATTTTTGGCGCGGCGGACCCCAAGGCCGGGGCGGCGGGCAGCGCCTTGAACCTGCTGCAATTCCCCTCCCTGAACCACCGCTGCCTGATCACGGGCGGGGTGCGCGAAGGGGAGTGCCGCCAGCTGTTGCGCGAATTCTTCAGCCAGCAGCGGGGCCGCAAAACCACCCTCCCGGGGGAAGCGCGCGGCGGCCCGGATGGGTCAATGGCCGCGGATGCCTGAGCCAGGTGGGCGGGGCGGGCGGGCGCCATCCAGGCAATCCCGCAGGGTCTGCACCAGGATCTTGGGGCTGAACGGTTTTTGGAGGACGGCAAATTGCTGGCCGTGGTTTTCGTCCAGGGTGGCCAGGGCAGCGCTATAGCCGCTGACCACGAGCACCTTCAAGGAGGGCTTTTCCGCGACGAGCTTCACGGCGAGGTCATAGCCGCTCAGGCCGCCGGGCATCACCATATCAGTGACCAGCGCGTCCACCTTTTCCCGGTATTGTTCCCAGAGCTTGAGCGCGTCGGGGCCGCAGGGGGCGTCCAAAACCTGGTAGCCGGCCCGGGTGAGGACATTCCGGCCCAGCTTGCGCAAGGCTTCCTCGTCCTCCACAAACAAAATGGTTTCGGAGCCGCTGGGGGATTTTTCCAGGCGCTCGGTGGGCGGCTCGGGCGCCTGGCTGGTGGGCGGCAGGAAAATCTGGAAAGTGGCCCCCTGGCTGACTTCGCTGGCGACCTCGATCCAGCCGCGGTGCTGTTTCACGATCCCAAACACGGTGGACAGCCCCAGCCCGGTGCCTTTGCCGGGGCTTTTGGTGGTGAAAAACGGCTCGAAAATCCGCTCCCGGGTGGCTTCGTCCATGCCGCAGCCCTGGTCCGCGACGGTCAGGCACACCTGCGGCCCTGGCTGGGCCTCGGGATTGCGCTGGAGGTGGCGGGCGTCCACCTCCACCAGGCGGGTGCGGATGGTTAATTCCCCGCCCTTGGGCATGGCATCCCGCGCGTTGACCGCCAGGTTGATGAGCACCTGCTCCAGCATGCCTTCATCGGCGAGCACGGGGGGCAGGGGCTGGCCATAATCGAACACCACGGTGATGTGCTCGCCGAGCAGGCGCACCAGCATTTTGCCCAGGTTCGCGATGACGCTATTGAGGCTGGCCACCCGGGGCTGCATCCTTTGCCGGCGGCTGAAGACGAGCAGCTGGCGGGTGAGGTTGGACGCCTTTTCGGCGGCCTGGCCGATCTCCATGGCAAATTCCCGGGCCGCCGCGGGGAGGTCCGGCTCGTTTTTCAGCAGGCTGGAGTGGCCGAGGATGACGGTCAGCAAGTTGTTGTAATCGTGGGCGATGCCGGCGGCCAGCTGGCCGATGGATTCCATTTTCTGGCTCTGGCGCAGCTGCCCCTCCAACTGGCGGCGCGCCGTGATGTCCTCCTTGACGGCCACATAATGCGTGATATCCCCGGCGGCATCGGTGATGGGGCTGATGCAGGCGCTTTCCCAGAAGAGCTCCCCATTTTTCTTGCGGTTCAGGAATTCGCCCTGCCACTCGCGGCCCGTGGTGATGGTTTTCCAGAGGCGTTCGTATTCCTCAGCCGGAGTGTGGCCGGACTTGAGGAGGCGGGGGGTTTTGCCGATGACTTCCTCCAGCGCGTAGCCGGAGATGGCCAGGAACTTGGGGTTGACGTATTCGATATGGCCGTCGAGGTTCGTGATGGTGATGGCGGCGGGGCTTTGCTCCACCGCCCGCGAGAGCTTGCGCAATTTCTCCTCCGCCTGGAGCCGGCGGCGGATGTCGCGGGCTATGCCCTGGAAACCGTGCGGTGCGCCATCCCTGGTGACCAGCCGGACCACCACTTCCAAAGGCAGCCACTCGCCGGTTTTACTGCGGATCTCCCACTCGTGCAGGAGGCTTTTTTCACCCGCCAGCACCCGCGCCAGCCGCTCCCGGGCGGGCTGGACCTGGCCGGGCATGAGGAAACCGACAAAATTCTGGTTCAGCACCTCCTCCCGGGTATAGCCCGAAAGCATCTCGGCAGCGTGGTTCAGGGCCAAAAAGTTACCTCGCAGATCCAGCTCGAAGATGATATCCGAGGCGTTTTCCACCAGATCCCGGTAGCTCTGTTCCAGGGCCGCCTCCTGCAGCAGCTGGCGGCGGATCAGCTCGGTCTGCTGGCGCACTTTGCGCCGGAGCAGGAAAACCCAGCTCAAGGCCAGCAGGGCGCCGCCGGTGGCGAGGCCCAGGCCCCAAAAGGCGTAGCGCAGCGGCAGTGAAGCGCCATTCCTGGCCTCGGCGGGCGGGCGGGCGGGCACTTCGGCTGCGGAACTCACCGGGGGAGCTGGCTCCGGCGCGGCCGCCTGGACGCAGGGCGCCAGGAGCAGCCAGGCCGCCAGGCGCCAGGCAAAATTGAGGTTTTTCAAGGCCTGGCCAAGGCTTCGGCCGGCGTCCGGCGGGCATAGCACTTCCCCGCTCCGTCGAAATGCACGGCTTCGCCCCCCCGGTTTCCCGTTGTGGACTATCTCGCACATTCAGTCGTACGCAGTCGTGCCGAAACGCGCCAGCGGGGGCTATGATGGCCATAAATCGGGAAAAATGTAAAACTCCTTTTCTTGGCCGGGGTGGTGGCTTAGGATTCGAGCCGTTTTTTTATGGTCGATGCCAGACAATTGCTGCGGGAATTGATCGCGCTGCCCAGCGTGAACCCGGCCTTTTTGCCGGCGCTCCATCCCTGTGCGGGCGAACAGCGGGTGGCGGAATTCCTGGCGGCCGTGGGGGCGCGGGCCGGCCTGGATGTGGAAATGCGGGAGGTTGCCGCGGGCCGGCCCAACGTGCTGCTGCGCCTGGCCCCCGCCGGCCCCATCCGGCGCCGCATCCTGCTGCTGGCGCACACCGATACCGTGGGCGTGGAGCCTTTCACGGAGCGCATCTTCGACCCCGTGGCCACCCCGGGCAAAATCCACGGGCGGGGCGCCTGCGACACCAAAGGCTGCGTGGCCGCCATGGTGGCCGCCCTCGCCGGGCTGGCGGAGCACGGGCCGCGGCCGGCGCATGCGGAAATCATTTTCGCCGGGGTGATCGACGAGGAAAATGGCCAGCGCGGATCCCGGGCGCTGGCGGCCGAAGGCTTCCGGGCGGACCTGGCGGTGGTCGGCGAACCGACCCGCCTGAACGTGGTGACGGCGCACAAAGGGAACCTGTGGCTGCGGGTGAATACCCGGGGCAAAGCGGCCCACGGCTCACGGCCGGAGCTGGGCCGCAACGCCATCCGCCTGATGGCGCGCATCGTGGAACTCCTCGAGGGCGAATACGCCCAATCCCTGGCTTGCCGGCGCCGGCCGCTGCTCCGGGCCCCGACCGTCAACGTGGGGGCCATCCAGGGCGGCGTCCAGGCCAACATTGTCCCGGCCCATTGTGAAATCCTGCTGGACCGGCGCACGCTGCCCGGCGAGACCCGGGCCTCGGTGCTCCGGGAGCTGAAAGGCCTGCTGCGGGATCACGGCCTCCAGGCCACCTTCACCGACATCAAGGACGCCGCCTGCCACCCGCTGGAGACGGACCCGGAGAACCCGCTGGTGCGGCAGTTTTTGCGCGCCACCCGCTGCCCGGGGCCGTGCGGGGTCGATTATTACTGCGATGCCTCCGTGCTGGCCCACGCCGGCACGCCCAGCCTGGTCTTCGGCCCCGGAGACATCGCCCAAGCCCACACGGCGGACGAATGGATCGCCGAGCGCTCCCTGGAGGCCGGGGTCCGCGCCCTGGCCCGTTTCCTGGACACCCTCGCATGAGCCGGACGCCACCCCTGGTCACCTTGATCATCCCGGCCAGGCCAGGCCAGGCGGAGATCCAGGCGCTGGCGGCGGCCCCGCGCCTGGACTATCCCCGGGACCGGCTGGAGATCCTGGTGGCCCGCGGGCGGCAGCCGGCCCAGCAGCGCAATGTGGCCCTGCGCCAGGCGCGCGGCGAATTGATCTATTTCCTGGACGACGATTCGGTGCCGGCGGCGGACAACCTGGCCCGGGCCGTCCCCTATTTTGCCGGGCCGGAGGTCCAGGTGGTGGGCGGCCCCAACGTGTGCCCGCCGGAGGCCCCGGCCTGGGAACAGGCGTTCGCCCTCACCATGGGCAGCTGGCTCGCCTTCGGCCCCAGCCGCGCCCGCTATGTGCCGGTGGGCGCCCGGCGGGACTCCAGCGAGAAGGAGCTCATCCTCTGCAACCTGATGGCCCGCAAAACCACGCTGCTCGCGCTGGGCGGCTTTGACGAATCCCTTTACCCCAACGAGGAAAACGCGCTGATGGATGCCATCATGGCCCAAGGCGGACGCCTGCTCTACGACCCGGATTTCCGCGTCTTCCGCCGCCCGCGCCGCGACCTGCGCTCCTTCCTGAAAATGCTGATGGCCTACGGGCGGGGGCGGGCGGAGCAATTCCGGCTCCATCCCACCCCGGGCACGGCCCTGAATTTTGTCCCCCCGGCGTTTTGCGTTTACCTGGCGGTGGCGGTGGCGCTGCGCGGCGTGGCGCTCTGGCCGCTGGCCCCCTACGCCCTGCTGGTGCTGCTCCAGGCCCTGGCCTTGCGGAACGCCCCCCTGGGCGGCCGCCTGCGGGTCCTGGGCCTGATACCCATCACCCACCTTGGTTACGGAACCGGCTTCTGGCGCGGCTTGTTTTCGCCGCTGCGCTCCGCCACCTCCGGCCCGCCAGGCCCCGTCGAGATCCAATCCGTGCCCACCGCATGAGCGCGCACGAGTCCAAGGCCACGTTTTTCCGCCAGGGCGGCTGGATGGTGCTCGCCACGGTGGCGGGCGGGGTGTTCATGACGGCGGTGCATTTCATCGCCGGCGGGATGGCCCCCAATTCCGAGTATGGCGTCTTTTGCACCTTGCTGAGGATCTACCTGCTCATGGGCATCCCCGCCACCGGGCTGCAAACGGTCTTCGCCCAGCAGGCCGCCGCGGCCCTCGGCGGCCGCGAGCAGCGCCAGCTGGCGGCCAATTCGCGCGCCGTGATCTACTGGACCTTCCTCGTCTGGGCGGCCTCCGCCACGCTGGTGCTCGTGTTCAGCCAGACGTTTGTCACGGCCCTGAAGATCTCCAATGCGGACGCGTTGTGGGTCACCCTGCTGCTCGGCCTGGCCGCCTTGTGGATGCCGGTGCTCAAGGGCCTGCTACAGGGGCGCCAGCATTTCCTCGGCATGGGGTGGGTCATGATCCTGGATGGGGTGGGGCGCTTCACGGCGGTGGTGGTCATTGTCCGGTTCCTGCACGGCCAGGCCGCCGGCGGGATGCTCGGGGCGCTGCTGGGGCAGGTCATTTCCCTGGCGGCGGGCCTGTGGTTCGCGCGCTCCTTCCTCTTCGGGCCGGGGGAGCCTTTTGACTGGAAGCCGTGGATCCGGCGGGTGGTCCCGCTGACCTTTGGCGCGGGGGCCATTCTGATCCTGTCCAACGCGGACATCGTTTTTGTGCAGAGCGTGTTCGGCAAGGAGACCACCTCCCTGTACGCGGCGGGCGCCATTGTGGGCTTCGCCCTGGCCCAATTCACCATGCCGCTGGCGGTGGTGATGTACCCCAAGATCGCCCGGAGCGCCGCGCGGTCCGAAACCACCGACGCCATGAGCCTGACCTTGAAAGCGACCGCCATCATGGGCTCGGCGGCCGCGCTGGTGGTCACCGGCTGGCCGGAATTGCCGCTCCGCATCCTTTATTTCCGCAATCCGGCTTATTTTGTGCAGGCCGCGCCGCTGGTGCCCTGGTTTGCCTGGTGCCTGCTGATCGTCTCGCTGGCCAACGTGCTGGTGAGCAACCTGCTGGCGCGGGAGCGGTTCGCCATCGTGCCCTGGCTGGCCGCCATAGCGGCTGGTTATCTGGGCACTTTGATCGGCTGCCGTTCCAGCCTCCTGGCCCTGCCGCCCCTGGTGGCTTTCCAAAGGGTGGTGATGACCCTGGGGGCCTTCAGCGTGGCGCTGTTGGTGGCCGCCCTGTGGTTCACCTGGGGCCGGAAATCCCCGCCCGCCCAGGCTCCTGCTTCGAATTCCTGATCCCCGGCGGCCGTTTGGCCGGCTGGGGAGCAGGGAAGGCCGGCAAAAAGGGGCAAAAAGGGAAGTAAACCACAGATCACACGGATTACCCGGAAAAGGGAAAACTTAGACCGTGGAGGAAGCAATTTGAGGCACGCTAATGCTTTTGGCCAGCTGGTGGCCAGCCGCCAGCCACAGGCCATAAATCCAAAGCGGCGCAGCCGCGCACGCACTCCAAAAGCTCACGCACCTTCCGTGGCCTGCAGCGCATCCGGGGGTCACCGTTTGACCGCGCGGGCGGTGGCGATGAGGCTTTGCCCGAAGGGCGGCCGGGCCACGCGCGTTTCCATCCAGTAAACCAGCGGGAACAGGAAGCGGTCATAGAATTTCACGGCCCCCTTGTCGAAGGCGGTTTTCTTCAGGATGCGGAAGCCGAACCACCAGGCGAAGTAGCCGAGCCAGTTGAAGTAACTCAGGCGCAGGATCGCGAAGCCCGCCGCCCGCAATTTGGCTTCCAGCTCCGGCTTGGTGTAGCGCCGGCAATGGCCGAACTGGCGGTCGAGCGGGGCGTAAATCTCCGGCCGGGCGGGGGTGAACAGGCAGAGCACCCCCTGGCGTTCCGACAGCAGGCGGTGATACGTTTTCAGCTCGTCCTCGTCCTCGCGGATGTGCTCCAGGACGTTGATGCTCAGGATGGCATCGCCGGGGGCATCCAGGGCCGCCGCGGTGCCGCAGAGCACCGGCTGGTCCGGAAAGCTGGCCTGGATGGCCTGGCAAAACCGGAAATCCGGCTCGACGGGGAGCACCTGGCGCACCGGCCCCAGCGCCCGCAGCATGCGGGTGAGGTGGCCCACGCCGGCCCCGATCTCCAGCACGCACCCCTGGAGGTGCGGGCCGAATTCCCGCAGCAGCGCGGCGCGGTAGTTCCCGGCCGCCTCCAGGGCGTCGAATTCAAAGACATTGGGGGTGGCGCCGGCCGGGGGCACGGCGGAGGAGGCGGTGGCTTTCATGGTGGCATCGGCTAGCCCAGCAGCTTTTTCAGTTGTTCCCGCGCCGCGGCTTCGCGCGCGCTGGCTTTCTGGGAGGGCTGGTAAACCCGCTTCTTGAACTCGAAATACTCGCAAAAGGTGCCGCGGTCCTTGTCCGCCACCGGATCCGCCCGGCGGTCCCGGCACTGGTGCGCGGCCCGTTCGTCGTAGCTGACGCAATTCAGGCAGACCCGCAGATCGGAGCTGCATGGCAGGCAGCGCTCCGAACGCCCGGGTTCGCCGGCCACCTTCCATTCCCAGCCGCAGTTATGGCAATGTCGTGTCATGCGGCCACCTTAGCAAAAGAACGCGGGAAAACAAGTCAAGCCGGGGCGATGGGGAACCGGATGGTGAAGGAGGCGCCGCCCTGGCTGGCGGTTTCGAGCGTGCCGCGCAGCTGTTCCGCCAGGATGTGGACCAGCTTCAAGCCCAGCGATGCGGCCCGGCGCAGATCCACATTCTCCGGCAGGCCGACGCCATTGTCGGACACCTGGAGCATGAGCTGCGGGCCGGAGGCGCTCATCTCGATCAAGATCCGCCCCCCCTGGCTGGCCGGGAAGGCGTATTTCATGGCGTTGGTGACCAGCTCGTTGATGATGAGGCCGCAGGGCACCGCCTGGTCCATCGCCAGGCTGGCGTTGTCGATCCGGTATTCCAGCTCGATCCGGCGGGCGGCCGTGCCGAAGGATTTCGCCAGCTGGGAGCAGAGCTGGGAGACATAGCCGGCAAAATTCACCCGGGCCAGGTTTTCGGACCGGTAAAGGATCTCGTGCAGCATCGACATGGAATGCACCCGGTTCTGCAGCTCGCGGAAGCTCTCCACCAGCAGGGGGTTCGGCTGTTTCCGGGCCTGGAGGTTGAGCAGGCTGACCACCAGCTGCAGGTTGTTCTTCACCCGGTGATGGACCTCCTTGAGGAGCACCACCTTTTCGTCCAGCGAAGTCCGCAGGGCCTGGTTGGCCTCGGCCAGCTGGGCGGTCCGCTGCTGGACGGCCTTTTCGAGGTCGTCGTAAACCTGGGCGTTGACGATCGCGCTGGCCATCTGGGTGGAGAGCAGCTTGAGCAGCTCCACCTGGGGGTTGGTGAACACCCCGCCGGTCAGGCTGTTCTCCAGGTAAATGATGCCCACCACCCGCCCGCGGTGCAGCAGGGGCACGCAGCAGAGCGACTTGGGCTGGCGCTGGCGGAGGTATTCGTCGTGCCCATGCTCCGGCAGCTCGTGGGGATTGTGCAGCATGAGCGGCTGGTGCGTGCGGGCGGTGTAGAGGATTACCGACATCGGTTTCCGGGCGGGATCCAGGGGCTGGGACTGCAGCACCGCGGCCCCGCCCGGGCCGCCCTCGGCCTGGATCAGCCAGGCATCCCCCTGGGGCAGCAGGAGGGTGCCGGATTCGGCCCCGGCATTGGCCATCAGGATGCTCATGAGGTTGTTCAGGAGCGGCTCCAGCTGCACCGTCTCGGAGAGGGAGCGGGCGGCGGTGACGATGGTGGTGACATCCAGCTCCACGGAGATCCGGCTGCTGTCGGTGGAGGTTGTGTGGCGCGCCGGGACCGGCTGATGCTCCAGCCAATCGCCATACAGGGCGTCGAACGCGGCGAGCTTGGCGGTGGCGCCCCAGCGCTCATAGGCGCTCCGGGCCTGGCGCAGGTAAGGCAGGGCCAGGTGCTGCTTGTGGCGCCCCAGCCAGAACCGCGCGGCGATTTCGCCGGCCATGGCCTGGTGCTGCACGAAGCCCTGTTCCCGGGCCGCCGCGATGGCCCGGTCGTAGAGATCCAGCGCCTCCAGCGGCCGCTCCTCCAGGCGCGCCAGCTCGGCGGCCACGAGGAGCTGCTGGTGCTCGAAATTCTCGGGGCAGTGGCGGGCCCACAGCTGGAGCTGCGCCAGGTTTTTGCGCAGCTGCGCGAGCCAGGCGCCGGGCGGTTCCGGGCCGGCGGGCGGGCCGAGCGCCGCCAGGAGCAGCGAGTGGGTGAACACATGCTGGGGCCAGGGCAGCAGCCCCTGCGTGCCCACGGTGTAGATCAGGCGATCAGCATTTTCAAAGCTGGCCCGGCCCTGTTCGTAATCCCCCAGCAGATAAAGGAGGAAGGTTTTGAGGACGTGGTAGATGCAAATGACCTGGATGTTCTGGTGCGCCTCGCACCGCTCCAGGAAGGCCGTTTCGGTGAGCTGGCCTTTGGCGAACGGGGCCAGCGGCTTGCCGCATAGCGCGCTGAAAAGGATCTGGCCGCCCTCGAGCAGATCGATCGCCCATTGATTGTGGCGGTTCAGGCTGAAATCCAGGTAATTTTGTGTTTCCTGGAGCAGATCCGGGAGGGGGATGCCCTGGAAGAAGCGGCAATACATGTTGTGCCCGAACGCATAGGCGGCGTATTGCAGGTTGCTGGAGCGCAGCCCGATATGGTAGGCCTCCAGGTAATCCATGGTGGAGTGCTTCAAATGCCGGGACCAATGGCGCAGGGAGCTGCCGATCATGAGGTAGAACACGCTCTGATCGGAGGGGAAGCGGAAGGTTTCGGTCATCAGCCGGGTGGCCAGCTCGCCGAACTGGTTGGCGGTGGTGTAGTCGTTCGAGGCCCAGCCCAGCAATCCGCCGAAGGCGGTATGGCTGTAGCCGATCTGGGGCACGTTGCCGAACCGCAGGCAAAGGTTGACCACCTTGGGCACGATCACGGCCCAGAGGCGCTGGTGCGAGCGGTAGCAGGGCGGGCCCATGGCGATCAGGAGTTTGACCGCCAGGCGTTTTTCCGGATCGGTCATCACCGGCAGATCGAACAGGGAGGCGACCGGCCGGCTGCCGATGGTTTCCCTGGCCTGGCGCATTTCGGCGTCCCGGGCCGCCTCATATTCAGTTTGGGGCAGCTCGATCCCCAGGGTGGCCAGCGCCTGGCGCCCGGTGGCGATGGCCTCGGGATACCTGGCCTGGAGGGTGAATTGCACGATCAAACCGTGGTAAACCTCGGCCTGGTCCAAGGGCGTCCTGGCGTGGGCGATGGCCTCGCGCAGCAGTTGCCCGGCCACGGCGAAATCGCCGTTGATGTATTCCAGCTCGGACCGGTCTTTGTGCAGGTTCAGGGCGAGGTGGTAGTGGCTCCGCCAGAGCTCGTCCGCGAGGCTGGCGGCCCGCACCAGGGAATCGGCCGCCCGGCAGTATTGGAGCGCGGCCGGGTAGGCGATGGCGGCCCTGGCTTTGCGGGCGGCATCGAGGTTCAAGGCCACCAGGTTGATCTGGCGGTCCTGGGCCTCGATCAGGGAAGCCCCGAGGTTCAAATGGTCCACCACTTCAAACAGCCGGTCTTCGCGCTCGGCGGGATCCAGGCCGGCCAGCATCAGCTGCCCGATGTTCAGGTGCAGCGCGGCGCGCTGTTCCGGGGCGATGAACCCGTAGGCCGCCTGCTGCACGCGGTCGTGCTGGAAGCGGAACCGGGACTGGTGCGCGAAGGCCGGGCGGTCGGGCAGCTGGTAGTTCTCGTCGAGCGGCTGGATGAGGCCCTCCCCGAGCGCCAGCCAGAGGCCTTGCACGCAGTCGGAGGGGGTCTGCCGGGCGATCACCGACAGGGTGTGGAGATCGAAGCGGTTGCCGAGGCTCGCCGCCAGCGTGAGGATGTGCTGGGTGGCGGGCGGCAGCCGGCTGATGTTGCCGGCCAGCAGCTCCACCACGTTGTCGGTCAGGCCCTTTTGCCGGATCCGCGGCAGATCCCACCGCCACGCCCGGGAGCCGCGGTCGAAGGTCACCAGCCCTTCCTGGTGCAAGGTCTTGAGGAAGGTCTTGGCGAAAAACGGGTTGCCGAGGGTTTTTTCGTGGATCAGCTGGACCAGTTCCTGCACCTGTTCCGGGGGCTGGTGCAGCGAGGCGCCGACCAGGGCGCCCAGGTCCGGCGGCTGGAGGTTCCGGACGTCCACGCTGGTGATGGGGACGGATTGCCGCCGCAGCTCCTCCAGGGCCATCAGGAACGGATGGGCGGGGGTGACCTCGTTGTCCCGGCAGGCGCAAACGATCAGCAGGTATTTGAGGCTGGGCGCGGTGGCGATCTGTTTCAGCAGCAGCACCGAGCCGGCGTCGGCCCATTGCCAGTCGTCGATGAACAAGGCCAGGGGATGCTCGGGCCGGCAAACCACGCGCAGGAAATTCTGGAACACGCTGGTGAACCGGTTTTGGGCCTCCTGCGGGCTGATGGAATCGACCGGGGGCTGTTTGCCGATGACCAATTCCAGGGCCGGAATCGTCTCGATGAGCACCTGCCCGAGATCGCCCACCGCCGCGCGGAGGTCGCGGCGTTTCTGCTCCAGGGCCGCCTCGTCCTCCGTGAGCAGGTAGTGGCAAAAGCATTCAAAGGCCTGCCGGAAGGCGGAGAAGGGGAGGCTCTGCTGGAATTGGTTGAACTTGCCGGCGGCGAAATAGCCGTGTTTTTCGGTGATGGGCTTGTGCACCTCGTGGACGAGGGACGATTTGCCCACGCCGGAAAATCCGGCCACCACCATGATTTCGCTGCGGCCGCGGCTGGCCCGCTCGAAGGTCTCCAGCAGCGCGGCGATTTCCTTTTGGCGGCCGTAAAGCTTCTGCGGGATCTGGAGCCGCTCCGGGAGGTCGTGTTCCGCCAGGGGGAAGGGGGGGATGGCGCCCTGTGCCTCCAGCCAGCGCTGGCAGAATTTGAGGTCCGATTGCACCCCAAAGGCCGTTTGGTAACGGTCCTCCTTGTCCTTGGCCAGGAGCTTCAGCACCACCGCCGACAAGGCGGGAGGCACGCTGGGGCGAACCTCGTGGGGGGGGATGGGCGCCCGCGCCATGTGCGCGTGGATCATCTCCAGGCCGGTCTTCATCTCGAAGGGCGGATGCCCGGTGAACATCTCGTATAACATGGCCCCCAGGGCGTAGAGGTCCGCCCGGGAATCCACCGACTGGTTGGTCCGGCCGGTCTGTTCCGGGGCCAGGTAAGGCAGGGTGCCCTCGATCCGGCCCGGGGATTGGAAAACGGAATCGGTGGGCAGGGGCACCGCCAGGCCGAAGTCCGACAATTTCAGCACGCTGGTGTCCGGATTCCAGATGAAATTGGAGGGGTTGACATCCCGGTGGATGATCCCGGCCGCATGCACTTGATCGAGGATGCCCGCGGCCTGGATCCCCAGCTCCAGCAGCTTGTTCAGGGGCAGGGCCCGCTCCTGCAGATGCTGGTCCAGCGCCCGCCCTCCGATGTCCTCCAGCACCAGCACCACTTTATCCTGGAAACCTTCGATTCCCACTGCCTGCACAATGCCGGGAAAGGCCAGCTGGAGGAGCGTTTTGTATTCCCGCTGCAGCCGGGCCAGGGAGTCCGGGGGGGGGCAATCTTCGCGCTGGGTTTTCAGGATCACCGGACAGTGGTCGCTGGTGCGGACCGCCCGGTAAACCACCGAGTTTTTCCCGTCGTGGATTTTGGCCACGATCTGGTAATTCAGAAGGCGCTTCATAAATGGGGCGTGCGTTAAACCGGACGAAACTCCGCCACCGCCCTGCATGGGGGAGGAAAGTGATTGCGCCGCAGGTTTTTGCGCAAGACAAGGGAAGCGCCGCGCACAGGCCCTCCCGTGGTTTGCAGGCGGTGGATGACGAAGGAGACCCAGCAAGAACGACGGAGCCAATTGCATGGCCCCGGCTCAGGCTGGCTCAAACCGCCGGAACTGGCGCCCACAGGCAGGAAACGGACAGGCATTTCACAATTGGCCATGGCCCAATTGATAACCGCGAAAGGAGATGTTCGGCAAGCCCAAACCCCGTGGCTTGAAGGGTCGTGGCTGGCCCGTGCGCCGGCAATCAGAACGCCATCTGAACCTGGCGGAGGGCCGGTGCCGGGCCGGCGCAGTTCCGGCCGCAGCCTATTTTTTCAGCGCCCGGGCGGTGTGTTTCAAGATGAGGTCCACCACCGGCTGGGGATCTGTGAGCCCGTGGGGGTGATGCCCGATGCCCGGCTTGTGGATCACTTTGATTTGGCCGCCCAGCTTCTGGTAGCGTTCCTCGATGAGGGTGGTGTTCTCCGCCACGGGCACCACGTCGTCCGCATCCCCCACCACATGGATGAGCGGGAGGCCGGCCTTGGCCAAAATCTCCAGCTGGTCGATGGGATTCTTTTTCCAGGCGAGGGCTTCGGCCTCGTTTTGGAAGTGGTAGCATTTGAACAGCGCCTCCCAATCGCCCGCGCTGCCTTTGCCCTTGCCCTTGCCGCCGGGCCAGCTCTTGAAATCGCACACCGGCGCGTCCCCGTAGATGCAGGCCACCCGGTCCGGGTGCAGCGCCGCCCAATTATAGGCATACAGCCCGCCCCGGCTGATGCCGATGAGCGTGCCTTTGGGGGCCAGGCCCCGCGCGGTGACCGCCTGGTATAAGGCGTCGAAGTGGCGCAGGGCGTCCGGGCAGCCGAAGGTGTTGCCCACCTGGATATGCAGGTGGTGGAAGCCTTGGGCCAGGAGCTGGGGCACCCCGGTTTGCTCCGTGAAGGCATCGGGGAATTCCATGCACCAGGTCCAGGGATTGCCCGGGGCCGCCTGCTTGGGCTCCACCACCCAGGCGGTGCAGCCATCCACTTTGAACACGTGGCGCACATAGCCCCGCCATTGGTCGAGCTTCTCCTCCGGCCAGGCGGGCAGGGCGGCCTCCACCCCCGCAGCTTCCGCGGGCAGGGAGGTGCAATCGTTGGCCACCCAAACGGTCATAAAAATCCGGAACCAAGCTGGTTTCCAAGGCTTTTGCATGCCTTACTGGATACCGACCCGGGAAATAAATGCAACGCTTAAATGCTGGCTGGAACGTGGGCGGCGGCGTTCCTTATCAGCACTGCCACTTTTTGGCACCGGAAGGAGGGATAGGGGAATGGCCACAAAAAGGGAAAAGGGGATCAACCACAGATCACACGGATCACACGGAAAGGGGAGGGAGGTTTCAGGGGCAGGGTTTGCCAGGAAGGTGGGGAGCGGGGAGCGGATGGATTGGCCTGGGCGGCAGATCCGCCTCGTTACCTCGGCGGCTACCCGCGGTGGGCAGGCTTATGCCACGGAAGTGTTCGACCGCCCAACGTGGGGAGCCACCGTCAAGGAGGCGGAGGGATGGGGGAATGGCCATCAAAGGGCACAAAAAGGGAAAAGGGGCCAAAAACGGAGATTAAAGATTGGAGATTTTAAATTGGCGGTATTATCGCCGCCCCGTTGGGGCTGGCTCTTCCTGGCCGCTCTTTTCCTCTTGAATCCATCCCCCCTCCCCGCCAGCGGGGCGAGGGGATCCACGGCGGGCAGTCCGGCAAATTTGCGCCTGGCTTCCGGGATGAACTTTTACCCCAAAAGCCTATTCCTTCTCCTGGGGGAGAGGGCCAGGCTGAGGAGGAGGAACGCCGGGCTGGGCGGCAGGCTGGGCGGCGGGCTTGGTGCGTGTCCAGGAGGCGATGAACATGCCGTTGGACCCATTTTTTTGGGGCCAGAGCCAGTGGACCGAGTTGGGCGGCTTTTCCGGCGTCAGGGGATTGGCCAGGGGCAGCGGCCGGAATTCGGGCATTTGCCGCTGGAACGCCGCCACCACGTCGTTGGTTTCCGCCCGCGTCATGGTGCAGACCGCGTAAACCAGCCGGCCGCCCGGCTTCACGGCCCGCGCCGCGTGCGTCAGCAGCCGGATCTGGATGGCGGACAATTCCTGGACGTCCTGGGGGGTGGTGGTCCAGCGGGCCTGGGGATTCCGGTGCCAGGTGCCGACGCCGCTGCAAGGGGCGTCGATCAGCACCCCATCGAACTGGGTGCGCGTGGGCAGCTTGGGGCCACCGTCCCAGCCGGCCACCTGGTAATTGTACACCCGGCCGCGGGCGGCGCGCTGCTTGAGCTTTTCCAGCCGGCTCACGGAGCGGTCGCTGGCCCAGATGAGCCCCTGGTTTTTCATCAGGTCGGAGAGGTGCATCAGCTTGCCGCCCTCGCCGGCGCAGGCATCCCACCATTTCTGGCCCGGGGCCGGGTTGCAGAGCAGGCCGACGAGCTGGGAATTGAGATCCTGCAGCTCGAATTCGCCGGCCTGGAACTCCGGGGTTTTGAACAGATCCTGCTCCCCGGTAAAGAGCAGGGTGTCGGGCAGGAGCTTGGGGTTGAAAGGCTCGCAGTTCCCCAGGCGGAAGCAGACGTTGTCGGCGTGGCCGGGCCGGGCCCGCAGCCAGAGGCGGGGCTCAGTCTGGAGGCTGCGCAGCCAGGCGGGGGTCACCTCCAGATGGTCCCAGATCCACTCCGGGATGGCCAGCTGCTCCAGCTTTTTGGGCGGGAACAAGGCGGGATTTTTATTAAAGCGTTCCTGGTGCTCGGCCGCCTCGCGGACCTGGCGCGGGAGCGGCACATTGGCATTGAGCCAGCCGAGCCACCGGTAATAGGCGAAGACGGTCCGGGCCACCTGGCGCAGCTCGGAGGGGTCCAATTCCGGGCGGTCCTTCAGCGTCCACCGCAGCTGGCGGTCGGCGGGCTGCTCGCGGGAGGATTGACGGACGATCGCGGCGGCCAAGTTCAATATGCGTTGCGTCATACAGGCCAGACTGTGGGATCAGCGGCGCCGGGTGGCAAGCCATTTGGGCCAGCCGCCCGGCGCCCACCCCGGGTTCCGGAAAAGAAAAAGGCCGCCCTCCGTCCCGGAAAACACGGAGGGCGGCCCTGGGAAGCCTCGCTTAAGCGACCAGCTGGCGCAGCACAAACGGCAGAATCCCGCCGTGCCGGTAATAGTCGATTTCGATCGCGGTATCGATCCGGCACCGGACCGGCACCTCCTCCACCTGGCCCCCGGCGCGGGTGATGCGCAGGGTCAGATCCTGCTGGGGCTTCAGCTGGTCATCCAGGCCGGCGATCTCATAGACCTCCTCGCCGGTGAGCTTCAGGGTCTGGGCGCTGACGCCTTCCTTGAACTGCAGCGGCAGCACGCCCATGCCCACCAGGTTGGACCGGTGGATGCGCTCGAAGCTCTGGGCCACCACGGCTTTGACGCCCAGCAGGAAGGTCCCTTTGGCGGCCCAATCGCGCGAGCTGCCGGTGCCGTATTCCTGGCCGGCGAGGATCACCAGCGGGGTTTTGGCTGCCTGGTATTTCCGGGCGGCGTCAAAGATGCTCAGCACCTCCCCGGCGGGCTGGAAGCGGGTGACCCCGCCTTCCACGCCGGGGACCATGAGGTTCTTGATGCGCACGTTGGCGAAGGTGCCGCGCGTCATCACGCGGTCGTTGCCCCGGCGGGCGCCGTAGCTGTTGAAATCCTCCCTGCCGACCTGGCTGGCGAGCAGGAATTGGCCGGCCGGGGAATCCTTCTTGATGGAGCCGGCCGGGGAAATGTGGTCCGTGGTGACGCTGTCCCCAAAGATGCCCAGCGCGCGGGCGCCGCAGATGCCCTGGATGGCTTGCGGCGACAGCGAGAAATCCTGGAAGAACGGCGGCTCCTGGATGTAGGTGCTTTGCTCGTCCCAGGCATAGACCGGGCCGGTTTTGCCGGGGATCTCATTCCACATCGGATTTTGGTTCGCGAAATCCTGGTAGAGCTTCTGGTAAACCGCCGGCTGCAGCGCCGTCTTCATCAGCTGCTGGATCTCGGCCTGGCTGGGCCAGATCTGCCGGAGGTAAACGGGCTGGCCGCTGCTCCCGGCGCCGATCGGCTCGCTCGCCAGGTCGATATCCACGCGGCCGGCCAGCGCGAAAGCCACGACCAGCGGGGGGGACATCAGGAAATTGGCTTTGACGCTGGCGTGGATGCGCGCCTCGAAGTTGCGGTTGCCGGACAGCACCGCCGCGGTCACCAGGTCGTGCTTGACGATGGCGTCATCGATGGCCGGCGGGAGCGGGCCGGCGTTGCCGATGCAGGTGGTGCAGCCGTAGCCCACCAGGTTGAAGCCGAGCTGGTCCAGGCAGGGCTGCAGGCCGGTCTGGTTCAGGTAGTCGCTGACCACGCGGGATCCGGGCGCCAGGGAGGCCTTCACCGCCGGGTTGGGCCGCAGGCCCGCTTCCACCGCCTTCCGGGCGAGCAGGCCGGCCGCCAGCATCACGGTGGGGTTGGAGGTGTTCGTGCAGCTGGTGATGGCGGCGATGACCACACTGCCGTGGCCGAGGCTCGCCGGGCCGCCGCCAGCGGCCACGGGCACCCGGGCCGCCTGGAGGTCGGCCGCGCTGCGCCCGAAGCCGTTTTCCGCCACCGGCTTGGTGAAGGTGGCCTGGAAATCCTGCTTCAGCTGGGAGAGCTCGATGCGGTCCTGCGGGCGCTTCGGCCCCGCCACGCTGGGCGCCACGGAGGCCAGGTCCAGCTCCAGTTCCACCGAGTAATCCAGCTGGCCCTTCTGCGGCATGCCAAAGAGGCCCTGCGCCCGGTAGTAATGCTCATAGATCCGGCACTGCTCCGCGCTGCGGCCGGTGGCGGCCAGGAAATTCACGCATTCCTGGTCGATCGGGAAGAAGCCCATGGTGGCCCCGTATTCCGGCCCCATGTTCGCGATGGTGGACCGGTCCACCAGCGGCAGCGCCGCCGCGCCAGGCCCATAGAACTCCACGAATTTGCCCACCACTTTGGCTTTGCGGAGCAGCTGCGTCACGGTCAGCGCCGCGTCCGTGGCGGTCACGCCCTCGCGCAGGGCGCCCGTCAGGTGCACGCCCACCACATCCGGCGTCAGGAAATAGACCGGCTGGCCCAGCATGCCCGCCTCCGCCTCGATGCCGCCCACGCCCCAGCCCACGATGCCCAGGCCGTTGATCATGGTGGTGTGGGAATCGGTCCCCACGAGGGAATCCGGATACCAGATGCCCCCCTTCTCCAGCACCCCCTTGGCGAGGAACTCCAGGTTCACCTGGTGGATGATGCCGATGCCCGGCGGCACCACCCGGAACGTCTCAAACGCCTGCATGCCCCACTTCAGCAGCTGGTAGCGCTCCCGGTTGCGCTGGAATTCCAGCTCCAGGTTTTTCCGGTAGGCATCGCTCGTCCCCGCGTAATCCACCTGCACGGAATGATCCACCACCAGGTCCACCGGCACCAGCGGCTCGATGACCTTCGGGTTTTTGCCCATCCGGATGACCGCCGAGCGCATCGCCGCCAGGTCCACCAGCAGCGGCACCCCCGTGAAATCCTGCAGCACGATGCGCGACACCACGAACGGGATCTCCTCGGTGCGGGCGGCCTTGGGCTGCCAGGCTGCCAGGGTGCGGACATTCTTCTCCGTCACCTTGCGGCCGTCGCAGTTGCGCAGCACTGATTCCAGCACGATCCGCAGCGACACCGGCAGGCGGGAGATGGCCCCCAGGCCGGCTTTTTCCAGCGCCGGCAGCGAGCAGATGCGGCCGGTTTTACCGTTCCCCAAATCCAGTGGGACGAGTGAGTCAAATAAATTGTGTGATCCTGTCATAGCAATATCGCCTGGCGCAGCCTTGGTTTGCGCGTTTTTAAAAACCCTGGGCTCCCCATCCGCCCAGAGCCGGTGCGCAGTCCGGCGCAAGCGTGCCCACTTTTCCAGCCGGCTCCCAAAAAATAAAGCATAAAAAAGCCGCCTTCATCCCCGCCATAAGCATCCCTTTTGCCGCGCATCCCGCCTGCGTTCCCGGCCCGCGAGCCGCCTTTTGCCCGCCTTTTGGCTTGGCCCGGCCCGGGCAAAAACGTAACCTGGGATCATGGTGCGCCGCTACCACAACCCTGGCCCCCGCCTCCCAGGCAGGCTTTATCCCGTACCGCCCGGGCCGGGCGCCGGCCCTTCACCGGCGCGCCCGATCGTTTCCGGCAGCCGCGCTTAAAAATGAAATACATGAAATACGTTCCACCGCACGCAACCGAAAGGCAACTCGATGAGCGAAGTCCGAACCGTTAGCCTGCCGCCCGGGGTGGTGTTTGGCGATCCGGCCCATTTGGTCCTGATCGCCGGCCCCTGCGTGATTGAAAGCGAAGCCCACACCCTGCGGCACGCCGAAATGATCGCGGAAACCGCGCGCGCGCTGGGCCTGTCCTGGGTGTTCAAGGCCAGCTTCGACAAAGCCAACCGCTCCTCGCACAAGTCCTTCCGCGGACCAGGTTTGAAGAAGGGGCTTGCCATCCTGGCCAGGGTCAAAAAAGAACTCGGCGTCCCGGTTTTGAGCGACATCCATACCCCGGCGCAAGCCAGGCCGGCGGCGGCGGTGCTGGACATCATCCAGATCCCGGCCTTTTTGTGCCGGCAGACCGACCTGCTCCTGGCCGCCGCCCGGACAGGCCGCGTGGTCAACGTGAAGAAAGGCCAGTTCCTGTCCCCCTGGGATGCCGGGCAGATCGTCGCCAAGCTCCGGGAGGCGGGCGCCGGGCGAATCCTGCTCACCGAGCGGGGCGCCTCCTTCGGCTACCGGAACCTCGTGAGCGACTTCCGGTCCATCCCGGTCATGCGGGCTTTCGGCTGCCCGGTGGTTTTCGACGCCACGCACTCCGTGCAGTTGCCCGGCGGCCAGGGATCGGCCTCCGGCGGCGCGGCGGAATTCATCCCCCTGCTGGCGCGCTGCGGGATTGTCGCGGGCGCCGACGCCATTTTCATGGAGGTCCATGAAAACCCCGCGGCCGCCCTCTCGGACGGCCCCAGCCTGCTGCCCCTGGGCCAGCTGCGGGACACCCTGGAAATGCTGCTGGACCTCAAACGTGTGATGTGCGCCCGCGGCGGCGCCCGGCCATGAGCGCGGGGATCCTGAACACAGCCCGGAAAATCCTGCGCATCGAAGCCCGGGCCATCGCCTCCCTCACCCGCCGCCTGGGCCGGGAGTTCCTCGAAGCCGTGGACCTGGCGTGCCGATGCGAGGGCCGGGTCATCGTCACCGGCATGGGCAAGCCCGGCTTTATCGGCCGCAAAATCGCCGCCACCATGGCCTCCACCGGCACGCCGAGCCTGTTCCTGCATCCGGCGGAAGCGCTCCACGGCGACCTCGGGATGGTCACCATCCGCGACCTGGTCATCGCCATTTCCCAAAGCGGCGAAACCGAGGAGATCCTCAAGCTCGTGGCCGGCCTCAGAAAGATCGGGGTGCCCTTGATCGCCATGACCAGCGGCCGCCGCTCCACCCTGGCCAAGCAGGCGGATATCGTGCTGGATCTCGGCGTGGGCCGCGAGGCCTGCCCGCTCAACCTGGCCCCCTCCGCCTCCACCACGGCGGCGCTGGCGCTGGGGGATGCCCTGGCGTTGTCCATGCTGGAGAAAAAGGGCTTCAGGGAGGAGGATTTCGCCACGCTCCACCCCGGCGGCAGCCTCGGCCGCAAATTGCTCAAGGTGCGCGACCTCATGCGCACCGGCGCGGAACACCCCATTGTCACCCGGCACACCACCATCCGCAAGGCCCTGGTCGCCATCACCACCTCCCGCGCCGGCAGCTGCACCGTGGTCAATGCCATGGGCCACGTAGTTGGCATATTCACCGATGGCGACCTCCGCCGCCACCTCCAATCCGGCGGGGGCTCCTTCCTCGACGACCGGGTGGGCAAGCATGCCACCAGCCAGCCTGTCACCATCCACCAGGACCGCCCCGCCACCGAGGCCCTCAGCCTCATCCGCCACCGGCGGATCGACGAACTCCCGGTGGTCAACGACCTCGGGCAAGCGGTTGGCCTGCTCGACATCCAGGATCTGCTGAAAGCCGGGTTTGTGTAGCATTTGTCCAGCCGGCCTGAGCGAACGCATCAACCGGCCTTCGGGAAACAAACCCCGCTGGCTGCGCACCAGGACCGGGATCACGCCCCCGGAGGCGGCCTACGCCCTGCGGGATTTGGCCGCGAATTTGGCCCTCACCCCATGGCGTGAAGAAATTCCCCGGTAACAAATCAGCCCCGAAAATGCGGGTGGTCTCCAAGGATTTGGCGGCTGCGGCCCGACCGGGATCCGGACCCGCTCAAGATCTGCAAGTGGCGAACGAAGAAGGTCCAGCAGGCAGGGCTGAGGCGGGCTCACCACGGAAAACGCCAGGTTTCGGGGTGCGGCTCGTGGTCGTTGTTCCAGCGCCGCCGCATGTCGTCATTTTCATCCACCAGGACATCCTGCTTGAAGAATTCGACATGGCCGTCGCAAAAGGCGACGTTGGCGCCCTGGCTGTGGCGCTTGCCTGGCCAAAGGCGCGGGAAACTGTGCTGGGGTGACATGCTGATATCCCAGTAAAAATCCGAGGTGCTGTCGCCGATGGCGATCATGCTGGCCGGCCGCACCACCCGGGACTCGGCCAGCGGGGTCATGCTGACGAGCTGGTTGCCGCCCCAGCCCAAGCCCAGGCTGTAAGGGTTGCCTTTGACGATGCCGCCGCCGCCCTCGTTGTAGCCGTAGCTGAAGCCGTTGGTGATGACGCTCACAAAGAACCCCATGGGCGAATTGGTCCACCGGTATTTGGCGGGATTGGACGGGCAATTGAAGATCAGCCGGTTGCTGGCCACAAGCGGCAGCAGGAGATCCGCCCAGATGTATTGCTCCGGCTTGCCGAACGTCTCCACATAAGCATAGCCCGGGATATACATGGGGTAATGGCGGAACTCAGAGACGTAAACCGTGAGCGCTATGCCCATCTGGCGGAGGTTGTTTTTGCAGCTGGCGGTGCGCGCCTGGTCCTTCGCGCGGGTGAGCGAAGGCAGCAGCAAACTGACCAGGATGACGATGACGGCGATCACCACCAGCAGTTCCAGCAGGGTGAAGGCGGCGGGCCTGGAAGCCCGGCCGGAACCAATGAAGCGAGCGCCGAATCCCGTTCCTGGATGGGGATTTTCAGCGTGGGCCTGGGCCTCTTGGGTTACCGGCGGCATGCGAATTTAACCTTCGTTAAAATCATAATAAACTACTGTTATCACAATTCAAGGAGCAGATTTCATGCCTGGAAGGCCCGGCGCAACACCAGGCCCGGAGGCCCGCCGGCCCGGCGCAAGACGGCCCGGAGGCGGCCGGCGGGTGTTCCCAAGCTGGGATGGAAGTGGCTGCACCGCAGGTTTTTGCGACAGAGGAGGCACGGCGCTGGCGGCGGCCCAGCCGGGGCCGGCACCGGACGAACCGCCCGGCGCGGGGCGCAAAAAGCAGCCAGGAAAAACCAACCCGTCCCCTGGCCTCGGTGCCGCGGACCCGGCGGCCTGGGGCAGGCCAAATCCCAAGGGAGCCGGGACCAACCGGCAAAATGGGCGCCATCCCCGGTCCAGCGGCTTTGTGTTTTACATCCATCCGGGAACCGGCTATCGAAGAGGCATTCATATGCTCAAGAGTGATTCCATTGATCGGATTGTGCGCCGGGGTTTGCCGGCTTGGTTATGGGCAGTGGCGGTGGCGGGCTGCCTCCCGGCCCAAAACCTCCCGGCCGCGCCGGAAGCGCCGGAAGCGCGGGTGAACGCGGCCTATGCCGCCTGGCAGTTCGCCCCGGAGGAAGGCTGGCACATGGCCGGGGCCGGGCCTCTGGGCGCCGCGAAGCTGGAGGGGAAAAAATGGGAGCTGGATTTCACCCAGGGGGCCGCCTGGATCGCCCTGCGCCCCCCGGACCGCTGCCTGCTGGGGACGGTGGACAAAATCCGCCTGCGCGTGCGGGGCGCGGCCAAGGGGCACCCGGTGCAGCTGCGGCTGCACACCCATTTCATGACGTTCCACAAAGCCATCGGCGAGATCGCCGGCGAGGGCGAGCAGGAGCTGGTGGTGGAGGCGCCGCCCGGACCGGGCTGGGAGTGGTCCGGCGGGGAGAACGACGGCAAGCTCCACGGCCCGCTGCGGGTGGCGGAAATCCGCGTGGAGGCCGGCCGCGCCAAAGACCGCTGCGCGCTGGAATGGATCAGCCTCCAGGCCGAGGTCCATTGCCCGCCTGAAAAACGGTTCGTGCTGGTGGCCGGGGCGCGCGACCGGGAGGGCAAAACCGGCTTCGAGGCCAGCCTCCGGGGCCTGGGCGACAGCGCCGCCAAAGGCACCCTCAAATGGCTGGCCCGCGACTGGGACGGCCGGGAGCTGGGCGCCGGGCAGCAGGAAGTGACCGTGCCGCCCCGGGCGGAGCCGGCCACGGTGTGGATCCCCGCGCCGGCGGCGCCCGGCAAGAAGTTCATGGAGGCTGAGTTCCGCTGGGAGCTGCCCGGCCAGGAGACCGCCCCCGCCCAGGCCTGCTGGCTCGCGGCGCCGGAGCCGCACGGGGACACGCAGCTTTTGCCCGAGTCCCCCTTCGGCATGGGGATCTACCTCGGCCGGTTCGGCGGGGAGGACCGGGAGCGGGTGGCCCAGGCGGCCCAGGCGGCGGGGGTGAAGTGGTCGCGCGAGGATGTCTCCTGGGCGCGGCTGGAGCCGCGGAAAGGGGAGTATGACTGGACGTTCACGGACGGCCTGCTGGATTGCGCCCGGCGCCACGGCATCACCATTTACCCGATCATCATGGGCTGGCCGGGCTGGACCCAGGCCTACACGGCGGCCGGGGTGGAGGACTACGCCCGCTTCCTCAAGGCCATGGTGGGGCACTATAAGAAGGAGCTCAAATATTGGGAGATCTGGAACGAGCCGAACATCTTCTTCTGGCAAGGCCCCCGGGAATTATACGCCACGCTGCTGATCAAAAGCCATGCGGCCATCAAGGAGGCGGACCCGGAGGCGCAGGTGCTCGGCCTCTCCACGGCCGGGATCGATTACCAGTTCATCAGCCAGATGCTGGCGCTGAAAACGCCCTTCGACATCCTGACCATCCATCCCTACCGGCAGACGCTGGTGGACCGGGAATTCATCGCCGACCTGAAAAAAGTGTCCGACCTGGTGCGGCTGCCATCAGGCGCGCGCCGGCCGGTGTGGCTCACGGAGCTGGGCTGGGCCACCTTCACGCCGCACAACACGCTGAAGCAGGATTTCCAGCCCAACTCGCTCCGCACCCAGGCCACCTTGATCGCCCGCTCCTACCTCTGCTCCATCGTGTCCGGCGTGGAGCCGCGCACGTTTTGGTATGACTTCCGCAACGACGGCGAGGATCCGCTCTATTTCGAGCACAACATGGGGATCGTTTACCGGGATTTCCGGCCCAAGCCCGCCGGCCAGGCCTACGCCACGCTCACCCGCCTGCTGAAAGGCAAAGCGCTGGGCGCCCCCATCGGCCTCGGGGACCAGGTCTTCGCGCACCGCTTTGCGGACGCCCGCACGGGGGAGCAGACCATCGCGGTGTGGAATCCCGCCGCGGACGGGAAAGTCACCGTGCCGATGGAGGGCGAGTTCATCACCGTGTGGAATGCCATGGGCGAGACGCGGCCGCTGGTGCTCCTCTCCGACGCCGGGAAGTCCCCTGCCCGCCTGGAAATCGAGCTCAAGCAAGGGGCGCCGGTGTATATCACCAGCACGCTCCGGCCGGCGAAATAGCCAGGGGGCCTTCAACCGGAACCTGACTATGACCCATATTCAATCACCCCGGCGCAACTCGCGGCCGGCGAATCCTTGGGCGGCGGCGGGGCGCTGCCAGCGGCGGCTGATCGGCTGGCTGGCATTATCAGGCTGGGCGGCGATGGTGGGCGGTTTGGCCCACGCCGCCGCGGCTGAAGCGAGCGGCCGGCCGGTGCGCGTTTTGAGCCTGAGCTTTGCGGGGCAAACGGCGGACCAGGTGGCGGAGGCGGTGGATCGCGAGTCCGCCACCGGGGTGGATCTGGTGATCCTCCCCGAGACCTGGACCGGGCAGAACGACCGCAGCCAGGAGACCCTGGACGGCCCCACCATCCAGCGGTTCGCGGCGCTGGCCAAAAAGCACCACACCTACCTCGTCTGCCCGATCGACCGGCGCGCGGGCGCCCAGCGTTTCAACACCGCGGTGCTGATCGACCGCCACGGCCAGGTGGCAGGAATGTACGACAAGGTGTTCCCCTACTGGGGCGAATACGACCACCGGCAGCCGGTGGATCTGGGCCGCCAGGCGCCGGTGATCCAGACGGATTTCGGGAAGGTGGGTTTCGCCATTTGTTTCGACGTCAATTTCCCGGAGGTGTGGCAGCGGCTGGCGGATCAGGGGGCGGAGCTGGTGGTGTGGCCCAGCGCGTATTCGGCCGGCGCCTCCCTGCAGGCCCACGCGCTGAACCACCACTATTATATTGTTACCTCCACCTGGACGCGCGACTGCATCGTTTACGATCTCACCGGGGAGGAGATCCACTACTCGAAAAGCCGCGGCCTCAACGTGGCGCGGATCACGCTGGACCTGGACCGGGGGATTTACCACACGAACTTCAACCTGGAGCGCCGCGACCAATTGCTGAAGGAGCACGGCCGGGAGGTGAAGCAGGAGAAGTGGCTGGACCGGGAGCAGTGGTTTGTGCTCGCGGCCACGAAGCCGGGCGTGAGCGCCCGGGCGCTGGCCAAACAATACGGCCTGGAGGAGCTGCGCGATTACCTCAGCCGCAGCCGCCGGGAGATCAACCGCAAGCGTGGCTGGGCCTTTGGCGAAAAACCGCCGGCCACGGAAGCGGGGCCGTGAAAGGGCACAAAGGGCACAAAAATGGAAATGGGGATAAACCACCGATCATACGGATTACACGGAAAGAGGAAGGGCGGGGGGGATTCCGTGTGGCCGGAGTGGTCCGTGGTTCCAGTTTTTGGAGGTTTATGGCCCGTTTCGGGCAGTTTTGGGCTTTGCGTTTCTTGGCATTTTTGCAACACGGGTTGGCCTGACGTGCAGGCGTCCGCTTTTCGGGCGCCCCCGGTGGACAATTTTATGGTTTTGAAGCCGTTTTTCAGGCCCGGCCGGAGAGTGGACAGAACTCCAAGCCCGTTATAGCGGGGCTGGGCGGGGAGCTGGGAACGTGGCGGGCGGCTGATCCATTCGTAAAGTGGTGGCCTTGAGCATCCTGCGCAATCCGGAAGCGGTGGATCAGCCGCCGGCGGGCGGTTTCCTGACGCACTGTTGTAAGCCGTGGCTTACATTATTTGCGGTTTGTTCACCGATGAAATTCCTACAAAACTTGGATTATGTAAGAAATGGCTTAACCATTTTGTAAGCCGCCGCCTACATTATTCAGTATCTTTATCGACCATTCGCTGTAAGCCGTGGCTTACATTAATTTCGTTTTGGACCGTTTTTTGTAAGCCGCAGCCTACAAATAGTGACGGAATCGGGTGCCCGGAATGACCCCGAGAGGGGTTTTGCAAGGTGTCCGGCCCATTTTTTCCTAGCTGTGAAAAGCCGCCGGATATAAGTTGGTATCATATTGCGTTAATCGCGGCTGGCAGGAGCTACTGTAGAGAACCTAATAATCGGGGAACACATTGAACACATGCAAAGCAGTGAAGAAGGTATAGGCCAGCCGAAGGATTAGCGGATTGCCGGGAAAAAGATGCGGAAACACATCCAACCTCCCCCGTCCCACCGGGGTGGTGGATGCCCTTCGGATTTGAAGGGGGAAAAGTTGATTAATGAGTGAATTGAAGTTGCAGTTGGCAGTCCGCCGACCACAAGGCGGACGGCGTGGGAGAGGCTTTTTGGATGGCCGGCCGGGCATCGCGGCGCGTTATGCGACCGCAGGCTGGCTGGTGGCGCTGTTGCTTTGGGCGGGCGGATCCGCCAGCCAGGCGCAGACGGCCGTGTATTCGCCGGAGCTGCCCAAGCCGCCGCCCAGCGGGCCGCCGCCCGAGATGAAGAAAATCGAAAGCTCGCTGGCCGCCCTCACCAACACCCCCATCCGCGCGGTGGGGCCGGGCGTATTCCAGCTAGGCCAGGTGCGGCTGGACAAGGCCCAGCGCACGGTGAGCTTCCCCGCCACCCTGAACCTGGCCTACACCAACAATCCCCTGATGGAGTATTTCCTGGTGACCGACTACGGCAAGGCGCACGAAAGCGTGCTCAAGACGGAGACGCCGCCCTACCAGGTCCACCTGGCGATGCTGCTGCTGAGCGGCCAGGCGGGCGGCACGAACACCCTCCAGGCCGCGCCGGAGGCGCAGCTGAAAAGCCCCGGCAAGGAGGCCCTGCCCGGCGAGCGGGTGGAGATCCAGGTGAGCTGGCAGGGGGCTGATGGCCGCCCGGTCACCCGCCCGGCCGGGGAATTGGTTTACCGGCAGGACACCCAGGCCGCGCTCCCCAAGGAGGCTTGGGTCTATAATGGATCGGCCGTGTGGAATGGCCGGTTCCTGGCCCAGCAGGAGGGGCAGGTGATCTCGCTGGTCACCGACCCCGTGGCGCTCATCAACTCCACCGGCGCGGGGCACGACAACGACCACCTCTGGTTCGCCAACACGAACAGCCTGCCGCCGGCCGGCCTGCCGCTGCAGGTCACGCTCACTTTATCCGAACCCATCCTCACAAGCACACCCGCAGCCACACCCAAGGCTGCATCCGCCACGAAGACCACCCCGGCCGCCGCCAAAAAGAAAACCAAGTAATTTTATCCTAGTATGAAGCAGAATAACACCCTCCCCTCGAACCATACGAACCTCAACCGCAGGGTCATGCTTGCGCTCAACCGCCTCCGCCCCGGCCTGGCCGCTTTCATCGGCCTGGCGATCCTCGCTTTGATGCCGATAGGCACCATGGCGGCTGCCCCAACGGTGACAACGTTGGCAGCGGACACCATCACCGGCACCAGCGCGAACTTGAAAGGAACGGTGAATCCGAATGGCGTGAGCACGGATGTGTCCTTTGAAATATCCACCGATTCTGGACTGGCCAGTGGAGTTACCACACTTCCGGCGGCCACCGGCCTCACCGGCGCCAGCGATGTGAGTGTGAACGTGGTGGCCACCGGCCTGCAGCCGGGGGGGACAACATACTATTACCGGGTGAAGGCGACGAGCGCGGAAGGCTCCAACAATGGGGATATCCTTAATTTTGCCACGCTCAGCCCGTACACCACCGATTTCCAAAGCGGAAGCACAGTGGCTGGCACTTATACCTCCGGCTCCTTCACGGCCACGCTGTCCTATTCGGGCGCCACCCCTCTGAGTGTTTACACTGAAGCTACTCCGGCTGATCCGTCACTTTGGGCCCAGGGTAATGGGACTTTCACCCTGACTTTCAACCAGCCAGTCACAACCATTGCGTTTGACTTCGGTGGGGTCGATATAGACGATTTACTCACCTTCACTGGGGCGGCACCCACAATCTCCGGGGCACAGAATATTTCCAGCCTGTTTGATGCTGCTCTCAAAGTGGCTGGCTCAACCGTCATCAAAGACACGGGAACCGGCTCCCGGCTGACGTTTTCCGGGCTGTCCGGGGTGACCTCATACTCCTGGCAGAACACCGGGACGTGGACTTTTTATGATAATTTCAGTTTTACGACCGGCCCGGTGAGCACCGATGCGCGCCTGTCGGCACTGGCGGTGAGCGCGGGGTCGATCAGCCCATCTTTTGCTGCCGGCACGATGGCTTATACCCTTACTGTGCCTTTTGCCACCACGAGCACAACGGTGACGCCGACCAAGGCGGACGCGAATGCGGCGATCACGGTGAATGGCAATGCGGCCACTTCCGCGGCGGCCTACGGCCCGGTAAACCTCGCTGTGGGACCCAACACGATCACGGTGGTGGTGACGGCGCAGGATACCACGACGACTAAGACCTACACGGTGGTGGTGACGCGCAGCGCGGTGGCGCCCACGGTGGTGACGGTGGCAGCGGATACCATCACCAAGACGAGCGCGAACTTAAAGGGAACGGTGAACCCGAATGGGGCCACGACAGATGCGTCGTTTGAATATGGCACAGATCCGAATTTGGGATGGGGTGTCAACACTTACACAGGGGATGGCACCACGGCTGTTTTCAACCAGCCGGCGGGTGTGGCGCTGGATAGCGCGGGCAATATGTATGTGGCGGATGTCAATAATAACCGCATTCTCAAGATTGCCACGGATGGCGCCGTGACCGTGCTGGCTGGCCCCACTACGACCGACATCAATGGCAATTACCCGCCTGGCAATACGGATGGCCTGGGAAGTGCCGCGCGGTTCAGGCAACCAACGGATGTGGTGGTGGACAACGCCCGCGGAGTTTTGTATGTGGCGGATAAATTCTTCAGCCGCCTGCGCAAGGTGACTCTCGCTGATGGGAATGTCACGACTTTGTCCACCGACCTTGGCGGGCCGGTGGGGGTGGCACTGGATGGCGCGGGCAATATTTATGTGGCGGACTCCGACGCCAACCGGATCCGCAAGGTGACCCCGGAAGGTGTGACAACCACGATAGCGGGGCCCGATACAGGTGATGAAGGGTATCTGGATAGCGTCACTGCTGCCGAAGCCCGATTCAGCAGCCCGCAGGATGTGGCGGTGGACGGCACCGGAAATGTCTATGTGGCGGATGCCGGCAACCACCGCATCCGGAAAATCACGGCCGCGGGAGTGGTGACCACCGTGGCTGGCGATGGAACCAACCTTACCTTGGATGGCGAAGGCGCGGCGGCACAGTTCAATTATCCGGCCAGCCTGGCGCTGGATAGCGCCGGAGATCTGGTGGTTTCGGAACGTTATGGGAGATGTATCCGGAAAATCACTTTAACCGGTGGATCAGCCACGGTTTCCACCATGGCGGGAGTCCCTGGCACCGATGGTTACCAGGATGGCGCAGCGGCTTCAGCGCTTTTCAAGCGGTTGTATGGCGTGGCGGTGGATGCGGCAGACAGCGTGTATGTGGCCGACCTGTATAACATCAGGATCAGAAAAATCAGCCCCTCAGGGCAAATTGCGGCGCAAACCGGCCTGACAGGGGAGAGCGCACAGGCGGTGAACGCCGCGTTGAGCGGGCTGCAGCCGGCCACAACCTATTATTACCGGGCGAAGGGCGTGAACAGCGCGGGGACGGCCAATGGGAGCATCCTGAATTTGACGACGCCGAGCGTGAACGCGTATCTGTCGGCGCTGACGGTGAGCGCGGGGTCGATCAGCCCGGCATTTGGGGCAGGCACGATGGCTTACACTCTCACCGTGCCGTACACCACCACGACCACTACAGTGACGCCGACCAAGGCGGACGCGAACGCGGCGATCACGGTGAATGGAGATGCGGCCACTTCCGCGGCGGCCTACGGCCCGGTAAACCTCTCTGTGGGGCCCAACACGATCACAGTGGTGGTGACGGCCCAGGATACCACCACGACTAAGACCTACACGTTGGTGGTGACGCGCAGCGCGGCCAGCACGGATGCCACCTTGGCCAACCTGGTGGTGAGCGCGGGGTCCATCATCCCCGGTTTTGATGCAGGCACGATGGCTTACACTCTCACCGTGCCGTACACCACCACGACCACTACAGTGACGCCGACCAAGGCGGACGCGAACGCGGCGATCACGGTGGATGGCAATGCGGCCACTTCCGCGGCGGCCTACGGCCCGGTAAACCTCGCTGTGGGGGATAACACGATCACGGTGTTGGTAACGGCGCAGGATGGCACGACGACCAAGACTTACACCCTCACGGTGACGCGCAGCGCGGCCAGCACGGATGCGGCGCTGGCCGGCTTGGTATTGAGCGCGGGGTCCATCAGCCCAGTTTTTGCGGGTGGCACGACGGCATACACCCTGACGACAGCTAACGCCACGACGAGCACAACGGTGACGCCCACGGCCCATGAAGGCCATGCGACGATCACGGTGAACACGGTGGGCGTGGCCAGCGGGGCGGATTCAGGGAGCATCAGCTTAAATGTGGGGGACAATACGATCACGGTGGCGGTGACGGCGCAGGATGGCAGCACAAAAATAACTTACACCGTGGTGGTCACCCGCACCGCGGTGGCGCCCACGGTGACGACGGTGGCGGCGGACACCATTACGGGCGCCGGCGCGAACCTGAAGGGAACGGTGAATCCGAACGGACTCAGCACGGATGCGTCCTTTGAATATGGCACGGATCCGGGCCTGGCAGGGGGAGTCAGCGTCTTGGCCGGGGATGACAGCACGTTGGTGTTCAGTCAACCGCGAGGATTGGCGGCGGACAGCGCGGGCAATTTGTATGTGGCGGACACGGGGAACAACCGGGTGCGCAAGGTGACCCCGGGCGGGGTGGTAACGACGCTGGCGGGGGTGAATCCGGCAGGCGGGTATGTGGATGGCGATGGCGCCACGCTGGCGCAGTTCCAGGTGCCTTCGGATGTGGCGCTGGATGAGGCGCGTGGAATCCTGTATGTGGCGGAGAAAAACAATGCGCGCATCCGCAAAATAACCCTGGCCGATGGGATGGTCAGCACGCTGGCCAGCGGGGCTTCCCCCTACGGGATTGGGGCGCCAGAGGGGCTGGCGGTGGATCTGGCGGGCAATGTATATTTTTCAGATACCTCCAACAGCCGCGCGCAGAAAATCACGGTGGTGGCCGGGGCTGCGGCAGGAGCCAGCACCGTGGCGGGGAGCCTCAGCAACCCGAAGGATTTGGCGGTGGACAGCGCCGGCAACGTGTATGTGGCGAACCAAAATGCGCACACCATCGTGAAGGTAACTCCGGCCTTGCAAGTATCGACGCTGGCGGGATCCGGGGTGGCGGGAGGCGCGGATGGCATCGGAACGGAGGCGACCTTTGACAATCCTTGCGGCATCACCGTGGACAGCGCCGGCAATTTGTATGTGACGGAGCGAATAGGGGCCCGGGTCCGCAAGATCACCATCAGCGGCGGGGTGGGGACGGTAACCACGGTGGCGGGAAGCGGCTTCGGCCAATTGTATGGTGTGGCCGTAGGCCCCGCCGGGGAGGTCTATGTGGTGGACAACTCAAGCAACCGGATCCGGAAAATTACCGCCGCGCAATCGGTGGCCGCGCAAACCGGCCTGACGGGGGAGAGCGCGCAGGCGGTGAACGCCGCGGTGAGCGGGCTGTCGGCGGAAACGACTTATTACTACCGGGTGGTGGGGGTGAACAGCGTGGGGACCGCCAAAGGGAGCATCCTGAATTTCACGACGCTGAGCGCGAACGCGAATTTGTCGGCGCTGGCGGTGAGCGCGGGGACATTGAGCCCGGGATTTGTGAAAACGACGCTGGCCTACTCGCTGGGGGTGAACGTGGCGAGCCTGACGGTGACGCCGACGAAAGAGCAGGCGGGGGCGACGATCAAGGCGCGGGTGAACAGCAGCCCGGCGTGGGGTTCGGTGAGCACGGTGGCTTCCGGCACGGCCAGCGGGGCGCTGGCACTGAGCCAGGGGGCCAACACGGTGGAAATCCTGGTGACGGCGGAGGATGGGACGACGACGCAGACCTATACGCTGACGGTGACGCGCAACCTGGCGCCAACGGATATCACGCTCACCGGCAGCAGCGTGGCGGAAAACCAAGCTTCGGGAACGGCGGTGGGGACGTTCAGCACGAGCGACCCGGACTCGGGGAACACCTTCACCTACACGCTGGCCACGGGCGGCACGGACAACGCCTCCTTCAGCATCGTGGGCAGCGCGCTGAACACGGCGGCGAGCTTCAACTACGAAACCACGAGCAGCTATGCCATCAAGGTGCGGACGACGGACCAAGGGGGGCTGTATTATGAGAAGGATTTCACGATCACGATCCTGAACGTGAACGAGGCTCCGACCATCACGGCGCCGGCCACGGTGACGGTGACCGAGGATGTGGCAGGCCCGATCACGGGGATCTCCTTTGCCGATGTGGATGCCGGCTCCGGGATCGTCCGGGTGACGCTCGCGGTGGACAGCGGCACGCTGACTGTGGCCAACAACGTCAGCGGCGGGGTGGCGGGCGAAATCCAGAACAACGGTTCGTCGAGCGTGCAGATCGACAGCACGCTGGCCAAGATCAATGCGACGCTGGCCAACGCCAGCGGCCTGACCTATCTGACGGCGCTGAACGACAACACCAGCCGGACGCTGACGATCACGATCGACGATCTGGGCAACAGCGGGAGCGGTATCGCCCTGACGGCCACGACCACGATGGGGATCACCATCACGCCGGTGAACGATGCGCCGGTGGGGCTGACGGACAACTACAGCACAGCGGAGGATACGCCGCTGGTGGTGGCGGCCAAAGGGGTGCTGGCCAACGACACGGATGTGGACAACGCAACGCTCACGGCGGTGCTGGTAACCAGCCCGGCCCATGGCACGCTGGTGCGGGACGGAGAGGGGAACGACCTCAGCTCGAACGGAGCCTTCACCTACACGCCCAACTTGAACTGGAGCGGGAGCGACAGCTTCACCTATAAAGCCTACGATGGAGATCTTTACAGCGGGGTGACCACGGTTAACATCACGGTGACAGCCGTGGACGATGCGCCAACGGCCAACAACGACACCTACACGGCCTCGCAGAACAGCGTGCTGACGGTGGCGGCGGCGAACGGGGTGCTGGCCAATGACAGCGACGTGGAGACGGCGCACGGCTTACTGACGGCGACCAAGCTGACCGACCCCTCGCAGGGAACCTTGAACTACTTCAATGCGGATGGGTCTTTCCGATACACTCCGAACGTGAATTTCCTGGGGACGGACACCTTCACATACAAGATTTACGATGGGGCGCTGTATAGCGGCATTGCCACCGTGACGATCACGGTGGCGCTGGCTTCAGAGGCGGCACCGAAGGTGGCGATGATGCCGAGCTACAGCCAGAGCCCGGCGTATGCGAACGCGCAGGTGAATGTGCCGATCGCGGTGTGGGGCCGCGCCTGGAGCGGAGTGGCGCCATACAGCGCGACACTGGACTTCGGGGACGGAACAACGGCCGCAACCTGGACCGGCCAGTCACTGGCCCAAGTGAGCTATTATCTGGGGGCAGACCACACCTATACCACGAGCGGCAAGAAAACGGTGACTTTGACGGTGACCGATTCCACCGGGGCGGCGGTTTACCGGACGGCGACGATCAATGTGATCCCGACCCCGACCCACGCGGAACGGGTGAATATGGCGATCGAAAAAGGGCTGCTTTATAGCTATAAGATCAAAACCGACGCCAACGATGGCTACCGCTATTATTGGAACCATCCCTCCGGCTCCTATTACATCATCTCCTGCACCGGCTTCAACGTGCTGGCCTTCGAGGAGAACGGGCACCTGCCCGGCAACAACGACGTTACCGACATTTACGCCATGACGGCCCGGCGGGGGATGAATTACCTGCTGAACAACGGCCAGGGCGGCAGCATGAGCATTTCGTCTCAATATTATGGGAATCCCGATTCCAACAGCAACGGATACGGTCGGTCGCTTTACGGTTTGGGCAGTTATACAACAGACGGCACCTATATCAGCTCGGTGGTGCACCTGGCATTCATCATGTCACAGCCGAGTTATGCGGCGGCGTCGGTGAATACGATCGCTTCCGGCGGCGGGCCATTCGACGGCATGACCTATGCGAATTTGCTGACCGATATCTACGACCAGTATGCCTACGCCCAAGGGGACAGCAGTTACCCGGGCGGTTTCGTATATACCATCACCGGCGCCGATGGGGGCCGGCACGACGGTTCGTCGGAGGGGTGGATCTATATGGTGGGCGCACTGGGCAAGGAACGCTGGGGCATGTCTCCGCAGTCTTGGTACATCAACCTCGGTGTTTACAGCATGAGCACCGGGCTGCAGGATCCGACGAGCGGCGGCATCGGCTACAGCGGCCCCACCGGCTGGCGCAACGTGGCCAAAACCGGCGCCGGAATCGCCGCGTTTTACCTGGGCGGCTACACCAGCGCAAGCTCGTCTTATGTCAACAAATGCCTGACGTTCCTCGGCAACTATTGGTATGCCAACCAGTCCCAAAGCGGCGATATGGCGGGCTGGCCCGGTGATTTCTACGCGATGTATGGCGCCAAAAAAGGTTTGGCGCTGCTGGGGATCGACACCCTGACCTACGGAACCTACGCGGCGCGGAACTGGTATGACGACATGTCGGCCTGGCTGCTGGGCAATGCGGAGGGGGGCAGTTACGCGCTGGCGGGCCACCCGTATGTGCCGAGTGCCCTTTCCTCGGCCACTACTCGGAGCACCTCCTATGCCTTCGGCCAGAATTCGGATGGCAGCTGGGTTGGCTCGGGCAGCTATGTGCCCAACGACAAGTGGTATGACACGCCGATCGCGGTGCTGGTGCTGACGAAGTCGCTGACGAAGCCGCTGCCGATCGCGGTGATCGCCAATGTCCCGGACCAGTCCTCCAACCATCCCGGGCCGTTCACGCTGGACGCCAGCGGATCCTACCATTCGGACGCCAACGCCTCGATTGTGGAATACCTGTGGGACTTGGACAGCAGCAACGGGCTGAACTGGACGACGCCGGACGCCACGGGGGTGAACGTGACGGTCAATCCCGGCTGGAGCACAGTCGGCACCCGGACGATCACGCTGCGGATCAAGGACAATGCGGTGCCACCGAATTATGTGACAGCGACGAAGGTGGTGAACGTGGTGAACACCGACCTGGCGCCGGTGGCGGTGGCGATCCCGCCCAGCCGCAAGCCGCCGGTCTATGCGGTGGGCTTGAACCAGGAAATCACGCTGGATGGCAGCGCTTCCTACGACCTGGATGGCGACACGATCACGGCCTATGCGTGGGACTTGAATGGCGACGGAGTGTTCGGCGGCTCCGCAGACGCGGCGCTGGACCTCTCCGGCGGGGCAGCGGTGACAGCGACGCCGCGGGTAAAATACGTCTCGGCCTACAGCGGCCAGGTGAGCCTGAAAGTAACGGCCAACGGCAAGACTGGTGCGGCGGCCGCGGGGATCAACATCTACGGCTCGCCCAACGACCTGTTTGTGCAGAGCCTGACGGCAAGCAGCATCGTGCTGGGGACGAGCGCGAACATCCACGCGGTGCTGGCGAGCGACCCGGCCTCGACCGGGGCGGCGAACAGCGTGCAGGTGCGGTTCTACAACGGCAACCCGTTCACGACCGGGACACGGCTGAACACGGTGCCGGCGAACACGACTTATACGGTGTCGGTGCCCTCGGGCGGGGGCACGGTGGCGCTGGACGCCACGGTGCTGATCCCCTCCGGGGTGGAAGATGTGTGGGCCTACGTGGACGCGACGGATATCTTCCCGGAATTCAACGAGGGGAACAACACGGCGTCCGTGAGCATGATCAACGCCGCGCCGACGGGCCTGGCCTTGAGCGCCACGACGGTGGCGGAGAACCAGGCTTCCGGGACCACGGTGGGAACCTTCACCACGACCGATCCGGACCAGAACAACACGTTCACCTATACGCTGGTGACGGGCACGGGAAGCACGGACAATGGCTCGTTCACGATCAGCAGCGGCGCGCTGAAGACGGCGGCGAGCTTCAACTACGAGAACAAGACCAGCTATGCCATCCGGGTGCGGACGACGGACCAGGGGAATCTGTATTATGAGAAGGAGTTCACGATCACGGTGATCAATGTGAACGAGGCGCCGACGATCACGGCCCCGGCGTCGGTGGCGGTGACGGAGGATGTGCCGAAGGCCATCACGGGCATCTCGTTCGCGGATGTGGACGCCGGGTCGGCCAGCGTGACGGTGACACTGGGGGTGGGGGCGGGGACGCTGACGGTGGCGAACAGCGTGAGCGGCGGGCTGGCCAGCGGAGGCATCAGCGGCAACGGCACCACGGCGGTGACGCTCAGCGGCACCCTGGCGGCCATCAACGCCACGCTCGCCGACGCGAGCGGCCTGACCTACCAGACCGTGCTGAACGATGACACCGCGACGCAGACATTGACCATCGGGATCAACGACAACGGGAACAGCGGCACCGGCGGCAGCCTGACGGCGTCCGCGACGGTCACGCTGAACGTGACGGCGGTGAATGACGGGCCGTCGATCACGGCGCCGGCCTCAGTGGCGGTGACAGAGGATGTGGCGCAGGCCATCACGGGAGTTGCGTTTGCGGATGTGGATTCCCGATTGAATAATGTGACGGTGACGCTGGGGGTGGCGGCCGGCACGATCACGGTGGCCAACAGCGTGAGCGGCGGGCTGGCGGCCAATGAAATCACCGGCAACGGGAGCGTGAGTGTGGTCTTGAACAGCACCGTGGCCAAGATCAACACGACGCTGGCGGCAGCCAATGGCCTGGTTTACCAGACGGCGCTGAACGACGACACCCTGGCCCGGACGCTCGCCATCGGGATCAGCGACAACGGATATTACGGTGCCGGCGGCACGCTGACGGCGGCCCTGAACGTGACCTTGAACATCACCCCGGTGAATGACGCGCCGACCATCACGGCCCCCGCCTCCTTCACCGTGACGGAGGATGTGGCGAGCGCCCTGACAGGCATCGCGTTCGCGGATGTGGATTCGCGCACGACCAACGTGACCGTGACGCTCACGGTGGACAGCGGCACCTTGACGGTGGCGGGCAATGTGAGCGGCGGGCTGACCGCCGCCGGCATCTCCGGCAACGGCACCGCGCAGGTGATCCTGACCAGCCCGGTGGGGGTGATCAGCACGACGCTGGCGGCCGCCAACGGCCTGACCTACCTGACGGCGCTGAACGACAACACGAGCCGCACCCTGACCCTGCGCATTGACGACAACGGCCTGGCGGGGACGGGCGGCAACCTCTTCGCCACGGCGACGAGAACGATCAACATCACGCCGGTGAACGACGCGCCGGTGATCGTGGCCAACACGGGCCTGGTGCTGATCCCGGCCAGCGGCCGGGTGATCCGCAAAGCGCAATTGGAGACGACCGATATCGAGGCCACGGCCGCGACGCTGACCTACCACCTGACGGTGGCGCCGGCGCACGGGGCGGTGAAGAAATCGGACGTCGCCGTGGCCCAGGGTGGCACTTTCACGCAGGCGGATATCAACAACGAGCTGATTACTTACGAACATGGCGGCGATGCCGCGCCCACGGATGCCTTCACCTTCACGGTGGTGGATGCCGGCGAGGGGAGCGTAGGCGGGGCCACAACGGCGAGCGTAGGCCCGGCCACTTTCAGCATCACGCTGGAGCGGGCCGGCTCGGTGAGCTCGGGGATAGATGGGCTGCCCGGGAACCTGGGGGCGGTGCAGCAGTCGATCTCGGGGGATGGCCGCTACCTGGCCTTCGAGAGCGCAGCCAGCAACCTGGTGGTGGGCGACAACAACAATGTCAACGACATCTTCCTGTACGACCGGGTCACGGATGTGCTGATCCTGGTGAGCAAATCGGCGGGCGGGACGCCGGGCACCGGGGCCTCGATGGCGCCGCGCATCTCGGCCAATGGCCGGTATGTGGCCTACCACAGCACGGCCAACAACCTGGTGGCCAATGACACGAACAACAAGAGCGATGTGTTCGTCTATGACCGCGTGGCCGGGACGACGGAGCGGGTGAGCCTGCAGGACATCGGCCTGGGCGGGGCCCAGGCGGCGGGCGATTCGTGGCACGCGGCGATCTCGGCGGACGGCCGCTACGTGGCCTTCGACAGCTACGCCAACAACCTGGTGGCCGGGGACACCCTGACCCAGACGGATGTGTTTGTGCACGACCGCACGCTGCACACCACGGTGCGGGTGTGTGTGGGCTACGCGGCCGGCACGGAGGCCAACAACGCCTCGACCTATCCGAGCCTCTCGGCGGATGGCCGCTATGTGGTTTACCAAAGCAAGGCCACCAACCTGGCGCCGGGCGACACCAACGGCAAGGATGATGTGTTCCTGACCGACCGGACGACGGGCGTGACCACGCGGCTGAGCCTGGCCAGCGACGGCGCCACCCAGGGCAATAACACCAGCGTGCTGCCGACGATCTGGGTTGCGGCGGACGGCAGCCGGGGGCGGGTATCCTTCCAAAGCACGGCCAGCAACCTGCTGCTGCCGCTGGGGACCGATGCCAACAACACGACCGATGTCTTCGTGCGGGAGCTGGCGCTGGCCCAGGTGACGAAGGCGGATTCGACGGTGGTGACGACGCTGCAGCCGGGCGCACTGGCGCTGGCCAGCGTTTCCTCCGCGGGGGTGCAGGGCAACAGCGCCGCCAGCGATGCGCGCCTCTCCGACGACGGCCGCTACGTGGTGTTCATGAGCAATTCGAGCAACCTGGTGGAGGCGGATTCCAACAGCACGGCGGACATCTTCGTGCGGGATCTGCGGGATGGGAAGACCTTCCGGGTGAACCTGGCCAACAGCGGAGCGCAGGCGGACGCGGCCTCCGGCAAGCCGGATATCTCGGGCGGCGGGCGGCACGTCTCCTACCTCAGCCGGGCCACCAACCTGCGGACGGGCGCCAACGGGGTGGACCAGGTGTATGTGACCTCGTTCAACGACCAGCCGACACTCTCGGTGGTGGCGAACCAGACGATCAATGAGGACGGGACGACCGGGGCGCTGGCCTTCACGGTGGGTGACGCCATGACGGCGCTGGACTCGCTGGACATCACGGCCATCTCCTCCAATCCGACGCTGCTGCCGGTCTCCGGCATCGCCCTGGGCGGGACCGGCGCCAGCCGCACCCTGACCCTGACCCCTGCGGCCAATGCCAACGGCGCGGCGACGATCACGCTGACGGTGAGCGATGGCTCGCTGGCAACCAGCCGCACCTTCACCCTGACGGTGAACGCGGTCAACGACCCACCGGTGGCATCGGCCAGCGATTACACCACGGCCGAGCATGTGACGCTGACGGTGGATTCCGCCAATGGCGTGCTGAAAGGGGTGAGCGATGTGGAATGGCCGCCGGAAACGGTGACCGCGGTTTTGGTGAGCACGACGACGCACGGGACGCTGACGCTCAATGCCAATGGCTCGTTCACCTACGTGCCGACCGGTCACTACAACGGGGCGGACAGCTTCGTCTTCAAGGCCTATGACGGCGAATTCAACAGCAGCGAGGCGGCCATCTCGATCACAGTGACGGCGGTCAACGACGCGCCGACGATCACCGCCGCGGCCTCCTTCACGGTGACCGAGGACGTGTGGAGCGCCATCACGGGCGTTTCATTCGCCGATGTGGATGCCGCAGCCGGCAACCTGACCGTGACCCTGGCCGTGAATAGCGGCACGCTCAAGGTGGCGGACGACATCAGCGGGGGGCTGGGCACTGGGGACATCACCGGCAACTCCAGCGGGAGCGTGACGCTCAATGGAACGCTGGCCAAGATCAACGCGACCCTGGCCGGGGCCAACGGCCTGGCTTACCTGACCGCGCTGAATGACATCACCAGCCGGACGCTGACCCTCGGCATCAATGACAATGGCAACACCGGCAGCGGCGGCGCCCTGACGGCTACGGCCACGGCGGCGCTCAACATCACCGCCGTCAACGACACCCCCACCATCGCCACGCCCGCCACGTTTACGGTGACGGAGGACGTGTGGAGCGCGCTGGAGGGGATTGCCTTCGGGGATGTGGATGCTGGCGCCGGCACCATGACCGCAACCCTCAGCGCCAGCAGCGGCAGCCTGAAGGTAGCCAGCGACATCAGCGGCGGACTGACGGGGGCCGGCATCGCCGGCAATTCCAGCGGTACTGTCACCCTGACGGGCACCCTGGGCGCCATCAACACGACGCTGGCCGGGGCCAATGGCCTCACCTATCTGACGGCCTTGAGCGACATCACCAGCCGGACCCTGACGCTGACCATCAATGACGGCGGGAACAGCGGCAGCGGCGGCGCAAAAAGCGCCACGACGACGGCCACCATCAATATCCTGCCGGTGAACGACGCGCCGACCATCACCGCCCCTGCCTCAGTCACGGTGACCGAGGACGTGTGGAGCGCCATCACGGGAGTATCGTTTGCCGATGTGGATGCCGGCAGCGGCAGCCTCACGGTGACCCTGGCCGTGAATAGCGGAACCCTCAAGGTGGCGGACGACATCAGCGGGGGGCTGGGCACCGGGGACATCACCGGCAACTCCAGCGGGAGCATCACGCTCGCCGGCACGCTGGCCAAGATCAATGCGACGCTGGCAGGAGCCAACGGGCTCACCTACCTGACGGTGCTGAACGATACCACCAGCCGGACGCTGGCGATCGGCATCAACGACAATGGCAACTCGGGCAGCGGCCCGGAAGCCGGGCTGAGCGCCGCGACGACGGTGGCGATCAACATCACGGCCATCAACGACGCGCCGACGATCACCGCCCCCGCCTCGGCCACGGTGACCGAGGACGTGTGGAGCGCCATCACAGGAGTTTCTTTCGCCGATGTGGATGCGGGGGCCGGTAATGTGTCGGTGACCCTGGCGGTGAACAGCGGCACGCTCAAGGTGGCCAGCAACGTCAGCGGCGGGCTGGATGGAACGGGCAGCAGCATTGTCAATAGCGGCAGCGCGAGCGTGACGCTCAATGGCACGCTGGCCAAGATCAATGCGACGCTGGCGGACGGCAGCGGACTGAGCTACCTGACCGCGCTGAATGACAACACGAGCCGGACGCTGACCATCGGCATCAACGACAATGGCAACACGGGAACCACTGGCTTCAAGACGGCCTCAACAACGATGGCCATCACCATCACGCCGGTGAACGACGCCCCGGTGGCAGCGGCCGACAGCTACACGACAGCGGAAGACACCCTTTTGACGGTGGCGGCCCCGGGCGTGCTGGCCAACGACACGGATGTGGACCTGGACACCCTGACGGCCATCCTGGTCACTGGTCCGGCGCACGGAACGCTGACGCTCAACGCCGACGGGTCGTTCACTTATATGCCGGGGCTGAATTACAACGGCTCCGACAGCTTCACCTACAAGGCCAGGGACGGGAACCTGGACAGCAACGTGGCGACGGTGTCACTGACCATCACGGCGGTGAACGACGCAGCCGAGGCGGTGGCTGATGACAGCTACACGATGCAGGAGGACGCGACGCTGACGGTGGCGGCGCCGGGCGTGCTGGCCAACGACACGGATGTGGACAATATTCCCTCGGCGCTCTCGGCGCACCTGGTGACCGGGCCCAAGAAGGGAACCTTGACCCTCAATGCCAATGGGAGCTTTACCTATACGCCCAAGCTCGACTTCTTCGGCCAGGATACCTTCACCTACCGGACCTATGATGGCGCGCTGTACAGCGCGGCGGCGACGGTCACCATCACGGTAATCAACGAGCCGGACGCGCCGGTGGCGGTGGATGACACCTACACGATGCGCAGGGGCGCCAATGCCCAATTGACGATCCCGGCCGATTTCGGGGTGCTGGCCAACGACTACGATGTGGACGGCGACCTGCTCAACGCGGTGATCATCGTGAGCACCTCGCACGGCGTGCTGACGCTGAACGACAACGGGAGCTTCGACTACGTGCCCGATGAGGGCTACACCGGCACGGATTACTTCATCTACGTGGCCAATGACAACTACGCCGACAGCCAGCTGGCCTTTGTGGACCTGGTGGTGGAGAATGCCGAACCGGCCCGCCCGCTGAGCCAGCCGGAGGCCTACGTCCTGGAGCAGGACACCACGCTGACGGTGCCGGCGCCGGGCGTTTTGATCGACGATTCCAACCCGTTCAGCGGCGGACTGACGGCCGTGAAGCTGACCAATCCCGCGCACGGGACGGTGAGCAACTTCCTGCCCGATGGCAGTTTCCAATACACACCGGAGGCCGGCTATACCGGCTCCGACTCCTTCACCTATAAGGCGCGCTATACGGTTGGCAGCACCATCATTGATGCGAACGCGGCGATCGTGAGCCTGACCATACGGCAGGCCAACCTGGCGCCGGTGGTGACCACTCCGATCCCGATCCAGACCGGGATCTATGGGAATGCCTTCACCTTCACCATGGATGCGGGCACCTTCACCGGCGCGAACAGCCAGCCGCTGGTTTACACCAGCAAGGGGCTGCCACCCGGGCTGGCCTTCGATCCCGAGACCCGGATCATTTCCGGCACGCCCACGGCGCCGGGGAGCTACCTGGCCGCGGTGGTGGCCCATGTGGCAGAGACGCCGTCCTTCACGGCCGAGGCGTGGTTCACCTTCACGATCCAGAAGGCGCCGCTGACGGTGACGGCCGCCGACCAGGCCCGCCTCTATGGCGCGGACAACCCGGCGCTGACCTACAGCTACAGCGGTTTTGTGAACAACGAGGAGGCCACGGTGATCGACACCCCGCCCGCCATCGCCACGACGGCGGTCAAGGCGAGCCCGGTGAACACCTATCCGATCACCCCCAGCGGCGGGGTGGACGACCATTATGCGTTCAGCTATACCCCGGGCACACTGACGGTGAGCCAGGCCCCGGTGACGGCGACCGCGGACGTGCAGACCAAGGTTTATGGCACGGGCGACCCGGCGCTGACCTATACCTTCAGCCCGGCGCTGGCGACGGGCGACAGCTTCACCGGCGGGCTGACGCGCGCAGCGGGAGAAAGCATCGGCGCTTATGCCATCCAGCAGGGCACCCTGGCCTTGAGCGCCAACTATACCCTGACGTTCGTGGAGAAGAACCTGACGATCACGGGCAAGCCCATCACCGTGACGGCCGTGGCCAAGACCAAGGTGTATGGCGCGGAAGATCCGGCGCTGACCTATACGTTCAGCCCGGCGCTGGTGAGCGGCGACAGTTTCAGCGGCGCGTTGACGCGCGTGGCGGGCGAGAATGTGGGTGACTATGCCATCGGGCAGGGCAGCCTGAGCTTGAGCGGGGACTATTCCATCACTTTTGAGGGGGCGAAGCTGGCGATCACGGCCAAACCGGTGACAGTGACGGCGGATGCGCAGACCAAGGTTTATGGCGCTGGTGATCCGGCGCTGACCTATCAGTTCAGCCCGGCATTGATTGGCAGCGACAGCTTCAGCGGCGGGCTGACGCGCGTGGCGGGGGAGGATGTGGGTGAATATGCCATCGGGCAAGGGTCGCTGGTGTTGAGCGGCAATTACAGCCTGTCCTACACCGGGGCGAAACTGACGATCACGGCCAAACCGGTGACGGTGACGGCGGATGCGCAGACCAAGGTGTATGGCGAAGGGGATCCGGCGCTGACCTATACGGTCAATCCGGCGCTGGTGAGTGGCGACAGCTTCAGCGGCGCGTTGAGCCGCGCCAGCGGGGAGAATGTGGGGGAATATGGCATTCTGAAGAACAGCCTGGCCTTGAGCGCCAATTACACATTGTCCTACACCGGGGCGAAACTGACGATCACGGCCAAACCGGTGACGGTGACCGCCAATGCCCAAACCAAAGTCTATGGCGGGGTGGACCCCGCGTTGACCTATCAGCACAGCCCGGCATTGATCGGCGGCGACAGCTTCAGCGGCGGGCTGACCCGCGCGACCGGGGAAAATGTGGGCGAATATGCCATCGGGCAAGGCACCCTGGTGTTGAGCGGCAATTACACGTTGTCCTACACCGGGGCGAAACTGACGATCACGGCCAAGGGCCTGACGATCACGGCGAATAATGCAGCCAAGACCTACGGGGAGACCAAGACCTTCGCCGGCACGGAGTTCACCACCACCGGCCTGGAAACCGGAGATAGTGTGACCAGCGTGACGCTGAGCAGCTCCGGGGCGGCCGCCGCCGCCACGGTGGCGGGATCGCCCTACGGCATCACCCCCAGCGCAGCCGCAGGCTCCGGCCTGGGCAATTACACCATCCACTATGCCGGCGGGGTGTTGACGGTGAACCGGGCGGAGCTGACGGCCACGGCCGATGACAAGAGCCGGGCCTATGGCGCAATCGATCCAACCTTTACGATCACCTATTCCGGTTTTGCCAATGGCGAAACCGCGGCGGTGGTGACCACGCCGGCCACGGCCACTACCACGGCCACGGCCACCAGCGGGGTGGGGAATTATCCCATCACGCCCGCTGGCGGCACGGCTGACAACTACACATTCAAATATGCCCCGGGCACGCTGACGGTGACGCAGGCGGCGCTGACGGCGCGGGCGGTCCCGAAACGGCGCGCCTACGGCACGGCCAACCCGGCGCTGACCATCACCTACACCGGATTCCTGAACGGGGACACGGCGGCCAGCTCGATCACCGAGCCAGCGGTGGCCACGACGGCGGAGCTGATCAGCCCGGTGGGCCTTTACCCGATCACGCTCACGGGCGGGTCGGCGGCCAACTACAAGCTCACGCTGGTCAACAGCACGCTGACGGTTTACAAGGCGGCGCTGACGATCACGGCGAATAGTGCGGCCAAGACCTATGGCAGCGCAGTGACCTTCACGGGCACGGCATTCACCTCCTCCGGTTTGGTGAACAGCGATGCGGTGGATACGGTGGTGCTCACCAGCCTGGGCGCGGTGGCCACGGCGGGGGTGGGCAGCTATGATATCATCCCCAGCGCGGCGGCGGGCACGGGCCTGGGCAATTACACCATCACCTATGCCAAGGGCACGCTGACAGTGGGGCCCAAGGCGCTGACGATCACGGCGAATAATGCGGACAAGACGTATGGCAGCGTGCTGGCCTTTGCCGGAACGGAATTCACCACCGCCGGGCTGGTGAACAGCGATGCCGTGAATACAGTGGCGTTCGACAGCCTGGGCGCGGTGGCCACCGCGGGGGTGGGCGCCTACGATATCATCCCCAGCGCAGCCGCAGGCACGGGCCTGGGCAATTACACGATCACCTATGCCAAAGGCACGCTGACGGTGGGGGCCAGGACGCTGACGATCACGGCCAACAGCACCAGCAAGACCTACGGCAGCACGGCAACCTTCGCCGGCACGGAATTCACCGCCCTGGGCTTGGTGAACAGCGACCAGGTGTCCAGCGTGACACTCACCAGCCTCGGGGCAGCGGTGGCGGCGGTGGTGGGCGCCTACGACATTATTCCCAGCACGGCCGCAGGCACCGGCCTGGGCAATTACACGATCAGCTATGCCAAGGGCACGCTGACGGTGAACCGGGCAGAACTGACGGCGACGGCGGATGACAAGAGCCGGGCGTATGGGGCCGTGGATCCGGCTTTCACGGTCACCTATTCGGGCTTCGTGAATAACGAGACGGCGGTGGTGGTCAAGACCTCCGCCACAGCCACCAGCACGGCCACGGCCACCAGCGGGGTGGGGAATTATCCCATCACGCCCGCTGGCGGCACGGCTGACAACTACACATTCAAATATGCCCCGGGCACGCTGACGGTGACGCAGGCGGCGCTGACGGCGCGGGCGGTCCCGAAACGGCGCGCCTACGGCACGGCCAACCCGGCGCTGACCATCACCTACACCGGATTCCTGAACGGGGACACGGCGGCCAGCTCGATCACCGAGCCAGCGGTGGCCACGACGGCGGAGCTGATCAGCCCGGTGGGCCTTTACCCGATCACGCTCACGGGCGGGTCGGCGGCCAACTACAAGCTCACGCTGGTCAACAGCACGCTGACGGTTTACAAGGCGGCGCTGACGATCACGGCGAATAGTGCGGCCAAGACCTATGGCAGCGTGCTGGCCTTTGCCGGAACGGAATTCACCACCGCCGGGCTGGTGA
>CAYPCQ010000041.1:0-63068 GCA_964409245.1 uncultured Verrucomicrobiota bacterium
GCTCACCCAGGGTTTCTTCCTGGGGCGGAAAGAGGTGAGCCAGGGGGAATACCTGGCGTTGATGGGGACCAACCCGGCCACGTTCAAGGGGGAGAGCAACCGGCCAGTGGAGATGGTGAGCTGGGCGGAGGCCGTGGCCTATTGCGCTAAATTGACCCAGCGGGAGCAGGCGGCGGGGCGGATTCCGGCCACCTGGCGCTACCGGCTGCCCACGGAGGCCGAGTGGGAATACGCGGCGCGGGCCGGGGGGACGGATCGGTTCGGGATCAATGAGGCCCTGGCGGGCGAATATGCCTGGCTGGGGGAGAACAGCCTGGAAACAACCCACCCGGCGGGGGGGCAGCGGCCCAATGGCTGGGGCCTGTATGATCTGGCGGGCAATGTGGCGGAGTGGTGCGCCGACGCCTATGGGGATTACCCCGGCGCGGTGGTGGTGGATCCCCTGGGGGCCACCCAGGGCCAGGCGCGGGTGGTGCGGGGCGCCAGCTATCTGGCGCCGCTGGCGCTCTGCCGGGCGGGGGGCGCGGGATGCGCGGAGCGGGGCGGATTACCGGGACGCCTGGGTGGGCTTCCGGGTGGCGCTGGCCTCCGCGCGGGCGGTGGCGGTGGTGGACCCGGCGGCGGTGGGGGGGACGGTTTCCGGGCGGGTGACGATCAAGGATGCCGATATTCCGCTGGCCCCGGGGTGGCGGTTTACCTGGTCGATACGAATTAACCGGCGGACACGAACAATTGGCAGAATAATCGGCAAGGGCTGGTGGCGGCGACGGTGACGGGGCCGGATGGAAGGTATGTTTTCAGCAACGTGAAGCCGGGGGGCTACGGGATGGCGCCGATGAAAATGGAGAATGGATCGGCCTGGCAGTTGGCCGCCGCCGAGGCTTCGGCCAGCCCCTTCCTGACGGTGAGCAACGACCAGCGGTCGGTGGATTTCACCGGCCAGGATCTTTCATTGTTTGAAGGGGACACATTGAAGATTCACTTTTTTATCAATATCACGCACTTTGTTGATACCCATCGTGGATGCGTGTTGGATGTCTACCGTAAGGAAAGTGGGATTAATTGGTTTTTAAGCCCATATGAAAATTGGGTGAAAATGCCCAACGGCAGTGTCCATTCGGATTTCAGGCACACGGTTCACGGTATTGCCAAGATCACGTTGGTGTTTTACCCCGGGTGGGGGTTCTTGGGATTGTATGAATTACACAATGAGTTTGAAGTGGTGCTCACGCCGGTCAATGGTTTCGGGGGGCACTCAGAGCAATTGTAAAACCTGCTTATTCTTTTGGGACAACAAGGTTCCGTGAGGAAACCATAGCATCTGGGCCGAGGGCGAGAATGAGAGGGAACGTGGCGTTTGGTATCCAATTGCAAATGAAAACGTTCCTGCGCCAGTGGCTGAAGCGGCGGTGAAGGGTGAGTCCCCCGGCCAGTTCACCGCCCGCTGGCAGGGGGTATATGACTGGGGGATATATCACTGGGGAGTTTTTGGTTATGTGGTGGAGGTTTCCAAGGATGGCAGTTTTACTGAAAAAAGTGGGTGCCCCACGCTGGCGTATGATGTGAGCCAGTGGACTTGGACTACCCAACAAACATTCGAATGGGACACGAGCCTCAGCTCCGTTTGTTATTACCGGATCATTGCCTACACAGATCCAGGTCTAAAATCGAATAGGGTGCTTTTTAGCGATCCCTCCAACGTGGTGAAAGTGGAATTTTAATGGCAATCCCGCCGGGCGGATCAAAAACCCGTGCGGTGGGAAACAGTGCCTCCATTGTCAACAATCCCAAAAGGACTGGCTGGGTATGGGGCGTTTACCCGGCGTAGGCGCGGCGCGCCAATCCCAGGCCTTGGTGCGGAATCCCCATGGGATTCGCGGAGGGAAAGGGGAAGGGCCATAAAAGGGCGCAAAAATGGAAAAGAGCTAAACCACACAGATCACACGGATAGGGGATGAAGATTTCAGGGGCAAGGATTAGCCCAGGGGTAATTGAGGCCGAGCCAAAGCGGCGCAGCCGCGCACGCACTCCAAAAGCTCGCGCACCCTCCGTGGCCAGCAGCGCATCCGGCGCGTTGAGGTTTCCGCGGCAGGCCGGATCCCCCGACCCGGCGGATCCCCTGGCGACTGAAATCGCGTTTTTTAACTGCGGCGCGGATGGCCCCGGCTACTCCTGGAACTCGGCCCATTCGGGTTCGTTGTGGAAGATCCAGCGGTAGTATTCGGAGTGGGCGAGCTGGTGGGCGGCGGCTTCATCCACCACCACGGTGCAGCGGCGGTGCAGCTGCAGGGCGGTGGCGGAAATCATGGCGGTGATGGGGCCTTCCACGGCCTTGGCCAGGATCCCGGCCTTTTCCGCGCCGGTGGCGAACAAAATGCACCGGCGGCATTCCAGGATGGTGCCCACCCCCATGGTGATGGCCCGGCGGGGGACTTTGTCCGGCCCGCCAAAGAAGGATGAATTCTGGGTGATGGTCTCGGGGGTGAGGGCCTTCATCCGGGTGCGGGACTGGAGCGCCGACAGAGGCTCGTTGAACCCGATATGGCCGTCGCGGCCGATGCCGAGCAACTGGAGGTCGATGCCGCCAAACTTCCGGATCTGGTCCTCGTACAGGCGGCATTCGGCATCGAGATCCTGGGCCAGGCCGTTGGGGAGGTGGGTGTTGCGCAGGTCGATGTTCACTTTTTTGAACAGCCGGTCGTTCATGTAATACCGGTAGGAGTGAAAATCGTCCGGGGCCACACCCACGTATTCATCCAGGTTGAAGCTGCGGCAGAGGGAAAAGTCGAGGCGCTCGCGCTGGTGCAGGTCCACCAGGTACTGGTAAACGATCTCCATGGTGCGCCCGGTGGCCAGGCCCAGCACGGAGTGGGGGTTGGCCCGGATCTCCTTGGCCATGATCCGGGCCACCAGGCATCCCGCCGCCGCCGCATCCGGCCGGATGATGACTTCCATGGCTTAAGCGTATTCCTTGGCGTTGTCCGGGATGGAGAAGAGCACCTTTTCCGCCGGTATTTTGGCTTTCAGAGCGGCCAGCTCATCCATGCCGGTGGTCAAGGGCAGGCCGACTTGCCCGCCATGGGCCATGGACCGGCACAGGGCCATCATGATCTCGAAGCCTTTGTAGGCGCTTTCAAAGCGGCACTGGTGCAGCTTTTTGTCGTCATCCAGCCAATCGGCCATCTCCTGGATGTAGGGGGGCATGTCCAGGTCGTAGTTCATCGATCCGCCGCCGGACTGCACGCCGTTCCTGGTCACCGCGCGCCAGCCGCCGCCGGTGAGGACTTCGGCGTAGCCGTCGGTGCCCTGGGCGCCGATCCGGCATTTGCGCCACCAATAGCTGACCTCCGGCACATCCGGGGCGCCGGCGCCGCACTCCACCACGCCGCGGACCCCGTTGGCGAAATGGATGAAGCCGCCCACATAATCCGGGGACACATGGATATCCGCCAGCTTGCTGCGGCCGGCCGCCTGGCCCATCACCCACTGGGCGTCGGCGTCGCTGTTATACCAGCGCATGTAATCGATGAGGTGGCTCAGCATGTGCATCATCCACCCGGTGGCGGTGCCGTAAACGGTATGGACCCGGCCCAGCGCGCCGCTGGCGATCACTTCCGCCACTTTCCGGTAATGTTCCCCGTAGCGGTGCTGGTGGCTCACCACCGCCTTCACTCCGCTTTTATCCACCAGCTGTTTGACCTTGAGGCCTTCCTCGGTGGTCAGCGCCACCGGCTTCTCAAAGGCGATCAGCTTTGCCCCGGCTTCCACGCCGATGCGGACCATGTCCAGCCGCAGGTTGGGCAGGGTGCAGAAGCAGAAAACGTCGGGCTTCACGCTGGCGGCCAGCTCGGCGGCGTTGGTTCCGAATTGGGGGTTGCCGAGCTTCGGCGCGGCGGCGGCCAGGCGGGCGTTGTCGATATCGCAGATGCCCACGACCTTGAATTTGGGATTGGCCTGGAACGCGGTGGCATGGTGCATGCCGCGCTTGCCCATGCCCACCACCATGACTTTATAAGGATTCATAAATTTTTCGGGTTAATCGGAGGGTTGAAGGGGGAAAAATCGGGGCGCTCCCGGCGGGAGCGCCCCGAGCAATGGTTAAGCTGCCAATCAGGCGTGGGCGTTATCCCATTCCATGACCTTGGCGATCACGAAATCGACTTCCTCGGCGGTCAGCTCGGGGAACATCGGCAGGCTGATGCAGGAGGCCGCGTTTTTCTCGGACTGCGGGATCGGGCCGACGATGCGGGCGCCTTTGCCCCAGGGGTAACCTTCCTGCTGATGGATGGCGATCGGGTAATGGCATTTGGCATCCACGCCGTTGTCGTTGAGGAACTTGAGGAATGGATCGCGCTGGGCGGCATCCCTGGTCTCAATGACATACAGGTGGAAGACGTGGCGGTAATTGGGCTTGGCATAAGGCAGCGTGAACGACTTGGCGTTCTGGATGCCTTCCGTGTAGCGGGCCGCCCATTTCCGGCGCAGATCGGACCACGCGGTGATGTGCTTGAGTTTCGCGCTCAGGATGCCGGCGTGGATGTCGTCCAGGCGGCTGTTGAACCCGTAGCTGTGGCAGGAGCGCTTGTCCGAGCCGTGGTTGCGCAGCTTGCGCACCTTGCGGTCGATCTCGGCGTTGTTGGTCACTACGGCGCCGCTGTCCCCGAAGGTGCCCAGGTTCTTCTGGATGATGAAGCTCGTGGAGGCGGCATCGCTCAGCTCGCCGATGCGGAAGCCGTCGCCGGCGGCGTCGATGGCCTGGGCGTTGTCTTCGATGACGAACAGCTTATGCTTGTCGGCGATCTGGCGGATGGCCTTCATGTCGGCGCATTGGCCATACAGGTGCACCGGGATGATGCACTTGGTCTTGGGCGTGATGGCCTTCTCGATGAGGGCGGGATCAATGCACCGGGTCTGGGGATCGCAATCGACAAACACTGCCGTGGCGCCCGCCACCCAAATGGCTTCCGCGGTGGCGAAAAACGTGTTGGACGTGGTGATGCACTCGTCCCCCGGGCCGATGCCCAGGGCCATCAATACCAGCCAGATGGCGTCCGTGCCGTTGGCCACGCCGATCGCATATTTGGTTTTGGAATACTTGGCGAACTCATCCTCGAACTGCTTAAGCATGGGGCCCATGACATACTGTTCACTCTCAAGGACCTTGAGGATGTTGGCGTCGATCTCGGTCTTCAGGTTGTGATACTGCCGAGCGTGTCCGTAAAAACTCACTTTCATATGATAATGCTCTATAATTTTCTACACTGGAGTGTCAACCTTAGCTAATCCCCAGGTTCTGTGCCAATAGAAAATTAAATTTTTGGAACAGCCTTCCGGTTTTGGCCGGCGCCGCCCCCCGCCGGCTGGCCTCGTTCTTTGTGTTGCGCTCCCGGCTCCGCCCCTCAACAACCCACCCCATATCCGTGGCCTGCCCGGGGCTATTCCCGCGTTGTTCAGCTGGCACATTCAGTTTGGCTTCAATCCGCGCGCCATGCAGGCACTGCGGATCACGGAAAACACCTTCAAGAACGCGGGCGGCGGTCGCCTGGGGCGCCGCCAAATCCAGCCCGAACCAGGTTTTTGTGGCCGTCGATGGCGACCAGAACGCCGTGCTGAACGAGATGGAAAAGGTGCTCGCCTCGGATTACCTGGAAAACCTCCACTGGTTCATCCTGAACAACGGCACCGGGGAGCCGGTGGGGCCTTCGTTGAGGCTCCCGCTCTCGCCCTGGCATTACGACCTGACCCGCGGGATCCATACCCGGAACAACCCGCCGGGATCCTTCAAGCCTTGCCGCATCAACGCTTCCGGATTAAAGTTCGATTCCGAAAGCGCCCGGGCGCTGGCCAGGGAGATCGGCAGCCGGCCGGACCAGGCCCGCCTGGCGCGGCAGTTGCTGGCCCGGAAAATGGCCGCCCGTTGAGTGGGCGCCAGCCGGGAGCAGGGGACGCCGCCGGATTGGCCAGCGGCCCCCACCGGGCCATCCCCCGGGCCGCCGGCGCCAAAAGGCGGCGGCCGCCCGGGTTTGCGGAAAGAGAAAGCGACCATGATCACGCAATCGACAAAATCCTGCCTGGCCATCCTGCCCCTGGCAGTTCTGGGGTGGCTGGCCGGGGCGGCCGCCGGGGGCGGCGCGGAGCCGATCCCAAACGGGCCGGGGGCGGCCGGGAGGGCCGGGGTGGTGACCGATGCGGCCACCGGGGTGCGCTTCCACAAGATCCGGGAATTTACCAACGACCAGGAGGTCATCGAGTCCAGGACGCCGGTGACCGTTTCCCCCAATGGCCGATATCTGATGTGCCCGGGCCGGCTGATCGGCATCGACGCGCCCGGGGTGGTTCCGCTGGATCTCCCTGGGGGCGCGGCGTGGAATCCCGCGGCGGCGGTGTGGTCTTGGGACGGTCGGCAGATGGCCTGGGTGGATGCCACCCGGCGCCTGTGGATGTCCGCGGCCTCCCCGGATACCGGCCAGCCAGTGGGCCCGGCCCGGGAGGTTCCCGAGGCCGGGCTGCAGGCTTTTCCCTCGCTGGCGCTGGCTCCCGATGGCTCCAAGCTGTTTTGCATCCGGTCACTGAAAAAAGCGGGCGGGACCAATTGGGCCAGCGGCATCAGCTCGGTGCCGCTGCCGGGGAATGCTGCGCCACCCGGAGTGCTGATGGAGCGGCCAAGCCCCATCGGCCGCCTGGCCTGCTCGCCGGATGGCCAGTGGCTGGCCTTCCAGGATCCCAAGGATGGGCGGCAGGCCACCATCACGCTGCTCAGCCTGGCCGGCGGCCCACCCCGGGATCTCGACCTGCCAGGAACCCCGCTGGGGTGGTCGGCGGACAGCGCCTGGCTGGCCAGCGAGCGGGACGGCCGGCTCACGTTCGTCCGCGTGCGCGATGGCCGCACCGGCTCGGTGAACCTGCCACCGGAAACCGGCCGCTGCCTGGGGGCGGACCACCGGGGGAACCTGTATTTTTTCCGTGCGCCGCCGGGGGCGCAAACCCAGATGCGGCTCTGGAGCCTGGCGGGTGCGCCGCCGGTGGAACTGCCGCTGCCTTTGGAGGGGAGTGTGCGGCGCCCGCAATGGGCGCCCGGGGGCGGGGCGGTGGTGTTCGAGGAGACCACCGAAGCCGCCTGGAAAGTGTGGGCGCTGCCCACGAATGGCCAGCCTTTGCAGAGATTCGCCGTGGACGTCAAAGTGGCGGGGACGCTCCGCGAATTCCGCCTGTCCCCGGACGGCGCCCACTGCCTCCTGGTGACCCGCAGCCGCGGGCCGGGCGGCCAGCAAACCCTGTGGGTGGCCCCGGTGTCGCTCAAGGAATGGCGCACCACCGGCCCGGCGCGCCAGGTTTTGGAGGGGCTGCGGCCCGGCGGGATTATGGGCTGGTCCCAATACCGTTGGCTGCCGGAGGGGAAGACCGTCGTGGCCGTGGCGGGCCAGGGGGATTTATGGCTGGCGCATTTGGACGGCCGGTCCGAGCGCCTGGCCCGGCTGGACCAGGAAATCGACCTTTGGGATTGCTCCCCGGACGGCCAGATCCTGGCTTATGAAACCTCCGGTTCGGCCGCCGCGGCCATCGGCGTCATCTCCCTGGAGGATCGCCTGCCGATGGCGATTTACACGCCCCGGGAAGCCCTGTGGCTGCGCGGCTGCTGGGGGCCGGACTCCCGCAGCCTGCTCACCTACTCGGAGGGGGCCATCCGCCAGCTGTCCCTCGGCGCCGGCGCGCCCGTCACGCTGCGCACGGCCGAACAGCTCGGGATCGATTCCATCTGGGATTTTTGCCGTTCTCCCAAGGGCGGCCAGGCAGTCATCCTGGCGGGCCGGAATATTTCCCGGAAAGTCCTGCTCTGCGACTTGAAAACGCGGGCCTTCCGCACCTTGCAGGACGAGCCGGCAAGCGGCTGCGCGTGGTCGCCCGATGGGCAGTGGGTGGCTTGCCCGGTGGCGCGGCCGGCCCAAGCCCGGCTCCCCGGAATCCTCTGGAAGGCCAGCCTGGCGGAGATGATCAACCGGCTGCGGTAAAGCCTCCGGGCGGGTGGGGATCTTCCGGCCCAAGTCTTCCATGGTCCCCAATCCGCCGAAACCGCGCTTCCGTCATCTTGGCAACACGCGGAGCCGGCCCAGCGGGTAACGCCGGCGGCCATCGTGGCCGGCGAGCGGGAGGGCGATTTGCGGTGTCCCATCCCGGGCGCCCACGGACACCAGCACGGTGTAAATTCCCGGCTGGGTGGGCGGGGCGTGCGCGCCCAATGGATCGTGGTGCTGGAGGGCGATGGTGAAGCTGGCTTCACGCCGGGTGGCGGGCACCTGGCCGGGCGGCCCCACGCGCAGCTGGCGCAGGTCGAAGGCTTCGTCCACGTGCGTGGAGGCCAGGCCGCCCTGCTCGTCCTGGAGCGTCAGCGCCCAAAAGCCGCCACCGTAAAGCGGCGCCACCCCCGCATTGGCCCACGTGGTGGCGACGGTGAATGGCTGGCCCAGGCGCACCCCGGCCGGCCAGCGGATTTCCTCCAGGCGCAGCCGGAAGCCCAGGCGCAGGTTGATCTGGCGGATCGTTTCGCGGTTTTCGTTCAGCTCCTCCCGCGGCCACCAGTGGATGGACATATAGCTGGCGTGGTAATCCTCCACGGATTGGCGCAGCAGCTCCCCGCTCCAGGCGTTCCTTTGTTTGGATCCGCCATAATGCTCGTGCTCCAGGATCACCGGCAGCGTGGGCCAGAACCCCTGCGCCATCTCCGCATGGTACCAGGAGTTCGGCGGCGGCTGGACCAGGATGCTGTCGTCCCGCATGGAGACGCCCTTGGACAAGGCGTAATCCATGGTGGGGAAATGGCGCCCGGGACGCGCTGGCCCGGCCACGTCATCGCTGAGGCAGAGCAAGGTCCGCGGGAAATGTTTCACGTGCAGGTCGATGTGCTTTTTTGTGACGGCGAGGGTCTGCGCGTCATCCAGCCGGGTGCTGCCGCCGGTATGGCCTTCACCCCACATGCCGAAGGATCCCACATCGATGAAGGCCACGTTGGGGTTGCCATCGTAGCGGCGGGCCAGCGCGGCCAGGAAATGGTCCAGCTTGTCCAGGAACACCGGGTCGAGGAAATCCGGCTCCCACAGGGGGCCATCGGGCTGCACGCCTTTGCCGAACTCGAAGCGCACGCCCCTGGCGCCCGCCGCCTCCACCCATGGGGGAGTGGCGTAGCGGATCCAGCTTTCCGAGCAGCTGACCCGGATGGCAATCTTCTTTCCCTTGGCCGCCCAGCGCTGGGCGGGAGTGTCGAACAGCGTCCAGTTGAATTCGCCTTCCTTGGGCTCGAGGTAAGCCCAGGGCACCCGCAGGTAAATCACGGACAAGCCCGGCCAGTCGTCCAGAGTGTCTGAAGGCTCCAGCTTGGACCCGTAATTTTCGATGAAATTGGAGTAGAAATGCAGCGTCCAGCCCATGCCGGGGTTGACCAGCGGTTCGCCGTTGTCCACCGGACGCACCACGGTGAACCCGGCTGGGGCGTCCGCCAGGCCCGGGCCAGGCCACAGGCCCAGGAGCAAGAGCGCGAAGGCAGTTCCCGGCCACCGGCAAGCAAAGTGTCTCATAGGCTGCCAATTTAACTGGTTGGCGGGCTGGTTGGAATCAAATTGTGCCCGCCGCATTCTGGCTGACAGCCTGCGTCCGCCGCTGCTCCCGGGAATGGGCTTGCGCCGGCCCGCCTGGGGCGCCACGCTGCCGCTGGAAAAGGGCCGGCCTGGGCACTTGCCTGCCGCTTGATGGTGAAACCAGAGTATGCAAACAGAATTGAACGGAGCCGGCCACCGGCCGGTGAAACCAGCCTCGAGATGGCCGCATTTCCTGTCCACCCGGATCCGGTCCCGCAATATCCTGCGCGGTTTGCTCGCGGGCCTTTTGCTGCTGTCATTCAACGTGGCGCCGGTCTGGCGCGCGCTCTGGCGCTGGCACGTGCTGGCCATTGGCCAGTTTGGCACGATCAAAGATGAAACGGGTGCCGCCCACTCCGCCTGGCGCTGGGCCGCGGCCCGGAAAATCCGCATTCACGCCCTCCCGGGCATCAAGCCGGCCATGGTGGATGAGGCATTGAACGGCGTCCGGGCCATGGTCCGGGAAATCGGCCTGGACTTGGAGGTGTCGGCGGAGCCGCTGCCGGAGGAGGTGGCTGAAGCCTGCCGGCGCAGCCTGGTGAAACAGACGGTCAACGGCCGGCTGGAAGACTGCCTCAGCTTCGACGGGCTGGCCGCCCGGCTGGCGGCGCTCCACGAAAACCAGCCCTGCGCCACGGTGCTGCTGGAGGATCATCCCATCGCCGAATGCTGGTGGGCCCATGGCATGGCCTCCTTCAACCAGGCCTTGATCCTCCTGGAAAAAGGCACCCTCAGCTTCCACCTGGCGAAACATGAAACCGGGCACCTGCTCGGCTATAATTGGCATGACTCACTGCCGCTGTTCGTCCTGGGGTATCCGTGGGAAGACTGGCCTTGGAGCCGGGACACCCTGATGATGCTGAATGGGCACAACCGCGATCTCTCGCCGCGCGCCCGGGACGCCCTGACCGGCTTCTGGGCCGGCCTGGAACGGAAGCTGAACCAGCGGTTCTGGAAACAAGGGGCAGTTCCGCCCGCCGCCCTTTGGCCGGCGGAGCGTCAGCCATGGATTCTTTGATGGCCGCGGTGCTGGCGTGGCCAGCACCGCTCCCCACGTGGCTTAAAATTCGCGGTCGGTGACCTTGCCCGGCTGCGGCACCGGGTATTTGCCATTCGCGCCGGCTTGCAGCGGCGCCGCCGAAGCCATCGTAAGCTGGTCCACCCCCGGGGCGAACTCGTGTTCGCTGTTGAGGATGCCCTCAAAGGTGATCACGCGGCCAGTGTGGGCCGCCATGCGCCCCATGGAGGTGACCAGGCTGGCCTCGGCGCCGCGGCGGGCCTCGTTGTAGTGGCGGTCATTGCGGATGGCCTCGATCAAGTGGTCCCACTCCAGCTGGTAGGGATTGGGCTCCGGCTGCGGGAACTGCCAGGCGAGCTCCTCCGGCACGAGGTTGTGGCCCTTGTAGATGCGGCATTTGGCCGGTGTGTGGACGTAGCTGGAGACCACCCCCACGCTCTTGGTGCCGTGGGCGTAGCTGGCGAACTCCTCATGGCAGCCGGTCATCCCGCGCCCGTAAAGCATCAGCTTGGTGCCATCGGCGAAGGTGTATTCGATGCTGTAGTTGTCGAAGTTCTGGTCGACGTCCCCGCCCCGGTAATGGCGGCCGCCGGTGGCCTGGGCCCGGACGGGCCAGGCGTCTTTCATCCAGCAGCACTCGTCGATGTTGTGGATGTAATAATCGCTGTACACGCCGCCGCTGGCCCACATGAAGCTGTGGAAGCGCTGCACCTGGTAAAGCAGCTCGCTCATATTGGGCGGGCAGGGTCCGGTGAACCCGCCCGGGCCGTGCATCCGGTAGGCGCGCAGCAGCACCAGGTCGCCGATCTGCCCGCCTTTGATGCGGTCATACAGCTCGGTCCGCGCCTTGCAGTGCCGGCACATGAGGCCCACGCCCACTTTGAGGTTCTTTTTCTCCGCTGCCTCGGCCAGCTTCAGCAGGCGGCGCGTGCTGGGGCCATCCACCGTCACCGGTTTTTCCATGAACACGTTCAGGCCCTTCTGGACCGCGTAGCCGAAATGCACCCAGCGGAACGCCGGCGGCGTGGTGAAAATGGCCACATCCCCGGAGCCAAGGCAATCCATGGCTTTCTGGTAGCCGTCGAAACCGACAAAGCGGCGGTCTTCCGGCACCTCGACTTTGCCGCCAAAGGCGCGCTGCAGCTCCCGGTGGCTGCTGGCCAGGCGTTTTTCGAACACATCCGCCATGGCCACGATCTTGACCGGGCCGCTCTTGGTGGAAAGCGCGTTGGCGGCCGCGCCGGTTCCCCGGCCGCCGCAGCCGACGAGGGCCAGCTTGATGGTGTTGTTTTCCGCGGCGTATCCCGGCCGGGCAATGGCGGTGGCGAGCGCGGCGCCGGTCAGCGCCCGGGCGGAAGTCCTCAGGAACTCGCGGCGGGTGTTGGGGTTTTTGTTCATCATATGCTTGGGCTTGAGTTGCAGTCAGTTGGTTCGTTTCGGTGTCACAACTACAGCATGGCACCTCCTTGGTTTTGCGGCAAGCGGATTCAAGCTCCCCAAAAACGGCGAACGGCCTGCCCCTTGGATCAGCTCCTTTGACCACCGCTGGAACATCCTTGCCCATAAGGGGAATTGCAGTATAAGGTGAGGCGCGATGAACAACAGCACCAAGACTGGCAAACGGTCCTCCCGGAACAAATTAACGGTCGGTTTGGCCTGCCTGGCGGCGGTGGCACAGGCGCCGGGCGCCGAACCCAGCCTGGCCACGGCCAATCCGCCCGCGGCCAGCGCGGGCCTGCTCAACGACTGGCTGCGGAAGGATTCGGAGCTGGCCAAACCATGGGATCTCGGCGGCCAGCTGCGCCTGCGCTACGAGCTCAAGGAAAACGCCGGCTCGTTCCCCACCCGTGATTTCGTGGCCCGCGGCCAGGACAACAGCAACGATTATCTGCTGGAGCGGATGAAATACCATATCGGGTTCACGCCCGAGCCTTGGGTGACCACCTATGTGGAAGGCCGCAGCAGCTTCGAGCAGTGGGACAAACGCACCCCCTCGCCTGAATCCGACACGCTGGACCTGCATCAAGGCTATATTGCCCTGGGCAATCCCAAGCAATTCCCGCTCTCCGCGAAGGTGGGCCGCCAGGAGATGGTCTATGGCGACGAACGCTGGGTTGGGCGGGGCGATTGGGGCAACACCGGCCGCGTCTTCGACGCCGCCAAGCTGCGGTTTGAAAACAACGATTTCTGGGTGGATGCCTTCGCCAGCCGGGTGGTGATGGTCAACGACAACCACTTCAACGAGGCGAACGACGACGACCTGTTCACGGGCGTCTATGCCTCCACGCAAAAGCTCCTGCCCTGGCAGGAGACCCAGCTTTACGGGCTGGCGCGGAATGTCGGGGTGGGCTCCCAAAACCTGGTGACCACCGCTGGCACGGGCGCGGGGCCCCGGGATGTTTATACGATCGGCACCCGCTGGGCCTCCCTGCCCGGCAAGCTCGGCGGCTGGGATTACGGGCTGGAGCTGGCCGGCCAGGTCGGCAGCGTTTCCATCACCAATCCCGGCCCGCGCCAAAAGGCGTTCCGGCATGACCTGGAATCCTTGGGGGCGTTCGTGAGCGGCGGCTATACCTGGACCCAGGCCTGGTCCTCCCCGCGTTTGGGCCTGGGCTACGATTACGGCTCCGGCGATGACAACCTCACCGATAAAAGCACCGGCACTTTTGAGAACCTGTTCGGCACCGCCCACCGCTTCTACGGGCAGATGGATTTGCTGGGCCTCCGGAACCTGCACGCGCCCCGCGTCTCCACCTCCTTCAAGCCGTTGAAGAACCTGACCATCGGGTCGGATTACCTGCTCTTCTGGATGGCGGACACGCACGACTACCTGTACCCCGAAAGCGGCTCCGGCCGGAGCAGCGCGGCCTCCGGGTACGGCTCGCACCCGGGCTTCAGCCCGTTCGTCGGCTCGGAGATCGATGTGGTGGCCACCTATGCCATCAAGAAAATCGCCGACCTGCAGGTGGGCTATGGCCACTTCTTCACCGGCAGCTACATCGAGCAAACCATGGCCTCCAGGCCCACCACCGGGGGCGACACCGGCGCCGACTGGGTTTATATCCAAACCCGGTTTAATTTCTGATCCGTGGCCGCCGAAAAAGGGCGATGGGCAAATCCAGGACGAAAACCGTGGCTGGTTTTCGTCCTGGGGCTGCTGCTCCTGGCCGCTGGCGCGCCAGCCAGCGCCGCCACGGTCACCGTGTTTGCCGCCGCCAGCCTGACGGATTCGCTCAAGGAAATCGCGGCCGGGTATGAAAAGAAATCCGGCGGCAAGATCGTCTTTAATTTTGCGGCCTCCGGCCTGCTGGCCCGCCAGATTGAGGAGGGCGCGCCCGCGGATATCTTTTTTTCCGCGGATGAGGCCAAAGCCAGCGCGCTGGAGGCGAAAGGCCTGCTGGTCAAAAACACGCGCCGCAGCCGCCTCTCGAATACCCTCGTCATCGTGACCACCCTCGACAGCTCCCTGGACCTCCGCTCGGCTGAAGGGTTGCTGGATCCCCGGATCAGGCGCCTGGCCGTGGGCGAGCCCCGCACTGTGCCCGCCGGAACCTACGCCCGGGAATACCTGGCCAAATTGGGCCTCTGGCAGCGGCTGGAAGGCAAGGTCGTGCCCATGGACAACGTCCGCAGCGTGCTGGCCGTGGTGGAGGCAGGGAATGCCGAAGCCGGCATCGTCTATCGCACGGATGCCGCTCTTTCACGGAAAGTGAAAACCGCCTTCGAGGCGCCCGCCGCGGATGGCCCGCGGATCAGCTACCCGATGGCCTTGTTGAAAGAGTCGCGCCAGCCCCGGGAGGCCCGCAAATTCCTGGACCACCTTTCCGGCGGGGAGGCCGGCCAGGTTTTCGCCCGGTTCGGCTTCATTCTCCTGCCGCCGGAGCCTCATTAGGAGCCGGTCGCAGGCCGCCTTGGTTTTTGGTCCGTGACCAGGCAAAGGGAGTGGCCGTTGCGGCCGGATCTATTGGAGCCAAGCCCCGATCGCTCGTCATTGATCCCGATCGGATCGGGATCAACGACTCACTGCGCGGCTGGCGCAAACACCTGGGCCGCCATCGCTTCCTTCCGCCTGCGCCAGGCTGGGCGGGATCAGTGGCTTTTATCCGGCCAGGGCGGAGGGGGCGGCAGCTTGACCGGGTTCTTCTTCAGGGCGTCCTTGATCACCTCGATGGCCTTTTCCAGCTGGTCGTCGATGCCATCGAACTCGTGGGCGGGATCGTTGTCCACCAAGATGTCCGGCTCCACGCCTTTGCCTTCCATGATCCATTCCCTGCCCTCGGCATCGTAACGCGAAAATTCCGGCCGGTTCAGGTAGCCGCCATCCAGCAGGGGCAGGCTGCCCCGGATGCCCACCACCCCGCCCCAGGATCGTTTGCCGATCACCGGGCCGAGCTGGTGCTTCTTGAAGCGGTAGGCCACGATGTCCCCGTCCGACGCGGAAAACTCATCCAGCAGCATGACCTTCGGCCCCAGCACCATGCCGCTGGGGTCCACGTTGATGGAGCCGTTGCGCGCCACCGTGATCATGGAGATTTCCCGGCGCAGCCGCTCGATGATCATCGGCGAGACATTGCCGCCGCCGTTGCCGCGCACATCCACCACCAGCCCCTCTTTGTTGAGCTGGGGATAGAAGAATTTGACGAACTCGTTCAGGCCTTCCACCCCCATGTTGGGTATGTGGACATAGCCCACCTTGCCCCCGGTGGCCCCGGCCACGTGGTCGAGGTTGTGCTGGACCCAGTTCAGATAATACAAGGGCCGCTCATCGGCGATCGGCACCACCACGATCTCCCGGCTGCCTTTGGCCTCCGGGGTGGCATTGACGCGCAGCTTCACCTGCTTGTCCACCGTGTCGATCAGGGCGGCATAGATGTCCTTCAGCTTGTTGGCGGGCTTGCCGTTCACGGCCACGATGTAATCCCCGGCCCGCACCTGGACCCCCATCTCGGTCAGCGGGGAGCGCAGGCTGCGGTCCCAATTCTGCCCCTTGAGGATTTTGCGGATGCAGTAAAAACCATTGGTGGCATCCCGTTCCAGCTGGGCGCCCAGCAGGCCCTGGGTGATGCGGGCGGGCTTGGGATAGTCGCCTCCCCCCACATAGGCGTGGCCGATGTTCAATTCGCTGATCATCTCGCCGATGATGTAGGTGAGGTCCGCCCGGTGCTGGACATGGGCCAGCAGCGGCTCGTAATTGGCCCGGATTTTCGGCCAATCCACCCCGTGGAGGTTCGGGGCGTAAAGGAAATCGCGCATCTGGCGCCAGCATTCGCGGTAAATCTGGTTCCACTCCGCGCGGCGGTCCAGGGTGATCTTCACCTCGGAGAGGTTGAGTTTCTCCTTGAGATCGATCCGTGCGGTGGGCAGGTCGATGATGGCGTAGCCGCCCTCGGCGTTCACGATCATTTTCCTGCCCCGGCTGGCCAGGCGGTAGCTGGCCACTTCGCCCAGCTCGGTCTCCCTCTGCTTGTCCAGATCGTAAACGAACAGCCGGGATCGGGGCTCTTTCTGGCTGCGGCGCAGGTAGAAAACCTTGTCCCCGGCGGAGGCGATCCCGCCATAGTTGGCGGCCGGGATGGGCAGCATGCCGATCCGCTGCCCGAGGCCTTCAGGCTCCACCTTCGTTTTGGCCGGCTTGGCCTCCTCCTTGGTTTTTCCGGCGCCCGGTTTGGCCTCGGCCGGCTGGCCCTCGGCCGGTTTTTTATCCGCTCCCTCTTTGGCCGGTTCCTTTTTAGGTGGCGCATCGATTTTCACCTCGTCGCTGCGCGGGGCGAAAGGCGACGGGGTGTCCCTGGCCAGCGTCACAAAAAAGAGGCCCGCCATGTCGAAATAGGCGTGATTCCACTCCGTCTGGCTGTAGGCCGGCGAAAAGCTGCGGTTCGACACAAAAAAGAGGTATTTCCCATCCGCACTGAACTTGGGATCGGACGAGGCGAACCAGCTGTCGGTGACCGGGAAGGTTTCGGCCTTGGCCACGGAATAGAGGTAGATCCTCGGCAGCTGCCGCTCCTCGGGCTTGGCATAGGCGACCCATTGGCTGTCGGGCGACCAATCGTAATCCCGGATTTCCCACGCCGTGGCCTGCACCACCAGCGAGACCGCCTTGGATTTCACATCCACAAACTGCAGCCGCTGCTTTTTGTCGGACCACAGGATCTTCCGGCTGTCGGGCGACCAGAGCAGGTCGTATTTGTAGGTATCGCCGCCGCTCGTGATCTGCCGCGGTTTCCGGGCGCCATCCTGGGCGATCAGGTGGATCTCGTCCTCCCCGGAGGCGTCCGAGATGCAGGCGATCCACTGGCCGTCCGGCGACCAGGTGCCATTGCGCTCATGCACGCCCGAGGTTTGGGTCAGGTTGCGGGTGCTGCCGTATTTCTGCGGCACCGTGAACAGCTCCCCGCGCGCGCCGAACAATCCCCGGTTGCCGTCCGGGGAGACGTCGTAATCGTTGATTTCCCGGCTCACCTCCTTGAGCCCGCCGCGGCCCAGGGCGAAATCCTCGTGGATCACGATGCTGACCTTTTGCAGCGCTTCGGTGTCCGGGTTGAACCGGTAGATATAGCCGCCATTCTCAAAGACGATCTCGCGGTCCCCCAGCGACGGGAATTTGATGTCGAAATCCTTGAACTGGGTCAGCTGGCGGGTTTCGCGGGTGGCGGGGTCGATCACGAACAGGTTGAAGCGTTTGTTTTCATCGCGGTCGGAGATGAAGTAGATTTTGGCTCCGCGCCACATGGGGAAAATGTCCTGGGCGGGGTTTTGGGTGAGGTTTTCCGTTTTGCGGGTCGCGAAGTCGTGGATCCAGATCTCGTCGGCCTGTCCGCCGCGGTACCGTTTCCAGGTGCGGAATTCGCGGAACACCCGGTTATAGGCCAGCCGCTTGCCATCGGGGGAGAAGGAGCACCAGCCGCCCCGCGGGAGGGGCAGCTGCTCGGGCAGTCCGCCTTCACGGGCGGCGTAATAGAGCTGGCCGTTGAAGTCATTCCACTCCGTCCGCCGGGAGCGGAAGACGATCCGGTCGTCTTGCCAGGTCATCACAATATTATTGGGGCCCATGCGGTCGGACACATCGTCCCGCCCGAGGGTGGCGGTGAAGGTCAGCCGCTTGGGCACTCCGCCCTCGGCCGGCATGAGGTAAACCTCCGTGTTGCCGTCGTACTGGCCGGTGAAGCCGATCCATTTGCCGTCGGGCGAAAACCGCGGGAACATCTCAAAGCCCTCGTGGCTGGTCAGCCGGCGGGCCACCCCGCCCGCGGCGGGCGCCGTGTAGAGATCCCCCGCATAGGTGAAGGCGATCTGCTCGCCGTGGATGGCCGGGAAGCGCAGCAGCCGGGTTTCTTCCGCCCGGGCGGCCGGGCCGGCGCCGGCTAACAGCAGGAACAGCAGGATTCCGCCCAAACACCGTCTATGATGTGTCGTCATGAGCAGGCAGATTGCCTGTCCCGGTGGGTCAAACAAGCAAATATTTCCGGATGGATTCCGTGAGGAAGGGGCTGCCCAGGTCGAACAGGTTGGCCGCCGTTTGGAAATCCCCGGAGTGGTCCTCCTGCAGCATGATCAACTGCTGCCGGTTGAGCGGGGGCGGCCGGTGGAGCAGGGCGGGGAACAGGATCTCCAAGCCCGCCGCCAGCAGGCGTGCCACCCCCAGGGGCAGGTGGATTTTCAGGCGGCGGCGCCCGGTGGCCTGCATGATGCCATCCAGGATCTGGTTGAACGTGAGGGTTTCCGGGCCGCACAGATCGATGGTTTGCCCGCTGGTCCGGGCATCGGCCAGCGCCAGGGCGAAAGCCCGGCCGACGTTCGCCACGCTCACCGGCTGCAGCCGGGCCTGGCCGTGCCCCAGCACCGGCACCACGGGTGAATAGCGCATCAGCCGCGCGAACCGGTTGATGAACTGGTCGCCCGGGCCGTAGATGATCGATGGCCGGAAAATGGTGTAGTCCAGGCCGCTGGCGCGGACCAGCTCCTCCGCGGCCCACTTGGTCTGGTGATAGGTGGAGGCCGCCTGGGGCCGCGTGCCCAGGGCGCTCATATGCGCCAGGCGCCGCACGCCCGCCTGACCCATGGCGGTGAGGACATTCCGCGTGGCTTGCACATGCAGCCGCTCGAAGGTGATTTCGCCGCATTCGCTGATGATCCCCACCAGGTGGACCACCGCCTCCATGCCCGCCAGCGCCGCCCTCAAGCCGCCTGCATCCAGCACATCCCCCGCCACCAGCCGGGCCGCCGTTTGTCCCGCCCAGCCCCGGGCTTGGGCAGCCTCCGGATCCCGGGCCAGCACCTTCACCAGGTGCCCCCGGGTCACCAGATCCCCCACCACTTGCCGGCCCACAAAACCGGTCCCACCCGTGACCAAGACTTTCATCGGGCACAAGTTACCCAAGGATCGGCCATTGGGCAATGCCTTCAGCAGGCGGATGCCTATTTACCTTTACTGTCCGCCGGTGAACCGTCCGAATATCAAAACACAGCGTTTCGCAAACCAAGGCCCCAAATAATCGGATTCCATTTCCCTACCCTTTAAAAGGTAGTTTTTGAGAAAATATTTTTTTGACCCACTCAACTGAATCAGTAATCATCAAGATTGGCTTTGTACAATAGCACTACAGCACCAAACCGTTCGGAGCCGTTCGGCGGTCCATGGCTCTGCCGTGGCCGATGGCCAGTGCGCAAGGTTTCTGAAACCGGGATTGGGGATTTCCGGCCAGGACGGTTATGATCGTTTCACGGTGACGCGAGATTTTCTGCATCCGCTCCGCGAAGCGTCTTGAATTATGGATGGATCGAACAATCAGGGGGAACGGGGCCAACGGCCTTTCGAGCAAGGGGCGGAGCAAATCCGGACGGCAATCTGGGAGGTGGATGCCCAAGGGCTGTTCACCTATGCCAGCCCGGCTTGGCGGACGCTGCTCGGTTACGCCCCGGAGGAAATGGTGGGCCGGCTGCATTTCTATGACCTCCATCCGGAACCGGGGCGCGAGGCCTTCAAAGCGGCGGCGTTCGCCTTGGTTGCCCGGAAAGAAGCCTTCCACAATTTTGAAAGCGCGGCGCAGGCGAAGGACGGGCGCAGCATCTGGTTCTCCACCAGTGGGACGCCGATCCTGGACGCCCACGGCCAACTGGCCGGCTATAGCGGCTCCAACACCGACATCACCGAGCGCCGGCGGGGGGAGCATAAATACCGCTGCCTGTTTGAGCAGGCCGGGGACGCCATTTTCATCCACGATGATGAGGGGCGGACGGTGGCGGCCAATCCGCCAGCGGCGGCGCTGCTCGGCTGCACGCACGCCGAATTGATGGGCCTGACCCTCCAGCAAATCGAAGCGCCAGACCAGCGCCAGCACACCCAGGGGAGGATCGCCCGGCTGCGGCACGAAGGCGCTTTGACCTTTGAGACTGCCGTCCAGCGCAAAGACGGCTCCACCGTCCCGGTGGAGGCGAATGCCCGCCGGATGCTCTGGGAGGGCCGGCTGGTGTTTCTGACCATTTGCCGGAACATCACTGAGCGCAAGCGGGTGGAGGCGGAACTGAAGTGGAGCCAGGAGCGGTTGGAGCAACTGGCGGAGCTGAGCCGGACGGCGATCTGGGAGGTGGATGCCCAAGGGCTGTTCACCTATGCCAGCCCGGTTTACCGGACGCTGCTCGGCTATGCCCCGGAGGAGATGGTGGGCCGGCTGCATTTCTATGACCTCCATCCGGCGGCGGGCCGTGAGGCTGTCAAAGCGGCGGTGTTCGCTTTGATCGCCCGGAAAGAACCCTTCCGCGATTTGGAGAGCCAGGCGCAGGCCAAAGATTACCGGATGGTCTGGCTCTCCACCAATGGCATCCCCATCCTGGACCAGGACGGCCAGCTGGCAGGCTACCGCGGGGCCGACACCGACATCACGGCGCGGAAGCGGGCGGAGGAAAACCTGCGCTCCGCCCACGAGCATCTGGCCGCCACCGTGCAAGCCTTGCCCGACCTGATGTTCGAGCTGGATGCCAGGGGCCGCATTTTAAATTTCCACTCCCCGCAACCGGATCTGCTCTACCTGCCGCCCGACCAATTCCTGGGCAAAACGATGCGGGAACTCCTGCCCGCGGAGGCGAGCCGGATCCTCTATGAGGCGCTGGCGGAAGCCTGGGCCAACGGCCGGCACCAGGGGGCGGTTTATGCGCTGCCTCTGCCCCAGGGCCTGACCTGGTTCGAGCTGTCCATGGCGGCCAAAGGCGATCCGGCCGCCCCCGAGGCCCGGTTCATCGTGCTCACCCGCGACATCACCCAGCGCAAGCGGGCGGAGGAGGCGCTGGCCCGGCAGGCGGATTTCAACCAGCGGGTGCTGGATTCCACGGATGCCCACCAGGCGGTGGTGGGGCCGGACGGCGTCATCCTGGCCGTCAACGCGGCGTGGCAGCGATTTGCCAGGGAAAACGCCGGGGCCGGCGGAAAACTCTGGGGCGTGGGGGACAGCTACTTCGTGCCTGCCGAGGAGGCCCGGGCAAGGGAGGCCTATGCCGGCATCCGCCAGGTGCTGCGCGGCGAACAGCCCGAATACAGCCTGGAATATTCATGCCAGGCGCCGGGCGGCGAAGCCCGGTGGTTCGCCCTGCGCGTGCTCCCCTTGCTGGGGGATTCCGGCGCGGTGCTCACCACCCACACCGACATCACCAAACACCGGCAACTGGAGGCGCAGCTCCGCGAAAACAACCGCCGGCTGGCGGAAGCCACGGCGCAGGCCGAATCGGCCAGCCGCGCCAAGAGCGAGTTCCTGGCCACGATGAGCCACGAGATCCGCACGCCGATGAACGCCATCATCGGCATGACCAACCTGCTGCTGGACACCCCGCTGAGCGGGCAGCAGCGGGAATTTGCCGCCACCGCCAGCCGCAGCGGCGAGGCGCTGCTGGAGATCATCAACGACATCCTCGACTTCTCGAAGATCGAGGCCGGGCAGCTGACGATCGAGCGGGAGCGGTGCGAGCTGCGGCCCCTGGTGGCCGGCGTGCTGGAGCTGCTCGCCCTGCGCGCCCGGGAAAAAGGCCTGGACCTGGCCATGGACGTGGCGGCGGAGGTGCCCGAGGCGGTGCTGACGGACGACGGGCGCCTGCGCCAGGTGCTGGTGAACCTGGTGGGCAACGGCCTCAAATTCACCCGGCAGGGCGGCGTGGTGGTGCGGATGCTGAGCCTTGCGCCCAACCGCCTGCGCTGCGAGGTGGCGGACACGGGCATCGGCCTTTCCGAGGCGGACCAGGCGCGGCTGTTCCAGCCGTTCACGCAGGTCAACCTGGCGGAGTCGCGCAAAGCCGGCGGCACAGGCCTGGGGCTGGCCATCTCGCGCCGGATCATCGGCCTGTTGGGCGGGCGGATCGGGGTCACGAGCGCGCCGGGCGAAGGCTCGGTATTTTGGTTTGAGATTGAGGCGGAGGCCGCCGCGCCCGCGGAGCACCAGCCGCCTCCGGCCCCGGCGGCGGCGCCCGCCGCTGAGTCCGGCCCGGCCCGGCCGCTGCGGATCCTGGTGGCGGAGGACCAGGACACCAACCGCCGGCTGGCGCTGCTCCTGCTGGAAAAGCTCGGCCACCGCGCCGATGTGGCCGGGAATGGCCGCGAGGCGGTGGCCGCCTGGGAGCAGTTTGGCTACGACCTCATTCTCATGGACTGCCAGATGCCGGAGCTGGACGGCTTCGAGGCGGCGCGGGAGATCCGGCGGCGGGCGGCGGCCCGGCCCGCGGCGGAATGCCCGGCGGTCTGGATCATCGCCTTGACGGCCAACGCGTTCGCCGGGGACCGGGTCCGTTGCCTGGCGGCGGGCATGGATGGCTACCTGAGCAAGCCGGTGCGGCCGGAGGAGCTGCGGGCGGTCCTGCGGGCCTGCGCGGCGCCCCCGGCGCCGGGAGCCGCCCCCACGGCCCGGGAGACGGATTTCCGGAACCGCCTCGGGGAGCTGGAAAGCGAGCTCGGCCCGGAGGCCTTCGCCGAGGTGATCGCCTCCTTCCTCTGCGATCTCCCAAGCCGCCAGGCCCGGCTGCGCGCGCTGTCCGCGGGAACGGATTTCCAGGCCATGGCCGAGGCCGCGCACGCGCTGGCGGGCAGCTCCAGCATCTTTCACCTGGCGGCCGTGCGCGAGCTGGCCCGGAAGCTGGAGACCCGGGCTGGACAAAGGGAGGTTCCCCCGGGCCTGCTGGATCAGCTGGACCAGGCTTTGGCAGTGGCCCGCCTGCTGTTGGAGCGCGAGCTGGAGCGGCTTCAGAAGTCTCCGGAAGACCGCGCCTCCGCCGGGGGGTAAGGTGCCGTCAGGAATGGCCACGGCCATCGGCCAGGTTCTTTTGGCTGCTGGGGGGGGCGTGGCGCGCTCGCTATCCCATGGGCTGGGACGCCGGGACGGATATGCGCCTCGCCTCGCCGGTGGTTGCGGATTCCCATTGTCAGCGGCGGGCCCAGCCGTTAAATTGAATCAACAAGCTCAACTTACTCAAATTTGGTTATGAACGAAACGCGCAATCATTCTATGGGCGGTAGGGGGATGGCACCCGGGGCACGCCCGGCCCCGCAGCCCATCGCGGCCCGGCCCCGGCGGTTCGGCGCCGCCTTCACCCTGATCGAACTGCTGGTGGTCATCGCGATCATCGCCATCCTCGCCTCCATGCTGCTGCCGGCGCTGGCCCGGGCCAAGTCCAAGGGCAAGCAGACCGTCTGCCTGAACAACCTCAAGCAGATGGGGCTGGCGGCCAATATGTATACGTCGGAATTCCGGTTCTACCCCGGCTGCATCGATGCCCGCCAGGGGCCCGCCTATTTTTCCTACCTTTGGGTGAACCGGCTGTTTTCGCAGATGAAAACCAACCGCAACATTTATTGGTGCCCCTCCGCCCCGCCGGATTCCAAGTGGGATACCTTGTCCAACCCCAGCCTCAAGGGGCAAATGGACTATATCGGCACGCCCGCCTTCCGGCTGGGGGCGGCCAAGTTCAGCTACGGCTACAACGACTGGGGCCTGCGCGACCCGTTTGTGGAGCCGCAGCTGGGGCTGGGTGGGGATATTGGCACGGTGCGGGAGATTTCCGAAAGCATCGTGAAATCCCCCGTCAACCTGATCATGATCACGGACGCCCTGGCGGATGGCTCCTGGGATGGCAACATCGATCCCAAACAAAGCGATCAGTGGCCTTCCAAGCGGCACCGGAGCCGCTGCGTCATCATGTTCGCCGACGGCCACGCGGCAGCCAGCCTGCGGCGGGAAGTGGTGAACCCGGATGACGACAACTGGCGCCGCCGGTGGAACAACGACAACCAGCCCCACCCGGAAATCGGCAAATGGAACCGGGACACCGACACCTCGGACGGCGAGAAGTGGTGGAAGTAAGCCGTGCTAGGGCTAGATCCCGCCCCTTCAGCTCCGGACGCCGTGCAGCGGCTCGAGCTGCAGATCCTTGAGCAGCTGCAGATCTTTTTCCACGGGCTGGTTGCAGGTGGTCAGGTAATTGCCCACCATCAATCCGCTGGCTCCGGCCATGAACATCAGGCTCTGGAGATCCCGCAGGTTCACCACCCGCCCCCCGGCGATCATGATTTCCTGGCGGGGGAGGATGAACCGGAAAACAGCGATGGTCTTTAGAATCTCCATGGGCTGCAGCGGCGCCAGTTTTTCGAAGGGCGTCCCCGGGATCGGGTTCAGGAAATTCAGCGGCACCAGGTCCACCGCCAGTTCGCGCAGCAGCAGCGCCAGGTCGAGCCGGTCCGCCAGGGTTTCGCCCATCCCGAGGATGCCGCCGCAGCAAACCTGGACGCCGGCCTGCTTCAGGAACCGGACGGTGGCCACCCGGTCGTCATAAGTGTGCGTGGTGCAGACGTTGGGGAAAAAGCGGCGGGAGGTCTCGAGGTTGTGGTTGTAGCAGGCGAGGCCGGCGCTTTTCAGGCGGTCCGCCACGGCCTGGCTCTTGATCATGCCCAGGGAGGCATCCGCCCGGGCCCGGCCGCTTTGGGCCAGGGCGCTGATCTGCCCGCAGAGCTGGTCCAGCACCGGCCCCTCTTTCAGCTCCTTCCAGGCCGCCACGATGCCCAGGGCGCGCACGCCGTTCCGCTGCGCCTCCCCCGCGGCCTGGAGCACCGGCTCGTCCGCCAGCCAGCCGTGCCGCGGGGAGGCGGTCTGGTAATAGGAGGACTGGGCGCAGAACCGGCAATCTTCCGGGCAGGCCCCCGCCTTGATGTTCACGATGGAACAGAGGTGGATCCGGCTGCCGAAATGCTGCTCCCGCAGGCGGTTGGCCCAGGCCAGCATTTCGAACAGGGCCGGCCCCGGCTCCAGGCGGAGCAAGGCTTCACCTTCCTCGCGGCTCACGGCCCCGCCCGCCAGCACCCGCTGGCCGAGGCCGGCGATCCAATTCCAGGTTTTTGCGTCAATCGGTTGTGCGACCATGGTTGACACCATAATGGCCGCGCCGCGAAAGGCAAGCTTCCCGGTGGGCGCCGGGCCGCCGGGAACGTTTTTACTCCGCGGGCGGCCCGAGATACGCCGTGCGCACCCGTTCGTCGCTTTGCACTCCGGCCGGGGTGCCATCGGCGATGATCCGGCCCTGCTCCAGCACGATCACCCGGGAGGCCAGGTGCATGACCAGGTGCATGTCGTGCTCCACCAGCAGGAGGCTGAGGCCGCGCCCGTGCAGGCGGCGGATCAAATCCGCGAGGGCGGCGGTTTCGGTGCGGTTGAGGCCGGCCGCCGGCTCGTCCAGCAGCAGGAGGCGCGGCTGCAGCGCCAGGGCGCGGGCGATCTCGAGCAGCCGCTGCTGGCCAAAGGGGATCGTCCGGGCCGGCTGCCCCCCCAGGTGGGCCAGCCCCAGATCCTCCAGGAGGTAGTGGGCCCGCTTGAGGCGGAGCCGTTCCTCCTCAAGGCGGCGGGGCAGCCGGAAGGACCCCTGCCAGAAGCTGTGGCCGCCCATGGCGGCGAGCACGTTCTCCAGCACCGACAGGCCGGGGAACAGCCGGATGTTCTGGAAGGTCCGCGCCACGCCCAGCCGCGTGGCCTGGGCGGCCTCCAGCACCGGCTGCCGGCGGAACCGGACCGCCCCCGAGGTGGGCGGCAGCGCGCCCGCCACCAGGTTGAACAAGGTGGTTTTGCCCGCCCCGTTGGGGCCGATCAACGCGGTCAGCGCCCCCTCCGGCAGGGTGAAGGACACCTCAGCCACCGCCCGCTGGCCGCCAAAATCCCGGCTGAGCCGGTCCACCACGAGGAATTCCTGGGCGCTCATGGCTCCAGCCGGGTCCGCATTTTCCTGCGCCGGCCCCACCACGCGCCGGCCCGGCGCGCCCAGCCGCCCAGCGCCGGCATGAGGCCCTCCGGGCAGAAGATCAGGATGAGCGCCAGCAGCAGGCCGAAAATGAGCTGCTCCCAGCGCGCCACCTGCACGATGCCCAGCTTTTCCCCGCCCAGGGTGATCAGCTCATGCAGGCTGGTCATGACCGCCGCCCCGGCCAGGCCCCCCCAGACATTGCCCATGCCGCCGATCACCGCCATCGTCACCAGCGTCACCGAAAACATCAGGCTGAACTCCTCCGGCCCCAGGTAAGAGGGGGTATAGACGAAGGCATAGAGCGTCCCCGCCAGCGCGGCCAGCGCGCCCGAGATCGCGAACACCTTCAGCTTGATCCAGAAGACCGGGATGCCCGCCGCCGCCGCCGCTGCCTCGTCCCCCTGGATGGCCCTCAACGCCCGGCCCACCGGGGAGGCGGTCAACTGCACCGCCCACAGCACCACCAGCCAGGCCACCGCCCAGGCCAGGTAAAATTTCCCGGCCGCGCTGCCTTTGACCAGGCCCGCCAGCGTGAGCTCCGGCAGATCGAACATCCCGCCCGCGCCGCCGGTGATCTGCGCTTTGTTGATGAACTCCCCCAGGATGACGCCCAGGCACAGCGTGGCCAGCGCCAGGTGGTGCCCGTGCAGGCGCAGCACCGCGAAGCCCGCCGCCAGGGCGAGCAGCGCCCCGGCCGCCACCGCCACCCCCATCGCCGCCGCCAGCGGCAGGCGCCCCGCCGTGGCGGCCACCGCCCCCACGTACGCGCCGAAACCGTAAAAGCCGGCGTGCCCCAGGGAGATCTGGCCGGTGAATCCCATCAGCAGCGTCAGCCCGGTCACGATGATCCCGTAGATGGCGCAAAGCTGCCCCAGCGGCAGCAGGTAGGCATAATCCCCCCGGGCCGCCAGGGGGAAAGCCAGGATCGCCACCAGCAGCAGCGCCGGGCCGCGGAACAGCCGCCGGTTCGGGATGGGCTGGGGCAGGTTCATCGCACCAGCAGCCCTTTCGGCCGCAGCAGCAGCAGGATCACCACCAGCGAGAGCGCCAGCGTTTCCTTATACAGCGACGAATACCACGCGCTGCACTGCTCCAGCACGCCCAGGATCAATCCGCCCGCCACCCCGGCCACCGGGTGGCCCAGCCCGCCGATGATGGCCGCAGCGAAGCCCTTCAGCCCCAGCATCGTGCCCCGGTCGTAGCTCATGGACAGCACCGGCGTCAGCAGGATTCCCCCCAGGCCCCCCAGCAGCGCGCTCAGCGTGAACGCCAGGGCCGACATGCGGCCCGGGTTCACCCCGCACAGCCGGGCCGCCTCCGGGTTCTCGGCGCAGGCGCGCATGGCCCGGCCGGTGGCCGTCCACCGGAAGCCCAGCGCCAGCGCCACCATGCCCACCGCCCCCGTGCCCAGCATCCACAGATTCTGGATCTCCACCGCCACCCCCGCCAGCTTGACGCTGCCCGGCTGGAGGGGCGGCAGATGGCAGGGATCGGTCCCCCAGAGGATCGCCGCCAGGGCCCGCAGGCAGATCGAAACCCCCACGGTGGCAATGATCTGCACCGAAGCGCTGGCCTGGCGCAGCGGCCGGATCGCCAGCGCATCCACCAGCCAGCCCGCCGCCGCCGCGGTGGCCAGGCCGATCCCGATGGCGCCCGCCAGGGGCACCCGGCCGGTGCCGCAAGCCCAGGCGGCGCTGAGGCCGCCGACCATCACGAATTCGCCCTGGGCAAAATTCAGCACCCCGGTGGTCCGGTAAATCACGTTGAATCCCAGGGAGATCAGGGCATAAATGCTGCCGATCATCACCCCTTTGACCAACAACAGGATGGCGATATTCTGCATCGTCGGGCCAGGAGACTACCGCCAGTGCCGCCTGGAAGTGAAGCCTCTTGTTGCGTCTCTTATTGCGCCGGGAGGCTGGGCCGTGCCCCGGCATTGGGGAAGGAAATGATGGCGCCGCCGGTTTTTGCGCCCGCCGCGAAGGGGGCGGCGGGCAGCTCTTGAACCGATTGGCAAGTGGCTAATGGCGAGGGTCTTGCACGAAAAGATACACCCGCACAACCGAGCCCATGGCCGGGGCCGGGCGGAGTTCCAGCTTGCTGGCAGCGGGTGGGGCGGTTAAAAATGCCACCGTTGGTGACCGCTCCCGAACATAGCGCTGCGGAGGGCCGCCGCCCGGTTTACCGGGTGCGTGGCCTCACCAAGGTTTATGGGACGGACGCCGCCGAGGTGCGCGCCTTGTCCGGGGTGGATTTGGATCTCCACGCCGGCGAGCTGGTGGTGCTGCTGGGCCCCTCCGGCAGCGGGAAAACCACGCTGCTGAACAACCTGGGCGGGCTGGATGTGCCGACCGCGGGGGAGCTTTGGCACCGCGACCTGAACCTGGCCCTGGCCAGCGAGGACCAGCTGACCTCCTTCCGGCGGGAGTGCGTGGGCTTCATCTTCCAGTTTTACAACCTCATCCCCAGCCTCACCGCCCGGGAAAATGTGGGGCTGATCACGGAGATCGCGCGCAATCCCATGGCGCCGGAGGCGGCGCTGGCCCTGGTGAACCTGCAGGCGCGCCTGGACCATTTCCCCGCCCAGCTCTCGGGGGGGGAGCAGCAGCGGGTGGCCATCGCCCGGGCCATCGCCAAGCGGCCGGAGGTGCTGCTCTGCGACGAGCCCACCGGCGCCCTGGATGTGCGCACCGGGATCGTCGTGCTGGAGGCCATCGTCCGGGCCAACCGGGAGCTGGGCACGCTCACGGTCATCATCACCCACAACGCCGTCATGGCGGACATGGCGGACCGGGTGGTGCATTTCTCCGATGGCCACGTGCACCATGAGCGGCGGAATGCCCGCCGCGCCCCGGTGGAAAGCCTGAACTGGTAGCCCGTGATGATCTCCCTGCTGGATCGCAAGCTGGCCCGGGATCTGCGGCGCATGAAGGGCCAGGCGGTGGCGATCGCCCTGGTGATGGCCTGCGGCCTGGCCATGATGATCATGGCCCGCAGCCTGATCTACTCCCTGGAAAGCACGCGGCAGGGCTACTACGAGGCGAACCGGTTTGCCGAGGTGTTCACCCAGCTCAAGCGCGCCCCCCTGTCCATCGCCCAGCGGGCCGCGGCCATCCCCGGCGTGGCCCGGGTGCAGGCGGGCCTGTCGGTCCAGGCCACCCTGGAGGTGGACGGCCTGGACGAGCCCGCCAGCGGCCTCGTGCGCTCGGTGCCGGACCGCGGGGAGCCGGAGCTGAACCGCCTCTGCCTGCGCGCGGGGCGCTGGCTGGCGCCGGATGGCCGGGGGGAGCTGCTGGTGAGCGAGGCCTTCGCCGAGGCCAACCACCTGGAGCCGGGCGGCCACCTGGGCATCCTGCTCAACGGCCGCCGGCAAAACCTCCGCATCGCGGGCATCGTCCTCTCCCCGGAGTTCATCTTTGAATCCCGCCCCGGCACCGCCCTGCCGGATAACCGCACCTATGGCATTTTCTGGATGCGCTACGGGGCGCTGGCCGCCGCCTACGATATGGATGGCGCCTTCAACCACCTCACCCTCCGGCTGGAAAACGCGCGCGGCGAGCGGGCCGTGCGCCACGCCCTGGACCGCCTGCTGGAGCCGTATGGGTGCCGGGGATCCTTCGGCCGGGCGGACCATCCCTCCCATATCCGGGTCTCCGACGAGATCCGGGTGCTGACCACCCTGTCCATCGGTTTCCCGCTGGTGTTCCTCAGCGTGGCGGCGTTCATGACCAACGCCATCATCTCCCGGCTCCTGGCCTTGCAGCGCGAGCAGATCGCCATCCTGAAGGCCTTCGGGTTCACCAACCGCCAGATCGCCGCCCACTATTTGAAATTCGCCCTGGTGATCGTCCTGGCCGGCACGGTGGCTGGCATCCTGGGGGGGCTGGGGCTGGGCCACCGCCTGCTGGTCATGTACCATTTGTTTTTCCGGTTCCCGGACCTGCAATTCCAGCTGGCCTGGCCCGCCTTGTTCGCGGCGCTGGCCGCCTGTGCGCTGGCCGCGGCGGTGGGCGTGTTCGGGGCGGTCCGCCGCGCCGCCCGGCTGCCCCCCGCCGAGGCCATGCGACCGGAGCCGCCCGCCAGCTACCGGCCCGCCCTGGTGGAGCGCACCGGCATCGCCCACCTGTTCACCCACACCTTCCGCATCGCCGTGCGCAACCTCGAGCGCAAGCCCATCCAGGCCTTGTTCACCTGCGCCGGCCTGGCCCTGGCCACCGGCATCCTGGTGGTGCCCAGCGCCCTCCACGATGGCGTGGACGAGGTGCTCGAATTCCAGTGGGACATCGTCCAGCGCCAGGATATCAGCCTCGGCCTGGCCGATCCCGCCAGCCAGGCCACCCGCCACCTGTTCAAACAACTGCCGGGGGTGTGGGCGGTGGAGCCGTTCCGCCACGCCGCCGTCCGCCTCCACTGCGGGCACCGGAGCCGCCAGGTGGCCATCCAGGGCCTGCCCCCCAACGCCCTCCACAACCGCGTCATCGACGCCCACAACCACCGGCTGGACCTCCCCGCGCGGGGAATCATCCTCTCCACGGTCCTGGCCGGGGTGCTCGACGCCCGGCCCGGCGACCTCCTGCGCGTGGAATTCCTGGAGGGCAAGCGCCTCGTCCGCGAGGTGCCCCTGGCGGCGGTGGCGGGCGACTTTGTCGGCTCGGCCGCGTACATGGACCTGGCCTCCCTGAACCGGCTCATGGAGGAGGGGGACATCATCAGCGGCGCCAGCGTCACGGTGGATCCCGCCCGGCGGAGCGTGTTCCTCCACGCCCTGAAAGCCATTCCCCGGATCAGTTTCGTGGTGATCAAGGAGTCGCTCCGGGCCAATTTCCGCGCCACCACCGCCGCGAGCATCAACCTGCTCCAATCCATCTATATGGTATTCTCCATCGTGGTGGCGTTCGGGGTGATCTACAACAACGCCCGCATTTCCCTGGCCGAGCGCGCCCGCGAGCTGGCCACCCTCCGGGTGATCGGGTTTTCCCGGCGGGAGGTGGGCGCCGTGCTCGTCATCGAGCTGGCCATCCTGGCCCTGGTGTCGGCCCCCGCCGGGCTGGTGCTGGGGGCCGGTTTCGCCCGGGTGATCGTGGGCGCCATCAATACCGAAACGGTGCGCGTGCCGCTGGTGCTCTCGCTCCACAATTTCGCTTTTGCCATCGCCATCGTGGCCGCCGCCGCCACCCTCTCCGCCGGGCTGGTGCTGGGCAAGCTGAACCAGCTGAATCTGGTCAGCGCCCTCAAGGCGCCGGAGTAGAAAGCTGGCCGGCCGGACGCGCGGGGGGAGAATACGCGTTTGCATAAGGCCTCCGGGTGGTATTATATTGGCGCCCATATGCAGACCTTGGCATCCAGTAGCGGCCCTGATGCGGTGCAAGTATGGCACTTCATCAGCCCCGAATTAAAGCTGCGCTTTACCAGTGAAGCCTTCGAGCTGGGGAAAACTTACCACACCGCCGGCCAGGTTTCGCCGGGCACGAACAGCCTGCCGGCCAGCCGGCTGCTGTTGGACGCCCTGAAATACGCCGTCGGCCCGGTCGCCTGCCTGCTGCAGGTTTCGGGCGAGGTCCAGGAGGACATCGATAAAGTGTGCGGCCGCGAGCGGCAGATCCTGGCCTGGGGCAATATTGAGCGCCAGCTGCACCGGTTCGCGCTGGACCTGGTGGAGATGGTGCTGCCTGGCACGGGCGAGCTCACCCGGCAATGGGGTCCGTTCCTGGAGATCAAGCAAAAGTGGGTGGAGCAGTGCGTTTCCTCGGACACCCTGGCCCAGGCCCGGGCCGAAGCCCAATCGCTCGCCGCGCATTTGCAGGATCCCGTTTCCTCCCTGGCCGCCTCCGTCCTGGAGGAAGAGCAATTCTGGCGGCGCGTGCACGGCATGGCCCGGGAGGCCGGCGGGCTCCTGCGGGAAATTGCGGCCGGCAACGACCTCAAGACCGATTTATGGACGCAGCTGAGCCGGCGCCTGGAAAAAATGGTGCGCCCCAATTTGCGGTACTGGCGGGGCGCCAAGGGCTACACCCGGACCGATTTCGATTTTTCGCTGGCCCTGCAGGAACCCCGGCTGCCGGAGCCTGCCCAATGCGTCAACAACATCCTCATTGTGGAGGACGACATCGATTTTGCGGAGATCCTCCAGGATTTCCTCGCCAGCGTCCGGAGCCGGACCACGGTGGTCCGGAATGGCGCCGAGGCGGTCAAATGCATCATGCAGCAGGATTTTGACTGCGTCTTGTGCGACATGATCATGCCCCATATGCCCGGGGACATGTTCTACATGGCGGTGCAGCGCTTCAAGCCGCACCTGTGCAAAAAATTCATCTTTATGACCGGCCACCATGGGGATTCCCGGGTGGCCTCCTTCCTCCAGAAGCAGGAAGGCATAGTCCTGTATAAGCCGTTTGAAATGAACGCCTTGATTGAGGCGATGAAAAAAATGGAGATCCAGGCGGGCACGGCGGCCGCCCGGGCGCGGCAATGAGGGGAAACCCGGTCAGAGTTTCTTTTTCACCTCGTCGTTCGGTTCGATGCTGAGGCTTTTCTGCCAGGCTTCGCGCGCTTTTTCGGCCTGTTTGAGGGCCTGGTAAATGTCCCCCAGGTGATCCCAGAGGGTGGCATCCGGCTTGGGGGTCAGCTCCACCGCTTTCAGCTGCACCCGCAAGGCTTCCTCCAGCTTGTGGGACCGGAACAGGATCCAGGCTTGAGTGTCCAGAAAAGCCCCGTTCTTTGGTTCTTTGGCCACGGCTTTGTCGATGAACCGCTGCGCCTCCTCCAGATTGGCTGACTGCTCCGCCCACATATAGGCCAGGTAGTTCATCGCTTCGGCATCCTCCGGGTCCAGGGCCAGGCAGCGGCGGAAATGCTTCTCCGCCTGCTCCATGTTTTTGTTCCGCTCATAGGCGGCGCCCAGCTGGAAATAAAACGCGTGGGTCAGCCGGTTGGTCTCGGAAATGGAGGCGATGATTTCCGCGGAGTTGAAGGATTGGATGGCGTCCGGGAACTTTTTGAGCTGCACCTGGGCCAGGCCCGTCATGAATTCGCCCAGGAAGCTGCGCGGGAATTTGGCGCGGATCCGGCCCAGCACTTCCAGGGCGTCCTCCGGCTTTTCCGCCGCCAGGTTGACCCGGGTGAGGTCGTAATAAACCGGCTGGAATTCAGCGTTCAGCAGGATGCACTTCTGGTAATGCTCGATCGCTTTCTTATAATCCCCCAAATCGGAGGCGAGGTTGCCGATGAGGTAATAAAGCTGGGGATTGGTGACATCCTGGCGGGCCACTTTCTCCAGTTGTTCCAGCGCCAGCCGGTTTTCCCCCGTCCGCAGGTAGGCTTCCGCCAGCTTGGCCCGCAGGCCCGGCAGTTCCGGATGCCGCGCCAGCAGCTCATTATAAATCCGGGTGGCCGGCGGGAATTCGCCCATGGTGCGGTAGAGATCCGCCAGCTTCAGCTGGAGGCTCGGCAGGCGGGTGTTCAATTTGCGGGCCCGCTCCAGCACCTCCAGGATGGTGGCCCGCAGGTGGTCGCCGTCCTTGCCCAGCACCCCGCGCAAGCCCGCCAGCGACTCCGCCAGGCTGGTCAGGAAGCCCACATCCGCATCCGGCAGCTGCCGGGCGGTCTCCAGCACCTTCAACGCTTCCCGGGCATCTCCGGCTTGCACCTGGAGCCGCGATAAATGCTGGTATGGCTCGATGAACCTGGGGTTGAGCCGGATCGCGGTGCGGTCGGCCTCGATGGCTTTTTCCGGCTGGCCCAGCTCGGCGCGGGCCAGGGCCAGCATCGCCCATTCGGCGGCGGTGGCATCCGCGCGGCCGGTGGCCGCGGCGAGCAATTCCAGCGCCGGTTCCGGCTGCCTGGCCAGCAGCAGCCGCCGGGCTACCTCCAGCACCAGATCCTCGTGCGCAGGATCTGCCAGCGCCGCCTGCCGGTATTCCTCCAGCGCCGGGCCGGCCAGCTCCCTGGCCTCCAAAACGATCCCCGTCCCGAAATGGGCCAGCGCCTTGATCCGGCTTTCCGAGACGGCATCCTGCCGGTTGGTGATCCACTCCTGAACCCCGGTGGCGCGCAGTTCAATGGGGATTTCCGCCGGCTCCGGAGACCGGGTATCAGCCGCCGCCCGGGCGGGGTTCAGGTGCATAGGATGGCCCGCCAGGCAGGATGCCATGCCCAGCAAGGCCGCTGTCATTATCATTCTGACCATCCCCATAAACCAAGCCGCGAAAGCGCAGCGGGAAATCCGCGCTGCGCTCGGCCATCAACATTATATAATCGGGACCGGCAGCCCGCCCGCAACCAGCTTGGCGGTGCGCCAAGCCGGCAGAGTGTGAGCCGATGGGCCAGCCGGGAGCATGCTCCCGGCCCGTCCCGCATCAAAAACCGGGATTACTGCTGCCAGGTGCGCTTCTTATGGCGATTGGCACGCATCTTCTTGCGGCGTTTATGTTTGTTAATCTTCGCTTTACGACGTTTCTTTAATGATCCCATAAATGTTTTTTTGTTCCGCTCGTCAACCGGCCTCTCAGTATACCACTTTATTGAGCGGATATTCAATGATACCTTCGGCTCCAGCGGCCTTGAGCTTGGGGATTATCTCACGAACGATGTGTTCGTCAATAATTGTCTCCACCGCCACCCAGCCCGCCTGGCTCAGCCGGGAGATGGTTGGATTACGCAAAGCCGGCAACGATTTCAATAACTTTTGGAGGTTTTTTTTGGCCACGTTCATTTTCAGCCCCACTTTGGCCTCCGCCTCCAGCGCCCCTTTGAGCAGCATCGCCAGCGTTTCGATCTTCTCCCGCTTCCACGGATCCTGCCAGGAAGCCAGGTTGGCGATCAGCCGGGGAGTCGAGCTCAGGATCTCATCGATTATGCGCAACTTGTTGGCCCGCAAAGAGCTGCCGGTTTCCGTCAGCTCCACGATGGCATCCACCAGCTCGTGCGCCTTGAACTCCGTGGCGCCCCAGGAAAACTCCACCTCGGCCGCCACCCCGTGGCTGGCCAGGTAGCTGCGGGTGAGGTTCACCACCTCGGTGGCAATCCGTTTGCCCTGGAGATCCTTGGGGGATTTGATGGCCGAATCCTCCGGCACCGCCAGCACCCAGCGGGCCGCCTGCCGGGTGGCTTTGCTGAATAAAAATTCCCCCACCTCATGCACCTGGGATCCGTTTTCCCGGATCCAATCCAGCCCGGTGATCCCGCAATCCAGGTAGCCATGGTCCACATACCGGCTGATTTCCTGGGCGCGGATCAAGCGCACTTCCAATTCCTCATCATCCACATAAGGAATGTACGAGCGGCTGCTCACCTGGATATTGAAGCCCGCTTTGGCCATTTTCTCCAGGGTCGCCTCCTGCAAACTTCCTTTGGGAAGACCCAACCGCAAAAACTTCGTCTGCTTCATCGCCGGTGAAATTAGCAGATCCGCGGAATTCTGCCATGGTTAAATCACGGGTTTCTCCGCCCTTCCGCGGCGGCGCCAGCCGCCTTCTGCAACCCGCCCTTGCTTCCCGCGCGGGCGCCAGTTATATCAAACCCGTGCAGTTTCGGAAAATAACCCTGGTTGGTGTCGGCTTGCTGGGCGGCTCCCTGGGCCTGGCCATCAAACGCCGGCGCCTGGCCGAGCGGGTCGCCGGCTATGTCCGCCGCGCGGCCAGCGTGGACGAATGCGTCCGCGCCGGGGTGGCCGATGAAGTGGCTACGGAGCTGGAGCCGGCCGTCACGGAGGCCGATTTGGTGGTCCTCTGCACGCCCATCGCCCAAATGCGGTCCCTGGCCGAGCGGATGGCTCCCTGCCTCAAGCCGGGGGCGCTCATCACGGATGTCGGCAGCGTCAAAAGCTCCGTGGTCCGGGATTTGGAGCCTTTCGCCCGCCGGGCCGGGGCGGTTTTCATCGGCAGCCACCCCATGGCCGGGGCGGAGAAAATGGGCGTGGCGGCCGCCCGGGCGGATCTGTTTGAAAAAGCCTGGTGCGTGGTCACCCCCGCCCCCGGCTCCGCTCCCGGGGACATTGACCGGCTCCGGCGGTTCTGGGAATCCGTGGGGTCCCGCACCATGGTTCTGGATCCCGAGCTGCACGACCAGCTGGTGAGCCGTTCCAGCCATCTGCCGCACCTCGTGGCGGCCGGGCTCTCCAACCTGGTCCTGGATCCCGGCCACCCGCGCGAGCAGGCTTTGCTGTGCGCCTCCGGCTTCCGGGACACCACCCGCGTGGCCTCCGGCTCCCCGGAAATGTGGCGCGACATCGCGCTGGCCAACCGCGAAAACCTCGTCCGCGGGCTCGGGGAATTCCTCGGCGGGCTGCGGGATTTCCAGCGCGCCCTCGAGGCGGGGGACGAGGCCGCCGTAATCCGCTTTTTCCAGGTGGCCAAACAGCGCCGGGATGCCTGGTGCGAGCAAACCTATTCCCCGGAATAATCCCATGCCGCTGCCCCCATTGCTCGAAATTTGCCCCCTGGCCGCCCCCTGCCAGGCCGCCCTCACCGTGCCCGGATCCAAGAGCATCACCAACCGCGCCCTCGTGCTGGCCGCCCTGGCGGAAGGCACCACGGTGCTGCGCGGCGCCCTCTGGAGCGACGACACCCAGGTGATGGTCCAGGCGCTGCAAACCCTGGGCTACGCGGTGGAAGTGGCGCCGGATCCGCTGGAATCAGCCAACCGCCGGCTGATCGTGGCGGGCCGGGGCGCGCGGGTGCCGGAAGGCGGCCGCCGCGAATCCCCCCGGGAGTTGTTTGTGGGCAATGCCGGCACCGCGGCGCGCTTCCTGGCCGCCATGCTCTGCCTGGGCCGGGGCGTTTACCGCCTCCACGGCGAGCCGCGGATGCACGAGCGGCCCCAGGCGGCCTTGTTCGGCGCCCTCCGCCAGCTGGGCTACCAGATCGAATCCGAGTCCGACCGCCTGCCCGCCCTGATCCATGGCGGCGGGCCCCGCGCCGCCGCCTGCACCGTGAACATCACCGAGAGCTCCCAGTTCGCCTCCGCCCTGATCCTCAGCGCCCAGGCGGGCGGGTGGCGGGTGGAAATCCGCGGCGAGAACGCCGAGGAATCCCCCTACGTGGCCATGGCCCGCAAGCTCTGCGCCCAGTTCCCCGCCCAGGGCGGCCGGTTCGAGCTCCAGGTGGAGCCCGACGCCTCCAGCGGCAGCTATTTTTGGGCGGCCGATTTTCTCCAGCGCCTGGCCGGCCACCCGCCCGGCTCCATCGTGGTAAACCATTGGCCCGCCACCGGCTGGCAGGTGGACGCCCGGTTCCCCGGCTGCTGGCCCCTGCCCGAGACCCTCTCCCGCCAGTCCGGCCTGGGGGACAGCATCATGACCGCCATCGTGCTGGCTCCTTTCGCCGGCGCGCCCCGGCGGTTCACCGACCTCGGGCGCCTGCGGGTCCAGGAATGCGAGCGGGTCCAAGCCCTGCGCACCGAGCTGGGCCGCTGCGGCGCCCGGGTGGAGGAGGCGGGCGACACCCTCACGGTGTTCCCGGGGCCGCTGCACGGCGCGGAGATCGCCACCTACCAGGACCACCGGGTGGCCATGTGCTTCGCCATTCTGGGATTGAAAGTCCCGGGCATTCGGCTGCAAAATCCCGCCTGCGTGAAGAAGACGTTCCCGAATTTCTTCCAGAAGCTGGCCGCCCCCCCCCCGCAGGGGCTGGGCGCGGTGCTGCTGGAGGCGCCGGCCGGAAGGCCCCTGGCGGAGGCGGAGCTCTTCGCGGATTAAACCAGTGAATAAAGAGCCTATTGTCATCGCCATCGACGGCACGAGCGCCAGCGGCAAAAGCACCAACGCCAGGCTGGTCGCCCGCGCCCTCGGTTTTGTGTATGTGGATACCGGGGCCATGTACCGCACCCTGGCCTGGCACTGCCTGGAAGCCGGCGTCAACGTGGATGATCCCCGCGCCGTGGCCGCCCATTGCCGCCGCTGGCAGACCACCCTGGCCTGCGTGGACCGCCAGGTGCGCCTGCTGGCCGATGGCTATTACCCGGAAAAGGAGATCCGCACCGCCCGCACCTCGGAGGCCGTCCCCCGGGTGGCCTCCGTGCCCAAGGTCCGGGAATGGATGAAAAAGCTCCAGCGCTCCTGCCTCCAGTTCGGCAGCCTCGTCATGGAAGGCCGCGACATCGGCTCCAACATCTTCCCCGAGACCGGGTTCAAATTCTACCTCGACGCCGCCCTTGCCGAGCGGTCCAAGCGCCGCGCCTCCGAGGGCGTGGAGGAAAACCTGGCCGCCCGCGACCAGCGCGACAGCCAGCGCGCCGCCGCCCCGCTCATGATCCCCCTGGGCGCCCTGGTGATCAACAATTCCGCCCTGACCGCCGAGCAAACCAGCGGCGCGATCCTGGCCGAGATCCGGCGGCGGCTCGAGGAAGCCTGAAGGCGCCATGGATGCCAGCCTCCCAGTGGCGCTTTCCGTGGTCATCCCGGTTTTCAACGAGCAGGAAAACCTCGAGCCGCTCATCACCGAATTGGCCGCGGCTTTGAAAGCCCTGGACCGGCCTTTTGAAATCCTCTGTGTGGATGATTGCAGCACCGACCGCGGCTTCGGTGTCCTGAAGCACCTCGGCCAAAGCCAGCCCGCCCTGCGGGTCATCCGCCACCGCCTCCAGGGCGGCCAAAGCGCCGCCCTGGCCACCGGCATCCGCCTCGCCCGGGGGGAGATCATCGTCACCATGGATGGCGACCTGCAGCACGATCCGGCCGACCTTGCCCGGCTGGTGGGGGCTTTGGAGCCCGGCCTGGCCGCCGTGTGCGGCATCCGCGCCCGGCGCCGCGACAACTGGATCCGGCGCGCCTCCTCCCGCATCGCGAATTTCTATTTTTACCTCCTGCTGGGGGACCGGGTGGCCGATACCGGGTGCACCTTCCGCGCCATCCGGCGGGAGGCCCTGGCGGAAGTGCCCCGTTTCAACGGTTTCCACCGCTACCTGCCCACCCTGCTCCGCTTCCAGGGCTTCAAGGTGCTCGATATCCCGGTCAACCACCGGCCCCGCGTGCGCGGCGCCAGCAAGTATGGCATCGGCAACCGCCTCTGGCGCGGCATCCTGGATTGCCTGGCGATGCGCTGGTACCGCGCCCGGTGCCTGCGCGGCAGCCGGGTGGGCGTGGAATGACTCCGCCCGCCGGCCCGCCACCCGCCCCGGAGCCGCCGCTGCGGCCGGGCCGCAAGGCCTGGCTCCTCGGCTTGGGCCTGGCCGCCCTCCTCCTCCTGGCCCACGGCACGCCGGTCAGCGCCTACCTGCGCCAGGCGCAGCAGGTGCGGGAGGATCTCCACCGCTGCGGCTGGCTGGCCCCGGGGGTGTTCATGGGCGGGGTTGCCCTGCTGGTGGCCGCCGGCCTGCCGCGCCTGGCGTTTTGTTTCATTGGCGGCCTGACCTTCGGTTTTTTCAGGGGCTTGTGGTGGACCCAGCTCGGCGCTTTCCTGGGCTGCTACCTGGCCTTCCTGGCCATCCGTTCCCGGTGGTTCTCCCGGCTCCTCCCGGCGCGCCGCTGGGGGGCTTCCAGCCGCCTGTTCCAGGCGCACGGCCTGGCGGCGGTGATCCTGGCCCGCCAGCTGCCGGCGCCCGCCCTGGCCGTCAACGCGGGCCTGGCCCTCTCCGGCGCCGGCCACCGGGATTTCATCCTCGGCACGATCCTGGGCCAATTGCCGCAGGCCATCCCGTGCGTGATGATCGGCAGCGGCCTGCTCCAGGCTTCCTGGCGGCAAAGCCTGGGCCTCGTCGCCCTGGGCGTGGTCATCCTCCTGGCCGGGGCGTGGCTCGGGCTGCGGTGGCTGCTCCGCGCCCGCCGCCCGTTCAGCCCTGGGGGGGATCCGCCGCCGGCAGGCTGAACCAGAAGGTGCTGCCCTGGCCGGGGGCGCTCACCAGCCCGATCTCCCCGCCCTGGGCTTCCACCGCCAGCTTGCAGAACGCCAGGCCCAGCCCCGTGCCCAGACCCTTGTGGGCCACCTCGGCCTGGCCGAACTTCTCGAACACTTTCTGGTGGAATTCCGGGGGGATGCCCTGGCCGGTGTCCGCCACCGCCACCCGGGCCAGCCGGCCTTCCCCCCCCACTTCGATCCTCACCTCCCCGCTGGCGGGGGTGAATTTGATGGCGTTGGCCAGCAGGTTGGCCAAAACGCGCCGCACGAGATCCAGGTCGCATTCCGCCCACACGGGCTCCGGCGCGTGGATGGCCAGCTGCCTCGGGTCCGCCAGGGGGGCGGCCGCCTCCAGGGCCTCCTGCGCCGTCTGCGCGAGGTTGCAGGCCGTCTTGTGGAGCGGCATCTGGCCCGCCTCCAGCCGGCTGATGTCGAGCAGCTGGGTGATCATGTCCTTCAGCCTTTCCGCCGCGTGGGTCATGTTCCGCCACACCTTGTTGGCCGGGGTCCGGCCGGCGGCGTCCAGCATTTCCACGAGGCCCAGGCCGGCGGTCATCACCGTCAATTGGGACCGCATGTCATGCACCACCATGTGCACCAGGTTGTCCCGCAGCCGCTCCAGGCCCTGCAGCCGGGTGTAGCTCTCGTGCAGCAGCTGTTCCCGCCGCCGCAGCTCCAGGTGCGTGCGCACCCGGGCCTTCACCTCCTCGTAATGGACCGGCTTGGTGATGTAGTCCACGCCGCCGCTGCCGAAGGCCTTCACCTTGTCCAGGACTTCGTCCAGCGCGCTGACGAAAATGATGGGGATGTCCCGCAGCCGGGGATCCGCTTTGAACCGCTGGCACACTTCATACCCGTCCATTTCCGGCATGCTGATATCCAGCAGCACCAGGTCCGGCGGGTCGATTTGGGCGGCCTGCAGGGCCAGCTCGCCGCTGGGCGCCGGCCGCACCCGGTAGCCGTGTTTCCTGAGCATGTCGGAGAGCAGCCGCAGGTTCGCCGGCATGTCGTCCACGATGAGCAGATTGCCGGCAGATTCAATTTGAGGATCGTTCATGGCTTGCAGGGGGCAGGGGTTTTAAGATTGACCGTCAGGCGGATGCCGGGCGGGGCCAGGTTTTCCACGGTGAGCGATCCGCCATAGAGGGCTACGATGCGTTCCGCCAGCGCCGGCGCCAGGCCCAGGTCGCCATCCTCCGCCATGGGATTGGCGCTGGCCAGCAGCTGGAAGAACCGGGCCAGCTCCGGCTGCGGAATGGTTCTTCCTTCCGCCTCGATCAGCAGGCTCGTGCCGCCGGGCTGGGATTCCTGGCGGATTTTCACCAGCGATCCGGGCCGGGCGAATTTCACGGCGGTTTCCAGCACCGATTGCAGGGCCCGGCCCAGGAATTCCGGCGCGGCGATGACCTCCCCGCCGCCCGGCGGCATTTCCCCCAGCCGGACCTCCCGCATTTTGGCCAGGCTCCGGGCCTGGGCGAAGGCCTCCCTGGCCACCTCCCCCAGGCGGCATTGGTGGGGCTCCCCGGTTTCCGAGGTGGAATTGATGGCGGTCAGCAGCAGGGCGTCATCCACCAGGTTGAGCAGCCGGCGGCAGCTCTGGTTGAAGATATCCCGGCACATGGCCACCTCCGGCTGGTCGCCGCAGGTGGTGAATAAGATGTCCGCCGCCCCCACCATCCCTTGCAGGGGGGTGTGCAGCTCATGGGAGATCAGGCCCAGGAAATCGTTCTTCGCCTGGTCCAGAAGGGCCAGCCGGGCGTTGGCGTCCTTCAGCTGCTGGTTGGCCGCCACCAGTTGCCGCGTCCGCTGGCTGACGGTTTCCTCCAGGCAGGTGTTGTGCCGCTCCAATTCCCGGCGCAGGCGGGCTACTTCCAGGTGCGTCTTCACCCGCGCCTCCACCTCCTGATATTGGAAGGGCTTGGTGATGTAATCCACCGCGCCCACCGCGAAGCCCTTCACTTTCTCCAGCGTCTCATGCAGCGCGCTGATGAAAATGACGGGGATGCCTGCCAGCTGCGGGTCCGCCTTGAGGCGGCCGCACACTTCATACCCGTCCATCTCCGGCATGTTGATGTCGAGCAGCACAAGATCGGGCTGGGCCACGCGGGCGGCCTCCAGCGCCAGCCTGCCCCCCAGCACCGGGCGCACCTCGTAACCGCTCTGCTTGAGCATGTCCGACAGCAGGCGGAGATTCACCGGCGTGTCGTCCACGATGAGGATGTTTCCCCCCGTTTTCAATGCCGGTTCAGCCTTCATTCCGCTGGCTTTGGGGCCTGGATCCGCTGCCCTGTGTCATATCTGGATTTTCCCACCAACTGGCGCAAACATATCCTCCCGGCCGCTTCAATGCCAGGCCCATTTCCCATGGTTGAATTCGTATGGATTACCCAGGTTCATTCTATTCAATTTTCAATCAGGCCGCGCGCTTCGTTATCTTCCACCCAGACTAGACTGCCGGATTGGCCGTCGCAAGCCGGGAAAACCCCCGCAGGCTTTCGCACGCCCAAGCCGGGGTTGGCCATCCCGGCGGCAAAGCCTGGTTTGGCGTTCGCGGAAGGCTGGCGCCGGCCGGCAAATCCGGGGCGGTTCCGGCGGTTCCATGGCGGAAGGCAAACCCGCCGGCCATCAAAGCAGCTCGCGGTAAACGTCGGGATGCGGCCGGGCGATGACCACGGCGTTGACGAGCACGCCGGGCTCGCTGAGCACCCGCCGGCCGGCTTGCACCGCGGTTTCCACCGAGGCCACATCGCCGGTGAGCGTGGCAAAAGCTTTGCCGCCCAAGGCCATGGCCAGGCGGATATCCAGCAGCGTGACGTTGGCGGATTTGGCCGCGGCATCGGCGGCCTGGATCAGCGTGGCGACATTGAACGACTCCAAAATCCCCAAAGCGCCGTTGGCCTGCGCCAGCTGGCTGCGGCCCAGGGCGGCATAGACCTCCGGGTGGACATTGGGGATGACAAACTGGTCGATCAGGTAGCCGTCCGCGGCCTGGGAACCGGCGGCCACCGCGGCCTGGACGGCGGCGGTATCGCCGCCAATGAGGACCATGTATTTGCCGGAGCAAATCGAGCGGGAGAGGATCAGCCGCACATTGCTGGCCTTGAGCATGGTATCGGCCACCTGGTAGCCCGCCGCCACGCTGGACAATTCAATCAATCCGATGGATTTATCGCTCATGATGCTTTGGAAATTTCGATGCGGTCGTCAGTTACGAGGGTGACCTGGCCGGTGATGGGCGCGTGCAGCACGGCCCCCAGCGCCCCGGCGGGAACCTGCCCGATGGGCTGCCCGGCCGTGACGCGGTCCGGCGCCTTCACCAGGGCCTGGCAGGGGGCGCCGGCGCTCTGCTTGAGGGGCAGCACCACTTTCTCCGGGGATACCGTGATGGCCTCCCAGTGCGCCGGGGCATCGTAAACTTTCACCCCCAGCTTGCTCATTAACGTCTGGATCGGCACCCGCCGGCCCTCCCGCATGGGATGCGGCTTGAATTGCGCGGGCCCGGCGGGCTTGAGGTTTTGGCGGCGCATTTCAGCCTTGGCGCTGTCGCAGGCCTCCTTGGGGAACAGCCCCTCCGGGCAGGCATGAAGGGTGCAGAGGCCGCAGGCGCAGCAGAAGGCCGCGAGTTCGTTCCAGTAGTCCTTGCCGGAGCCCATGAACCCGAGGCTGCGCATCACCTGGTGGGGCTCCACGGCGTATCCCAGGAGGTAGCGCGGGCAGTATTCGGTGCAGTAGCGGCACTGGTCGCAGGCGGATTTGCCGATGCGGGCCTGCGCCTGGGCGGGCTTGAGCTTGCGCTGGACCACGGCGTGCGCGCGCGGCAGCACCACCACCCCCGTGGCGGTCTTGACCACCGGGCGGTCGAGGTTATCCGTGGTTTCCCCCATCATTAAACCGCCGAGGCACAAGACCGGATCCTCCGTGGCGAAGCCCCCGGCCGCCTGGATGAGCTCCCGGTAGGTGACCCCGATCGGAACCGTCAAGGTGACCGGATGTTTGACCGCGCCGGCGATGGTGAGGGTTTTTTGGATGACCGGCTGGCCTTCGGCCGCCGCCGCCACGTTGGCCAGCGTCTCGACGTTGTTCACCACCACCCCGACCTGGATCGGTATGCCGCCGTGGGGGATCAGCCGGCCGGTGACCGAGTAAACGAGATCGTATTCATCGCCCGCGGGATAATAATCGCCCAGGATATGCACACGCACCGGGGTGTTCTTGCAGGCGGCTTCGACCGCCCCGAGCGCCTCCCGGTTTTTGGCCTTGAGGGCCACCACGCCTTCGGCAGCGCTCACCGCTTCCATGGTCAGCCGCACCCCGGCCACCACCGCCCGGGCCTGGCGCTCCATGACGGCGGCATCCTTGTGCAGCAAAGGTTCGCACTCGGCGCCGTTGGCGATGACCACCGCCGCTTTGGCCGCCAGTTTGACATGGGTTGGGAAGCCGCCGCCACCGGCCCCCACCACGCCCGCATTTTTTACTTTTTCTGCCAGTACCATATCGATGATGGCTCAAGGCTGCCAAAACGGGCCGGAAAAGCCAGCGTAATTTGACCGGGCCGGCGGGGCGGCGCCACCATCCTCCGGGATTCCGCGCGCCACCCTTGCCTTTCGGTGCTCCACTCGGTGTAATCGGCAATCCCCAATCTGAATCGGCAATCCCCCTGCGGGAATCTATTTGCCATCCGGCTCGAAAATCCTCAGACTGAGGCAGAAATCAAACCCGGAAGGCTGTATATGAATGATGCGCAAAATGGTTCAGGCGGCGCACGGAAGAGCGCCTTGATCGGCTCCCCACATCCGTTTCAACCCGGTGGCTTTAAGCGGCGTTCCGCCGGAGCGTTCACGTTGATCGAGCTGCTGGTGGTGATCGCCATCATCGCCATCCTGGCGAGCATGCTGCTCCCGGCGCTCGCCAAGGCCAAAAGCAAAGCCAAAATGACCTCCTGCCTGAACAACATGCGCCAGCTGGGCATCGCCACGGTCATGTATGTCCAGGCGAGCGGCAAATACCCCGGCTGCCTCTTTGCCCAGGGCGGCTTCCGCTACGTCTGGCCCCTGCGGTTGTTCAGCCAGATGAGCACCAATCGCGACGTCTTCTCCTGCCCCTCCGCCCGGCCCGACAGCCGCTGGAACACCAACTACAACAAGACCCTGGGGGCGCCCAACATGTACGGTGGCGGCCGCGACCCCTGGGGCATCAGCGAAGTCAGCCTCTTCTCGATCGGCTACAACGACTGGGGCGCCTTCCCGGCCTTCTCCGACAAAGGCCTCGGCGGGGACGTTGACGGGGGCGCCTATGAAGTCCGCGATTCAACCGTCCGGAAACCTACCGAAATGATCATGCTGGCCGACAGCAAGCCCGGCGACGGCAGCACCGCCATGCCCAAAAACGGCTCCTTCGACGGCAACATCGACCCCACCACGGCCTCTGAATGGCCCTCCAACCGGCACAACCGGCGCACCGTCCTCATGTTCTGCGATGGCCATGCCGAGAGCGCCATCCGCAACCTCGCCATCGACTCCGCCAACGCCGTCTGGCACCGCCGCTGGAACAACGACAACTCCCTCGCCGGCTCCTGGAGCGTCAGCAAAGCCGATGCTGACAAAAGCGACCCCTGAGCCGGTTCCTGCATTTGGAGGGGAAGGGATTACGCCGCAGATTTTGGCGCCAGCCGCGAAATGAGTCCAGATCTGGTCGGGATCAGTGGCGAAGGACGATGTCTTGCCCAAAAAGCTCCCGCGCCTACGCCGATTCAATTGCCTGGGCAGGCCCAACGCTGGTAGCCGCCGAGGTAACGAGGCGGATCTGCCGCTGGCGAATTCCAAGCCAGGCCCAATCCATCCAAGACCCGCCCGCCGGAATTTACGGACCGTAGCGGCATAGGCATGGTCCGGGTCCGTCTCGTTACCTCGGCGGTTACCCGCGCTGGGCGGGCCAATACTTCCGTTGCATGCGCAAACCTGAAGCTGGTAGCCGCCGAGATAACGAGGCGGATCTGCCGCTCAATTCATCCCGTGGAAAACCAAAACGCCTGTGATTGGCAAGCAATGTGCTTTCGATTTGGATAGGCGTACGCAAACCCCAGGTCCGCCTCCTCACCTCGGCGGCTACCCGCCGTGGACTGGCGGAAGGCTCCGTTGCATGGGCAAACCTGCGGTGGGCAGCCGCCGAGGTACCGAGGCAGACCGGCCGGCCGGATCACGCCACAATGGCGGTGCGGGCAGGTTTGCGCGTGGCTTCCGCCATGAACTTCCACTCCAACGCTCATTCCCTCTGGAGGAAAGGGCCAGGGCCAGGGCGAGGAGAAACACTGGGGGCAGCAGGACGCCCCCTTTTGAAGACGGCACGTTCAAAACATCCCCAATGCCAGTTCCAAAATTTGGGAATGGTCAAAGGCCAGGTGCAGGATGTTTTTCCACGGGCTGGACCGGATTGGGATTCGGTGGCGGATGCCTGATCGGCAAATGAATGATTACCGGCTTCCCAGCCTCGAATCCCCAAGGGAACGTGTTGGGCAAAAAAAACCGGACTCCGCAGCCAGAGGGTGGCTTGGGAGTCCGGGGAATTTCGAACTCAGTACTATCAGTAGGATTATGTGGTTACCTCAGACCAGATGTGGTACGACACCCAGTCTGCTTTCTTAACAACTGAAGTGATAGCAATTCCGATGCCAACAAACCCCAAGCGCTGAAATTCTGGCCAACCGGGCCAAAAACCCCGAAGTTGAGCGGCCAAATGCCTTGCATCCAGCCACTGATGCCCAAATTTGACACGCCAAGGCTGGGCATTTGCGTCCCAGCCATTGAATAATGACTGTAAAGTTTTCTGCCTCGCTGTAAAAATTTCCTACCAGTCCCTGCCGGGCGCCAGGATGAATTTGCCGCTCTTGGTGTCTGGTCCATCCAACCAGCGGCCAAAATTACCGCTTCACCGGCATAGGCCATTCAAATTCAGCTTATGTTTGGATCTGTGGGGACGTGCCGGAGGATCCGGTCGCCGCCATTTTTTCGGCACTGGCTTTTTGCGGCCAAAACCGGCATAAATGGCGCGAATTGAATCCTGGTTTACCGTTATGTTGATCAATAAGCTGATACCCGCGCCCCGCGAACTAACCCGGAAGGGGCTTTGCCTGCTGGCGGCCCTGGCCGGGATGGGGTGGCTGCCGCTGGATAACTGCCACGCCGCCGAGACTGTCCCGCAGCCAGGCCTCGTGGCCATGGCCCGGGACGGCCAGCGCACGGTTGCTTTCGCCGTCCCGGGGCCGGATTTCACGCTGGCGGAGAACCAGTCAATCCATCCCCGCATCGCCCCCCAATTCACCGTGGAGTTCACCGGCCGCCTGCTGGTCCCGCGCGATGGCCAATACACAATTTCGGCCGCGGGCCGGTTATTCCTGGACGGCCAGCCGGTGCCTGCCCAAGCCACGCCGCTCACGGCGGGCTACCATGAGCTGCGGGTGGCCTACGAACGGACACCGGGCGCCGCCCGCCAGCAGGTGACCTGGCAGTCCGATTTCCTGCCACTGGAACCGATCCCCTACACCGCCTGGTTCCAGCCCGTTTCACCCCCGCCGCTCGAGCCGGACGCGGAAATCGAAACCGGCCGCCGCCTGGCCGAGGAATACAATTGCGCCGCCTGCCACCTGGCCCCCAGCCAGCTGGAGCTGAAGTGGAAGGGGCCAGTTCTCCACGGGATCGGCGCGCGGGCGGGCCGCGCCTGGATCTTCAAATGGCTGGAAAATCCCCGCCTTTTCCAAACCAATGCGGCCATGCCCGTGCTGCTCGAAACCGCCGCGGACCGGGCGGATGCGGCCGCCTTTCTGGCGGAGCTGAAAAGCCCCGGGGCCGCCGCCGATTTTCCCGGGATCAACCCGGCACTCACCAAGCAAGGCAGGGAACTTTATGAAGCGATCGGCTGCACCGCCTGCCACACAAGCGGCCAGTGGACGCTCACCGGCCTGGGCTCCAAAATGCCGCTGCCAGCGCTGGCGGCCTTTCTGGGCGACCCAGTGGCGGTGGATCCCAGCGGACGCATGCCGCACTTGGCCCTGACGCGGGAGGAGGCGGCCAGCCTGGCGGTGTATTTGGGGCAATCCCGCCGGCCGGAGTTTGAGGCCGGCCCGCCCGCCGGGAACGCGGCCCGCGGCCGCCAGCTGGTGGTGGAAAGCGGTTGTTTGAACTGCCACGCACTGGAAGAAAAAGGCCCGGTGGAATCAGCGCTCAAAGCCCCGCCCCGGGAGCGGCTGGATCCCGGGCGCGGCTGCCTCGCGGAACAAGTGGCGGGCAAGGCGCCGCGCTACGAGCTGCGGCCGGCGGAGCGCCGGGCGTTGCAGGCCTGGGTGGAAAACCCGGGCGGGCATCCGGCGCCGCTCCAGGACTGCCAGCGCCGCCTGGATTTTTACCAATGCAACACCTGCCACGCACTGAACGGCAGCTCCCGGGTGGCCTTTCAGCGTCCGCCCCCGCCCTTGACGGAAACCGGCGAAAAACTGCGCGCCGGCTGGCTGGAGCAGGTCTTTGCCCAAAAGAAACGCACCCGGCCCTGGCTGGCTCTGCGCATGCCGGACTTCGGCCCGGAAACCATGCACCCGCTCATCCCGCTGTTCGCGGCCAGCGCCGGAGCCTCCCCGGGCGATGGCGAGCCCTTCCCGCCAGGCCCGCCGGAGCAAGCCGCCGCCGGGCTGAAATTGATCGGCCGCGGGGAGGGCGGGCTTTCCTGCATCAACTGCCACGATTTCCGGGGTGAAAAAGCCCAGGCCGAGATGCGGGGGCCGGACCTGGTGGATATGGGCGCCCGCCTGCGGGCCGATTGGGTGAAACGCTGGTGGCGGGATCCCGGCCGCCACGTGCCCGGCACCGCCATGCCCGCCTTCTTCAGCGAAATCGCGTCCGCCCAGGCCGAAAACCTGATGGACCAGCTGCTCTGCGCCCTGGCCGCCGGGCCGGGGATGCCGGACCCGGTGGGGCTGACCAACGCCGCCCAGAGCTGCGTGGTCAAAGTCACGGACCAGCCGGTGGTGATCCGCTGTTTCCTCACCAATGCCTCCCCGCGCTCCATCGCCGTCGGCTTGCCCGGGCGCCAATCCTATTGCTTCGACGCGGCGGCGGTTTACCTGCGCTGCGCCTGGAAAGGGGATTTCCTGGATATGCGGCCCACATGGACCGACCGCGGCGGTTTGCCACCCCGGGTGCTGGGAACGATTTATTACACCGCGCCCGATTGGTTCCCCCTCCGGCTGGGGAACCCCGAGGCGGAATCCCAAGCCAGGTTCAAGGGTTACCAGCTGGTCCAGGGGGTTCCGGAATTCCTATACACCCTCAATGGCGTGCCGGTCCGGGAGCGGATCACGGCCGCCAGCGGCGCCAGCGGCCTCCTGCGCTCCTTTGAGCTGGGGCCAACGGACCAGGAGGTGTGGTTTTTGGCCGGGGATCCCGGCGGCCTCAAGATCACTTGTTCGGCGGGCGCCTTCGAGCAGGGCCGGGTGCGGATCCCCGGGGGCGGCCGCGTGCGTTTCGAAGTGAAAATAACCGAGCCCGCCAAGGATTACGAATGATCCAGATCGATGGCTCCCTTGGCGAAGGTGGCGGCCAGGTGTTGCGGACGGCCCTGGCGCTGGCGCTGGTGACCGGCCAGCCTTTCCGGCTGGAGAAGATCCGCGCCGGGCGGGCGAAACCGGGCCTCCTGCGCCAGCACCTCACGGCGGTGCAGGCGGCGGCGCGGATCGGAGCGGCCCGCGTGGAGGGGGCGGTTTTGGGATCCACCAGCCTGGTTTTTGAGCCGGGCGCCATCCGCCCCGGGAATTATCATTTCGATATCGGCACGGCGGGCAGCACCACGCTGGTGCTGCAGACCATCCTGCCGCCGCTGCTGGCCGCCGGCGGCCCGTCGCGGCTGACCCTGGTGGGAGGCACGCACAACGGCCTGGCGCCGCCCTTCGATTTCCTCGCGCGGACTTTCCTGCCGCTTCTCAACCGCCTGGGCCCAGCCGTGGCGGCCACGCTGGAGCGCCCGGGGTTTTTCCCCGCCGGCGGTGGGCGGCTCACCGCCGAAATCCAGCCCGCGCCCCGGCTCTCCCCGCTGTGCCTCGGGGAGCGGGGCGCCCTGCGCCAGCAGTGGGCGCGGGTCTTGATCGCCGGGCTGCCGCTGCACGTCGCCGAACGCGAATGCCAGGTGCTGCGCCAAAAGCTCGGCTGGCCGGAGGAGTGCTGCCGCATCGAAGTCCTGAACCCGGCCTGGGGCCCGGGGAACATCGTGCTGGCCGGGCTGGAGTTTGAGCACGTCACCGAGGTGTTCAGCGCCGTGGGTGAGCGGGGCGTGAAAGCGGCGGCGGTGGCCGAGAAAGCGGCGGCGGCAGCCTTGGATTACCTGGCGGCCGGGGCGCCGGTGGGCGAACACCTGGCGGATCAATTGCTGCTGCCCCTGGCCCTGGCCGGCTCCGGCTCCTTCCGGACCGGCCCGCTCTCCAGCCATTTCACCACCAACCTGGAAACCATCCGCCGTTTCCTGCCGGTGGCGGTCCGCACGGAAGCCACCGGCGCCGGGCAGGTGCTGGTGTCAGCCGGTCCCGTGGCGTGAGGGGCGGGCCACCCGGCGCGCCATCGTCCAATATGGAATTGCCAGCCCGTGGCCGGGCATGGTTAAAAGGACCATGCATTACTTTTATGCCGGCATCATTGGTTTGGCGGGCGGCTTCCTGAGCGCGGTTTTTGGCATTGGCGGCGGGGTGGTCATGGTTCCGGCCATGATGGTTTTCATGGGGCTCGACATCAAAGCCGCGGTGGGCACCTCCCTGGCGGTGATCATCCCCACCGCCGCGGTGGGCGCTTTTAAACATCACGGCCACGGGCTCGTGGACTGGTGGGTGGCGCTATCCCTGGCGCCCACAGCCATTTGCGGCAGCCTCCTGGGCGCCAAGGTGCTCACCCTGCTGGAATCACACACCCTCAAACGCAGTTTTGGCGGCTTCCTGGTTCTGGTGGGGCTGAAACTGGTCTTCGGCAAATAGCGCGGATCAGCGTCCGGGCGGAGCGGCGCCACCCGCCGGCGGCGGGTGCAAGGTCTGGTGCAGGATCTGCCCGAGGGATTCGACGCTGTAGGGCTTGAACAACAGTTGCCGGATGCCGTATTTGAGCAATTCCTCGGAGGTCCATTTGCCGGGAAAACCGGTGGCCACCAGGATGGGCAGGCCGGGCTGCAGCAGCAGGATCTTCCGGGCGAGGTCGATCCCCGTCATGGCCGGCATGGAAAGATCGGTGAGCACGAGGTCAAAATCGCGCGGCTGGTCCTGGATTTGGCGCAGCGCGGCTTCCGGATTGGAAGCGATGGTGGCGCGGTAGCCCAAGCGCTCCAGCGAACGCCGGGCGACCTGGCACAGGCTTTCCTCATCATCCACGAACAGGATGCGCTCCCCGGCGCCCATTTTCAGCGGCGGGGGGGCGCCGGCGCCGGCGGCTTCGCCCGCGGCGGCGGCGGGCAGGTAGATGTGGAAGGCCGCCCCCTGGCCCGGCTCGCTGTCCACCTGGATGGAGCCGTTGTGGGATTTGACAATGCCGTGGACCACCGCCAGCCCCAGGCCGGTGCCTTCGCCCACAGGCTTGGTGGTGAAGAACGGCTCGAACACCCGCTTTAACGTGGCGCCGTCCATGCCCGGGCCATTATCGGCGACGCTCAGCTTGCAATACGGCCCCGGCTGCAGATCCGGTTGGAAACGGGCCAGCTCATCATCCACGGTGAAGGCCTCGCAGCTGACATGGATCCGGCCGGGATGATCCTTCAAAGCGTAGCCGGCGTTGGCGCCCAAATTCATCAGCACCTGGTGGATCTGGCTGGGATCGGCAAAAACCGGGGGCGCATCCTCCCGGACATCGGTTTCAATCCCGATCATGGCGGGCAGCGCGGAACGCAGCAGGCGCAGGCTTTCCTTGATGATGGGCTGCAGGCGGATCACGCGCCGCTCCTGCTTTTGCTTCCGGCTGATGGCCAGGATCTGCTGGACGAGGCTGCGGGCGCGCTCGGAAGCCGCCAGGATCTCCTGCAGGTTCTCCTGCACGGCGGCATTGCCGGCGGCGTCCTCCCGGGCCAGTTCGGCGTTGGGGATGATCGCCGCGAGGATGTTGTTGAAATCGTGGGCGATGCCGCCGGCGAGGGTGCCGATGGCCTCCAGTTTTTGTGCCTGGCGCAGCTGGGCCTCCAGCCGGTGCCGCTCGGTGAGATCCCGCGCGATGCCCTGGATGCCCGTCACCACCCCCTGCTCATGGATGGGCTGCATGCTTAGCTCCAGGCTGATGTGCTGCCCGCTGCGGGCCAGGATCTCCACCTCGCACGCGGGCACGTTCGTGCCGCTGGCCAGCTGTTTCAGCCCGGGCATCCCGCCGGTGGCGCTGGCGGGGGCAACCCACTGGGCGATGTTCATCTGCAGGGCCTCCGCCTGCGTGTAGCCGGTGATCCGCTCACAAGCGGGATTCACGGAGGTGAAGCACCCCTCGTGGTTGAGCGTGAAAACCATGTCATTGGCATTCTCCACCAGCTGCCGGTAGCGCCGCTCCAGCGCGGCCTCGCGCCGGAGCCGTTCCCGGATGGAGCTGGTCTGTTCCTGCACGCGGCGGCGCAGCAGCAGGATCCACAGCAGCGAAGCGAGGATGGCCAGCGCCGAAACGCCCAGCACGGTCCAGGTGCGGTGAGTCCAGCCGGAGGGGGGGACCACACCGCTCAAGTCGGCGGGCGAGCGCAGGAGCAAGGTGGCCTGGCCGGCCTGGGCATGGGTGTCCGCCTCGGTCTGGCAAATGCCGGTGAGGGTCACGAGCGAGCCTGCCTCCAGGCCCTCCAGGCCCGCTCTGGCCTGAGGCAGATCCAGGCGGGCCTCGCACACTTGCGGGCCGGATTGGAGGATGAAAACCATGCCTGAAGCCAGCGTGTAATGATCCACCAGCTTCAAATCCGCGATGCGGACCAGGCGGTTCTGATAATGCCCGGCCAGGATCTGCGCCAAGGTGCACTCGATCGGCTCCAGGGGCCGTTCCTTCCCGAGGGAGGTGATGTCCGCATCCTCCAAAACCACACCCGCACCCGTTTTCACCGGAAAACCGGCCACCTCCAACACCTCGCCCGGCTCGCAGTGCTGCGGCTGGCGGGGGCAAACCCGCAGGCCATCGACCTCCTCGCCTATATACAGGCGGCCGCCCAGGCCATAGGTCACCGAGCCGCGCAGGCGGACCCGGTGCCCGCTGCTCATTTCCGGGCTGGCGGTAAAGAGCCGGCCGATCCTGGCCACCGGCAGGCGGTGGATATCCCGTGGCGCCTGCAGCTCTTCCACATGCTCCCAGCCGGGCGACAGGATCTCAAAGCCCTGGGCCTTGCTGCCCAGGGGGATGATGTTGCAGATCCCGCGGATCCGGAGGCTGGCATCCTCACCCGGCAGGCGCCGGCCTGCGGAGAGCGCGCGGGGCAGGAAATTGGTGAACACGCACCCGCCGGCGGCCAGCTTGATGGCCAGGCTATCGCTGGCGCCCGGGGACACGGATCGCACCACCCCCTCCACTTCCACCCAGTGGCCGTCGTAAAACCCGCTGGCAAGTTGGGCCGGGTTGCCGGTCCACGGCGTGGGCAGCCGGTGCTCACCCGTCAATTTGAACCGGCCCTCGCGGATGAACGGGGCGAATTCACCCTGGTCGCAATACCCCTCCACCTGCACCACCGAGCCATAGCCGAACTCTTCGGGGAAAGGCTCCTCCACATCGACGAATATGCCGGCGGCCCCTTCCTGCAGGCAGAAATTCATGGTGGCGTGGCCATGCCACGTCACGCTGCCGCGCAGGTGGACCGGGTAGCCCCGATACGCCTCTTCGCGCGGCAATTGCCGCACCTGCTGGATATCCGTAAGGATCGGGTGGGTGTTTTTGGGGTCGATGGGGACGGTCTGCCCCAGGCCGGGCGCCAGCCGCTGCTTGCACGGCGCGGTTTGGGTGGTGAAGGCATCGGCGAGGAAGATTTTCCCGGCCCCATTGGTTTCCAGGAAACCGGCCGCCTCCGTGGGGTATTGGGCGTGGGTGGGGTTCCAGGCCTCCACCGGTATCGATCCGGTGGCATCCTCCACCAGGATGCCTTCCGGAGTCTCCCCGCGGGCCAGCCCGGAAATGCGCACCGGCTCATCGGGCAGCGCGTTCCGCGGCCACGCCAGCAATTCAGCGGCCTTCCGGATTTTAGCCGGGCCGGCCGGGACCGGCTCGGGTGGGCCAAGCTCCAGGTCCGCAAAGGAATTCACCAGCAGCCGCACGGTTTCCAGTTCGCCATTATGTTTCATGGAGGTGGCGCAGACCCCCTGGATTTTCGCCCGCCGCCGGACCAGGGTCCGCACCTCCAGGCGGGGGGCCGTCTGGCGGATCACCACCTGTGCCTTGAGCCCCCCGGCGCGCAGCCACAGCAGCAGGCGGCCGCCATCTTCCTGGGCCTGCTGGACGATGCCCTCCAATTGCACCAGGCGCGCATCCTCGGCGCCCTCGAGGAACCGGCTCACCTCCACCCGTTTGGCGGGTGGCAGCGGATCATTCCGGGATAGGAATCGGATGTGGGGCTGGTTGATGGTGCGGGTGAACCCCCCCGGGGAAGTAACCCCCTCGATCTCGAGCCAGCGCCCCACGGAGACGGGCAGATCAGGCGACAAAGCGACGGCAAATATCCCGTCGCTCGCATCCTGCACAAACAGATCCAGGGTGGCGGGATCCCAGTAGGTGACCACCGCCTGCACCCGGACCGGGTGGTTCAAAGCGGCGGCCGGCCGGGCAAGCTGCCGCACTTCCGCAATGTTGGTGATCGCCGCCTGGCGGGTATTTTCGCGCGGGGCGTCAGCGGCCGGAATCATCATGGAGGCCAGCCGCAAAATCAGCCAGGCCGCGCCACCCGCTTTGGTTATTCCCTCAATCATTGTTCAAAAAGCCAGGCGGAAAACGGTCAGCCGCCACTCGCAACTCCCTATGCCACCCCGGTTAATAAGACCTGGCCGGGCCGGAGATCCGCTCGCTTGATCGAAAGTCGCGTTAATATAGCTAATGTCGATTCCCATGTCCAGTTATCCTTCCTGCCCGGCGGCCCGCGAATTGCGCCCGGCGCCGGGCCGCCCGGGGCCGCCCCACCGCCAGTCCGCACTGGACAAACCGGCCGCCAGTGGCCACACTTCAGTCATGGCAACGTCGGCAAACAAAGGGACCAAAGCGATTTTACTGCGGTTGCTGGAGCGTTTATATGCGGCCATGCTGCAGGGGCCCTGCCTGAATTGCCGGGTCCACCATAGCCGGCAGCGCGTCGATTTGCAGGCGCTGCAAGCCTTGCAGCACGTGGCGCCCAGCGACCTCCTGCCGCAAATCCTGACGGCCGGCCAAAGCATCGAGGTCAAAGCGAAGGCGCCGGTTTACCGCGGCCCGGAGGATGACACCCGGCTGACCGGCGAGCAGCGGGCCATCCGCCAGGCGTTCGGGCAGCAGGATGCCCTGCTGATGCGGTTGCGGGATATCGCGGCCGATGCGCGCGACTACGAGCAGGCCACGGGCGAAAACGCCTTGTTCATCGGCTATCCCCTGCTGAGCGTGCCGCCCGGGGCGGGCCTGCTGCAAAAAGGTTCCTTCGCTTCCCGGGTGCTGGCGCCGCTGGCGCTGATCGCCGTCAACCTGGAGGTCCAGCGGGGCGCGCGCCCCGCCGCGGGGCTGGCCGCCAAGGGCAGCGGCATCGACCTGATCATCCCCAATTTCCCGCTGCTCGCCTGGCTGGAGCGCCAGACCGGCAAGGACACGAGCGATTTGTTTGGCGACGAGGAAGGCGTCCAGCCCTACCGGGAAATCAACGAAATTGTCCGCCAGGTCTGCAGCCTGCTCGGCTGCCCCTCCCCGGCGGAGCTGACCCCGGAAACCCGCCTGCAGCCGGTGCCACGCACCGAGCAATTGCCGGATGCCATCACCATCCTCCCCTCGGCGGTTCTGGGTTTGTTCCCGCTTTCCAACGAGGGTTTGCTGCGGGATCTGCAGGCGCTGGCGGAAGGCGGCGATCTTTCCGGCCCGGTGGGGTATTTCCTGAGCGCCAACCCCGTGGCCGCCCAGGAGCCGGCGCCCGCGCCCGCCACGGAACGCCGGTTCACGGAGGAGCGGCTGGTCACCGAGGCCGATCCGTTCCAGGCGCGGGCGGTGCGGCTGTCCAAGAGCCACCCGCTGCTGGTGATCCACGGGCCGCCCGGCACGGGCAAGAGCCAGACCATCACCAACATCATCGGCGATCACCTGGGCCGGGGCGAGCGGGTGCTGCTGGTGTGCGACAAGCGCACCGCCATCGATGTGGTCAAGAACCGCCTGGACCACATCGGCCTGGGCCACCTCTGCGCGGTGGTGCACGATCCCCAGCGCGACCAGAAGCCGCTCTACCTGAAAATCCGGGACCACCTGGATGCCCTGCCGGACCTGAAAACCAACGCCGGCTCGGTGGCCGAACTGGAAGCAGTGGACGCGGAAATGCAGGAGGTTTACCGCCGGCTGCAGGAATGCCAGGGCGCCCTGTGCGCGCCGCCCGGCCCCGGGCAGCCTTCGTTCCACGAGCTGGTGGGCGAGTGGTTTTCCCTGCGCGACACCGCCGGGCTGGAACCGGCCCTGCTGGAAGGCGCGCGCCTGGAGGATCTGGCCCCCGCGCGGCGCTGCCTGGTCGAAACCCTGGACCGGGCGTGCGAGGTGGACTACCCCCGGAATCCCTGGGTTCCCGCCGCCGGGCTGGATTTGCATGCGTTCCTGCAACACTCCACGGAGGAATGGCGCGCCACGCTCAAGGACTTGGAAACCAAGGCCGAAGAATTCGACCGGCAGTGCGGCGGCCAGCCGCCCGCCCTGGTCCTGAACCAGCCGCTGGCGGAACAGGCCACCCAGCGGGAGCAGCTGGCCGGGGCCTTGGAAGGCCTCCAGCGCTCCGGCCTCGCGGCGGCAGCGGCCCAGTGGTTCGATAAATCGCCGGGTGTGGTGGCGCAAACCTTGCAGCAGTTCCGCAACCTCGAGCCAGCCCTCCAATTGATCCAGACCACCCCGCTCGATGCCGGGCTGCGTTCCGCGGCCAGCGCCGCGGGCTGGCCGCCCATGAGCGGCATCACCCAGGCCATCACCGATCTGGAAAGCTACCTGGCGGCGGCCGGCAAGTGGTATGGGTTTCTGGCCTTCGGCGCGAAAAGCGCCGCCCAGGCGGTGGCCGCCCGGCATGGGCTGGCCATTTCGCCCGCCACCGGGGCGCAGCTCAAGGCTTTCTACGAGGGGCTCAAAGCCCGCCTGGTCACCCAGGAGTTTTACGAGCGGACCCTGAAGCCGCTCACCGGCGCCCCGGGCCCCGCCGCCGCCCAGCCGCTGGAAGACGCCGGATTGCTCACGCTCCTCCAGAAACAGGAAGCCATGCTCCGGGCCGTCCAGGCCATCCAGGCCAGTCCCGCCCTGCCGCCGCTGGACCAGGCGCTGCGCGCGGCCCTCGGCCAGGCGCCGGCCGCCTTCGCGCAAGCCCTGCGGGCCTCGGCCGCCCGGGCCCGCCGGCTGGCGGCGCTGCTGGAAGATTTAAAGGCCCGCTCCCTGCTCGCCCATGGCTGGCGGCTCGAGCTGGATGCGGCGCTCCGGCAAAATGAGGCCGCCGCGCCGCGCCTGGCCCGGCTGGCCGGGCACTTCCCCAGCCTGGAGGATGTGCTGCGGCTGGCCCAGACCCGCGCCCAGCTGCCGGCCGCGCTGCACCGCGCGGCGGCGCACCTGATGCAGACTTCAGCCGATGGCGCCAGCGGCTGGCTGCGGCTGCACAAATCCCTCCTCACCCTTGCCCTCCGCAGCCGCATCCAGGCCAGCCCCACCCTCCAGCAGGTGGACCAGGCGCGCCTCCTGAAATATTTCCAGCGCTTCGGCGAGCTGGAGCGGCGCAAGCAGGAGCTGATGCGGGACACCATCCTCCACCGCTGGATCTCCCGGCAGCAGGAGCGCCTGCTGGCCGGAACCCGCACCCAGCTGAACGCGCTCGGCGCCAGCCTGAAACGCCGCCTGCTCACCCGGGGTGAGCGCGCCATGAAGCTGCGGCCCATGATCCTCCAGGGCGCCCAGGGCGGGGAGCCGGATCCCCTCTTCGATGTCTGCCCCGTGTGGATGGCCAGCCCGGCCACCGTGGCGCAGATCTTCCCGCGGGCGGCGCTGTTCGATGCCATCATATTCGACGAGGCCTCGCAATGCCGCCTGGAGGAGGCTATCCCCGTGCTCACCCGCGGCCGGCGGGTGGTCATCGCCGGGGATCCCCAGCAGCTGCCGCCCACGCGCTTTTTTGAAAGCGCCCTCATCGAATCCGAGACCGAGGAGCCGGAGGACGACGAAAGCCTCTTCGAGCAGCAGCAGTCCGAGACGGAAGACCTGCTCACCGCGGCCTTGAACATCCAGATCCAGCAATCCTGCCTCGATGTCCATTACCGGTCGCGGCACGAGGCCTTGATCGAGTTCAGCAACCGGAACTTCTACCAGAACCGCCTCCAGCCCATCCCCAGCCATCCCAGCCTGACCCAGCGCCCCTGCCCGATCCGGTTCCTCCGCGTGGATGGCCTTTGCGAGAAGCGCGGCAACCAGCGGGAAGCGGCCGCCGTCTGCCAGCTCGTGCGCGAGCTGCTGGACCAGCCCGAGCCGCCCTCCATCGGCGTGGCCTGTTTCAACCTCGTCCAGCGCGACCTCATCCTGGACCAGCTCGATCAAATGGCCGAGGCGGATGCCGTTTTTGCCGGAAAGCTGGAGACCGCCCGCCAGCGGCGCGGCGCCGCCACCTTCGAGGGCCTGTTCGTCAAGAACCTCGAAAACGTGCAGGGCGACGAGCGCGACCACCTGATCATCAGCACCACCTTCGGCCCCGACGCCCAGGGCCGGTTCCGGCGCAATTTTGGGCCGATATGCCGCTCGGGCGGCGGCCGGCGGTTGAACGTGCTGGTCACCCGCGCCCGCGAGATGATCCACGTGGTCACCTCCATTCCGCGGCAGGAATATGCCGTGCTGCCGGAAATCCAGCCCGGCCAGGCCCCCAACGGACGCTGGCTGCTGTATGCCTACCTGCAATATGCCGAGCAGCTGGCCAGCGCGGCCGCCCCGCCGGCTCCCGCCGCCACCGCCCTGCCTGAGGCCCCGGCTGCGGATGGCCAGGCGCCCGCCGCGGAGAACGCTGCCAAGCCGCTGCCGGCTCCCGCGCCCGCCGCCCCGGCGCCGGCGGCGCCGGAAAAGGAAAAGACCTCCCGCGCCCCCGCCGCGCGGCCTGCCTCCAAGCTGGTGGACAGCCTGGCCCAGCTGCTGGCCCGCAAACACGGCGTCCCCTGCGAGACGCTCTGGGGCAGCGAAGGGTTCTGTGTGGATTTGGTGCTGCGGACCGCCACCCCGGCTGGGCCGGTGACCCTGGGGGTTCTGTGCGACATGACCCGTTTCCCGGCCCCGGATCCGGTGGAATGGGAATTGTTCCGCACCGCCATGCTCCAGCGGCAGGGCTGGACCCTGTACCGGCTCTGGTCGCCGAATTTATTTGTCGATGCCGAACGCCACGAAAAGGCCATCTTGAAGGCGGCCAAAGCCGGTTGAGATCCCCGGAGACAGCCGGCGGGGTCCGGCAGGCGCCGGGAGGGAACGGCCGAGCCGCCTTGGGCCGGGCTTACGGCTTCCGCAGCCGGAAAAACCGGGCTGCCCCGGCCGCGGGAATCGTATAGGTGCCGCCTTGCGGAGCCGGGGAGGCCGCCTGCCAATTCACGGCGGCCCCGAGCGCCGGGGTGGATTCGAGCTGAAAACCGGTGGCTTCCGCAGGCCAGGAAAGCAACGCCTGCCCGCCCAGCAGCCGCACTTTCAATACCACCTCGCCCGCCAGGGCGGTCACCTCGCCGCTGGCCCATCCCCCCGCCAGCTCGTAGTCCGCTCCCTGGGAGATCCCCACGGTGGCGGACCCGGCCCAGCCGGTGACGGCATAGACGCCGCCTTGGGACGTGCCGCCCCCGGCGGTGGTGGCGCCCAGCAACGCATACGGCCCGCCCGTCAGCGGCCCCGCCGGCAGGGAGGCGCCCACGAACAGGAATCCCACGGTGATCGGAGCAACGATGGCATGCCACGCTTTCATCAAAGCAAACTAATCTGTTTCATTAGTCTGTCCAGCCTATTAACCTCCCCATAAAGGGGAGGCCCTCACGGACGGGTGTGGTCCAAATTTCTTCGCGCCTCGTGCTGCGCAGCTATTTTTCAAACTTGGTGATCATGATGGGCGGCCATGGATTGAGGGAACTTTAACAACGCCGGCTGGGTGATTAGCCTTGACAGGTTCCGCTCCGGATCTACTTTCCCATCCATGAAACCCGGACAAATCTCTGCTTTGGACACCCGCTTTCCCGGCCGGCAATGCGCGTGGCCGGCTCGAAACCTCCAGCCCCCGATCCTCCGGCTGGCTTCAGCCGTTGCCGCCTCCACCGGCAGCCGTGCCTGGTGGAAACCCGCGGCGGCCAGCCTCCTGGTGTTCTGGCTGTTGACGGGGATCGGGCTGGGCAGGGACCGCAACCCCGCCCGCGAGCGGGAAATTGAGGCGCAGCTGGCGGCAGTGGCGCCCGGGTTGGTGGAAACGTTCCGCAAGGCAACCGCCGCCACCGACCAGGGTGATGCCAAAACCGCCGTGGCGCTCTTTGATCAGATCCTGGAAACTGTCCCCAACTTCGATCCTGCGCTGCGCCGGCTGGGCTATTCCCTCAACCTGCTGGGGCAGCGCGAAAAGGGGATGGCCATGCTGGAATTGGCGTTGTCGCATGAGCGCAGCACGGCCAACCTGGTGGGCTTGGCCTCCAGCCTTGCCAATCCCCCGGGGATCCAGGCGTCCACTCTGGATAAACAGCGGGCGCTGCAATTGGTGCAGGAAGCCTCCAAAAAAGAGGAGGACCGGGATGCGTGGCTCCTGCGCGCCAGCCTCACGCTGGAGCTGGGTTTGCAGGAGGAATTCCGGCAGGTCCTGGCGCACTGTCAGGCCAGATATCCGGGTGAGATGGAGACCCATTACCTGGCCGCCATCCAGGCGGCCGTGGACTCGGATTGGTTGCGCGCCGAGGATGAAATCAAGCGCGCCGAACAGCTGGGATTGCCATCCGCGGCGGTCCAGAATTTCCTGGCGGGTGGAGTCCACGACCACGCCCGGATGTGGCGCATCACCTTCTGCTGTCTCTACATTCTGGGGGCCTGGGCCCTGGGCCTGGTGCTGATCTATGTGGCCGGCAAGGCCCTGTCCGTCATCACCCTGAACGCTCTCAACCGGGCCGATCCCAATGAATTGAACCGTGGCCTCGGCCAGTCTTTCAAGCGGGCCTATCGCGCCCTGATCAACGCGGCCGGTTTTTACTATTATCTTTCCCTGCCGGTCCTGATCTTCCTGCTCATCGCCCTGGCCGGTTCGATCTTCTACGCCTTCCTGCTGATCGGCCAGATTCCCATCAAGCTGATGTTAATCCTGGCGATCGTGACCCTTGTCACCATCTTTCAAATGATCCGCACCCTGTTCATCAAACCCCAAATGGAGGATCCCGGAAGACCGCTGAAACCGGAGGAAACGCCCGGGCTGTGGACCCTGGCCCGGCGGGTCGCCGCGGAGGTCGAGACCCGCCCTGTGGACGAGATCCGCCTCACGCCCGGAACCGAGCTGGCGGTTTACGAACGCGGGAATTACCGCGAGCGGATGAGGGACCAGGCCCGGCGCGTGCTCATCCTGGGTGTGGCCGTCCTGGATGGCTTCAAACAGCCGGCGTTCTCTGCCGTCATGGCCCACGAATATGGCCACTTCGCCCACCGGGACACTGCCGGCGGAGACGCCGCGCTGCGCGTCAACTCCGACCTGATGAAATTTGCCATGGCCATGATCCAGCAAGGTGTGGCGGTCTGGTGGAACATCGCCTTTCATTTCCTGCGGCTCTACCATCTGCTCTTCCGCCGGATCAGCCACGGCGCCTCCCGCCTCCAGGAGGTCCGGGCGGACATCGTCGCCGTCAACCACTACGGGGCCGGCGCCTTTGAGGAAGGGCTGCGGCACGCCATCGGGCGCAGCGTGGAATTTGGCCGGGTGGCGGCCAGGATCGACTCGGGCGAGGAGTTTCGCAACCCCTCCCACCTCCGGGCGCTCTTTGAGCCCAATCCCAGCCTGGTTCCGCAGGATGAACAAACCGCGGACCGCAAGCTGCAGGAAATTATCCATCGCCCTTCCTCACCGGACGATACCCATCCCTCGCCGGCGGACCGGTTCGCCCTGGCCCGCCGCATCCAGGCCCCGGTGCGCACCGAAGACCACGGCCTGGTCTGGGACCTGTTTGCCGATAAACCAGCGCTGCTGCAGGAAATGGTGAAGCTGCTGGCAGACCGGATCGGCTTGGCAGAGGCGCCACCGGCTGCGTGAAGATTATTCCGCGCCTATTCCCGGCCTCCTTTTCCACATGCCTGTGCCAGAGGCCGGCGGTGAAGCTCCAGGAGTCAGCAGGTTGCTGGCTCAAGCGATGGCATAGGGGCCTTTCAGCTGATGGCCCTCGCAATGATCATTCCATTTTTTGGGTGGTTCCGGAGGGGGGGTATGATTTGAAAACCTTGGCACCCGGAAATTCAAAGGTCCGCGCTGCGGGTGTGGGGGAATGGCTTTCTTTTGCGTCAGGATGGCCCCAGCCCGTAGGAAATCGCTCTGGTTTTGCTGGGACCAATTCCCGGTTTTTGGAACCAACAACGGAGGGAATCCGCGGCGGGTAGAGGGCGGGAGTAGGCTTAAGAGGAAAAGAGCGGCCAGGAAGCGAAAGCCCCAACGGGGCGGCTCTAATACAGCCCTGGGCATCGCCCAGGGTAACGCCCTCATGGGCCGGCTCGCCGTCCTGGAAGACTGCGATACGCTGGCTGCGGAAAGCTGCGTTACGCGCTTCAAGCCGGCGGAAACGTCTCGTTGCATAGGCTGGCCTATGCCAGCGCAAACCTGCTGCCACCGCCAGCCGCGGATCCCCTCGCCCTGCGGGCGGGGAGCGGGAGCGCCCTGCTGCCCTCCCCCTGTCAAAACCTGGCGGAAACCTCAACGCCCCGGATGCGCTGCGGGCCACGGAGGGTGCGCCAGTTTTTGGAGTGCGTGCGCCGCTGCGCCGCTTTGGATTCCTGGCCGGTTGCTGGCGGCCGGCAAAAGTGGGACTCCATCCGGATGTTGCAGGGGCGTAATACACCGTCACTTTGCTGGCACCGGCTTTGGGGATCCGATGCTCAAGCCGTTCAGCGCGAGCAAATATTCCTTCCCAGAAGTTTCGGAAGGTGGTTTTTAGCTTTGAAGGTAAGCCATTGATTTGACAGA
>CAYPCQ010000042.1:0-62195 GCA_964409245.1 uncultured Verrucomicrobiota bacterium
TGCTCCACGGGCCGGGCGCCACCCTTGAACTTGGATGGATCCGCCCCCATTAAATGCTGATACAAGGCTTGGGGCATCGGCACCGAGAGCATTCTGAATGGCCGGGTGATGGCCACCGTTGTTGATTTCCCGGTTTCGCCCATCTGAAAGGTACCGGGCAGAATATCCACCCAGTTGCCCGGAAACATGGCTTCCTTCAAAGCGTTAGATGCCTCCATGATCTTTCCTTTCCATGTTAGTGATGCCATCGGCCACCGCTTGGAGTTCGCCGGTGGCGGCGGCAAAGCCAGCCGCCATCGTGCCGGAAACGCGCCGGCTGGCGTCGTCAATGGCCTGGATCTGCCGCCGGCTCGCCTGCCCCATGAAGGAGCCTACGACCTCAACCTGATATTTCGCGATCATTGCATCGTTGACGTAGTTGGCCCAATGCTTCTGCGTCCGTGGCGAACCGCTGGGATGCGGATTATAAAAAGTGGTGAGGGCGTTCATGGATTAAATCAGGTTGTTACCGATTTGTTTATCCGGGACATCGCATGCTGCGATGATCCATACCAAGACCGGCATTTTCAAGCCCGAAAATGGCCGTATTCCCATCGGTATTCCGCCAAAACCCATGGCCAGAACGGATCAGAACCAATGGAGCGTTTACCCGGGGTTAGGCGCTGCGCGCCAACCCCGGACTGGGAGGCGGAATCCCAATGGGATTCTTCGCGGATGAGGTGAAGACGAACCCAGACGATGGAAAGAATGGATGTATCCCAAAACCTGATTCCAGTCCGAAGGACGGCAGATCATCACCCGGCATTTCAATGCTGGGCTGGCCAATGGCAAACATAAAAAGTCCCGCAAGGGACGACCGATTAGTTTTTCTGCAAACTCAAATTCCAAGGTTGATTCAAAGCACAATCATTCTTTCGCCCCGGGCGGGACTCATTTCCCATGCCGTGGCCGGGCGGGCATTCTGCTGCCGGCCTGCAAGCCGTCCGGGCATCCAACCACGGCGCTCAGGAAACGAGCGCCCGGCCTGATTTATTTTGACCACCGCCAGACACCTCCCAACCGAACCGGGGCGGCTATTTTTGCGCAGGCTCCGGGGGGTTGAAAACGGCCGCGCAGGCGCGGCGGAGGAATTCCTCGTAGTCCCAGTCGCCGCTGCTGCCGGTTTGGCGGGCGAGCACCAGGTCGAGGCTGGGGACAAAGGCGATCAGTTGCCCGCCCGAGCCGGGCTTATACCGGGCGTCGCGCGGAATGCCGCGGCCGCTGGCTTTGCCCTCGCCCTTCAACAGGGCGGGCAATTGCCAGCCGTGGGAGAAATTCTGGGCTTCGATCCGGAAGCGCATTTCCGGCCCCTGGACCGAGTGGGTGGGCTGGGCGGTTTCCCGCACAAACCAGGCCGGGACGACCTGCCGCCCGCCCCACCGCCCCTCGTGGGCCAGGCAGTAGGCGATGCGGGCCAGATCCCGGGCGGGCATGCCCAGGCCGTGCGAGGGATGGCGGCCATAGGGCGCCCCGCCCTCATAATACTGGAACCACCAGCGCTCGATGCCGAGCGGCTGGAACAGCGCTTCAATGGCGAATTGGTCATAGGGCTGGCCGGTCACCTGCTCGCACACCAGCGCGGCGTGGCAAAGCCCATGGGTGGAGTAACCGCAGGCCGTGCCAGGGTCGAAGGCCAGCTGCGCCGTGCGGGGATCGCCAGTGTGGCCCAGCACGTATTCCCAGGAGCCGTCGTTGGGGGCGCCCAAGGCTTCCGGGCACAGGCCCGAGGTGTGGTTGAGGAGCTGGCGGACGGTGATGCGCGCCTTGCGGGGATCGCTCAAGGGCTGGGCCCAGGGAAGGAAGTCAAAGGCCGGGTCATCGAAGGTCATTTTTTTCGGCGCCGGCCCCGCCTGGCTGCGCTCGGAGGCGATCGCCAGCACGGTGGCGCAAACCGCCTTGGAAACCGAGGCCACCCGCCGCGCATCCGTTTTGGCGCTGTTGCCCCGCTCCACTTCCAGCACCAGCCAGCCCCGCCGGACCACCACGGCGGCAAAATTGCGGTCGTCCGACTGGAGCAGCCATTCTTTCAAGGTGTCCAGCCGGGCGGGATCCATGCCCGCCAATCCCTGGATGTCCCCCGGGCTTTCCAGCTTCCGCCAGCCACCCTGCGATTCCGGCGGGGGATAATACACCGCCGCGGGGCCTGGCCACTGCCCCGCCTGCCGCGCCATTTGGGCGCGCACCGGCCCGGCGTCCCCTTGCCCCTCCACCGGCAGGTAAGCCGCCTGCATCTGGAGCTGATAGAGCCGGCCGATGGCCGGTTTTTCGATGAACCATTGGAAATCCCAGGCCGGGCATCCCGGCCCGCCCCCGGAGGGGGATTGGGTGAGGCGCACCTGGTCACCGGGGCGGAACCTCTGGAGGAAGCCCATGCCGCGGCACACCCCGTAATACCACGGCTCGGCCGGGCGCAGGCGGGAGAAGCCGAAGGGCAGCTCGAGGGGGAAATCGGGGTCATGCGGAAACCGGCGCCGATCATCCAGCGCGCAGTGGGTGGCCGCCTGGCCATGGGCGGGGGTGGCGCCGGTGAGCCAGCCGATCGGGCCACCGTCCTCCGGGCGGCCCCGGAAATGGATGTCCAACGACTCGGGATGGTCGATGTAGCTGGCCCAGAAAAGACCGAGGTAACCGTTTTTGCCGGGGTGGCGCCGGGGTATGCATTCGAAAGTCATGGCCACGATGCCGCCGCCCACCAATTCGTAGCGCAGGCAGCTTTCCAAACCCCAGAACGGCGTCGGCGCCTGGTAAAGTTCCGCCGTGCGGGCATCGATCACCCGCAGCTCCATGGGCGCCAAGCGCGGCTCGTAAAGGACTTCCCGCTTTTGGACGGTCCCGTCGTGGATGTGTTCGAAATTCAGCCCCGCATAAGCGGGCACAAACAGGTTGCGCGGCTGCCGGGCATGCTTGAGCGAGGCGAGGCCATGGTAGCCGGCCCGGTGCCCCGGCAGCACGGCGTCATCCACCGCGCGGTTGTCCACCACCACGGCTTCCACCCCGCCGTGGCGCAAGACCACGTAAGGTTTATCGGGAACGGCATAGCGCACGCCTGGATTGGCCAGCGAGGTCAGGGACGGCTGGGCGGCCACGAGGCCGGGGAGGGACGCCAGGAGGAACGCGCCGCGAAGCAGCGCGCGGCACAGCGGACCAGGGCGGGGATTCAAGGGCTGGGTATTCATGGGGGTCAGGGGTGAAGGAACTGTTCAAAAAAGGCGTAGAGCTGCGCGTTGGATTCGGCCGTCGGATTGTGGTCCGGGCGGCTGGTCATCGCCACGCGGTTCGTGAAGCCGAGCAGCCGGTTCACCGCCAGGGCATGGTTGAGCGCCGGCCAGCGGGCGGGGGTATCCTCCGCGCCGCCGGACACCAGGAACGGCCGGGGGGCGATGAGCGCGTGCAGCTCCTGGAGGTCGTGCCCGCCCGCCACCAGGTTCCGGTAGGCGCCGGTGCGGGGATTCCCGGCCGCCGGGAGGCCCGCCGTGGCCCGGGGATGCGCCTCATCGCGGCCCAAATACCACGGCTCCCAGTAATTCACATTGGGCCGGGTCTCGTCGAAGACGATGCCGGGATCACTCACCGCCACCGCGGCGAAGCGCTCCCACAAGGCGGCGCCAAACAAGGCCCATTTGCCGCCGTAGGAATGTCCGGTGAGGCCAATGCGGCGGTCATCCACGCCCGGCAGGCTGGCCAGCGCGTGCCAGCCGTTGGCCGCCACATAGGCGTGGAACGAGAGCGGCTGGCACTGGGCGGAGCCCAAATCCGGCCGCCAGGCGCTGCCACCCGGGGAGCCGATGCTCAGCGTCACGAATCCGCGCCGGGCGAGCCCCAGGCCGAAGTCCCGCAGCGGCTGCGCGGGATTCAAGCCCACGCTGGTTTCCGGCTCGTAATACACCACCAGCACCGCGGGAAACGGGCCTTCGCCCCGGGGGCGCAAAAGCCAGCCCTCGCCGGTCTGCCCGGGCGCGATTTCCAGCCGCACCCGCTGCTGCGTGAAATTATCGTGCGCCTCGGTGGCCAGGATCTCCACCCGGGGCTGCTCCAGCACGGGCGGCCACGGCCCCATCAGTTCGTGCCACTGGCGCAGGATTTCCCGGCGGCGCTCCGGCCATTGGGCGGGGGTGGCCACCCAACTGCCATCGGCAAATTGCAGGGGCGGCCGCAGCCCGCCGAAGCGATCGGCGTATTCGGGGGGCGGCGCAAAAAACGGCGCCAGCGTGCGCCGGGCCTGGTCCTCATCGCGGATCGTGATCACCACCCGGCCGTAACGCGTGAGCGGCGGCTCACCGGCATCGGTGACCGCCACCACCGCGTGGACCGTCTGCCCGGCGGCGCGGGCGGGGAGGTCCACCCAGGCGGTGGCGGCAGCGGCGGAGCGCAGCGGGACCTCCTCCCGGCAGGTGCCCGCTTCGGGATAAATGAACCAGGCGAACCGCAAAGGCTGGCCATCGGGATCGGTGGAGGCGCTGGCATCGAGCTTCACTGTGGCGCCGCCGCGGGCGTGGAACCGGAGGATCTCCGGCCCGCTCACCCCGTTCACCACCACGCGGGGCGGATGATTGGCCTCGCTGAAGGGCCGGACGCACCAGTCCAGGCGCGCCCGGAAATCGTTTTGGATCGCGGTGGCCCAGCGGGCGAGCGTGCGGTCGCGGTGGCGGACGCCCTCCCAGTCATCGGCCACGCAGGCCCAATAATACGGCAGGCCGGGATAATTGGTGTTCAGGCCGAAGCGGCCGGCCCAGCTGCCCCAGCCTGGCTCCAGCGGGTCGTTCAGGCCGGTGGGCACCAGGTAGAGGAAGCTCATGGTGTCGCCCTCCTTGCCCCAGTGGGTGGTGTTGGTGGGGTACAAGGCGCCCAGCGGGCCGTGCCCGGTGAGCACGTCGCGCACCAGGTCGCACCCGCCGGCCCGCGCCACCAGCGAGGAAAAAGTGTGATACCACCGCCGGCCATCGACCGCCGGCTGGAAGGTATTCACCCAGAGCGGGAAGGCCGGCGCCAGGTTGGTGGCATGCCCGGCAAAAGCGTCGTAGGAAGCCAGCCGCAGCCTGGACTTGAACTGGGCGTAGCGCTCCGGGCCGCGCTCCCGCAGCACGCGATCCAAGGCCCGCCGCATATTGTTGGTGGCGGATCCCCGGTCCGACCCCCAGTCCGAATACCAGAGCGGCCGGGGATCCGGCTGGTCCACCGCCGCGAGGATGAGGTCCACGGCGGCCGGGGTCTCGTTGTATCCGGCCACCGTGCGCTGGAGCAGATAGGCGGGAGAGGGGTAGCGCGCGTCGTGCTGCGCCAGGCGGGTCCAGCATTGGCCATAGGCTCCCACCAGCCGGCGCACCACGCCCAGCCCGGTGCGCTCCGGATTGCGGTTCTCGCCATCCCGGGCCGCGGGACGGTTGGCGATGAGGCCCTGGACATCCCATTCATTGGCGTTCAACAGGAAGCGGACCAGCGACTGCTCGTCATCCGGATCGCCCCCCGCATCGGTTTCAATCAGCAGGCGCGGGCGCTCCAGGCGGCTCCTGGCCGGCTCGAAATAGCGGTCGAACACGAGGGCCAGCTGGGCGCCGTACAGCTCCCAGAGCCGGCCGCAGGGATAATCCTGCAACCCCGCCAGCCAGCTGGCGTTGAATTCGTGCACCACGGAGTCGATGCCGTGCCGGGCCAGCCAGCCATCCCCCAGCGTGCCGCTGGGCGGTGCGGACTGGGCTGAGATGCCTTCGGCGAACCAGGTGTGCTGGCGGAGCAGGCCCTCCAGCGCCCGCATCCGCTCGAGGTAATCTTTCGTGCCCGGACCCGGCGCGCCGCACAGGTTCAGCCGGCCCGAGCCGTCGTTGTGCAGTTCCAAAGCCAGGTGCGGGCGCTGGCCGCGGCGGATCATGCCTGCCAGCCACGTCTCCAGGGCGTGGTTTTCCGGCGCCAGGTCCGCATCGGCCGGCTGGAGCCAGTCCCGATTCAGGTCTTTGCCACGGAGGTTGAACCGGGTGTGGCCGCGGGCCACGCCGTCCTTGTTGGCCATCGGCAGCAGGTAAACGCAATAATGGCTGCGGTATTGCTGCGCCTCCGCATCGTCCCGCAACAGGCGGCGGATCAGGCCTTGCGCCACCCAGCTCGTGCCCGCCTCCCACGGATGGGCCCGGGCGCGGAGGAACACGCGATACGGCGCTGCCGGGTTCCCCAGCCGGACGATCTCCAGGGGGCGCCCCTCCACCGTCCGGCCGATAGGGGTGATTTCCACGGCGGGGTGGTTTTTGATTTCCTCCAGGAGCCGGTCCAGATCGGAAAGACGGTACGGCTCCACCCGCGCCACATGCAGACGGGGGCCGGGAAGGTCCACCTCGATTTCCAGGCGGCCTTCCGGGGTCTGTTTGATGGGGATCGGGCGCCACTGGCGGCCATCGGGGGAGATCATCGTCAGGCTCTGCTCGCGGGCGATCGAGCCTGGCTGGCCGTTCCAGATGTTGTCCAGGTTGTTCAGCACCAGCTGCAGCCGGGTGCCGGGCCGGCCCTGCACCACGAAATGCCAGTGCCCCGCCGCCCGGTTCGGCGAGGAACGCTCGTGATCATACAGCAGATGGATCTGCACCCGCGTGCGTGCCCCCGGCGCGCCGCCGGGCTGCGCCTCATACCATAACGGGGAGGCGTTTTCGATGCTGGTATCGATGAATTCCAGGCCGCCATCCGCCCCGCTGGCCGGGGCGGGCGCTGGCTCCAAGCCCGCTGGCGGGGGCGGGGCAACCGATTCCGGCAAGGCTGCCGGCAAGGCTGCCGGCAGGGTGGCGGCGAACATGAAAAAGGCCAGCCCGGCCACGGGGAAAACCAGCGGAAGAATGGGATCGCGCATATTGTTGGCCCCCAGTATCAGAAACCCTGCCGGAAAAGTCAAACCACCCCGCGACCGTCAAACCGGCCGCGCGCCGTGCCCGGACTCAGGGCGGCGCAAGATAACCGTGGAACCGGGCCATCCAATACGGCATCAGCCAGAACACGCCGTCGCTTTCGGTCATTCCGCCGTCGCCCTGCGTCGCCCGCCAGGGATTCTCATCCGTCCGGGGCACCCCCCGCTCGCTGGGCGGCGGCAGGCGATGGGTCTGGATGAACTCCAGCTCGGGCCGCCGGACCAGGTGGAGATCCTCGCGGGCGGCATTATCCACCGTCCAGCGCACGAGATCCAGCGGCTGGTCCCGCAGTTGCTCGATCACCGCCGGCGCCGCGCCGGTGCGGCCGGTCAGGCTCGCATAGAGCAGCTCAAAAAACGGGGTCTGGTCGGCCGCCACCGCCGCGTGCCATTGCTCAAAGCCTTGCCGGTGGAGCTGGCGCCAGGCGGGGTCGGTTTCCAGCTCCAGCAAGGCTGGCCAGGCAAAGGCCAGCAATTCATCGTCGATATGGGTCCGGGCGGCTGGATTCAGGTTCTTGGCCTTTCCCACGCGGGCCTGGTAATGATGCTCCCGCAATAGGCGCTCATAGTGGCCCTGGTAGCGCGCCTCGCCGCTCACGTGGTGCGCCAGCTTGAGGTAGGAAAGGATCTCCACGGAATTGATGCCGGCCTCGTTGGCCCAATTGGGATCGCGGCCCAGTTGTTCCGGGGCCCACACTCCCCACCGGGTGGGCTGCCCGTCCTGGTCCCGGAGGACCAAACCGTTCTCCACGATATGATCCACAATCCGGCACACCTGCTCGCGAACGCGCGCTTTTTCAGGCTCATCCGCGGCCAGCCGGTGATAGTAAAAATAGCCGAACAGATGGGCGGTGATTTCGTCGCTGCTGGTGTCCCCTTTCCAGAGCCAGCGGCCGTCGCTGGATTTGCGCCAGCGCACCGGCACCCGCTTGTTCCGGGGATCCATTACCCGCTGGGCGGCCCACTCCGCCTCCGGCACGGTTTCGTTGGCGTCGTGCATCCGCGTCCAGGTGGCGGGGATGACGGAACGGGCCAGGAACCCGGGGGTGCCGGTGACCTCCTGCAGGAACCGCAGGGCGTTGAAGGCGCGGCGGGCGCTGGCGCGGGCGGCCGGATCCCGCGTGGCCGCATACCGGAACGACTCCATGGCCAGGTAAAGGGCTGTGTAGCCCCCGTCGTTGTCGTCGTCCTCCGGCTCCCAGCCCTCCAGCTGCCCGGGCGACCGCAAGCGGCATTTTTCCACGAGGCCCGGCTCCCGGGTGTGGCGGGCCTCCAGCACCGCCTGGTAAACGCGGGCTTTTTCGGCGAGGTTCAAGGACCGCCGCCGGATGGCGCTGACGCCGCCCGCGGTGGCGATCCACGCCGTCCCGCCGTCCGCCGGATCCAGCGCGATATCCCGCACATCGTCGTTCAGCAGCCAGCGCCGGCCATGCCGCAGCGACCAGGCCCGCCCATCATACCGGGCCACGCCCAGCCGGGTGCCCACCCATAAACGGCCATCGCAGCCGGCTGCCACGCATTGCACCTCGGCGTTGGGCAAGCCTTCCGCGGGGGTCAGATACTTGGCCAGCCGCGGGCCATGGAAAGCGGCCACCCCGCCCAGGCCGCCAGCCCATAGGAGCCCCCCCGGCCCCCAGGCCACCCCGCGCACGCTGGAGCTGATCGGGCTGTCGATGCCGATCACCGGCTGCGCGCCCGCCGGCGACACCCGGTAAAGCCCCAGGCCCGTGGCCACCCATAATTCCCCAGGCCCGCCGGGAACGGCGGCGCGCACATACCCATTGCAGGGCAGCGGCAGGCGCTGGAGGTTTTTCCCCAGCTGCCACCAGCCATCCGGCCCCAGGGCATGGACCACCACCTCCGGCGCCGCGCCCCCGGCTTTGGATTCGCCCGGTGCGCTGGCCCGGCCGGCCCGGGGATTCCCGGAGGCGCCATTGGTGGCGATGGCCAAAACCGAAATGGGAAGGTCGAGGCCCGGAATTTTCCGCAAGCCATCGGGGCCGCCTGCGTAAAGCCCATCCCAGGCTCCCACATAGACCTGGCCACCGTGAATCGCCAGGGCAAAAGCCGCGTTGCTGCCCAGCAGGGAGGCCGGGGCCTGCCAGGTTTGCGCGCCCCGCGGCAGGTAAAACACTCCGCCGCGCGTGGCCACCCAGACCACGCCATCTGTATTGACCTTGACCGCCCGCACCTCGCTGGCTTCCCCGCCCTTCCCCACCGGAAAGGCCTGGTGGTACTCCTGGGCGAATGGCCGGTCCGGCAGGGCTTTGCCGCCCGCCAGAAGCGTCCCCATATTGCTGGCCAGCCAGGCCAGGCCGGCCAAGGCCATGAATCGTGCATTCATGGCCTTACCACACCAGAAACCAGGCCGGGGGACAAGCCCGGGCTTACTGCTGCAGGATCTCCGGCATGCCCAGCACCACCCCCTCGCGGCTCAGGATCTCCAGACGGCGCAAGGCGGAATACACCGCGGCGGTGCGTTCGGGATCCAGGTTCAGCAGATACGGAGCCGCCAGCTTCAGGAGCGAGTCCCCGGCCGCTGCCGCCTGGATATGCCCGGGGGTATCCTTGTTGCCGGAGAGCTCTTCCATGAGCTGTTCGAGGAAGCTCTTGGGCTCGGGCACCGCGTGCGCGTCATAGTCTTTGAGGCCCGCTTTGCCGGCCGCAAACGCCACCGCGTCGTGGAGCGTGCCGAGGCGGTCCACCAGGCCCAATTCCAGCGCCTGCCGCCCGGTGTAAACGCGGCCGCCGGCCAGCTCTTCCAGCGGCTTCGTGAGCCGTTTGCCGCGGATGTCCTGCACATGTTTCTTGAAGACCTCGTAAACCTCGTCCACAAACATCCGCATGCGCGCCCGCTCGCTGTCGGTGAACACCGCGTCGGTGGAGAGGATCCCGCTGTTCTGGCCCCGCTTATACTCCTTGAAGGTGATGCCGGCTTTCTTCCACATCTCGGTGGTGGCCAGCTTGCCGGACAGCACGCCGATCGACCCGGTCAGGGTCGTGGCATCCGCGAAGATGGTATCGGCCGCGCACGCCACGTAGTAGCCCCCGCTGCCGGCCACCGCCCCCATGGATACCACCAGCGGTTTCCTGGCCTTCAGCCGTTGGGTGGCCTCCAGGATGATCTCGCTCGCCGTGGCCGAGCCGCCCGGCGAATCCACCCGCAGCACCACGGCCTTGACGTTGTCGTCTTCGGCCGCTTTTTCCAGCGCCTCCCGCACCTCGGAGCTGAACGCTCCGAGGCTGCCGCCAAACGGTGAGGGCTGGCCTTTGCCCGGCATGATCGCGCCATCCACATACACGATGCCCACCGCCGGCTTGGCGGCGCCCTTGGCCTTCAACCCGCCCAGCACATCGCTCCATATCTTGAGGAACGCGAACGGCGAGCTGAAGTCCACCTCCGGCTGCTTCTTTTTGCCGTATTTCTTCTCGAAGACCACCTCCTGGCCGTGCCGGTTCTTCAGCATCCCCTCGAAATCCGCCTGCTGCTCCACCGCGTCGATGAGCCCGTCGGCCCTGGCTTTCTCAGCCGTGTAGAGGGCGCCGTCCAGCCACTCCTTCACGCGGGCAGCCGCCACGTTCCGGCCCTTGGCGATGGACTCCACCTGGCTGGCCTGCCAGCTGTCCATCAGCCAGTTCATCATCTGCTCCGCCTCGGGGCTGGGCTGCTCCCGCATATACATTTCGGCCGCGCTCTTGAAGGCGCCGCAGGTCAGGAAATCCGGCTTCACCCCCAGCTTGTCCAGCAGCCCCCGCACATGCAGGGTGCTGGCATGCAGCCCGTGCGCCAGGATCATGCCAGTGGGCGCCACGCTGATGCGCGTGGCCCCGCAGGCCAGCACGTATTGGGACATGGTCAGCGAATCCCCATGCACATAGACCTCCTTGTCCCTGGCCCGGATGCGCCCGAGCGCCGCCCGCAGCTCCTCCACCTGCGCCGCCCCCAGCTGGGCGGCATCCGGCAGGATCACCACCGCCTTCACGGAGGGATCCTCCGCCGCCCGTTGGAGCCGCGCCACCAGATCCTTCAGCGAAGTCCCCGGCATGGCGAATAACGGCAGGGATTCATCGCCCGGCGTTTCCGTCAGCTGGCCGGACAGCCTGAAGATGGGGATGACCTTCCGGCCGCCTTCGCCCGGGGCCGGGCTGGCGGCGGTGGCCGCGCCGGGCGCCGCCAGAATCCAGGCCAGCGCCCAGGCCAGGGCCAGCCGGCGGAGGCCCGCCCCCCAGGCGATGCGCCTCGGCAACTGGCTGGTTGGGTCGGTTGTGGAAATCGCGGACAGCCTGGCTTGGCCACTGCCTCGCGGTTCGCGGGATGAGGTATTCAAGAGCGTTTTCATCACGCTTATTATAAGCCACAAATCCGCCCGCGGTCAATGCCGGAGCGCTCCCGGCCGGCGGCCCGCGTTCCCGCGCCGCTACCTGGCCTGCACCGCGTATAGGTGGGTCTGGCTGGCCACGTAGAGCATCCCGTTGGCGGCCACCGCGGTCGCGCTCACCGGGCTCCCGAGGTCGATTTCGGCCAGCAGTTTCTTCTCTTTGCCCGCCTCGAACACCAGGAAATCACCCCGCTGGCTGCCGATATAGACCTTGTGGTCCACCACGCAGGGGGAAGCCCAGAACTCCCCCTTGGCGTCGTGCGTCCAATACGCCTGGCCCGTCCGGGCATCCACGCAATGCAGCCGCCGCCCGCAATCCGCCGCGAACACCAGTCCATCCACCACGGCCGGCGTGGACATGCTGTGGCGCACCAACGGGTACGACCAGGCTTGGGCGGTGGCCGTGAGTTCGCCGGAGCCCCGGGCGTCGAAACACTTCAGCCAGGCCTCATGCTTGCCCCACCACAGATCCCCGCCCACCGTCACATAGACCCGGCCTTCGTGGACGACCGGCATGCTCTTGATGTTGCTGGGGCTCTCCTTCCGGTTGCCGTTGAACTGGTGCACGTTTTCCTTCGGCCCGGTGGGGTCGCAATCAAATCGCCACACCCGCTTCAGCTTGCGGGTTTCCCCGCCCGGCGCCGCCCCGGCCGTGGGCCGCCCGGTGGTGGCGTCAAACGGCAGCGGCTCGAACCCATACACCACCCCGTCGCCACCCGCGAAAACGACCACCGCCCGCCCCCCGGTCTCCGCCAGCGCGGGCGAAGCCCACGTGCAGTGGAAAATGCGCGGCCCGATCCGCTCGCCATCCACCGCCATCAGCCGGCCGGTGGTCTTTTCGAACACCGCCAGGCTGGGCGCCTCGGGGGCGTCGATCCGCTTGTGCGAATCATCCACGCCGTTCGAGGTGTTCACATACAGATAGGGGCCGTGCACCAGGATGGAGCTGTGCGCCGAATCATGCTGCCGCACGCCCAATTCCCGCGTCAGGTCATGGAGCCAGAGGATGTCGGCGTCCGTTCCGTCCAGGGGGGGCGGTGTGCTGCCGGGCGGGGTGGCATGGCGCGCTTCGTCCTGCCAGCCCTCGTTGCCATTGGCCAGGCCATCGAGATCCAGGCCCATGACCTCCCCGCGGTTGCTCACCACATACACCCGCTGTCCATCCACGGTGGCCGGGGAGCAGATCCCGGCGTTTGGCCAATCCCAGTAAACCGAAGGCCCCCGCTTGGGCACCAGCAGCTGCCACTGGAACCGCCCGTCCGCCTCGCTGAAGCACATCAGCACCCCGCGGTCCCCCGTTTGGCGCCCATTCCGCGGCTTGCCATTGTTGGTGCCGATGAGCACCCGGCCCCCGCTCACGACGGGCGTGCTGTGCGTGGAGGTCCCCAGCTCGGCCGCCCACTTGATGTTCAGCCCGGTTTTGGGATCGAAGCTGGCCGGCAGGTTTTGCTCGGCCGAGACCATGTTCCGCGTGAAACGCCCGCCCCATTGCGGCTGATCCGCGGCGTGGAGGGCCAGCGCCAGCGCCAGGCTCCCGGCGGCCAGCCATCGTGGTAATTTAATCTTCATCCCAAAACTTTGCGGTGCCAGGCGGCCGGATGCAACGTTGTTTTCCAGCGCCGGCCGGCCCTTCGGCCGCCCCCGCCAACAAATCGGGCCGCCAAATAGGGTTGCGCACCCGGCGGCTTGATCTACAGTACCTTCAGGATGTGGTATACGTTTGCGCAAAAAAATTATCCCGGCCGCCTCATCGCGGTGGAGGGGCTTGATGGATCCGGCAAATCCACGCAAATCCACCTGCTGAAAAAGTGGCTGGAATTGCAGGGGCTCAAGGTGTTTTTCAGCGAGTGGAACTCCTCCGAGCTCGTCAAAAGCGCCACCAGCAAGGCCAAGAAAATGGAGCTGCTCACCCCCACCACTTTCAGCCTCATCCACGCCACCGATTTCGCCGACCGCTACGAGCGCCAGCTGGTCCCCCTCATGCGCGCCGGTTACCTGGTCCTCTGCGACCGCTACATCTTCACCGCTTTTGCGCGGGATATTGTCCGCGGCTGCCCCCCGGACTGGGTGCGCGGCATGTATCATTTTGCCCTCCTGCCGGACCTCACTTTTTTCTTCCGCTCCCGGCTGGACGTCTCCCTCCAGCGCATCCTGGACAACCGCCACCAGCTGAAATATTTCGAGGCCGGCATGGATCTCAAGCTCGCCAGCGACCCCACGGAGAGCTTCGGCATCTTCCAGGGCCGCATCCTGGAGCAATACCTGGCCATGAGCACCGAGTTCCAATTCCACGTCCTCGACGGCAACCAATCCATCGAAGTCCAGCAGCGGCTCGTCCGCGAGCTGGTGGCCGCCAAAATCGACCTCTCGGCTTTTGAAGCCCCCAAATAACGCCGTCCCGCCACTTTTGCCATGACCACCAATGCCCCCAATACCAACGGCTCGGCCATCCGCCTGCGCCGCCGGGAAAAATGCCACGTCCTCGTCCCCAAGCCCTCGTCGAAGCACTTCTTCGGCCATGGCATTCCCGGGGTTGAAGCCGAGAAACTGGCCGGCAAGCTCATTGTCGTGGAAGGCGCCGATGGCTCCGGCCGCTCCACCCAGATCGACCGCCTGGTGGAATGGCTCGAAGGCTCCGGCCACGCCACCGTCCAGGTCGGCTTGAAACTCTCCACGCTCGTCAGCGAGGAGCTGGACAAAGCCAAGCAGGGGAACATCCTCAGCCGCGTCACCCTCAGCCTCTTTTACGCCACCGATTTCGCCGACCAGCTGGAGAATACCATCCTGCCCGCCCTCAAGGCCGGCGCCATGGTCCTTGCCGACCGTTATATTTACACCCTCATGGCCCGGGACATGGTCCGCGGCATGGACGAAAACTGGGTTAAAAACCTCTATGGCATCGCGCTCGTGCCCGACGCCGTCTTTTACCTCAACGTCTCCCCCGAGGCCCTCGTGCAGCGCAATTTCTCCAAGAACAGCGCCCTCGACTACTGGGAAAGCGGGATCGACCTCGGCCTCTCGCGGGACTGGTTCGACAGCTTCCTCCAATACCAGACCCTCATCGGCCAGAAATTCAAGGAGCTCCAATCCGTTTACGGCTTCACGATCGTCGATGGCCACCGGTCCGTGGAGGCGATCAACAGCGACCTCCGCAAACACATCGAGAGGGTGCTCACCGGCAATGGCGCCAGGTAATCCGCTGCACCGCAAATTTGCTGGCACTGCCTGTGCCTCCCGGTTAATCTTGCCCCCTGAGCACGAGCGCGAATCAACCGCAGCAGCCTGTTGAAAATTATGGCCGAAACGAGCGACAAAAAAGAATTCCTGGTGGGCGTGGACCTGGGCGGCACCAAGATTTTATCCGGGGTCTTCAAAAACAACCTCGAATGCGTCAGCCGCGCCAAGATCAGCACCAAGCCCGGCCGCGGCCCGGCCGCCGTGATCGAGCGCATCGCCCGCTGCGTCCGCGATGCCGTCGATGAATGCGATCTCACGCTCAAACAGGTCCGTGCCGTGGGCCTGGGCGCCCCGGGCGCCGTCGATTCGGACGCCGGCAAAGTGGTTTTCGCCCCCAACCTGGGCTGGGAAAACGAGCCGCTCAAGAAAAAGCTTGAAGACCTCCTCGGCCTGCCCGTCTTCCTCGAAAACGACTGCAACATCTGCACCCTCGGCGTTTTTGAAACCGAGATCGACCCCAAGGTCCGCAGCCTCGCGGGCATTTTCCTGGGCACCGGCATCGGGGGCGGCCTGATCCTGGACGGCAAACTCTACACCGGCTCCAACCAGGTCGCCGGCGAGATCGGCCACATGATCCTCGAAGTGGGCGGCCCCAAGTGCGGCTGCGGCAACCGCGGCTGCTACGAGGCGCTCGCCAGCCGCAGCGCCATCTTCCGCCGCCTCCAAACCGCCGTCAAAGAGGGCCAGAAAACCATCCTCACCGAAATGCTCGGCCCGGGCCTGGCCGACATGCGCAGCGGGGATCTCCGCAAGGCCATCCGCCAGGGCGATAAGTTTGTCGAAAAAGTCGTCGAGGAAGCCGCCGAATACACCGGCATCGCCATCGCCAACCTCGTCAATATCCTGAACCCGGAAACCATCGTCCTCGGCGGCGGCCTCATCACCGCCCTGGAAGATGAGATGATGGCCATCATCGTCGAAACCGCCAAAGATTACGCCTTCGCCGGCACCACCAAGCACCTCAATATTGTGGCCAGCAAAATCGGCGATGACGCCGGCATCGTCGGCGGCGCCGTTCTCGCCAAAAACAAATCGAAATAACCCCATGCGGGCGGCCCGGCAAGCCATGCAAGCCATGCAAGCCGAATCCAAAGACCCGGTTCCCCAGGCCCGGGGCGGCTCCATCATCTGCTCCCGTCCAGGGCGACGGTGGGGCGCGCCTGGCTGGCTGGCGGTTCTGGCTTGGGTCATCCTCAGCCAGGCTTTGGGCGCAGCGGCGGATGCCTTTCCCTGGGCCGTGCCTGGCCGCATCCAGGCTTTTCCCGGCAATCCCGTCCTGGCGCCCGGCCCGGCCGGATCCTGGGATTCGGGCGCGCTCGGATCCCTGACCGTTTTGCGCGTGGACGGGGTTTTGCACCTGTATTACGAGGCCTGGGGTGTGCGCGGCCATAGCTCGGCGGATTATAACAGTCTGCAAATCGGGCACGCCACCTCCCGGGACGGGCTGGATTGGGTGAAGGATCCCGCCAACCCGGTCCTGCCCAAAGGCTCCGGCGGGGATTGGGATCGGGATGGCACCTGGGATCCCTTCGTCTTGCATGAGGAGGGGGTGTTCAGAATGTGGCATGGCGGCGGGATGGATGCGCACTGCGACTGGGGCTATGCGGAGTCCCGCGACGGCGTTCACTTTGTGAAAAAGGGGCGGATCAGCCGCTTGGGCAACGTGGAGGACGCCCATGTGGCCCATGACCGGGAGGCGGGCCGCTATTATATGTATTACTGGGACCGCCAGCATGAGCCGGCGGGCCTGCACCGGGCGGCCTCCACCAACGGGATGGATTTCGATTTCGCCCACGCCTCGCCCGTCCGCATCCAGGGATTAAAACGTCCGGGAATGCACAAATTCACCCAGGTGTTTAGGGCCGATGGACAGTGGCGGATGTTTTTTGGCGAGTTCATACGCCCCGGCTGCCAGGGGTGCCGATCCGGCGCCGCCACGTCCGCCGACGGTTTGCGCTGGAATGTGACCAACGAGGATCTGCTCACCGGGCAGGACTTGGAGGTCATCGGGCTGGGTGGGGACGTGTGGCTGATGTATTACGGGCCGGACGGCTATTTCGACCAGGCCCGCTGCGATATCCGGCTGGCGGTTTACCAGGGGCCGCTGGGCAGGCTGGATCGCCAGTGAGGCCGCCATCACCTGACCCCAGGCTTGGCTGCCGGTTCAGCTTCGTAAGGGATCAGTTCCGCCTGGATCTGCTGGTATAGCTGCGGAACCCATGGGGGCGTGTGGGGGTCCGGTTTGGGCGCCGGTTTTCGGCGCAGATCCACCGGGCATAAAATGACCTGGACATTCCGCAACCCGGTGCGCGCCGCCAGCACGAACAGCTCTTCCGCCGCCGGATCACCCATGGCAAGGCACCCGATCGAAACCGCGTTGCCATGGACCATGATATCGCTCCCGGGATTTTTCCGGCCATCCAGCCTGGCCTTTTCGCGGTCGAACTCGTTCGGGTAATTGATGCGCAAGGCCAGATGAAAAGCGCTGTTCGGATTCAAGGATTCGAGGCGGTAAAGGCCCTCCGGGACTTGCCGGTCACCCTCCCGGAGCTTGGGGCCGGGGCCGCCGCTGCCGGCCAGGATGGGGTAGGATTTGATGAAACGGAATTGCCCGTTGGAGCCCGCCGCATGGAGCTGCAATTGGCCTTCCTGTTTAAGCCCGATCAGGCATATTTTGGCGGGCGGATAAGGAACCGCCGCGGCGGTGAAAGCCGGCGCCAGGCGCTTTTGAACCACTCCCCCATACTGGGCCGCACGATCGTCAACGGTCTTTTTCGCGCCCTGGCTGCAGGCCGCCACGCCGAGGAAAAGCAATAACAGGATCCTTTGTTTCACGGGGCGCCATGCTTCCCGTTCCGGCCTGGCGTGTCCAGTTACTTTTGGCGGGCCGTGCCGAGCGGGAGGAAAAAGACTTGATGGGCGGGCCGGCTCTTGACACGGGGCGGAAGCGTTATAATGGTGGGACGTGGATCGACATTTTTCAGGTTGGATAGCGGGTGCCTCGTGTGGTTTTTGGCTGGCCGCCTTGGGGCTTTCCGCCCGCGCGGGTGAGGCTCCGCTGGCCGGCCCGGAACGGCATGGAGCTGCGGCTTGGAACGAGGCCAGCCAGGCGCCTGGCGCGGAAGCCTGGCTGCAGGTTGCGCCCCTTTCAGGGACCGCAGCCTTTGCGGCGGTGGTTAATCATGGAGCGGGGCGGATGCCGGGGCTGAAGTATAACTCCAGCGGGCATTCAAACCATCTGGTGCCGGTTTACGCCAAGGGCAATGGGGCGGAGCTATTCTCATCCCTGGCGGCCCGGATGGATCCGGTGCGCGGGCCGTATGTCGATAACACGGAGGTGTGCCAGGTGATGCGGGCAGCCATGACCAACGGGGTGCGCAACGTCATTCTGATGATCAGCGACGGGGCGGGCTTCAACACGTTTGCGGCCGCCAGTTACTACCAATACGGGGAGCTGGGGCGGCAGGCTTACGATCAGTTTCCCGTGCGCCTGGCCTGCTCGACCTGCCCGTTGAGCACCTCTTCGGCGCCGGCCGCCGGCACGGCAGCGCCGGAAATGCGGGGGTGGTATGACCCGGGCATTTGGGCCGGTTTTTACCGCGGACTCAGCAACGCGACCGATTCAGCAGCGGCGGCCACCGCTTTGAGCTGCGGGGTCAAGACCTACAACAGCGCGATCTGCTGGTCCGACGACAACCGGCGGCTGACGAACATTGCGGAGCTGGCCAAGAGCTGGGGCAAGCGGGTGGGCGTGCTGACGACGGTGGAGTTCTCGCACGCGACCCCGGCCGGCTTCAGCGCGCATAATATTTCCCGGAACAATTACCAGGCGATCGCCGCGGAACAATTGACCGGGCCGGTGGTGGACGTCCTGATGGGGGCCGGGCACCCGCTGTACACCGATAATGGCCTGCTGGCCGCAGGGGCGGATTATACCTTTGTGGGCGGGGCGGACTTATGGAAGGCGCTGGCGGACGGGAGCCTGGGCTGGAGCCTCGTCCAGGAAAAAGCGGACTTTGAGGCGCTGGCGGCGGGGACGCTGCGCCCATCCGGCCGGGTGTGCGGGGTGGTCCAGGAACGGTCCACCACCCAGCAGAGCCGCGGCGGCAACCCCTATGTGGCCGCCGGCTGGGCGCCCTTCAACACGAACGCGCCAACCCTGGCCACGATGGTCCGGGGCGCCCTCCAGGTGCTGGCGGATGGGCAGTCCAGCGGGCTGTTCCTGATGGCGGAAGGCGGGGCGGTGGACTGGGCGAACCACGCCGGCCAGGCCGGGCGGATGATCGAGGAGCAGGTGGATTTCAACCGGGCGGTGGAAGCCGTGGTGGATTGGGTGGACCGGCAGGGGGGATGGAACGACACGCTGCTGATTGTGACGGCGGACCATGAAACCGGGATGCTGTATGGGCCGGGCGCCGAACCGGCGGTGGCGTATGAGCCGGTGGCCTTGGAGCCAGCCGGGACGGCCGGGGTGATGGCGGAGCACCGCCCGGTGAGCCTGGCCTGGTCGCCCGTGTTGGGGGCCACCGGGTATGTGGTCAGCGTAACCGCGCCGGCTGGGGTTTCATCGCAGGTGGTGGCGGCCAACTGGTTGACGCTGGCGGATGGGGCCTATGGCGCTTACCAATGGACCGTAACCCCGTTGAATGAGTCAGGCCCCGGGCCGGTTTCCACCAACGCATTCCTGGAACTGATCCCGGCACTGGCCGCTCCGCCACCCCAAACCATTGATGAGCTGGTTCCGTGGCACTTCGCCACCAAGCTGGCCGATGGCGGCATTCTGGGCGCGCCGCTGAGCTTCACGCTCGGCCCCGGCGCTCCCCAGGGGGTGGCCTTGGATGCGGTTTCGGGATGGCTCACCTGGACGCCCACCGAGGAACAAGGGCCGGCCACCAACACGATCACCGTGATCGCCCAGGACAGCTCGGCTCCCAGCCAATACGCCACCAACCAGATGGTGGTGGTGGTGCGCGAAATCAACCAGGCTCCCGTGTTAATCACCGCCGGGGATTGGCAGATCTCCGAGCTGGCCACCCTCACTTTGACCAACCAGTTCAGCGATGGCGATATCCCCGCCAACCGCCTGTCTTGGAAGCTGCCCGCGGCTCCGGAGGGCTTTCAATTGGATGCCGCCACCGGAATCATGACCTGGACGCCATCCGAATTGCAGGGGCCTGGTGTTTATGAAATTGCCGTGGAACTGGCTGATGATGGCCGGCCGCCACTGCCGGCCACCAATTCCTTCAAGATCACCGTGCTCGAAGCGAATTCACCGCCATCGGTTTTCCCGATGCCCAACCAGGTGATCGATGAAGCCGCCTTGATGCAGCTGCAAGTGCGCGCCTCCGATCCGGATTTCCCCACCCAGCAGCTCGTTTACCATCTGCTGCCCGGAGCCCCCGCCGGGATGTTGCTGAACGAGTTGACCGGCCTGCTTACGTGGTATCCCACGGAAAGCCAGAGCTTTTCCACCAACCGGATCGGGGTGGTGGCCACCGACGACGGGCAGCCGCCCTTGTCCGCCACGAACTTCTTTTTCGTGGTGGTGCGGGGCGTCAATACCGCGCCCCGATTGCAGCCGATAGCGAACCGGACGATGGAGGTGGGGGATCGGTTGACCATCACCAATGTGGCGAACGATCCGGACACGCCGCCATCGGCGCTGGCCTTTTACCTGGCTTACGGGCCCGAAGGCGCAACCATCAACGAAGCCACCGGGGTTCTGATTTGGACGCCCGGGGCAGCCTGGGGTGGCACCACCAATTATTTCCGGATCCTGGTGGCGGATGATGCCATCCCGCCGGGCACCGATTCCCAGCAGTTCAGGGTGATCGTGAACCGGATGATAAAAGCTCCGGTGCTCCAGTCGGCGGATTCGATCCTGGGCCCCTATGGGGATGAGCCGTCAGCCATCATCGATGAAACCGCCCAATCCTGCTCGACCAGCCTGGCCGATGGCATCCGGTTCTACCGCCTGCGTTCCGATCGGGCTTTCCGCATTAAAACCATGCAAATAACCGGGGCCGAAGTCCGGCTGACCTACGAGTAAGCTACATCCACGTAAATCCACCAATCGGTTTGCCCGGATACGGTTCCACCGCTGCGGACTCGAATATGCGGACGGCCCGCCTATAGTATTAACCAAAATACATTTGCGCTGGCAACGATCCTGATGCAATCTTCAATCAGCGTGAATCAAAGGCGAACGATTATTTCGCTCCCGGCAAAGCGGAGCAGGGCATTACCCTCGCTCCTGATGCTCGTGCTATACCTCTTCGTGCAGGCAGTAGCCGCTTCAGCATCACTGCACCATCTCCTGCACAGCGACTCGGACCAGGCAGGGCATCAATGTGCTGCCACCTTATTGTCCCACGGGCAGATAACTGCTGCGCCAGGCGCGGTTCAGATACATCTTCCGGCTTTCCAGGATGACATTTTCCCCACGCCGCCAGCGGTGTTGCTGCCCGCCATCGAGTTTCGCCTGCTCCCCGGGCGAGGGCCTCCTTCATTCCATTCCTGATCCTAGCCGGCCGGTGCCGCCTTGACGGTGTTCTCACACCAGGATCAGCCGCCTTTGACCGCTTGCTCTGCGTCAATCCTCCGGGGGAAAACCCTTACGAGGTGATTAGATCAGGGTGCGGCGGCGGCGTGCCTTCCCCCTTGACCAGGGAACCGTCATCTCAGCGGCCCAGCCATGTGCCTGGCGCCCGCGGCGATTCCCGGCGCCAAGTTTCACCCATATCCCATTGATCAACCGGGCCGTCCGTGCCCAGGGCTGCACCAGGCGCAACCCAAAGCGGACAGGATAGCCATGAAAACCAATAAAACGGCGCACTGGCATGGTGCGTTCACTTTGCTGGAATTGCTGGTGGTGATTGCCATCATCGCTGTGCTCGCCAGCCTGCTTATTCCTGGATTGGCCCGGGCCGGGGCCAAAGGCAGGCAGGCAGGTTGTGCGGGGAACTTGCGCCAGATCGGCCTGGCCATGCGGATGTATGCCGACGACAACAAAGGCTTCCTGCCCACCACCACGCATGGTGGGGCCACCAACCTCTCCTGGATCCACCAGTTTGCGTCCTACGTGAGCCAGGTGGACCGCATCCGCGTTTGCCGCTCGGATCCGAAAGGCGCCGAGCGCCTGGCCGCCAAGGCCTCCAGCTACACCCAAAATGAATTCACTTCCGTGGACTTGGTGGATCCATTCGGCAGCCTGCTGGAGAGCTTCCGCCGTCTCGATTCCCTGGCGCGGCCATCAGCCACCATGACCACGTTTGAAGTTGCTGTCGCCGCGGGTGTGAATATCTTCAACGACCACACCCATTCACGGAACTGGCTGCTCGGATGGAGCAGTGTCCTCGCCGATATCCAGCCCGATCGCCACGGCATATCCGCCAATTATTTATACGCCGACGCCCACGTCGAAAACATCCCGGCCAGCCGGCTCAAAGCCCGCATCGAAGCGGGCGACAATTTTGCCAGGCCGCCCCAATAAACAACAACCGTGCAGATAGAAAACAAATCGAACCATCAAGCTAATTATGAACCAATCCCTTGCCATTCAGTTGAATTATCCCTTCCGCCGCCCGCTCGGGCTGTTGGTGTTGTGCGTGGCAGCAGCCAGCCTCTCCGCCCAGACCATCCTTACGGAAGGTCATACGGATATCGGCATCGTCTTTGAGGACGGTGCCTGGAACCTCCACGTCGGCCGGCATGAAGACTCGCCCCCTGCCGAATACGCCCCAGGTGAAGCCATCCTGCGGGTGGGGCAGGCCGCGAAAACCACCGTGCCGGCCGGCCCTTCGTTCAGTTTCCTGGGAACGCCGGGCGCCCAGGTTTACCTCTTGCCCGAGATCGAGAATCCCGATCTGCTGTTCCTGGGCTTGGGCACCGAGGAACTGCCCGCCGGCCTGTTCGCCAACGACCAGGTCACCCTGCGGCTGCGGACGGCCACCGGCCCTGGCCGCTTTGTGGCGTATGAGGCTGGAGTCTTTGGTGTCCCGCACGTCCTTATGGACTCCACCGATGGCATCTCGGCCAGCGACTCCGTGACGTTGCCGGCGGGCGGGCACCGCCATGTGAACTGGGCTTTCGGCGCGCCAGGTGTTTACCGCGTGGCCTTCGAGGCCTCCGGCACGCTGGCCACTAACCAGCAATTCACGGCCAGCGGCCCGGTGGCCTACACCTTCGAGGTTCAGGACGGCACCCCGCCGGTGCCAAAACCCTGTTACCAATTCACCCAGGAGCATGTGGACCTGCTTGCCCTGGTTTGGAACGAGGCCAGCCATGAGCTCAGCCTGATGGCGTCCGACGACACCCACGGTGGCACCCTCTACGCCAGCAACCAGTGTGTCGTCATCTGCCCTGAGTCCATGAAGTTCACGCTGCCCGGTGGCACCCCCTTGGGAAAAGCCGGAGATCCGCTTTGGATTCTGCCTCAAAGCCCTTATGCTGGCGTTCCCTACGTGGGCGTTTCCGCCGAGCGCCTGCCTGCCGGAAGCTTCACCGATCCGCTCTCCATCCGCCTGACACGGGTGGAGGGACCGGGGCATCTCCTGGTTTGGCAGTCCACCGGCTTGGGCGGATTCGACCTCAAGATCGACTCCCGGGATGGGATCAGCCTGGCAGACCGGTTCACGCCATCCGTGGGGGGGCACGAACACCATAATTGGGGCTTTACCGCCAGCGGGATTTACCGCGTCTATTTCCAGGCTTCGGGCGCGTGTTCCGGGCAATCCACCAACACAGAATCCGCGGAAACACCATTCATTTTCCATATCCAGCCCCTGAGACCGTTTGAAATCTGGCAATCCACCAACTGGCCGTGCGCGTGCCAGTCCGATCTCATCCTGCCGGGCGCCAATCCCGATGGCGATGCCGCAGCCAATGCCATTGAGTACGCCCTGGACGCCGATCCGAACTCAGTGGCGGGCCACGGCTGGCCATCCGCAAGCCTCGTCACCACCAACGGCCAAACCTTTGGCGCCCTCTCCTACACCCGCGCCAAGGGAGCCACGGATTGCGAGTATGAGGTGTGGGTCGCGGACAGCCCGACCGCCACCCGGTGGGAAATCCTAAGCCTGGTGCACAGCTTGGCAGATGAAGGTGCGATAGAGCGCGTGACCATCCGTGATCACCTGCCGGAAAGCGTGGCACCCAGCCGGTTTTACCAGCTGCGCGTGCGCCTGAAGTGGCCAGCCCCATAGCTGTTCGCGGACAGCGATAGGAAGCCCCTTCCTGAGCCAGGTTCACAGCCGGGTGGCTAAAGGGGCATGCCCACCCCCGTGATCGCCTTCCGGCCAGCGGGGGCCAGGCCGTTTTGCCAGCTGCGCCCCGGCTGGAATAGCCATTGTCCATTCCTGCGCCTGTCAGAGGGTGGGTAAGCCAGGGCAAAATCCCTGCTGAACATATCCAATGTTGAGAGTCCCGTTCGGGACCGCAACCGCAGCGGCCCGCGGAGTGATCCTCCGAACGCCAGGGGGCCTCCCAGGGGGCCGCCACTTTACCGGCCGACCAACTGCATCAGGTACCGGAGTTCATCCCGCCAATCACTTTCTTCACACACAGTTGCCTTGACCTCCTCCGCAATCAGCTCGCCCAGCCTTTGGCGCAGCCGATGCCGGGCCACATAGAGGGTTTCCTCCTTCAATCCCAGGCGGGCCGCCAGGCTGGCCGTCATCCCGGCTGGCTCCGCCTGGCCGGCCAGATGCCCCTTGAGCTCCTGGAAAAGCTCCGCCCGGCGGGCGAAGGAACACTCGGCCTCCAGGCGTGCCAGCGCCTGGTTCACCACTTCGCGCGCCCAGGCACGGTCCAGGTTTTCACAGGGATCGGCTGTTTCCGCCGCCGGATCCAGGAGCGGATTCCCGTCCTCGCCGGTTTGGTGCAGCGACAAAGGCTCGGTTCCCCCGCCCCGTTTTTGGGCCGTTGCCCGGTCGTATTGATCCGCCAGAAAGTTCTTCAGGCAGCCGCGGATGAAGGTCCGGAAGCGTCCTTTTTCAGGGCCCACCGCGCGCAGGAAATCACGCTTCAGGCAATCCTTGATGAATTCCTGAGTCAGATCCTGCGCCTGCTCCGGGTGGGATCGCTGATGGATCTGGATGATCCGCTGGATGGGGGAATAATACCGGGATAAGAGCCGCTCCAAAGCCGCCCGGCCGCCCGGATCGTCGTGGCGGGCCTGAAGCACGGTTTTCCACGAAGTGGTGGCAAAAATGCCAGCCTGATCCGTGGCGCTGGCTGCCTGGGCTGTGTTCTTCATAGGCGGCTCATTCTGTGTTATAATATGACTGTTATGACAAGCATAATATGCTGTAATAAATGGCTGGCATGGAGTTCATTCCGGACCTGGCACGGGGCGTGGGCAAGGGCGCTCATGATCCGGGTTATTCCACCGTGATCGCCACGAGGAAAGGCGCCGCCATCGACATGGTGGAAGCGAAATCCACCCGCCGGATGACCGCGGAGGGCTGGGGATTGGTCCAGGTGCACAGGTAAAGATTGACGCCCCAGCCCGGCTTTTTCAGCCACCGGCTTTGAGTTCCGCTCCAGGCGGGGGCTGGCCCGGAGGGGACCGGCGGGAAGTCCGGGGAAAAGGCCCAGGTGTGGACGTTTTTGCCGTAAACCAGGTCCAGGACATGCGTCCGGTTTTCACTGTCGTGGAGGAGGAACCGGCCAATGGCCGTGCCCTCCGCATCCGTCCAGCCAGCGCCCACGAGGAAGTGGATCCTCCGGCCCGCGGACGGAAGGGGGATGCCCGGCGCCATTTCCGGAAACGCACGGTTCACGTTGCGCAGAAAGATGCCGGAAACCTGGACAATGCCGCGGATGTCGAACGGGATATCGGCGATTTTCACCAGCCCGGTGGGCAGCAAAGCCAGGTTGTTGCCTTCGTCAGCGGGGTTATGCCAGTCATCGGCCAGGGAGGCATTGTAAAAGGCGGTCAGATCCACTGCGCCCGGCGGGCAGCCGGCGGCGCGGGGCGGAACGCCGAACACCGCCAGGCGCTCCCGCAAATAGCGCCCGTAATCCCCGGCGCGCAAGGCCAGTTTCCCCCGCGCCAGGCGGAGCCCGGCCACCGGCTGGCCGGCGCCGGCCAGGGGGGAGAACCTTTCCAGCAGCTGATCCGCGCGGGAGCAGGCATTGCTGATGGAGTCATGGCGGGCCAGGAAATCCAGCTGGCGGAGGTGGAGCGGGAGGTCGTCCCGCTGCAGAGCGGTGGCGCGGTCGAAGGCGGCGAGCGCCTCCTTCAGCTGGCCGCCCAGGGCCAGAACCCCGGCGTGCCGCTCCCAGGCCTGGCTGGAGGCGGGCGCCAGCCGGGTGGCCCGCAGGCTCAGGAACGCGGCCTGGCCATAGGCATTGGGGGCCGGGCTGGAGGCGAGGCTTTGGGCCAGCAGCGAGCGGGCGTGGGCATCCTCCGGCAAGGCCAGGGTGGCCGCTGCGGCCGCCGCGCCCTCCGCCACCAGCCCGAGGCTCAAGGCGTTGCTCAAAACCAGGCCGGCGGGGCGTGGGCTGTCCCAGGCGATGGCCCGGCGCGCCAGCGGCGTGTCCAGCCAGGCGGCCCATTGCCGGTAAAATGGCTCCGCCAGGCCGGCGGCCGGGCCGGGAGCCGGGCGGCCGATCCCGGCCAGATCCATGGGGCAGGCAAAAGTCCCCACCTGCCCGGCCAGCTCCAGGAGCTGCCTGGGGGGCGGAACACGCGGCGCAGGCTCATGCCAGACCCAGGCGGTGGAATCCTCCGCGCGCAGGCCGCCGGTGACGGCCAGAATCCGGTCGCCGCCGGGCAGGAACTGCACCAGCTTCGGCGCCTGGTTCAGCGCCAGCGGCTCGCTGATCGGCAGGCCGGTGGGCACGTCCCAGATCCTCAAGCGCCGGTCGGCATCGCCCGTGACGAGGCGGCGCCCGGATGGGTCGAAGCCCAGCGCCAGGACGCCGCAGGGGTGGTTCAGCGGCTCGCCCCAAGGCGCGCCGCCGGCGGCGTGGCGCAGGATGACCGGGCCTGGGGTGGTGGCGGCGGCCAGAAACTCGCCGGTGGGGCTGAAGGCCAGGGCGGACACCGGGTGGCTGGCGCTCCACTGCAGCGCCGGGCGGTTGGTGGCGCCGGGGGATGGCAGCCGCCACACCTTCAAGTCCGTGGGGGGGGAGGCCACCGCCAGCGACTGGCCATCCGGCGAAAAGGCCATAAAAATCGGGAAACGCCCGGAGCCGGGCAGTTCGCAAAGATGGGCCGCGCTCCGCGCGTCATGAACGTGGATGGCGCCATCCATGCAGGCCAGCGCCACCCAGCGGCCGCCGGGGCCGAAGCGGCCGGCCACCAGCTCCTGCGGGTGGGCTATCACCGGGGCGGCGGGCTGCCCGGCGGGGACATCCCAGATCCGCGCCCGCCCATCCGCGCCGCAGGTCAGGACCCGGCGCGCATCGGGGTCAAAGCAGGCGTCAATCACATGGCCCCCATGGGCCAGGGCCGCCACCAGGGAGCTGCGGCCCAGATCCCAGACCTCCGCATCCATATCCGGCAGGCACAACACCGCCCACCGGCCATCAAGCGAAGCATGGGCGCGGTGCATCCAGCGCCCGATCCGGCGCGGGATGGCCGGGGGCAGGGCGCCGGATAATCCCAGCCGGGTGGCCACCCCGTCCGCTGAGATCACCAGCAGCTCATTCCCGGGGGACACGGCGCTCACGCGGAGGATCGTGTCGGAGGCCGCAAAGGGCTGGGTCAACGGCTGCCCGGAAAAGGTGTCCCAGATTTTCAGGAAGTGGTCCCTGCCGATGGTGGCAAACCACGTCCCGTCCGGGCCGAACTGGACGGCGCGGATCCAGGCCCCATGGCGCGATGCCGGGTTGAGCAGCCGGCGGGTGGCGAGGTTCCACACCGCCGCGTCCCCCGCGGCGGTGCCCGTCAATAGCGAGCCCCCATCCGGGCTGAAGGCGGCGGCGGTGACCGCGCTGTCGTGCGGCAAAGGGCCGCCCGCCGCCAGGGCGGTTTGGGCGTCCCACACCTGGGCCTGGGAAAAGGCCGTGGCGACCCAGCGGCCATCGGGGCTGAAGTCGCCATCATTGACCGGCGAGGCATGCAGCAGGGAGGGCTCGACCGCCTGCCCGCGGTCCAGATCCCACACCCAGACCGTGGCGTCGAAGGAGGTGGTCAGGAGCCGCGTGCCGGTGGCATCGAAGCGGAGGGCGGACAGCTCCTGGGAATGCCGGCGGGACTCAATAACGGGCCGGCGGGCGGCCAGATCCCAAACCCAGAGCTTGCCTGAATTTTCGCCCAGCGCCAGCAGCGTGCCATCGGGGCTGAACTCGGCCTTTGTAACCGCGCCGTCAACCTTCATCGACTGGAGCTCGATGCCTGTGGCGCACTCCTGGATCCTCACGGAGCCATCGGCGCCGCAGGTGGCCAGCAGGCTGCCCGCGGCATTCAAAGCCAGATGGCAAAAGCGGGGATGGGTGATGGGCGGCCCCCAAGGCCGGCCGGCCAGGCCATCCCAAAGCTGCACTTTCCCGTCGGCCGAGCCGGTGGCCACGATGGCCCCTTCCCGATCCAGGTCGAAAGACAAAGCCTTGGGATGGCTGAAGCGGCAGACCGGGCGCAGGAACCGGCGGGTGCTCAAGGCGGAGATGAGCCTGGCCGCCGCCGCTGCCTGGAGGGGATTGGCGGCGAGCACATTGGTCAGGATCTCCAGGCCGCCATGGGTGTCGCCACCGGCGAAGGCGGACTCGGCCTGGCGGATCTGCAGCTCCTCCACCTTCAAAACCAGCAGGGCGTTGGCCTGGCGGGTCTTGTGGCGGGCCATGCTGCTCCCGTGCCACATCCACAGGGTCAGGCACAGCCCCACCGAAATGGAGAGGAAAAGCCCGGCGACCGTCCACGCCACCCGGGGCTCGCGCCGGAACCACTTCTTCAGCCGCTGCCCGCGGTTTGCCGGCCGGGCCTGGATCGGCTCGCCCGCCAAAAACCGCTTTAACTCCGCCGCCACCTCCTCCGCCGAATCATAACGCCGCTGCGGATCCTTCTCCAGGCACTTCAGGCAGATCGTCTCCAGATCCAGCGGCACGCTGGCATTCAGCCGCCGCACCGGGACTGGCTCCGCGTGCAGCACCTGGTCCAAAACATCCCCCAGGGCGTTCCCCACGAAAGGCGCCCGCCCGCTCAGCAGGTGATATAAAACCGCCCCCAGGCCATAGATGTCCGCCGCCCGCCCCGGCTGGCCGCCGCCGGCCGCCTGCTCCGGAGCCATATAACCCACCGTTCCCAGCACTTGATGGTTGCTCGAAAAGGGGGCCTCCACGTCGAGCCGCTTGGCCAGGCCAAAATCCGTGATCTTCACCCGCCCGGCAGGGTCCAGCAGCAGGTTTTGCGGCTTGAGATCCCGGTGCAAAACCTGCTGCCCGTGCGCGTAGGCCATCACCGCCGCCACCTCCTGCACCAGCTCCGCCGCCCGCCGGGCCGCCACCAATCCCTCCTCCCTGACCACCTGCGCCAGATCCCGGCCCTCGACATACTCCATGGTGTAGTAGGGGATGCCGTCCTGCTCGCCCCAGTCATAGACGGCCACCAGGCCGGGGTGCCGCAGCCGCGCCACCGTCTTGGCTTCATGCAAAAAGCGCAGCTTTTCCTCCATCCCGGCGTGGGCGCCGGAGGAGACCATCTTCAGCGCCACCATCCGCTCCAGGTTCTCCTGCCAGGCCTTGTAAACCACTCCCATGCCGCCCCGGCCGAGCGTGGCCACCACGCGGTATTTCCCGGCAATGAGCAGCTCCCGGCCGGTCATCGGCAGGTCATCCAGGAATCCCGGCCCCAGCGGCTTCTTTTCCCCAGCCTCCAATCCCGTCTCCATGAGGCAGCGCAGGCAGGAATCACCCTCGCCCGGCTGCTCCGCTCCACAGTGCACACAATTTTTTTGACCACTCATTTTTCGGCTTACCCTTTATTTCCCATCATTTCCATCAAATTATCCCGCATCGCCCGCTTGCCCCAGTCACCGGATGGGCTTTTCATCCCCAAGCCAAATAACAAAATCCATGGCGGGGCTGATGGAACCAAAAATAAAGTTTCATAATTTTCATGACAAGCAATATTTCTTCAGATAGCGCGCTGATTCTGATCTCAATAACCGATTGTTCAAGAGTGTCCCGCTCTCTTTCCACTGCGGAATCAGCACCCAGGGGATGAACATGGCGCAAGGCGCCGCAGTGGCTGGCGCGCCAGCGGAGGCCGGAAAAGACGCGGCTGCGGGAACTCCGCTGAGGGGCTGGGTGGCCGGCTTGGGCGGCGGAGTCCGGCCCTGGGGAACAGCCAGCGGCTGGCCTGTGGAAAATCACCTGATTTCGGATCGCTTCTTGGAACCATCCACAGGGGGGATCCACGGCGGGCAGGTCGGTGGATTGCGCTTGGCTTCCGCGATGAACCGGCCCCCCCAAAGCGCATTCCCTCTCCAGGGTGAGGGTGCGGCTGTTTTATGGGGTGGCAGGTTCAAACCATCCCCAATTCCGGTTCCAAAAAGCGGGAAGGCTCAGAGGCCCTTATGGCCGCTCAATCTGTTTGGCCAGGCTTGGCGTGGACCGGCTCGCCCGCCAGGAACCGCCCCAGCTCCGCCGCCACCTCCACCATCGTGGAGTAGCGCTGTGGCGGCTCCTTCGCCAGGCATTGGCGGCAGATGGCCTCCAAGGCCTCCGGCGCCCTCGCGTTCAACTGCCGCAAAGGCGCCGGATCGGCCTGCGTGGCCTGCTGGCAGACATCTTCCAATGTCTTCCCCACAAACGGAGCCCGGCCGGCCAGCAGGTGATACAGCACCGCTCCCAGGCCATAGATGTCCACGCCCGGCCCCACCGGCCCCCCGCCCCCCACCTGCTCAGGGGCCATATAACCCACCGCTCCCAGCAGCTGCTGGCTGGCCAAAAAAAACTGCTGCGCATCCAATCGCCTGGCCAGCCCAAAATCCGTGATCTTCACGCCCCCGAATTTTTCGAGCAACAGATTCTGCGGCTTCAGATCACCGTGCAGAATCCCCTGCCCGTGCGCCCAGGCCACCGCGGCCGCCGCCTCCCGCACCAGCTCCGCCGCCCGCCGGGCATCCAGCGGCCCCTGCTCCCCCACCACCCGGGCCAGATCCCGTCCTGCAATGTGCTCCATGGCGAAAAAGGGGATCTCGTCCTCCTCGCCCCATTCAAAAACCGCCACTATGCCAGGATGCCGCAACCGCGCCGCGGCCCTGGCTCCCTGGAGGAAGCACGCCTTTTCCTCGCTGCTGGTGTGCGCACAGCAGGTGATCACCTTCACCGCCACGGTGCGGGACAGGCCAGCCTGCCACGCCTTATAAACACCCCCCAGGCCGCCCCGCCCGATAATTTCCAGCACGCGGTATTGGCCGGCGATCCACAGCTCCTGGCCGGTCATCGGCAGGTCATCCAAAAACCCCGGCCCCAACGGCTTTCGCTCCCCGGCCTCCAGCCCGGCTTGCATGAGGCACTTCAGGCAGCCATCGCCTTCACCAGGTGGTTCCACCCCACATAGATGGCACTTCGCGTTTTTGTTCATTTCTGCTTTCAATGCTGGTTTCCGTTTTGCCCCCGGGGGGGAAACGGCTCTTTTGGCGGACCCGGTGCGCCTGGCAAACCCCGGAGCAGGCAGGCGCCCCTCCCAGGGTTCGGAAGCCGCTCCGCCCATTCACAACGGCCTTGGCGGCAGTGAGCGCGGCCTGGCTCATGGCAAGCGGAACCTGCGCCATGCCTTGGATGGCTGCCGGTCCGGCTTGGGGGGCTGTTCACTTGCAGCCGGGGGCCGGCCGGCCCAGGGGCCAGCGCGCCTCCCCGCCGCCGGCCGCAGCCTCCAGCGCCCGGCCCCCGGCCGGCCACAGGGATGGCCCATTGGCATTCAGGCCCGGGGGCTGGGCGGCGGCTTCCAGGTCCATTATCCGGTTGGTGGCCTGGCTCAAAACCGTTGCCCGGGCGGCACATACTGCAGGATTCATGGGGGCCAGGGCGGCCGCCCGCAGGCTTAAAAACTCCGCTTCCGCCAGGGCCAGGCCGGCATCTCCGGGGGGCTGGCGGATGCTGGCGGCGGCATACAGGGCCAGGGCCAGGGCATTCGTGGGGTCCAGCAATACAGCTTGATGGAGCGATTCAGCCGTGCCCTGCCGGATCAGGCCGTCAACCCGATCCCTGATGGGGGCCGAAGAAAACGGCGGGATGGTCCGGCACTCAGCCGCGGCCAGAAACCGCCGGGCGCACTGGGTGTAGAGGTTCGTCCCCTCCAGCCCGCCCACCTTTTTCCCAAGCTCACCCCAGGCGGAGGGCGGAGCCGCCTCCAGGCGGCCGTGTTCATCAAGCCGCTGATTCCCCAGCGCTTCCAGAAACAGGGCCAACCAATCCGGCGCGGGCAGCGGAGCGGATGGGGCTTCCCAAATCCAAGCCCGATCATCATCGGATGCCGTCACCACCCGCTGGCCGTCCGGGCTGAATTGCGCGGAACACACCCCGCCTTGATGCGGCAGCGGCTCCCCTAGTGGCTGGCCGGTCCACCCATCCCACACCCGGGCCGTGTGGTCGTCCGACGCCGTCACCACCCGCTGGCCATCCGGGCTGAATTGCGCGGACTTCACCCGGCTCCGATGCTGCAGCGGCACGCCAATGGCCTGGCCGGTCTGCGCGTCCCACACCCGGGCCGTTTCGTCCATGGCGGCCGTCACCACCCGCCGGCCGTCCGGGCTGAATCGCGCCGCATAGACCCCGCCTTGATGGAGCAGCGGGGCGCCGAGGGGCTGGCCGGTCCACGCATCCCACACCCGGGCGGTGTTATCCAGGGAAGCCGTCACCACCCGCTGGCCATCCGGGCTGAACTGCGCCGCATACACCTGGCCTTTATGCGTCAGCGGTGCGCCAACGGCTTGGCCGGTCCGCGCGTCCCACACCCGGGCCGTTTTATCCATCGAGGCCGTCACCACCCGCTGGCCGTCCGGGCTGAATTGCGCGGCATGGACCCCGCCTTGATGCGGCAGCGGTTCGCCGATGGCCTGGCCGGTCTGTGCGTCCCACACCCGGGCGGTTTCGTCCATCGAGGCCGTCACCACCCGCCGGCCGTCCGGGCTGAATTGCGCCGCATAGACCCCGCCTTGATGGGGCAGCGGGGCGCCGAGGGGCTGGCCGGTCCACGCATCCCATACCCGGGCGGTGTTATCCAGGGAAGCCGTCACCACCCGCCGGCCATCCGGGCTGAATTGCGCCGCATACACCTGGCCGCGATGCGGGAGTGGGGCGCCGATGGCTTGGCCCGTCTGCGCCTCCCAAATCCGGGCCGTTTTGTCCTCCGACGCCGTCACCACCCGCCGGCCATCCGGGCTGAATTGCGCGGACTTCACCCGCCTTTGATGCTGGAACGGCTCCGCCAGGCACAGGCCGGTCCGCAGATCCCAAATCCGGGCGGTTTTGTCCTCCGACGCCGTCACCACCCACTGGCCGTCCGGGCTGAATTGCGCGGACTTCACCCGCTTCTGATGCAGGAGCCGTTCACCGATCGGCTGGCCAGTCCACGCATCCCACACCCGGGCGGCAGGGCCATCCGCCACCGTCACCACCCGCTGGCCATCCGGGCTGAATTGCGCGGCCAGTACCTGGCCTTGATGCGGGAGCGGAGCGCCGAGGGGCTGGCCGGTCTGTGCGTCCCAAATCCGGGCCAGGCCGCGAGCCGCCGTCACCACCCGCCGGCCGCTGGGGCTGAATTGCGCCGCATACACCGGGCCTGGATGCGGGAGCGGGGCGCCGAGGGGCTGGCCGGTCCGTGCATCCCACACCCGGGCGGTATGGTCCTCCGACGCCGTCACCACCCGCGCGCCGTCCGGGCTGAATTGCGCCGCATACACCTGGCCTTTATGCGTCAGCGGGACGCCAAGGGGCTGGCCGGTCCGCGCGTCCCACACCCGGGCCGTGTGGTCCTCCGACGCCGTCACCACCCGCTGGCCATCCGGGCTGAATTGCGCCGCCTGCACCCGGCCTTGATGGGGGAGCGGGGCGCCGATGGGCTGGCCGGTCCGCGTGTCCCACACGCGGGCCGTTTTGTCCTCGGAAGCTGTCACCACCCGCTGGCCATCCGGGCTGAATTGCGCCGCCTGCACCTGGCCCTGGTGCGGGAGCGGGACGCCGAGGGGCTGGCCGGTCCGTGCGTCCCACACCCGGGCGGTGTGGTCCTCGGACGCCGTCACCACCCGCCGGCCATCCGGGCTGAATTGCGCAGAGCGCACCGGACCCTTATGGGAAAATGGGGGGCCGGCGGCGAAAGCCGATGGATGCTGGCTCAACAGCATGAGGCTCCGGTTCGCCACCGATCCGTTGGTTGGATTGCGGCGCAGCGAGCTGGCCAGGATTGCGGCCGCCTGGGAAAAATCTTCCTGTTTGACCAGGGCATCCACTTTTTCCAGCTCATACTGCACCAGCTTCGCTTCCAGCCCGGTGGGTTGCCCGGCTTCTTTCCGCGCGTTCAGCGCTGCTCCCGGCAACTGCCAGGCCTTGCTGGTGAAAACCAGCACCAATAACATCCCCACTGCGGTGCTTAAGCCCGCCAGAGCCGGCCGGCGGCAAATCCGTTTCCACCCCCGCCCCATCGGCTCCGCCGCCGGGGCGCCGCGCGGCGGCGGCGCTTGCTCCTGGCCCGCCATGGCGGCTTTTGCCTCCCATCGTTTGGCCATGCCGAAATTAGGCATCTTCCCCGGTCCGCCAGGGTCCAGCAACGGGTTCTTCTGCCCGGCCTTGAACTCCGCTCTTATCCCGTCGCGGCCGGTGGCCCGGTTGAAGCCGGGGCGCAACGGCTTCCGCGCTCCAGCCTCCAACCCTGTTTCCAGGGGGCATCCCAGGCCGGAAACGCCTCCCCCAGGCGGCTCCGCCCCACCTTGGGAACAATTAATCTGTCGGTTCATTGCCAGTACCCTAAAGGAATTCCGGCATGGACCTTACACCGCTTTTCACTTTTTTTTGCGGGGCGCGCAAAATGGGCAGGAAAATGATCGCGCCGCCGGTTTTTGCGCCGGGCGAGGCAGGCTCGCTTCCAACCCGGCAGGCAGCCGGATTTGGCCGGATTTTCCCTTTCTATTCGTTGACAGGGGGAGGAATCCCTATATAGGTGGCTCGTGGCACATACTTTTTCATCGTGGATGGCTGGCGCTGCCAGCGGGCTTTTGCTGGGCGCCATCGGTTTTGCCTCCAGCGCTGCCGGGCGCCCGGCGGAGGTGTTGTTTCCCGGCCTGGACAAAGCCGATTTCCGCCAGACGGTCAACCTGGCCAAAAGCAAAGTGTTTCCCGCGGTGGTGTTCATCAAGTGCGTGCGGGAAGGTTACGAGCAGGGGGAGAAGGCGGCGCACGAAGTTTCCGGCAGCGGGGTGATCATTTCCGAGGCGGGGGAGGTGTTGTCCAACTGGCATGTGGTGGAGCAGGCCGTGGAAGTGCGCTGCCTGCTCATCGACGGGCGGGTGGCGGCCGCCAAAGTCCTGGGGGCGGACAAGGACACCGATGTGGCGCTGCTGCAGCTCCAGCTGCCCGCGGGCGGGCCGGCTTTGCCATTCGCGCGGCTGGGCGATTCGCGGCGCTTGACGGAGGGCGATTTTGTCATGGCGATGGGCGCGCCCTGGGGGCTGGCCAGATCCGTTTCCATCGGGATCATCAGCTGCACGCGGCGTTTCCTGCCGGGGGTGAGCGAATATAGCTGCTGGCTCCAGACCGATGCCTCCATCAGCCCGGGAAACTCGGGCGGGCCCTTGGTCAACACGGAGGGGGAGGTGATCGGCATCAACACGCGGGGAGTCATGGCGGGCGGGGACACCGGATTCGCCGTCCCCATCGAAGTGGCGCAGGAAGTGGCGGGCCAGATCCGCCGGCAGGGCAAGGCCAAATGGAGCTGGACCGGATTCCAATTGCAGCCTTTGAAGGATTTTAACCGCAATATCTACTTCGACGCCACCAACGGCGTGCTCGTGGCCGAGACCGATCCCGGCAGCCCCGCCCGGCTGGCGGATTTCCGCCCGGGGGACCGCCTGATCCGGATCGACAGCCGGCCGGCAACCGCGCTGACCGAGGAAGATCTGCCGGCCATCCGCCGGCGGCTGGGCTTGCTGGCCTTCGGCCAGCCGGTGAAGGTGGAATACATCCGGCAGGACCGGGTGGCCACCGCCACGCTGACGCCCCGGGAAAAGGGCCGGGTGGAGGGCCAGATGCTGGATTGCCCGCGCTGGGACTTTACGTTGAAAGCAATCAACCAGTTTGATAACCCGGACCTGCATTTCCAACGCGCCCAAGGGGTGTTCATCTTCGGCGTAAAACAGCCCGGCAACGCGGCCATGGCGGGGCTGCTGCCCAAGGATATCCTCACCCGGGTGGATGGCCAGGAAGTCACCACCTTGGAGGAAGTGAAAGCAGCGCACAAAAAAGCCACCGATCCCGCCGCGCGCCAAAACCGGGTGGTGATGAGCGTCCTGCGCAACGGATTGCTGCGCCAGGTGGTCCTGGATTATTCCCGGGGATACAACGCGGACTAACCGGCGGCCCCGGGCCAGCGGTTCCGGAGGTTTGAGCCGGTCACTTCGCGGCCGCTCTTTTGGCCGCCAAAGCCTGCTTCAGCTGCGCCAGGGGCAGGGTGTTAACCACATCCTGGCGGGTGAGCCAGCCTTTGCGGGCGATGCCCGCGCCCAGGCGCAGGAAACCCGCGTCTTCATGGCGGTGGGCATCGCAATTGATGGCGCACTTGACCCCTTTGCTCCGGGCGTAAGACCACAGGCGCCAATCAAGGTCGAAACGATACGGGTGCGCGTTCAGCTCAATCCAGGTGCCCGTGGCCGCGCAGGCGTCGATCACCGCCCGTTGGTTGACGGCATAAGGTTCCCGCTCCAGCAGCAGGCGGCCGGTCAGATGCCCCAGCATGTGCACGAAAGGGTTTTCGGCGGCCCGGATCAAGCGCCGCGTGGTTTCGGCCTCGTTCTGCGTGAAGCCCTGGTGCAGGCTGGCCACCACCACCTCCAGCCGGCTCAAAAGCTCGTCCTCAAAGTCCAGCCGGCCTTCGCCCAGGATATCCACTTCAGCGCCGGATAACAGCCTGAACCCGGTTCCCTGATCCGCCAGCTGGCCATTGACCTGCTGGATTTCCTGGAGCTGCCGCTGGAGCCGCTCGGGATCCAGGCCATTGGCTTGGATGGAGGACTTGGAGTGGTCGGTGATGGCCCAATAGGCGCAGCCCAGATCGTCCATGCAGGCGGCGATCTCGGCCAGCGTGCCCCGGCCATCGCTCCAAATGGAATGATTGTGCAGGGAGCCTTTCAGATCCGTCCACTCGAGCAGGCGCGGTATGGCGCCTTGCTCCGCGGCGGCAAACTCGCCCTGGTCCTCGCGCAATTCGGGCGGGATGTAAGCGAGGCCCAGTTGGGAAAAAATCTCCTCCTCCGTGGGGCATTGGACCAGGAGCGCCGGATCACGGGTTTCCTCCTGGGATCTGAACAAGCCATACTCGTTGAGGCGGAGGCCGCGCTGGAGGGCGCGCTGGCGCATGGCAATATTGTGCTCCTTGCTCCCGGTGAAATAGGCCAGGGCAAACGGGTATTCGGTATCGCTCACCACCCGCAAATCGGCCTGGATGCCTCCGGGCAAAATCACGCTGGCCTTGGTGTCGCCTTTGGCCAGCACATTGATCACCCCGGGCAGCTGGGTGAAGCAATCGATCACCCCGGCGGGATTCTTGGAAGACACCAGGAAATCGATATCACCGATGATTTCCTTGTGCCGCCGCACGCTGCCGGCCGGGCCGCAGCGGATGACCTCCGGGTGGCCACGCAGAGCCTCCAGGATCGGTTCGGAGGCTGCGAGCGCATCGGGCAACAGATGGCGGGTGGCGTATTGGCGGCGGAATTCGATGCCGGCCAGGATGTTGGCCTGGGATTTTTCCCCAAATCCCTCCAAAACGGCGACTTTCCCGCCTTTGCAGGCGCTCTCCAGTTGGCCCATGTTTTCAATGCCCAGCTTGTCGTAAAGGGCTTTGACCTTTTTTGGCCCCAGACCTTGGATGGTGAGCATCTCCAACAAGCCGGCGGGCAGGGAGGCCTTCAATTCATCGTAATAAGCCAGTTTCCCGGTCTGAACCAGCTCCGTGATCTTTTTTTGAAGCGCCTCGCCAATGCCCTTGATCTGGCCCAGCCGGTTTTCCGCCAGGATTTGAGCCAGCGGTTCGCTCAAAGACTCCAAAGTGCGGGCGGCGTTGGCGTAGGCACGGCTTTTAAACGGGTTTTCACCCTTGAGTTCGAGCAGTGTGCCAATTTCCTGCAGGATCGCCGCCACCTGTTCTTTATCCATGCTTCACTTATACCCGCCAGGCGGCAGATTGGCAAACTTTGGCCCCGGGATATTGGCGGGCAGTCTGCCAGGCGCCAGGCCCGGAGGCGCCGGCCAATCTTGGATATGGGGATTCAAGGCCCCGTTATGCCAGGCACATTTCCTTGTTGGAAACCTGCCCGGACTCCTGGCTTTCGGCGAGCAGCTCGTTCCAGTGCGGAATGAAATGCGCCAAACCCAAGGTGGCCAGGTAGTCGAAATCGAGTTCGGGAGGAGATCCTACATCTTCCTCGGGATTATGGATCAGCGCATTGGCCACATGGACGGCCGTCAGCGGCGCAATGACCTGGTTGGCGGCGGAGCCGGGATTATGGTGCAGGGACACCGCCTCGATAATCGAATCCGGCAGGCCCCATAGCCCGAGCAGAAAACCGCCGATTTCACCATGGGAAGCGCCGAATTTCCGGCGCTCGGCATCAGCGAGGTTGAGGCTTTGCTGTTTGCAGATCTGCAAAACCTCCTGGTAAACCACCGGCAGGTTGGCGGCCAGCACCAGCTTGCCCAAATCGTGCAGCAACCCGGCGGTGAACGCCTCATCCGCCATTTGCATATCTGAATCGATCGACATGCAGACTCGTTTGGCGAGCAGGGCGGTGGCCATGCTGTGCTGCCAGATCTGGTTGATATTGAAGGTTTTAATTTGTGACCGGGTGAAAAAACTGAACACCTGCAGCGATAACACGAGGGATTTGATGGTCTCAATGCCCAGGTATATGGCCGCCTCCTCCGGGCTGGAAACACCGCTGCGGTGGCCGAAAAAGGCCGAGTTGACCAACTGCAGGATTTTGGCGGTCATCCCAGGATCTTTGGCGATGATTTCCCCGGCCCTTTGCAGAGAGGCATTTTCCGAACGCATTTCCCGCACGAGATCCACGTAAATCTGGGGCATGCTCGGAACATTTTTCAATTGGGACACCAACCCCGCCAGTTTATCGTCATTAACCAACTGGCTGCGCGCCAGCACCCCATTGAGCAGATTGATCAAGGTGCTTTCATCAAACGGTTTGAATAAATACTGGTGGGCAACGCCAAAAAGCCGCTGGAGCAAGGAACGCTCCGTCTGCCAGCACATGATGATCCGTGTCGTTTGGGGATAGGTTTGCTGCACCTCATTCAGGAATTGAGTGCCATCCAGGCCCGGCATCACCAAATCACAAACCACCACATCGAAAGGCTTTAGAGCCATCATCTGCAGGGCGGTCTTGCCGTTATCGGTTAATTCAATCAGCCATTCCGCAGACATGCCCTGCAAATAACGATGCACAGTCTGCAAGACCTGCGGTTGGTCATCTATGATTAAAATGCTCTTTTTCATCGTTATCCCACACCTTAATATCGGCGCGCTCTGGCCGAAGTTTAGCAGGCAATGTGCCACTCGACGGAAATTATCGCTATTCCGGCCTCCGTCTTTAGGCTTGAGATTAACCGGTCGCTGGTTTTTATGGATGCGAAAGCCGGAAGTGCCTCTGCGAGAACTAACACCTGGCAAAGGCCCCTGTCAAGGGAGGGACATTCATACTTTTGCTGGCAGCGGCTGAATTCTGCCAATTGGTTTGGGATTCCACGAAGGCCAGGGGTTTTAGGGCCTTCAGAGGTCTGGACCTGTATTTAAATGAGACAGAATTGTCTAAAACCAGGACTTCAAATGCATCCAGAAGGAGGGTTGGGAAGGGATGACCAGCAGGGCTGGATTACTGGTCACCGAACCTCCCGAATTGGCAATTACCACCGTATAAGGCCCGGCCAACGCCGGGTGTACGCGCTGCAAAACCAGAGTATTTCCAATCAATCCCGGCATATTTGTGCCATGGAACCGCCACTGGTAATCCAAAGGCGGGGTTCCTTCCGCCTGGATATTGAATGCCACGTCCGAATGAATAGCCCCGGTTTGGTTGGACAGCGGCTTGATAATTGCCGGCGGCACCAGGACCGTAAGGCTGGCAGCGGGGCTGGACAGGCAGCCGGCGATATTGCTTAAAACCACGGAATAAAGCCCGGCGTGCGTTGGTTTGACCTCCGTTAGAACGAGCGCGGCATTCGTAGCGTTGGTAATCGGGGCGGAATTAAACAGCCATTGATGCTGAACTGGATTTCCAGCGGCAATCTCAAAGGTGGCCTGGCCACCTGAAATAACCGTTTGATCTTTTAAGGGGGACTGGATGTGCGGTGGTTGAGGAATAGCCAGCGTGGCCACGGAACTGGTAACTGAACCGGCCATATTGCCCACCACCACGGAGTAATCACCTATTTGAGTATAATTAACATTGGTAATGGAATATGAGGGACCGTTGGCCTTGGCTAAATTGGTGCCGCCCAGCCGCCATTGGTAGTTGAGCGTGCCGGAACTCGAAGCTTCCACGCTAAAGATGGCCAAACCGCCAGCCGCAACGGCCTGAGGCAGAGGTTTTTTCGTAATCACCGGCGGGGTAACCACGGTTAGAATCGCGGCTTCACTGGCAACCACCCCAGCCGCATTGCTGGCGATGATCGTGTATTTGCCCGCATGGCGAAGCTGCACTTCCGGAATGATCAAGGTTTCAATGGTTGCCCCAGGCAGATTGGTGCCATTCAACGCCCATTGGTAGGAAACTGAACCCAGGCTGTTCGCGGAAATGCGAAACATGACATCGCTGCCGACGGTGACCATTTGGGATTGCGGCTGGCTTTGAATACTGGGAACCACCACCACCTCCAGTTCCGCCGGAGAACTGGTCAGCGATTCGGAATCGTTGTAAACCAAGGCAGCGTACTTTCCAGCCTGATGCGGTTGCACGTTGGTCAGGATCAGGGCAGCGCTCAAGCCGTTGGTGATTTTGTTGCCGTTGAAAAGCCACTGGTATTGGATCGGCTCCGGCCCGGAAGCGGTCACATTAAAGGTCACGGACGAGCCTGGAATGGTCTGTTTATTGGCGGGTTGCCCGGTGACAACCAAAAGCACCTTGCCCCGGCGCATCGGAGAGCCGCGAAATAGCGGCCAGGAACTGGCCGCAACCCCCATCCCACCCTGGATGGCATAAAATTGGCCATCCTCAGCCCCGAAATAAATCACTCCGTCGGGCGTGATCAACGGAGACGACCGGACCAGGCTGGTAGTGACCAACTCCCATTTTTTCGTGCCATCAGCGTTAATGGCATAGAGTTTCTTTTCGTCGGAACCAAAATAAACGGTGCCGTCTTTGCCAACGGCCGGGGAGGATTGCACCAGATCGCCGGTCACCATGGCCCATTTTTGGGTGCCAGCATTGCTGATGGCATAAAGCCGATTATCCCAGGAGCCACAGTAAACGGTTCCATCAGGAGCGATGGCGGGAGAGGCATAAATATGCCCGAGGGAGGGAAACTCCCATTTTTTCGTGCCATCCGCGTTTAGAGCATAAACTTTACGATCGATGGAGCCGAAATAAATGGTGCCATCTGCAGCCACGGCGGGGGATGAAAAAATCGAATTGGCAACCGCGAAACTCCATACCTGCTGGCCGGCCCGGGACACGGCGTAAATCCGGTTGTCCCATGATCCAAAATAAATGGTGCCACTGGATCCCACCGCCGGCGAAGAACGAACATAGCCGCCGGTGGCAAACGCCCATTTTACTTTGCCATTCGGACCCACGGCATATAAATGCCGGTCATCGGACCCCACATAAACCGTCCCATCAACATCCAAAGCTGGGGAGGAATAAATCGGTCCCTGAGTCGGTTGCCGCCAGGCGAGGGTGCCATCCGCTTTCGCCGCATACAGGTTGCCATCCAGGGATCCAATATAAATGATCCCGTTGGTGTCTATGGCCGGCGAGGACATCAAGGCGCCTTTGACGGCGAGCTTCCATTTCACTGAACCATTCCGATTCAAGGCCACGAGCTTGCCGCCCGCTCCAAATACCAGAAAGCCATCTTTGTGAAGCGCCGGGGAAGAAGTGACGCGCCCACCCGCATCAACCTGCCATAACTTGGTGCCCGACGTTTCTGCCAAGGCACAACTGAGAAGGCCCATTCCGATAAAAAGTGATATAACCCATGCTTTCACAGCGATCACAGTGAAGCCCTACTGTCTCAGGCCATGGGGGGCCAAAACCCAACCCATAGCTTTTTTTGAACCAACCGGCTGGCGGATGATGTTAGCGTGGTCCAAAAAACCAGGTTAGGAACCTTCGTGGCGGTCAAGGCAATCAACCACGGTTTTTAAATGAACCAAAGCCAGCCGCAAATTGGCGTCGGCAGCGGGGGGGGCGTCGTGAAAATAATGACGCAAAATCTCAAGGACAAACTCGATAAGCGGACGCTGGTTGCTGACGGCATTCAACTTCCGGGCAGCTTCCAGGAATACGTGCTTGGAACTGGCGTCCAACTCGTAAAAGCGGCGAACATTTTGCTCCTGCACCTTTTCCAATACTTCATCCGTCAACGGTTCGCCTTTTTCACTGGCCAGCAATTTCCAGATCAGAAACCCGGCCAGGAAAATGATGCCCCGTTCATCCGACGGAGAATAGTGTTCATCCGCGCTGAATAAATAGCTTTCCAAGGCTGGTTCGCGCTGGCAAATCTCGTCCATCCAATCGCGAGACGTGTTGGCAGGGACAGACAGCATGCCGCGCCAGGCGGCATCAACCATTTGTTTTTGAACGGTTTCCATTGGGTCTATTAAATTCCACAAGGTTCACATTGTCACTCCAGCATAGAGGAAAATGGCGCGAAGTGAAGCAAAATTAACCATATTTTCAAGAGCCTGATTACCGGCGGCCTAAACAACGTGCCACCGCCGCTGGCAAACCTCCAAAACCGGGTGAACGTTTTGGGCGCAAATGGGGCGCCGGCGGCGTGTTAATGGGCCGAAGTGGAGATCAAGACTTGCTCCAGGGTGCTTATCCCCTCCCGGGCTTTTTCCAGGGCCGCCATGCGCAAGGTTTTCATGCCTTGCGACATGGCTATCTTTCCGATCTCCATGGCGCTGGACCGCTGGATGACTAATTTGCGGATTTCATCCGAAACCGTCATGGCTTCGATGATGGCTGCCCGGCCGGCATACCCCGTATTTTTGCATCTTTCGCAACCGCGCCCCCGGTGCAGCAGTACTCCCTCAAAGAAATTGGGGGGAATCCCCAGATCATTATACATTTTGGGCGGATAGCTGACCGGTTCTTTACAAGCCGGACATATCCTCCGGATCAAACGTTGAGCGCAGGAGAGAATTACTGAAGAAGAGATCAGGAAGGGGGCTATGCCCATGTCATCCAAGCGTGCAATGGCCCCGGGAGCATCATTGCAATGCATCGTGCTGAGCACCTGGTGCCCAGTAAGGGCGGCTTCGACCGCGATCTCCGCGGTTTCAGCATCGCGGATTTCACCAATCATCACAATGTCCGGATCCTGGCGCAGGATGGAACGAAGCGCGGAAGCGAAGGTCAGCCCGATTTCCTTGCGAACCGGCACTTGGTTGATGCCGGAGATCTGGAACTCGACCGGATCTTCGACCGTGATAATGTTAAATTCGGGATTGTTTAATTCATTGAGCGCCGAATAAAGAGTGGTGGTTTTACCGGAACCCGTGGGGCCGGTGACCAGCAGCAATCCGTGTGGAGCGTCCACCGCCGCCTTAAACCGTTTAAACGTATCCGGTTCCATCCCGAGTTTGTCCATGCTGGCGGAGAGGTTCGATTTATCCAGCACGCGCAACACGCATTTTTCCCCATGCACGGTGGGCAGAATAGACACCCGCAAATCGATATCCCGGCCCTTTAGTTTGACCCGCATACGACCGTCCTGCGGAAGGCGGCGCTCGGCAATATCCAAATTGCTCATGATTTTAATGCGGGAAGCCAGGGCCAGGTACATGTTCTTGGGGGGCGGAGTTACATGCACCAAGGCGCCGTCGATGCGATAACGCAAGCTGATATCCTTTTCAAACGGCTCCAAATGGATGTCGCTGGCGCGGTCCTGGATGGCTTGCACCAGGATGAGGTTGGCCAGTTTGATGACCGGGGCTTCCTCACTGGAGGCCGCCAACTGGTCCAGATTGACATCCTCGGCAACCTCTTTGGTTATCTCCAGGTTTTCGGATTGCTCGAATTTTTCCTGTTCCTGGATGATATCCTCGATTTTGCCTTTGTTCGTATCGAGGGCGTTTAGCTTGTCGAGGATTGCTTTTTCACTGGCAATCAGCGGGCTGACTTCCTTTTTTGTGAAGCGTTTGACATCATCCAAGGCCAGCACATTCAGCGGATCGGCCATGGCCAGGAAAATCCGGTTTTCCAGCAAGGCCACCGGAACCACTTTATGGTTCTTGCGCATGTCCTTATTGACTAAATCGGCCACCTCCTGGGGAATATTAGCGCGGGCCAGGTTGATGGGGGGGGTGTTCAGCACCCGCCCCATGGAAACGATCATGTCCACTTCGCTGACATAGGACTTCTCCAGGATCAATTTCAAGAGCCGGGTGCCCTCCTTTTTCTGCAGCTCCAGCAGCTCTTCGACCTGCTTGGACGTCATCAGCCCATCTTCCACGAGGGCATCCGCTATGCGTTCTCCGAATGTCTTAACCGCAGCCATAGGGGTTCTTTCTATCGGAACACATTCTTTAAGACCTTGACCAAATCAGCAGGCGGGGTCAGATACCATAACAAGCGGTTGCGGGTAGCCTGCTCCAAATCCTTGATCGCTTGCTTGTTGAAGGGATTGGCGGTGGCCACCAATACCGATTTGCTCATGTGGTCAAATGGCAAAATACACCAGCGCCGGCAAACATCGCGCGGAAGCGAACGGGCGAGTTCCAGGTTGATATCGTATTTTTCCAGAGGGATATAACATAGCCGCGACCTCTCGCTCAACAAAGTCATGGATTTTTCGATGGGCACAATGCCCCGATCAGCCAATAGCTGCACAAACGAATCCGCAGGAACGGCGGGGGATGCGTTCAAGGGTGGGGTAATCCACAATTGGTTGAAGTCGGAATCGGAGACCAGTTTGCCTTCCACAAAAATCTTGTGCATGGTCTTGCGGCCATCGTCAATTTCGCTCTTTCCCATCGGCAAACCTTTGGCGGGTATGGGTTTGCTTGATTCGATGGCAATTTTCTCGAGCAACTCTGAATCCGGAGGGATTTGGGGCGTGCCAAAGCTGCTGGCCCGGTTTTCGATCTCCGCAAGGGCTTTTTGAACGTCGGGATCATCCGGGAATAGCTGGAGCACACTCTCATACTCCAAAATTGCGGATGAAAGCTGCCCCAACTGCACATAAGCTTGGGCAATTCGCTTGGCGGTGCTTACCACATCCTTCTGACGGGCAAGCTTGAAATAAGCCTCTTTTAAAATCTCCAATGATTGGGTATCCAGCGGCTGCGATTGAGTGATGACCTCAAACATCTCAATGGTTTGCAGCAATTGGGCTTCTTCATTGGGACTTAGTGCCGCAGGCATAAATAATTTAACCTGGTTCTCTAGCTACAACTAATTTGGGCGGATAATGCAATTATTAGATCCGAGGTTGCTTCCTCCAGACGGGCAGCCAACCGCAACTAGCCTTTATTCACCACAAAATATGCTTAAAGTCAAGATCACTCAGTCGTGTCCATGCATTTGGGATGCAATTGATTGCGCGGCAGATTTTTGCCCAAGGCGGGAAGGGAGCCGCGAGCCGGTTTTTGGAAGATCTGTAAGCGCCTCACTACGAATATCTTCCACCAAAAAATCAGCCATCACGACTGAACCAATTGCATGGACCCGGCACCGGAGCTTTCACGGGTTCGTGGGTTTTCCTTGAGCTCGGAGAAAAAAAAAGCGCGGGCCAAGCCCGCGCTTCAAAGCATGCTAATCAGTGCATTAATTAGCTGGAACGACGGCGATACCCGAGGTATCCCAAGAGCGCCAAACCGCCCATGATGCCCAATTGAATTGTGCCGGGCTCAGGAATGGCGGTAATCTGCATACCAAAATTCGCGATGGGGCCACCGGAGGTGCTGAACCGCTTGGTGGTCCAACCACTGCTGGTTTTTTCCCAGTAATCGTCCGCGCTGGTGCCAATCACCGGAGGATTATACATATCCCATCCAGCACTCACGGTGCCAGTCACGCCAGTGAAAGTCGCGGTCAACGTCACACTACCCGGGACATTGATTCCAAGCCCGTCAGCGATGACGGTATTGTAACCCTTCGTAATGCTGAAAGCACCGCTATCCCAAAGCAAGTTGCCCGGCGCGCCGCCACTGGGATTATCATAAAGCTTCAATTCCAATTTCTCAGCGCCGGAGGCGTTTGCGCTCAGATAATACTCCATGCGGATTTCGGTCACGTAGCGATTCCACGCCGCGCCGGCGAGATTCACCTGATCACCATACTCATTGGCGATACTGGTGTTGGCAGCGCCCAACTGGGTGGTGAAATTATCGTAAATAACTTCCGCACGCCCAGCCGTGGACATGGCAGCCGATGCAACTATCAGGGCCAGCAACTTCTTCATATCATTTTTCATAAATCACTGAGGTTAAGCGGGTTACCTTTCACGCACCCACACCGATTATGTCACTATTGCACTTTCTTGATCTCATATTTATCGCGTTTCCGGTTTCAAGTCAAGCGTCGAAAGTGCTTTTTTTTTGTAAAAGCAACTTTTCCACTTTTTCTCCAAAGCCTCGTATTCCCAATCACAAACGGCGATTTGGATCTTCAGTGGCTTGAATCGCCGATGAACAAAAACAAAAACCGGCTGTCAAACTTGATTCCAAGTCCTGGCTTGCGGCTTGCATCCTTTGTTGAACAGATTTCCAATCGTCTCCAAATCAACGCTTTGTGCCAAAAAACGCCCGCTAAACGGCGGCTGGCAGTGCCCGTTATGGGGCTTGATTTCGAGCCCCGTGTCCCCTACGGTGAGGCACAGGATTCCCCAAGCAACATGGAGAAAGCACTGAAAGCGATAGCGGCAAGGAAATATTCCCCAAAAGAATACCGTTTAGAATACCGTTTAGCACAATCTGCCAAAATTCAAATCAACACCCCCGCCCATGAAAACTAAAATGAGCACCGGTTTGCCTGGCTTGGATGAGATGCTGCAAGGCTTGATTCCCGGAGATAACGTCGTGTGGTTGGTCGATTCCATTGAAGATTACCTTCCATTCATACGGCCATACCTGGCCGGGGCCATCCGCGAAGGCCGCAAAGTCATCTATTTCCGCTTTGCCCGCCACGCGGAATTGATCGCTCCCGACCAGGGAGCGGAATACCATCGCCTCCAACCTGAGGAGGGATTTGAGCGTTTTCTCACGGAAATCCTGAATGTCATCGAAAAGGCCGGTCCCGAAGCTTTTTACGTATTTGACTGGCTGTCTGATTTGGCGGTGGATTGGTATAGCGACCGGATGCTGGGCAACTTTTTCATGATCACTTGCCCCTATCTGTATGATCTGGACACCATTGCTTACTTTGGCCTCCGCAAAAACCAGCATTCCTTCCATGCCACCGACGGGATTTTCAACACGGCCCAGGTGATTCTGGAAGTCTACCGGAAAAAGGACCAGCTTTATCTGCATCCGCATAAAGTGTTCCAGCGTTATTCGCCCACGCTTTATACCTTGCACCAATGGCAGGGGGATTCCTTTCTGCCGGTAACCAGCAGTGCCACCATCACCGAGATTCTTTCCAATGTTCCGCATCCCTGGCTGGATTTCTCCATCCATCGGCCTGGGGTGTGGACCCGCACCTTCCGGCAAGCCCAGGAAACCTGGAATTCGGTCAAAAGCGGCCGCAAGCCCATGGCGGAAGGGGAGCTGTTTTTCCGCCGATTATTGAAGATGCTCCTGACGCGGGATGAACGCTTCATCCGGCTGGCTGAAAAGTATTTCGAACTGGGGGATCTGATCGAAATCATGAAGCGCATGGTGGGCACCGGGCTCATCGGGGGGAAATCCCTGGGCATGCTGCTGGCCCGGGCCATTTTGAAAAAATCCGATCCGCAATGGAATGAGCGGCTGGAGGTGCATGACTCGTTCTATATAGGATCGGATGTTTTCTATACTTACCTGGTGCAAAATGGCTGCTGGTGGCTGAGGCGGCGGCAAAAGGACATCAACGAATTTCTGGAGCAGGCCGAGGAGTGCCGCCAAAAAATGCTGCAAGGCGTTTTCCCCCAGTATATTCAGGATCAGTTCAAGGAGATGCTCGCCTATTTCGGCCAATCCCCCATCATTGTCCGGTCCAGCAGCCTCCTGGAGGATAACTACGGCAACGCCTTTTCCGGCAAATACGAGAGCGTTTTTTGCGCCAACCAAGGCACGCCCGCCGAGCGTTTGGAGGCGCTGATGAATGCGGTGCGCACCGTTTATGCCAGCACCATGAGCCGGGAGGGGCTGCTCTATCGCCTGCACCACAGCCTGCTGGATTGCGACGAGCAGATGGCGCTGCTGGTGCAGCGCGTATCGGGCGAAATGTATGGCACCTTGTTCTTTCCCCAGCTGGCAGGGGTCGGTTTCTCATTCAATCCTTTTGTCTGGAACGAAGCCATCGATCCCAAGGCCGGCGTCTTGCGCATGGTTTTGGGCCTGGGCACGCGGGCGGTGGACCGGACGGAGGATGATTACACCCGGATCGTCGCTCTGAATGTTCCCACCAAACGTCTGGAAAGCGATTTCAAGGGCATGCGGCAATATGCCCAGCGGCGCCTGGAGGTGCTGGATTTAAAAGCCAACCAATTGGCGGTGAAAAACTTCGAGGAAATAGTCGATTTACTGCCTCCACCCCAGCTGGAGATGTTTGCCACCTGCGACGAGGATTTGCGCCAAAGTTTGATCGCCGCCAACCGCCCAAGCAACATCCCCTGGATGCTGACCTTTGAAAAACTGCTTGCGGAAACACCCTTCGGCCCCCATCTGCGGGAGCTGTTGCGGACGCTGCAGGATGCTTACGAATACCCGGTGGATGTCGAGTTCACCACCAATTTCCTTCCCGATGGCCGTTACCGCATCAATTTGCTCCAATGCCGCCCATTCCAGGTGAAGATCAAAGGGGAGGGGTCGCGCGTGCAGTTCCCGGTCGCGCTGGCCAGATCGCAAGTGCTGCTGGAATCCCGGGGGCCAATTGTCGGCCACAGTGTTTCCACAAAAATCGACCGGCTGATTTATGTGGTGCCCTCCATCTATGGGCATCTGCCGATGACCAAAAGGTATTCCGTGGCCCGCGCCATCGGCAAGCTAACCCACCTGGACCGCGGTGGAAACCGGCCGACGATCATGATCGTCGGGCCAGGCCGTTGGGGCACTTCCATGCCTTCCCTGGGCATTCCCGTCTCCTTCGCGGAAATCAATACCGTGTCGGTGGCGACCGAAATCGCGGTCATGCACGAGGGATTGGTGCCCGACGTTTCGTTGGGCACCCATTTTTTCAACGACCTGGTGGAGATGGATATGCTTTACCTGGCAGTTTTTCCTGAGCGGGAGAATTACTATTTGAACGAGGCCTTCTTCCAAAAAACCGAAAACCATCTGGCCCGGCTGCTGCCGGGAGCGGCCGAATTGGAGGATGCCGTCAAGGTGGTTGAAACCGGGGGATCGGAGATGCACTTGAATGTGGATTCGCTGGCCCAGCGGGCCTTGCTCTACCTGGAGGAGCCTGCCGCCTGACCGGTTTTGGGCGCCGCCTGGCGGCTTTCCCCGGCGGATTTTATTGGCCACCAAGGACGGTTGCCTCCATACTGCGAGGTGTTATGAGATCGATGACGGGTTACGGAAGTGGCGAGCATGCCCAGGATGGCTTCAAGGTGACGGTTGAGCTGAGTTCGGTCAACCGCAAGCAGAGTGAGATCGTGGTCTATTTGCCCCGCGAGCTGGAGGCTCTGGAACCACAAGTGCGCGATGAAATGCACCGGCACGTGTCGCGCGGACGGCTCAGTGTGCGCATCAACCTCCAAAGCCTGGAGGGCCAGTCCCTGGAGCAAGTGCGCATCAATACCGGCCTGGCCCGGCAATACCAGGCCGCCTTGAACAACCTCGCCCGGGATCTCAAGTTGAATGCCGCCATCTCGCTGGAGTTCCTGGCCAAAGCGCCGGGCGTGATGGAGTCCCCGGCGATCGCCCAGGATGCCAGCGCCTATTGGCCCCCCTTGGAGAAAGCCTTGCGGCGCGGCGCCACGGCCCTCGTGGCGATGCGGGATCGGGAGGGGGCGCACCTGGCCAAAGATTTGACGGCCCGCATCACTTTGATGCGCAAGGCCGCCACCCGCGTGCAGAAACGCGCTCCGCAGGTGATGAAACGGCACCAGGAGCAGCTGCGGGAAAAGCTGAAGCAGGCCGGCTTGGACCGCCCTTTTTTGGAAGATCAACGGGTGTTGCAGGAAATTGTTCTTTTCTCCGACCGCGCGGATATCAGCGAGGAATTGACCCGTTTGCAAAGCCATTTCCTGCAGTTCGACCACAGCCTCAAATCCGCCGATCCCGTGGGCCGCACCCTGGATTTCCTGGCCCAGGAAATGCACCGTGAAATCAACACCATCGGCTCCAAGGCCAATGATCCGGAAATCTCCAAGGAGGTGGTGACCTTGAAAACCGAGCTGGAAAAATTCCGCGAGCAGGCCCAAAACGTCGAATAACCACAGGATTCCCCTCATGGCCGATTCCCCGTCCTTGCTGATCCTATTATCGGCCCCTTCCGGGGCCGGAAAGACCACGGTTTGCCAGCGGTTGCTGGAGGAAAACCCCCTCGTTTGCCGGGCCGTGACCTGCACCACCCGGCCGCCCCGGGAGGGTGAAAAACAGGGGGTTGATTATCACTTCTGGGATCAGGATCGGTTTGTCCAGGGCGTAGCCGCCGGGGAGTTCCTGGAGCAGGCCACCGTTTACGGGCATCATTACGGCACTTTGCAATCCGAGCTGCGCGACAAACTGCAAGCCGGACGGGATATCATCCTGGCGGTGGACGTCCAGGGTGCCGCCACCATCCGGCAAAAGGCGGCCCAGGATCCGGCGCTCAAGGCAGCCCTGGTGAGCGTTTTCCTGACGCCCCCCTCCATCTCCGTGCTGGAGCAGCGCTTGCGCAAACGGGGAACCGACTCCGAGGCCACCCGGCAAAAACGCCTCGCCGTGGCCCGCCAGGAGATCACCGAATGGCGGAGCTTCGATTACCTGATTGTCAGCGGAACCATCGAGGAGGATCTGCAGCGCATGCGCAGCATCCTGGAAGCGGAAAAAATGCGCATCGGCCGCGCGGCGCCCCCCATTTTTACCTGACCAAGGAGGGTAAAACACTGCATGAAGCTGGACGAAGTTCGGGCCCGGTTGCGGGTTTCCGCCAGTGAAAAAGACGCCACCATACTCCAGCGTTTTTTCAAAACCGGCCCGGGTGAATACGGCGCCGGAGACCGGTTTTTGGGGGTTCGCGTGCCAGCCATCCGCAAGCTGGTCAGCCAGACGGACGCCTTGGCGGTGGAGGACATCCGCCTTTTGATCCATTCCGCCTGGCACGAGGAGCGCCTGCTCGCGCTCCTGATCCTGGTGCGGCGTTACCAGCGGGGGGATGCGGCGCTCCGCGGCGGCATTTTCGAGTTTTACTGCCGGGAAATCCGCTCCATCAACAACTGGGATTTGGTGGATCTCAGCGCCCCGCACATCGTTGGGCACTGGCTCCTGAACCGGCCGCGGGATTTCCTCTGCCAACTGGCCTCTTCCCCAAACCTCTGGGACCGGCGCATCGCCGTGCTCGCCACGCTGGCGTTCATCCGGGAGGGGGATTTTGCGGATACCATCAACCTTTGCCGTGCCTTGCTCAAGGATCCCCACGACCTGATTCACAAAGCTTGTGGCTGGATGCTGCGCGAGGCCGGGAAGCGGGACGAACGGCCCTTGGATTGTTTTCTCAAGGCGCATGCCAGCCAGATGCCCCGCACCATGCTCCGCTACGCCATTGAACGCCTGCCCGCCGCCCAACGCCAGGCCTGGATGAACCTGCCCACCGGCCGCTGACAGCCTCCCTTTCCCAGCCCACCGTGCCAGCGCGAAAACTGCCACTGCGGAATAGCTGGCCATTTTTTCGCTCCTGCGGCACAATGCGCCCGATTCAATTAATAAACCGCCCGCCAAAAGGAAATGGCTTCCTGGCCGGCCCCGGCGGTTGAATAAAAAAGGCATGGCAAATGAAAAAACATATTTTGTGCTGGCTGGCCGGAGTGCTGGCCGGTTTGGCGGTGGGCAACGTCGAGGCCGTTAAGGCGGCGGTTGCGGCTGAGGCGGCTGAGGCGCAGGACTTGTTCGACGGCAAAACCCTGCAAGGCTGGATCCAGAAGGGTGGCAAAGCCCGCTACCAGGTGGCGGATGGCTGCATTGTAGGAACCACCGTTCTGAATACTCCCAACAGTTTCCTGTGCACCGAAAAGGAGTATGGCAATTTCCTCCTCGACCTCGATTTCAAGGTCCATCCCAGCTTGAATTCCGGCATCCAAATCCGCAGCCAAAGCTTGCCGGATTACAAGAATGGCCAGGTGCATGGTTACCAGGTGGAGATCGATCCTTCGGCCAGGGCTTGGTCGGCCGGCATTTATGATGAAGGCCGCCGGGGCTGGCTGGTGGATCTGAAGGATAACGAGCCGGCCCGGAAGGCTTTCCGCCAAAATGAGTGGAATCATTACCGCATTGAGGCCATCGGCGACACCATGAAAACCTGGATCAACGGGGTGCCGGCGGCCACTTTGAAGGATTCCATGACTCCCCGCGGCTTCATCGCCTTGCAGGTCCACAACAGCAAGGAGGAGGGATTGCAGATCCGCTGGCGCAACCTCCGGCTGCAGGCCGTGGCGGCGCCCAAGCTCAAGGCCCTGATCATTGACGGCCAGAACAACCACGATTGGAAAGGCACCACGCCGGGCTTGCGCAAACTCCTGGAAGAAACCGGCCTTTTCGAGGTGTCAGTGGCCACCACGCCCGGCAAAAACGGGGCCATGGATTCGTTTAAACCCGATTTCAGCCAATGCCAGCTGGTGGTTTTAAATTACAATGGGACGGATTGGTCCAAGGCCACCCAGAATGCTTTCGAGGATTACGTTCGCCAAGGCGGCGGGGTGGTGGTGTTCCATGCCGCGGATAACGCCTTCCCCAATTGGCCGGCTTTCAATGAAATGATCGGCCTGGGCGGCTGGGGCGGCCGCAATGAAAAATCCGGCCCCATGGTGCGTTATCGCGATGGCAAAGTGGTGCTCGACAACACCCCCGGCCCCGGAGGCACCCACGGCCCCCAGCATGAGTTCCTGGTCGAAACCCGCGAGCCAAGCCATCCCATCACCGCGGGCCTGCCTGCCAGGTGGCTGCATACCAAGGACGAGCTTTACAGCAAGCTGCGCGGGCCAGCGAAAAACCTCACGGTGCTGGCCACTGCTTTTGCCGCTCCGCAAAAAGACGGCACGGGCGAAAACGAACCCGTTTTGTTTACCATCCAATTCGGCCAGGGGCGGATCTTCCATACGGCCTTGGGGCATGCGGCCGAGCAATTGCGCTCGGTGGGCTTTATCATCACTTACCAGCGCGGCGCCGAATGGGCCGCCACCGGCAAGGTCACCTTGACCCAGGTGCCCGCGGATTTCCCCACCGCCGAAAAATCCAGCACGCGTTAGGCAGCCGGCGCCGGTGCGGGAAAGCTCCACCCATCCGCCGGGCGGCCCATGGCTGGCCCGGCGGATGGTCCTTGCTGAACCTCAACCACCATTGATTCCATCACCCATGAAAACCGTGAATATTGGCCGCTGGGCCATTGGCCTGGCCGTGGCCTTGCTGGCGGCCTCTCCCACCCTGCTTGGCGCCAGCCCTAAAAAAATCGTCCTGATCGCCGGCAAAAAAAGCCACGGTCCGGAAGGCAACCGCATCCATGACTATCCGTGGACCGTGCGGCTGATCAAGGTCATGCTGGATAATTCCAATGTGCGCGGCCAGGTGCGCGTGGAGTGCCATTTCGATGGCTGGCCGAAAGATCCAGCCACCCTCGAAACGGCCGATTCAATAATGGTTGTTTCCGATGGGCGGGATGGCGATCTTTACGAGGACGCGCCGCATATCTCTTCCGCAGAACATGCGGCTTTTATCGCCCGGCAAATGGCCCGGGGCTGTGGCTTGGTGACTTATCATTTTTCCACTTTTACGCCCGACGCCTACGGACCCCAAGTCCTGGCCTGGAACGGCGCTTATTTTGACTGGGAAACGGATGGCAAGCGCCAATGGTATTCGGCCATCAAAAGCCTCGAGGCTGAGGTGCACTTGCGTTCGCCAGGCCACCCGGTCCAGCGCGGCGTCCGCCCTTTCCGCCTGCGGGAGGAGTTTTACCATAACCTCCGCTTTCAGCCCGGCGATGCCGCCCTCCAGCCCTTGCTGGAGGTGCCCGCACTGGAAGGGCGTGAGCCGGATGGCAACCTGGTGGCCTGGGCCCGCCAGCGATCGGATGGCGGCCGCGGCTTTGGCACCTCCTGCGGGCATTCGGAGGACAACTGGCTCAATGCGGATTACCGCAAATTCATCCTCAACGGCATCGTTTGGTCGGCAGGGGTTGAAGTGCCCGCCAGCGGGGTGGAGGCCGGCGCCTATGACCAGTCCGAAATCCGGGCTTCCCTGGCGGGGGTGGCAGGCTCCCATCCGGCTCGCTACGTGGCGCCCATCAAAGCCCTGATTCTCACCGGGCGCCACCACCCCGGCCATGATTGGCGGGCCACCACGCCAGTGCTGCAAGCCGGCCTGGAGCAGGATGCGCGGTTCCAAGTGACGATCTCCACCCATATCGAAGATTTGGCCACCTTGAACCTCAAGTCTTACGGGGTGCTGATCCTGAATTACTGCAACTGGCAGCAACCCCAAGGGCTCAGCCGCCAGGCCAAACAGGCCTTCACCCAATACCTGGCCCAGGGCGGCGGCTTGGTCATCGTTCATTTCGCCAACGGGGCCTGGCACTTTTCATTGCCGGAGGCCGGGGCTTCCGATTGGCCGGAATTCCGTAAAATATGCAGCCGGGCTTGGGATCACAATGGCGGCAGCGCCCACGATGCCTATGGGCCATTCCGGGTGGAAATCACTTCCGTGAAACATCCCGCCACCGCTGGCCTGCAGGCATTCGACACCCTCGATGAGCTTTATTTCAACCAGCGGGGCGAGGCTTCCATCGAACCGCTCGCAACCGCCGTCTCCAAGGCCACGGGACGGGCTGAGCCGATGGCTTGGGCTTACGCCTATGGCCAGGGCCGGATATTCCAAACCTTGCTGGGCCACGGTGCGGATTCACTCAAGCCCGCCGGGGTCGCCCAGTTGATCCGCCAGGGCGCTGCCTGGGCAGCCGGGCGGACCTCCCAGCCATTGGCGGACTGATCCGCCAGGCCGGCCACGGCGGAAGCTGGCGGCGCGATGAGCGATGGGAATGACCTTGGCCATCCGGCGGCTCCCCATTGCCGGAACACAGTTTAGCGGGGCCGGGAACGGCTGCGCCACAGGTTGGTGAGCGCCCGGGCCAGCTCGCAGCCGAAAAACATGCCCCCGAGCATGCCCAGGGTCATGCCGCTGAAGGAAAGCACGAAACGCGGCGCCGGCCACTGGCCCGCGATGGTCAGGGCGAAGTAACTGCCGAGGCTCATCCCCAGCAGCATGCCCGCCGCCGACAGCAAGCCGAGCGGCAGACGCCCCAGGCCGCCCGGGAGCTTGGGCGGATCCCACAGCATGGGCGGCAAGCCCAGCAGGAGCATGCCCAAATTCATGCCCGGGAGGCTCACCAGGCCTTGCCAGGGATGGGCCAGGTGGGTGCTGCAGCAGGCCGCCAGGGGGGCAATGGGCGCGCCTCCGGCATCCAGCCACCAGCCGAGCAGCATGCCCCAGTTGCCCCAGCTCAGCATGGCGAAGGTCATTTCCGCGTAGGAGGCCAGCTCCGGTCCGCGCGGCCGGATCCGCAGGATCGCCCAGGCCAGCAGCAAAGCGAATCCCGCGAAACCGAGCGCCCACTCCCCCCGCAAACCACCCAGGTAAGCCAGGAAAGGCGCCTGGGCCACCACCAGGCCGGCCTGCCCGGGGCGCGAGGCAAATACCGCGCGCAGGCGCCGCAGATAAACCGGCGCCTTGGGCCCGCCGGAGGGGGCCGCTCCGGGCTTTAGGGCGGGCAGCTCCGGGCCGCAGCAGGCCGCCGATTCCGCGCTGCGCAGCGCCCGCCACGAAACTGTGAAGCTGGAAAGGACCATGAGCAAGGCGGAGGCGATGGGATGCAGGCAGCCCGTGGCGGCCAGGGCCATGCCCGCCAGATTATACACCGCCGCAAACAGCAGGTTCGCCGTGATGGCGGAACGGACCTGGCGGCACACGCTGATGGCCCAGGCAACCACCCGCAGATCCCCGCCGTAGAGGATGGCGCCCGCGGTGGCGGTGGTCAGCGCGGCGCCCTGGCCCAGGGCGATCCCCGCGCCCGCGGCCTGCATGGCCAGGGCATCATTCACCCCATCCCCCACAAACACCACGCACTCCCCGCGCCGCTGCAATTCCCCGATCTTCCGCGCTTTGTCCTCGGGCGTCAAAGAGCCCGCCACGCCGGGCAGGCCCAGCTGGGCGCCCCGGCCGGATTGATCGCCCGTGTAAACCGCCACCGGCAAAGCCAGGCTTGCCAGCAGCGCCAGGGCCTCCCGGCTCGCGGAGCGCAGCCGCTCGCGCACCGCCCCGATGGCCCGCAGGCGGCCATCCACCGCCACATATACCAGCTGGTCCAGCGGCCCATGCCGCAAATGGGCCAGCAAATCCGCCTCCCCGTCCAGGCCAGGCATGAATTCGCGCAGGCCCAGGCGCACGTGGATTTCCTGGCCCCCCGTTTTTTCCACCCAGGCTTCCACCCCCCGGGCCGGCGCCGGCTTGAGGGATTTCACCACCATTCCCTCCGGGGCCAGGCCTGCCAGGCCCAGAAAAGCGCGCGCCACCGGATGCGCGCTTTGCTTTTGCACGGCGGCCAGGACGGCCTGGATTTCCTGGCGTTCCGGCACCGATCCGGCGGCCGCCAGATCGATCAGGCTGGCGGTGTCTTCGCTGAGCGTGCCGGTCTTGTCAAAAACCACCTGGGTGGCCCCCGCGAGCCGTTCGATCACCTGGCCGCTCTGCGGCACCAATCCCCGGGCCGCCAGGACCGAGACCGCATTCCAGACGGCGACCGGCGTGGCCAGGCCCATGGCGCAGGGGCAGGCCACCAGCAGGACCGCCAGCGAATTATACAAGGCCGGCGCGAAGCCTGCCCGCAGGAGCCAATAGGCAAACGTGGCCAGCGCCGCAACCAGGACCAGCGGCAAAAACCACCGCACGATCCGGTCCGCCTGGGCCTGGTAGCCGGAGGGGATATCCCGCGCCTGTTCCACGCGGTCCAGAAGGCTGTCCAGCCGGCGGCGGCGGCCTTCCTGGCGGGATAGGATCAGCAGTTCGCCGTCCTCGGAATAGGAACCGGCATACACCATGTCCCCGGGGCGGCGCACCACCGGGAAAGGCTCCCCCGTGAGCGGAGTCTCCCGCACGAAAGCCTGGCCGCGCGCCACTTCCCCATCCACCGGGATCGGTTCGCCCGCCAGCACGCGGATCTGGTCGCCGGGTTGGATCGCCGACGCGCGCACCATGACTTCGCCAGCGGGAGTGCATTTGCGGCAGGTGTCAAAGGTGTCGCGCAAGCGGCGGGTTTCCGCCAAAGCCCGGGCGCGGGATCGCGCGCCGAGGGTTTTGCCCAGGGCATAAACCACCAGGAGAATGGCCACCACTTCGTAATAGATGTCTCCCACCCCGGTCCAGGTGGCATGGAGCGAAGCCCCGAAGGCGCCGGCCATGCCCGCCAGGAACAGCAGTTCCACCGATCCGCGCTGCTCCCTCACCGCCTCGCGCAGGCCCGCCCGGAATGGCCCCCCCAGGATGCCGAACACGGCCAGGCAGGACAGGATCAAAGCGCTGTGGAACAGCCCGCCGGCCAGGCCCGCCGGCTTGGCGAGGTTCACCGCCATGCCCAGCAACATGCCCTGGCCGGCGATCGCCCCGCCCAAGCCGATGCGGAACCAGCTGGATTGATCCGGGGTTTGCGGTGCCGGTTTCTGGCCGCTTTCACCCAGCAGCCGGCAGCCATAGCAGCAATAGGCGGCCGCCGCCCCCCCATCCGTGGACGCGCCGCTCAAGGCATCCGGCGGCAGGGGCGCCCCGCAGTATCCACAAGCTGGATGCACCGTGAGAACTGTTTGCGCCATGGCCGGGCACAATATACCCCACCCTCCCAGGTCCGCAACCGGCGGGTTGCCCGCCTGCCCCTACCGGACCAGGCCGGCGAAATTGCGCAGGATCTGCAGCCCCACCTGCTGGCTTTTTTCCGGGTGGAACTGCGTGGCAAACACGTTGCCGCGCCAGACCGACGAAGCGAACTCCTCCCCGTAAGTGGTATGGGACGCCACGATGGACGGATCCTTCGGCCGGGGAAAATAACTGTGCACAAAATACACGTGGCTGCCCTCGGGAATGCCCCGGTAGAGCGGGCAATCCGGCGCGGCAAAACGCAATTGGTTCCAGCCAATCTGCGGCACTTTCAAGCCGGGGCGGGCGGGGAACCGGACCACCGTTCCGCCAAAAATCCCCAGGCCGGGCGCGCGGCTGTCGAACTCCTCGCTATTCTCAAACAGGGCCTGGTAGCCCACGCAAATGCCGAGGAACGGGCGGCCCGATGCCACATATTCCTGGAGCGCCGCCGCCAGCCCCTGCCGGCGGAGCGCATTGAGGCAGTCGTCGAACGCCCCCACCCCGGGCAGCACACAGGCCTGGGCGCCAGCCAATGCCTGCGGCTCCGCCACCAGCCGGACCCGGGCGCCCACCTGCAGCAGCGCCTTGTGCACGCTCCGGAGATTCCCTGAACCATAATCGATCAAAGCGATCATGAGGGCAGTCTAAGCCAATCCATCCTTTTGGCAGCAAAATTCCTGGCCGGGCATTCACCACCCCGGTTGGAGCCGCCCCGGATACGCGCCGTGCTTTGGGCGGGCAGATCATCGCCAACGTTAAAGGGCAGTTGATGGCCCGTTTGTCAGGGGCCAAATGACCCTGGACCAAAGGCGCAACAGCCCCGGCCGTTGGCAGGCATCATCCATGGTGCTAACCCATAAAACGACCGGGATGCATCCATCAAGGTCATCCACCTCGAATAGGGGAAATCCCGGGCTCATAAAATAAACCTCGGAAAGCCTCTTCCCCCTGCGACAAAATATGCCGCAGGCCAGCCCTATCCGGCTCTGCCGCAAACCATTAGATTGGATTCACCCATCCATGATCAAGGTTGTTGCCCCTGGCTGATCCCAATCACGCACTGGCAGCCGCCCGGTTCCGCGAATCATCTGTTAGGGTTTGCCGATCAATGGTTTGGGCCGGAATTAGCCGCCGGGATCACTGATTGGCCGCTCTGGTGGCTCCGAACCTGCAAACTAATTGTGTTTGACTTCATTAAGTGTTTTGATTAGAAAAATCCCACTAATGGATACTCGCCGTTCATCAGCGTCCTGAACCCTATGAAACACCTGTCCTTATCCCTTTTCTTGCTGTTGGCTGGAATGACTGCCGCGCAAGCGGTGGACGTTGTCTATGTTTCCGCCCTCGCCCCGGATGGTGGCGATGGCTCCACGAATCAGCCCTTCAACAACATCAGTAAAGCTATAAGCAATTCCGATGCCAAAACGGTGATGATCCTGCCCGGCCAATACCGGGAAGCGGTGAAAATCCAGCGGAGTGTCGCCATCGTGTCGGCTTGCGGCCCCAACTATACCCAGATTGTCTCTCCGGGGGCGGGTGTTGAAATCAGCGGCGTCGCGGTGAATGCCAATATCCAAGGTCTGATGATTACCGCGCTGGGCAACGGTGTTCAGACCAAAGATGGCTGGTTTGGCATTGTTAATATACTATGCACCGTAATCCAGAATTCGGGGGGAAACGGTGTCGACCTAGGGATCTATAGTGGTTGGCGGTATTTAAATATTGAAAACTCAATCATCTATAACGTCAAAGGGAATGGGATAAATTGTGCTGGATCCCTCTACACGATACACATCCAAAATTCGTCCATAACCAAGTGTGCCGGTTATGCCTTCAATGGGGCAGGACCTGTTGTACCCTCCTCGAACTGGAATATTGGGATTGACTTTTCAAATGTATCAAATTTCGGTCGAGATTTTGCAGGTTCCATATTGTCCACAATAGTCGCCTACGGCGACGGGATGACCAGCATCCTGGACCCCAAATGGCTGGGGGGCGAAAATTTGGACCAAAGCAAGCTTGATTTCCGGTTGTCCTCCACCAGCCCGTTCCGCGATGCCGGAAACCCATCGCTTACGTATTTCGATCCCGACAACACCCGCAATGATATCGGAGCCTATGGCGGGCCGTATTCGCGGGGATTTTTTGAAAATCCCGTCCAGGGGCCGATGGTTCTCGGTGTGACCGTGGATAATTCCTATGTGCCGCGGGGGGCCAAAGTCACCGTGCGCGCGCGCGGCAGCATTTACAAATAAAGCTGCGGTATCCGGCGGATCCTCAACCGGTCAGGCGTATATGAAAGAACGATACCCGCGCATGAGTTGGGCCTTGGTCCTGCTCGCTTTTCTGCTGCTGGAGCCGGCCTCCAAGGCGGCGGTCTTTGCGCTGGCCGAGGCACGCATCGATGGCGGCCCAGCCACCACCATGAACCCCGCCGGGGAGCAAAACCTCTATACCAATTATTGGACCAGTGACTTTGCCGTGGATCTGGATAGTTCGCACCTTATAGTGGGACCACATTGGGTCGAGGTTCGGATGCAGGATTTGAATGGGATCTGGAGTTCCTGGCAGGGCTGCTGGATCACCGTCACCGGCCCGGTCAATCTCGCGGCCGCGGAATGGTTTGTGGATCAAGACCCCGGCCCGGGCGCGGCCAATCCAATCCCCCTGCCCGAGGATGGGAAATGGGATAACGCCGAGGAAATGGTTAATGCGACTGTTCCTACCGAAAACCTATCCGAAGGGTGGCACCAACTATTCACCCGCTTCCAAGCCAGCGACGGCCGCTGGGGCCTTTGCCATGTGAAAAATTTTTGGGTGGCCGCACCCCTTTACCTCACTGCCGCCGAGTGGACGCTGGATCCACAGGCGCAGCCCGGCTCGGGAACCCCCCTGCGAGCGGCGGATGGCTGGTTCGACCAGCCAGTGGAGGAATTGATCGGCGATGTCAACACCGGCCTCTTCGACGAAGCCGCCGAGAACGGTTTCATCTATGTCCGCGCCAAAGACAGCCTGGGGCGCTGGAGCACCCGGCAGGGCTGGTTCCTCAATCCCGCCAATGCCCAATGGCAGTTTGATCCCGTCCGCGGATGGGCGGGCAGCCAGTCGGAGAATATCGTCCTGTTCCCGGACACTACACCGCCCAAAATCGTGGCGGTGCAAGCCATCAGCAGCTCCCGCCTCCTGGCGGTGCGCTTCAACAAACTGCTCGATACTGCTTCGGCCACCGAAGCCACCAACTACACCCTGGGCGGGGTGTCCCCCACCAAGGCCACCTTGAAGGCCGATGGGCGCTCGGTGGAACTGCTGTTCGCCCAGCCAATCAATCCCGGCTTGACCCTGGGGGTGAACCATGTGGCCGACGCCTCCGGCAATCCGCTGGCTCAGCAGGCCTTCGCCCCCGTCAGCGTGCTGCCGTTCACAAGTATCGATCTCGGCACAGCCAGCGATCCGGTGGAACCAGGCAGCACCTTCACCGCCGATGGTGTGAACTTCGACGTTGTGACCGGCGGGAGCGACTTTTGGTTCAATCAGGACCACGGCCAATTTGTTTATGCCGAGCGGAAGGGGGACTTCGATGTGCGGGTCCGCGTGGAGCGCCTCGACAAGCTGGATGGCCTGGCCAAAGCGGGCCTGATGGTGCGGGAATCCACCAACGCCAGCGCGCGGTTTGTCATGAACCTGGTAACCCCACCCTCCGGAGCCAACATCTATCAATTACTCTATCGTTCACCAGCCGGCAGCAATGCCATTTCGGCGGCGATCCAGAACGGGGCCGGGGTCGCCTTCCCGGACGCCTGGCTGCGGCTCAAGCGCATCCAGAACACCTTCACCGCGTATCGCAGCACCAACGGTTGGGACTGGGTGTTTTTGGGCAATGTGAATGTGGCCATGACCAACGTGGTGCGCCTGGGGCTGGCCGCCACCGCCCACACCAACCGCACCAGCCTCACCACCACCGCCTGGTTCCGGGATTATTCGGATTTGACCCCGGTGTTGGCCTCCCAGACCAGCAGCTACACGGCAGCCGAAGGCTCCACCGCCGTGCTGCAGGCAGAGGTGCGCGGGGCCGATCCCCTGA
>CAYPCQ010000043.1:0-62132 GCA_964409245.1 uncultured Verrucomicrobiota bacterium
CTGAGGTCTGAGGGCAGAGGTCTGAGGGCAGAGGGCAGAGGTCTGAGGTCTGAGGTCTGAGGGCAGAGGTCTGAGGGCAGAGGGCAGAGGTCTGAGGTCTGAGGTCTGAGGGCAGAGGTCTGAGGGCAGAGGGCAGAGGTCTGAGGTCTGAGGGCAGAGGGCAGATTTGAAATTTCAAATTTGAGATGCAGACCACCCCAAAATCCACTGTTTGATCAAAAATACCGCAATAGAGTCCACTGAGTCCATGGAAGGTTAGGGAATCGGGAGGGAGCCTGCCATAGTGCGCGTGTCCGGGGGAAAAGCCCCGCGGGCCGGCGGCAAAAAGCCGCTGAAACCGAAGTGACACGCAACCATGAACAGGCAGACGAACAGGCAGGATGAATCCCGTTGGCGCCGGATCTGGCGCCAGTGGACGGGGGCGGGCGGCGGGGAAGCGCTGGCGAACCGCGCCGGGACGGCGCCAGTGAGGCCGGCGATCCGGCTGGCGGCCAACCCGTGGCGGGAGCGGTTCAACCCGCTGCGGGGCCTGACGCTGGCGCGGGCGGTGGCGCTGCTGGAAGGCTACGCCCGGGGCGAGATGGCGGAGCTGCAATGGACCTATTTCCACGTGGAGAGCGCCGACCCGGACCTGTTCGCGCTGGTGGAGCGGCGCACCGCGGCGCTGCTGGACATGGAATGGCGGATCCGCCTCCGCGAGGGGGCCGGGGAGGCCATGCCCGGGGCGAAGGCCGGGGAGAGCCTGGCGCTGGAGCAGGCCGCCGCCCTGCGGGAAGCCTACGAGCGGGTGGACAACCTCTACGAGGCCATCGAGCACCTGGGCTCGGCCAGCTTCCGCGGCTTTGCCCACGTGGAAAAACAGCGGGACGCGGCGGGCCGGGTCCGGCGGCTGGAGATCCTGGACCAGTGGAACACGGTGCGGGACGGGCTGCGCGGCGGCTGGAAGTACAACCCGGAGGCCCGGCCCGCCACCTACGCGGGATTGCCCGGCAGCTGCCGCCTGGAGCCGGGCGAATGGCTCATCCGGGAGGTCCGCCGGCACATCAACCGGATCGGCCTGCTCAAGTTCGTGCGGTCGAGCATGGCCCAGAAGGATTGGGACGGCTACCTGGAAACCTACGGCCTGCCCGGGGCGGTGGTGATCGGCCCGCCGAACCTCCAGCCCGGGGACGAGCTGCTCTACACCAGCCTGGCGGAACAGGTGTCGCTGGGGACCAGCGCCTACCTGCCCAACGGGGCGGCGCTGGAATTCTACGACGGCCCGCGGCAGAACAGCCCCTTCCCGGATTACCTGCGGAACCTCACGGAGCAGCTGGTCCTGGCGGGGACGGGCGGGATCCTGAACATGCTGGCCCAAAGCGGGTCGGGGACGCTGGCGGGGAGCGTCCACGCGGCGGCCTTCGCGCAGATCGCCCGCGGCGAGGCGCGGCAGGTGAGCGAGCTGTTCCAGCAACAGCTCGACAAAGAGACCCTGGAGGCCGAGTTCCCGGGCCGGCCCCGGCTGGCCTGGTTCGAGCTGTCGTCCGCCGAGCCGGTGGATGTGAACGCCACGGTGGACCACGCGGTGAAGCTGCGCGAGGCCGGGTACCGGGTCGATCCCCGGCAGCTGGCCGAGCGGACCGGCTACCGGCTGAACGAGGAGGCCAGCGCCCCCGGGACGGCGGCGCGCCCGGCCTGATTCATCATTCACGTTTCATCATTCAAGCTTATGTATTTCACTTCCGATTTTTCCCCCGCGGCCTGGCATCACATCGTGCCGCTGGGCCGGTTCCCCCACGCGCCATCGGGGCTGGCGCAGGTGCTCGACGCCCCGGCGGCGCGGAGCATGGTGGAGCAGTTCGGGCGCGAGGCGCGGGAGCCGAATTTCCCCGGGCTGCTGATCGATTTCGACCACGCCTCGGCGCACCCGGACAAACCGACCGAGGCGGCGGGCTGGATCACCGGCCTGCGGGCCGAGACGGAAGCGGGGCCGGGGGCTGGAGTGTATGCCCAAATCCGCTGGAGCGACGCCGGGGAGGCGGCCGTGCGGGGCGGGCGCTACCGGCTGGTGTCGCCGGTATGGCTGGCGGCGGACCTGGAGCCGGCGGATGCCGCCGGGGGCGTGCGGCCGCGGCGGCTGCACCGGCTGGCGCTGACCAACGACCCGAACCTGAAGGGCCTGGCGCCGCTCTCCAACCGCGCCGCCGCCCCGGTCACCGGGGAATCCCACAACCATTTGCCGGACCGCCGGAAGGCGGCCCGCCAGAACCAAAGAAAGGAACCTATGAGAGAGATCAACGAAAGCCTCGGGCTGCCGCCGGAGGCGGCCGGGGAGGCCGCGCTGGCGGCCATCCAGCAAATCCAAAACCGCTGCGCGAGCCTGGCAGCCGAGCAGGCGGCCCTGGCGCAGCAAAACCAGGAGCTGCGGACTGCGCAGGCGGAGGCGGAGGTGGCGCAATACGCGGGCCGCTTCCACCCGGCGGCCCGGGAAGCGTGGCGGGCGGCCCTGCTGGCCAACCGGGCCCAGACGCTGGAGCTGCTGCGCAGCCTGCCGGAGCATCCCGGCCCGGCGCCCGGCGCCCCGCCGCGCCCGCCGCAGCACCAGCGCACGCAGGCCAAAACGCCCGCGTTCAGCCCGGCCGGGACCGCGGAAATCCAGCGCCAGGCGGTGCAGGAATACAAGAACCGGCGGCATTGCTCCTGGCAGGATGCCTGGGACGCCCTCCGCCACGAACAGCCGGACCTGTTCGCGCCACCCACCACGAACCACTAACCACCCACCCATAAACCAAAGAACATCGAACCTATGAACACACTCGCTCGTGAAAATGCAGTGCTGGCCCTCACCCCGGCCGCCGACCAGACCGGCAAAGAGGGTTACCTCGTCAAGCTCGACAGCAGCGGCGCCGCCGCCCTGGTCAGCTCGAGCACCGACCAGCCGTTCGGGGTCATCGTGGATGGCGCCGCCCTGGCCGGCAAAAGCGCCATCGCCGTGGCCGCCGGCGGCTTCCGGGGCACCGTCCGCCTCAAGCTGGACGCCAGCCCGGGGACGGTGCTGGCCGGGACATTCCTGCAGGCCACCTCCTCGGGGACGGCCAAGGCGGACGCGCTGACCGGGACGCGGGTGGTGGTGGCCCAGGCCCTGGAGGCCGGGGCGGCCAGCGAATTGATCGAGGCGGTCCTGTTCAAGCCGATCGCCTACTAAACCAAACGAAACCGCAACGAAAGAAGAAAACCTATGGGCAGCAGAACCATCGCAGCCACGAATCCAACCCTCACGAATTACGCCCAGGGCCTCGCGCAGGACCTGGGGAGCGCCACGGCGAATTTCCTGGCGCCCGTGGTGGAGGTGCCGGCCGGGCTCGGCCGCTACAAGCAGTTCGACGACAAAAACACGTTCCAAATCTATGGGACGGACCGGGCGCCCGGCGGCTACGCCACGCGCATCCAGTTCAACGCCAGCGATCCCACCTTCGACTGCCGGCCGCAGGCGCTGGAGGTGGCGATCGACGACGCGGAGTATGACGCCGCCGGGGAAAGCCACGGCGCGCGGCTGGACGAAAGCCGCGTGCGGACGCTGCTCACCTCGGCCGTCCTGGCCCACGAAGACAAGGTGATCCTGGTGGCCAAGACGCTGGCGGCCGCGGGCGGCAAAGGGGTGTGGTCCAGCTCCAGCACCGATCCCGTGGGGGAGATCGACGAGCAGATCGAGGCCCTGGCCACGACGTGCGGCATCCTGCCGAACCGGATGGTGATCGGCCTGGGCGCGTGGCGCGTGGCCCGGAACCACGCGAAAGTGATCAGCCGCCTGCCCGCCGGCGCGGCGGTGGGGGTGACGGTGCAGCAGTTCGCCACGCTGCTGATGCACCCGGGCATTGAGATCCGGGTGGGCGTCCTGAGCAAGGACACCTCGAAGCTGGGGACCACCAAAAACGCCACGAACATCATCGGGGCGGAGGTGTTCATCTTCGTGGGGCAGGACGCGCCGTCCGAATACGATCCGAGCTTCATGAAAACCTTCATGACCCGCTCGGGCGGGGTGGACGCCGTGCGCACCTACCGCGACGAAAGCGCCCGCAGCACGGTCCACGCCCTGGACTGGAGCGAGGACATCAAAGTGACCGGCAGCTCCTGCGCCCGCCGGATCACGATCACCTGACCGGGATCCGCCAGCGGCCCGGCCACCCTTCACTCTTCACTTGCCCGGGGCAGAGGATCCAAATTCATCTGTCCCACCGAAACTCCCCTGGAATCCCACCTCAAGCTTCAGGGTCATTCAAAAAGGATCGGCTGTCCGGCCAGGTGAAGAGTGACGGGTGGCCGGGCCAATTTTTTAAGGGCGATCGGCCTCCCCCTGGCCCTCTATTCCCGAGGAGAGGGAATACGCCTTGGGGTGAAAGTTCATCGCGGAGGCCAAGCACAAAATTGCTCGCACCGGCTTTGGGGCGTGGTCCGGACGGCCGATCCGCCTCGTTACCTCGGCGGCCACCAGCGTTTGGCGTACCCAGGCAACGGGAGTATTCGCCGGCCTAACGCGGGTAGCCGCCGCCGTAAGGAGGCGGACGTAAAGCGCTAAGCCAGCGCCGGTTCCCCGGGTGGCGGCGGGTGGGCGGCCTGGGCGCAGGCATCCAGGAGGCCTCCCAGTTTTTGGTGCAGCTCGGCAAATTCCACGGCTTTGAAGGAACACCGGGTCTGCTCCAGGAGGTCAATGGTTTCGCTGATGGCTTCCAGATGCTTCAAGGAGGGGGAACCTTGGGTGCTGGCCAGGGAAAAGCGTTTGAGGTCAACCAGCGCGCCCAGGATATTCTGGAGGGTCATGTTGGCGAAGGACTCCAGGGATTCCCCAGGCGGCTCGCCGGGGCGGCTGGCCAGCATGGTTTGGATCTGTTCCAGCTGGCGGCGCCATTCCAAAAGGCGCTCGGTGCTGCCGTAGATGGTCCGGTAGGTCCGGTAGCGTTGGATGGCGTTTTGAGCCTCCCGCACCAGCTCGGCGGAAGGGGCGGGCTTGGTGAGGTAACAGGCCACGGAGAGCTGGATGGATTGCAAGGCGGTATCCAGCGTGGGATGCCCGGTGATGATGATGACCGGCAGCCCCTGCCGGATTTGCGGCACTTCGCGGATCAGCCGGAGGTTTTCGTTGCCCGGCATCTGGATATCCGAGATCAGCAGGTCGTAGGGCTGGGTGCGGAGCAGGCCCACGGCGGTGAGGGCATCCGCGGCGCAGTCGCACTCAAACCCGGCCTGTTCCAGGATGCTGGTGGCATAGACCAGACAGGTCCGTTCATCGTCGGCCACTAATATGCGTCCCAAGTGTATGCTCATCAATATATACCGGACGCTAGGTCTGCCGGGCATCACCCGCAAGCACAAACTGGCGGGTGGAATCGCCCGGGCCGCAAAGGATCGGAATTTGTTATGGCTGCCGCTCGGGGGCCTTGGCCGTGACGCTCAGGAATTTGGTGGCGCCTTCAGCCTTGGCGCCCACCGTCCATTGCCGGGGATTCGCATCCCGCTGTTTGGCCCCCGTGGCATTGGCCGGCCAGCGGGCCAGATCGCTGGAGGTGGCGGAGGCGATGCGCGCCGGCCGGGCAGCGGCCAGGGTCACCCTGGCCATCAGCATGCCACCGGCCACGGCGGCGCCAGGTGGCGCGGTGGCTGGTCTTGGGCAACTCACCCCAGCGCGGACCGCTCCCGGCGGGCCCGCACGCGGGGCGGCCGGTTTTCGAGGATCCGCGGCCGGCCGGGGGGCGCCGCCCGCCCCGCGGCGCGGGTGCTCAAGGCGCCGGACCAGGCGATGTCCCCATGGCTGGCGGGATTGAGGGAGTTGCCGGATTCGGTGAAGACCCACTGGCCGCCGCGCCAGGTTTTTTGGAGGGAGAAAAAATCGGCCGCAATGTCGGGGTGGGCCCGGGGGAAATGTTTTTCGCCCAGGCTGAGCTGGTGCATGAGGGCGAAGCCCAGGGCCGGTTTTTCGGAGCGGAAATTGACCGGCTGGAAGCGGCCGGGGAACTGGCGCGCGGCCTCCCAGCAGATCTGGCGGCCCAGGCCGGTTTCGTCCCCCGCGGCGGTGGCGGCGGGGAGGCGCTGGAGGAAGGTGGCGAGGACGGTTTTGAGGAAGTGCCAATCCTGGGTGCGGCAGGTGAAAAGGCCGCGCAGCCAGAGGCCGCGGTCCTCCTGGTCCACGTAGAGGGCGGCCAGGTCGCCGGAGCCGCTGGCGGCGACGTCGAAGCCGATCCGGTGGGGGCCCGGGGAGGCGAAGAGCCGGGCGAAGCGGAGGCCCAGGGCGTCCTGGATGAGCCGCTCGCGGGCCGGGGACTGGCCCGGCTGCCAGGCGCCAAACTGGCCCTCCACCCCGGCGGCCTCGAGGTGCCAGCGCTCCAGCTCGTAATCGGCCTGGCAGCCGGCCAGCACGGCCCAGGGGACCATGGCCTCCAGGCCGCCGCGGGGCTGGCAGAGGTATTCCTGCTCGAAGACCTCCGGCAGCCGGGCGCGGCGGCGGCATTCCTCGAGGAACCCGCCCCGGGACACCGGGCTGGCGCGGCGGCGGTTGATTTTTTCCACGAGGCCCAGCTCGATGGCGTCCTCGAGGGTCACGCGGTAATAGCTCCAGCGGCCGGCGGCGGCGCGGGCCTCGCGCGCGAAGGATTGGAAGAGCGTCTCCTCCCCGTGGCAGCTGGACCACACGCCCAGGTCGAAGCCCCAGGTGACCCGCCCGGCGGCGGCCGCCCAGAGCGCCCCGGCCTCCGGGTGGAAGGCGAACTCGTCCATGCCGACATCCCCGCCAAACGCGCGCAAGGCATTGGGGTTGGAGCTGAAGGCCAGGATGCGGGAGCCGTTGTCGAAGCGGATCATGCCCACCTTGATCTCCCCCGTGATGCCCAGCCCGCCGCCCGGCGGGGCGGGCACCTTGAGGATGACCTCGCCGCGGGAGAGGATGGAGCGCGCCATCTTGAACATGCCGGCGAACCGGTCACAGGTGCGCACATACTCCAGCGCGGTGGGATAATCCTTGGTGGTGAACAGGTAATCCCGGCGCGGGTGGAGCAGGCGCTTGCGGACGTTCTTGAAGGCGTCGGCGTAGGTCCAGCCGATGCGGACCGATTTTTCGGCCAGGCGCAGGGGCGAATCGTCGTGGATCCAGGCCAGCTGGTAGGGCAGGAAATGCCGCTCCAGCTCCGGGTCCGGCGGGAGGTTGATGGCGGGCAAAATGGCGGGCATGGGCAGATGGGCAGGGGCGGGGTGAGGGGAGCGGCCGGCGGCCGGGGGAACCGGACCGCCGGCTGGAGGGGGCCTCAAGTGATCCCCAGGATTTGGTCCACGTTATCGACGATGATTTTCAATTCCTGCTGGGTGAGCTGGTCGCGGGCGAGGCCGGTCCGCGCCTCCCGGGCCGCCGGGCTCCGGGCCTCGCGCAGCTCCAGGCAGCGGCGCATGACGGCCAGGCGTTCGGCGGCCAGGGCCTGGTCGCCCCGCTTGAGGACATAGCGGGCCAGGAGCCCGGCGGTTTCCTCCGAGGGCCGGGACTGCATGGCCAGCTCGACGATCCGCTGCTGGGCCAGGGCGATGGCCAGGGCGTCCAGGCTGTGGGCGCCGGGGTTTTCGGAAGGGGGGAGGATTTGCGCGCAGAGATCCTGGGCGCGTTGATGCAGCCGGGCCAGGCGGGGCAGGCAATAGCCCTCCCAGAAGGCGTCCACGTCTTCCAGGGTGGCGGTGGTCCCCCCGGTGGCCTGCAGCTTCTCCAGCACGGCGTGGTAAGGCTCGCTCTGGATCAGCCATTCGGCGATCTGCTCTTTCTTCTCCGGAGGCAGGGATAGTAATGGCATAGGCATTCAAGTTTGAATTTGGCGGGGCCTCCCGGTCATCCCTGGCGGGCCAGGGCGGCGAGCACGGCGTCCAGGCGCTCGTGGAGCTTCACGGCCCGGGCTTCGCCCGCCTGCAGGAGGAGGTCGCGGTCGGCCCGCAGCTCCTGGCGGAGCCGGCGCAGCTCCTCCTCGAAACGGTCGAGGTGCAGGCGCTGCTCCGCGCGGGCCGCGGCGCAATCCGGCTTGGCCACGTAGGTCTGGGCCGGGGGCGGCAGCTCCCGGGTGCGGTCCCAGATCTTGAGGATTTTATCGACGCCGCCGGCCGCGCCAAACAGGGCGAGGCACACCCAGCCCATGGTCTGGACGGAGGCGGGATCGGGCAATTGACCGGGCAATGGCATATTCATAAGCAGTTGGTTTTTAAGAAGGCCCGGCGCGGACGCCGGGCCGGATGAGTTGCGCCCGCCTGGCACGCTGGGCGCCCGGCGGGCTGGTTCACGGTTTTTGGCGCAGGCTTTGGATTTCCAGCTGGAGGGACTCCACCTGCCGGAGCCGCTCCAGCTCGAGGCTGTCCCGCTCCGCCAGGTAGGCGGGCGTGCAGATTTTCAGGGGCTGGCTCAGGACCAGCGGGGCGCCGGGGGCCAGCCCGCCGCCGGGGGCCTCCGGCCGGAGTTCGCTGGCGAACAGCCGGCGGAAGGCGGAGGCGGTGTCAGGCGCCGGGAAAGCCAGGCGGGTTCCCGCCGGGAGGGCCGCCAGGATCGCGTTGCCCGCCGGGGTGGCCTGGATGCTGGGCCGGAGCGGAGCGCGCACGCAGCCGCCGCAGCAGAGCGTCAGCGCCAGCATCGTCGCCGCGGCGGCGGGCCTGGGCGAGGCGGGCGGCCAGGGTGGCGTATTCATCGGCGAGGTCGGTTTGGCGCTGGCCGGCGGTGGGGGAGCGGGTGCGCTGGAGATGCCAGAGCGCCAGCGTGGCCAGGGCCGTCAGGAGGCCGAACAAGGCGGTCATGGCTGGGGCGGGTCCGGCTCATGGGTTGGCGGGGGTCTGGCCCTGGTTCAAGCCGGCGCGGAGGGTGGCCAGCGCGGTGGAGCCGAGCAGGCCCCAGAGGACTTCCGAATGGGGCGCCAGGCCCAGGCCCACCAGGGCCGCGTAGATCCCGGCCAGCAGGGCCAGGAGGTAGGTTTTCTTTCCTTTCAGGAACTCGATGAGGTTTTTCATGGCTTACTTTCTTTTGGTTGCGGATCACAGGCCCCGCGCCGCCCGCGGCGGCCGGGCCGGGGTGATCCCGCCCGCCGATGGCCATCCGGCCACCAGCCCCGCCACTCTGCCATAAGCGGCCGCGGACCCGTAGCGTTCGGTGGACTCAGTGGACTCCATTGCGGAATATTTGCGCCGGAAGGGTGTGGCGAGCGGTTTCGGGCAGTTCAGCCCAACCTCCGCCCGGCCCAGCGGCGGAAAATGCATTTATTTTTCAAGGTTTGGGCCGGGCTTGCCGATAATCCCCTGGCCCTGGATATTCAGGGGGAGCGGCGGCGGCCCGGGGGCGGGGGAGGATCCGCCCGGGCAGCCAGGCTGAAAACCATAGCGAAACAAGGCACAACGATGAGCGGTGAACATGGCGTGCCGGCCCCGGGGGCTGGCCAGACGCGGAGCATAAAACAACGGCTGTTCGGCGAAGCGCACGGCGGGAGTCCTCCCGCCGGTGGGGAGCGCCAGCGGAAGGGTTGGGCCAGGCCCCTGGCCGCCCTGCACTGCTGCGCCTGCCTGGCCCTGCCCGCGGCCGCCGCCGAGACTGGCCCGGCGGAAACCGGCGCCGCCCCGGCCACCCCCGCCACCGTCCCCGCCGGGCCGGCGGCCGAATCCCGGCCGGAAGCGGAAGCCAGGCCAGGCGCGGGCGCGGCGGCGGCGGATAAGAGCCAATATCATCTGTTCAATCCCACGCCCCGGGCGTTGATGCGGGAAATGGTCACGGACCGGCCCGATAAAACCGAGAGCCCTTATACCTTGGACGCCGGCCACTTCCAGGTGGAGCTGGATTTCCTCACCCATGCCCGCGACCGGGATCAATCCAACGGCGGCGACACCCGGGTGGAAAGCTCCGCGGTGATGCCGGTGAACCTGAAAGTGGGCTTGCTGAACCAGGTGGACCTGCAGCTGTTGCTCGACACCTGGAACCGGGTGCGCACCGAGGACCGCGGGGCGGGGACGGTCCTCCACCAGTCCGGCTTCGGGGATGTGACCCCCCGGCTCAAGGTCAACCTGTGGGGCAACGACGGCGGAAAAACCGCCATGGGCGTGATGCCGTTCGTAAAAATCCCCACCAATCAGGACGGCCTGGGCAACGACGCCGTGGAAGGGGGCGTGATCCTGCCGCTGGCGATCGAGCTGCCGCTGGGCTTCAGTGCGGGGCTGATGACCGAATACGATTTTATGCAGAACGCGGACAACTCCCGCTGCCACCCGGAATTCATCAACAGCCTCACGCTCGGCCACGACCTGGTGGGCAAGCTGGACGGCTACGTGGAGTTCTTCAGCCAGGTGAGCACGGATGACGGCGCGGATTGGGTGGGCACGATCGACCTGGGTGTGACGTGCGAACTGACCCCCAACCTCCAGCTGGATTTCGGCGTGGCCATCGGCGTCACCGCGGCCGCGGACGACCTGAACCCCTTTGTGGGCCTGTCGTTCCGGTTTTGAAAAACCCGGCCGGCCGGCGGCGGGCCGCAAAAATCGGGTTGCAATCGCGCATTAAGGCCGTAACATCCGGTCTTTCACCGCCCTGTGCGGGGCGTATCGGAACCAGAAATTTTGAGACATGAAAAATTATAATATAGCCGTTATCGGAGGCGATGGCACCGGCCCGGAAGTCGTCCGCGAGGCGATCAAAGTGCTGGATGTGGCCGCCAGGAAATTCGGCCTGAAACTCAATTACACGGATTATGACTTCGGCGGGGAGCGCTACCTGCGGACCAAGGAAGTGCTGCCGGACAGCGCCGCCGACGAGCTGCGGAAGTTCCCGGCCATCCTGCTCGGCGCGATCGGGCACCCGGACGTGAAGCCCGGCATCCTGGAAAAAGGCATCCTGCTGCGCCTGCGGTTCGAGATGGAGCAATACATCAACCTGCGCCCGGTGAAGCTGTACGACGAGCGGTTCTGCCCCTTGAAGGATAAAAAGCCCGAGCACATCGACTTCGTGGTGGTGCGCGAGAACAACGAGGGCCTCTACACCGGCTCCGGCGGCTTTGTCTTCAAAGGCACGCCCCACGAGGTGGCCGTGCAGGAGAGCATCAACACCCGGCGCGGCGTGGAGCGCTGCCTGCGCTACGCCTTCGATTACACCCGCCGCCGCCAGAAAGAGAACAAGCTGACGCTCTCCGGCAAGACCAACGTGCTCACCTACGCCTTCGACCTCTGGGAACGCACGTTCCACGAAGTCGGCGCCAGGGATTACCCGGACATCACCCGCGACTACGCGCACGTGGACGCCACCACCATGTGGTTCGTGAAGAATCCCGAGTGGTTTGACGTGATCGTGACCGACAACATGTTCGGCGACATCATCACCGACCTGGGCGCCATGATCCAGGGCGGCATGGGGATCGCCGCGGGCGGCAACATCAACCCGCAGGGCACGAGCATGTTCGAGCCGATCGGCGGCAGCGCCCCGAAATACACCGGCAAGAACGTGATCAATCCGCTGGCGGCGATCTGCGCCGGGCAGATGCTGCTCGATTTCCTGGGCGAGAGCGAGGCCGCCAAGGCCATCGAAGAGGCCGTGATCTCCACCGTGCGCAACCATCTCAAGAGCCTCGCGGCCGGCAAGATGGGCTACGGCACCAAGGAAGTGGGCGACCTCGTGGCCCAAACCCTGGCGGACGCCAAAACCGCCCCCGCCAAGGCTCCCGCCAAGGCCCCCGCGAAAAAGAAGAAGTAGGGGCAGCCGCCCATCACCTTTCAGGCTGGGCCGGCGGCGGCCCAGCCTTTTTATTTTTCCGCCATCCGCTCTTCCACCCGGTAGAGCATGGTGCGGCTCCGCAGGAACCACGCCTCACCCGCCACCGCCGGGGAAGCCATGAAGCCGTCGCCCAGCTGGTTCACGGCCAGCTCGCGGTATTGCCGGGCCGCCTCGAACACGGTGGTTTTGCCCTCCTCGCTGAAGACATAGATCCGCCCCTGGTGCAGGCTGGGGGAGGCCGAGAAATGCCCCCCCAGGCGCTGGCGCCAGAGGGTTTCCCCGGTGCGGGCCTCCACGGCGCTGGCCACCCCGTTGTCATCCACCATGAAGACACACCCCTCCGCCAGGACGACCGATGGCTTGGACGGCACATCCTTTTTGTTCCTCCACGCCACGTGCGTGGCGGAGACGTCCCCCTGCCCCCCGGGCCGCACCGCCCAGAGTTCGCCCTTGGGGAAGCCGCCGCAGTAGTAGATGAGATCCTCCCCCAGCACCGGCCGCGCGCTGCCGGAATGGCAGTTGTGGTTCTCCACGCGCCAATGCTCGGCGCCGGTGGCGGGATCGTAGGCGTAGAGCGCCTTGGAGCCGAGGCTGATCAGCTGCGCCTGGCCGCCGTAATGGGCCAGCACGGGCGTGGAAAACGCCTTGCGCCAATCCCCGCCATCCTTCGGCTGGCCGCCGTCCCCCAGATCCTGGTAATTGATGGAGCGGTTGACTTTCCACAGGGTCCGGCCGGTGGCCTTGTCCAGGGCCACGAGGTATTGGAAATCGGCGCCGTCAAAGTGGAGGAACAACCGGTCCTGGTAAAGGATGGGCGAGGATCCGGCCCCCCGCCAGTGGTTGCACTCGAAATCCCGCCGCTGCCACAAGACCTGGCCGCTGGCGGTGTCCAGGCAGGCGGTGCCGGGCGAGCCGAAGGTCACATACACCCGCCCCTCCTCGATGGCCGGGGTGGGGGAGGCGTAGGTGTTGAAGGCATGGGCGAACTGCGGCCTGGCCACCTCGAACAGGAGCCGGTCCTGCCGGATCCGGCCCGTGGCGCGGTCCACCCCCACCGCGTAAAGCTGCCGGCCGTCCTCCGTGGCGGTGGTGAGCCACACCTGCGCGCCCCAGATCACCGGGCTGGACCAGGCGCGGCCGTGGAGGGCGGTTTTCCAGGCGATATTATTCGTCTCGCTCCAATGCAGCGGGAGCCGGGCCGCCGCCACCGAGCCGTTGCCCGCCGGCCCGCGGAATTCCGGCCAGTTTTCCGCCCCGGCGGCCGCCAGCGCCAGGCCGCCCCCCACACCCAGGATTGAGAAGCATTTAATCATTGCCCCAGAGCAATAATCGCCTCCCCCGGCGAATGCAACTGAATCCGGCGTGGGATGCGCCGGATGCGCCGGCTGAGTTAGGCCGGCGAATACGGCCGTTGCCTGGGCACGCCAAGCGCTGGCAGCCGCCGAGGTAACGAGGCGGACCTGGGGCAGACGAATTTCAAACCGGGTCCAATTCACCCAAGGCCCGTTGCCCAGGATTTGCGGACCATAGGCACACGGATGCTCCGGATCCGCCTCGTGGCTTGAACGCCGTGCCGGTGGGCGTATGCTCGCGCGCATGAAAGTGAACCCACTGGCGGTTTTGCGGACGAATTTCCTCACCGGGCTCGCCCTGGTCCTGCCGGCCATCATTTCCATCGCCGTGGTGGCCTGGCTGTTCGGCACCATCTCGAACATCACCGACAAGATCCTGTTCGTGGTGCCGGGCGCCTGGAAATATGCCGATGGCGTGCGCGGCGACATCCGCTGGTATTGGAGCCTGGCGGCGCTGGTCTTCGCCGGCGGGCTCATCGCCCTGGCGGGCCAGCTGACCCGGCATTATCTGGGCAACCAGCTCATCCGGACGGCCGAGGGGCTGCTGCTGCGCGTGCCGCTGCTCAACAAGATTTACAGCACGGTGAAGCAGGTCAAGGATGCCTTTGCGGGCCACCAGTCGTCCTTCCAGCAGACGGTGCTGGTGGAGTTCCCCCGCGCCGGGATGTATTCCCTGGGCTTCATCACCAGCGAGCAGCGCAATGAGCTGCGGGCCAAAACGGCGCCCACCCTCTGGAGCGTCTTCATCCCCACGACCCCCAACCCCACTTCCGGCTTTCTCGTGTTTGTTCCGGAAGACCAGCTGATCCGCCTGGATTTATCCGTGGCCGAGGCCATCAAGAGCATCATCAGCCTCGGCTCGCTGTCGCCCGACACCACCCTGAAGATCCCGCCCCAGCCGCGCGGCTGAACGCGCTGGAGGCAGGCTCATTTTCCGTTGGAATCTTTTCCTGCAAGGTGGCCGGAACCTGGCATAACCAGTGCGTTGGCGCCATGGGGTGTACACCCCATGGCGCCCCGGCCACGAACCGTGCTACAGTGTGTACAGTGTGTACAGTGTGGTTCAAGGGTGGCTTAAGCTTGGGGAAGGGCGGTGGTTGGGATCGGTTTATTTGATTGAAAACGGCAGCGGCCGGAGCTATGATTTGACAAGCAATTTGAACCGGCCAGCAGCGGCCTGGCCGGCGGCGGCTATGAAACAAGGGTAGGGGCAGCCCAGGCCTGCCTGTTTGCGGAAAACGGGGGGCAACGGGATGGCATCGTGCGTAGGTCTGGCCCGGCAAAAATCATCGGGCCAGGCCGGTTGGGGAATCGAGTCTGTTTCAAATCGATATGAAAAAGAACAAAAAGAACAAGACCGGCGAGCCGGAGGTGGGAAGGCTGCGCATCGTGGCCGAGGAGCACCTGCAGCAGGCTGCCCACCCGGCGCCGCCGCCCCCCCGCACCGAGGCGGAGGTGCGGCGGCTGGTCCATGAGCTGGAAATCCACCAGGAAGAGCTGAAGCTGCAGAACGAGGAGCTGGTGCAGGCCAAGGTGGAGACCGAGGCGGCCCTGGAGAAATACAGCGAGCTATACGACTTCTCCCCGGCCGGCTATTTCACCCTGTCGCCGGAAGGGATCATCCTGCTGGCGAACCTCACGGGCGCCCGGCTGCTGGGGGTGGACCGCGGCAGCCTGCGCACCCGGCGGTTCCGCCCCTTCGTGGCCCCCGCCGAGCAGCCGGTCTTCGACGCCTTCCTCAAGCAGGTATTCCTGGCCGAGGTCCGGCAGGAGTGCGAGGTCACCCTCGTGGTGGGGGACCACCTCCAGCGGATGGTGCAGCTGCATGCCACGCCTTCCCCCGGCGGGCGGGAGTGCCTGGCGGTGGCGGTGGATATCACCGGGCGCAAGCGGGCCGAGTCGGCGCTGCGGGCCAGCGAGGCGGATTACCGGGAGATCTTCAACGCCACGAGCGAGGCGTTCTTCATCATGGATGGGGCGACGGGCGAAGTGCTCGAAGCCAACCATTCCGCCGTGGTCATGTATGGGTATGCCACCCGGGAGGAACTGCTCGGCCACACCTTCCTGGATCTGCACGCCGAGGCTCCCGCCGCCGCCGCGGGCGCCGTCGCGGCGCATCTCAACCTGGCGCAGGCGGGCGCCCCGCAGGTGTTTGAATGCCTGGCCCGCCGGCCCCAGAGCGGGGGCGGCGACCTCTGGGTGGAGGCTTCCCTGCACGCCACCGCCATCGGGGGGGCCGGGGGCATCCTGGCCGTGGTGCGGGATATCGCCCTGCGCAAGCAGGCGGAGGCGGACCGGCTCATCCTGGGCAAGCTGGAATCGCTGGGCATCCTGGCCGGGGGCATCGCGCACGATTTCAACAACCTGCTGGCGGGCATCATGCTGGAGGTCCACATGGCCAGCATGGCGCCGGGCCTGAGTGCGGAGGCGGCCCAGCACCTGGACTACGTGAAACAAGCCGTGCTGCAGGCCAGAAGCCTGACCAGCCAGTTCATCACCTTTGCCAAGGGCGGAGCGCCCCAGCGCAAGCCAGCCTCCCTGGCCGCCATCGTCCAGCAATCCGCCACCCTCGCCCTCAGCGGATCCACGGTGCGGTGCGATTTTTCGCCCCCCGCCGGCCTGTGGCCCGCGGAGGTGGACGACGGGCAGATGGGCCAGGTGTTCCGCAACCTGATCCTCAACGCCCGGGAGGCCATGCCCGGGGGGGGGATCATCACCATCACCGCCGAAAACCTGGTGCTGGCCGGGAACTCCGCCCCCGCCCTGCCGCCGGGCGAATATGTGCGGATCACCGTGGCCGACCACGGCCCGGGCATCCCCCCGGAAATCCTGCCCCGGATTTTTGACCCCTATTTTTCCACCAAGGACCGGGGCGCCCAGAAAGGGATGGGGCTGGGGCTCACCATCTGCCACGCTGTGGTGCACAAGCACGGGGGGGCGATCACGGTGGAATCGGCGCCGGGCGCGGGCGCCACGTTCCAGATTTGCCTGCCCGCCTGCCCGTTGCCCGCGGCGCCAACCGCAGCGCCCGCCGCCGCCGCCCCCGGACCGGTCCGGAACAAAGGCCGCGTCCTGCTGCTGGAGGACGAGGATAAATTGCGGGCCAGCCTCGGCAAAGCCCTGGTCTTCCTCGGTTTCGAGGCCGAGCTGGCGGCGGAGGGCCGGGCGGCGATCGAGCTGTTCCAGGCAGCGCTCGCCCAGGGGCGGCCGTTCGCCGTGGTGATCCTGGATCTGACGGTGCGCGGCGGCGTGGGCGGCCTGGAGGCCATCCGCGAGCTGCGGGCGCTGGACCCCGGGGTGAAGGCGGTGGTGGTCAGCGGCTACCACAACGACCCCGTGCTCCGCCATCCCCAGCAGCATGGCTTCCAGGCCGGCCTGGCCAAACCATTCGACCTGGACCAGTTCCGGGATGTCCTGACCTCGGTGACCTCCGGAACCGCCTGCTCCCGGCTGGACATTTGGGTGGACGATTAGATTAGATTAGAACTCTGGCCGCCAGCCGGGCAGGATGAGCCGATATGGCGGAGGCAGCCATCCGCCCGTTTGAATTATGAAAAAAACAGCGAAACCTGGGAATCCGGAACGCCCGCCAAAGAAAACCGCCCCGGCCAAGGCCCCGGCCAAGGCCCCATCCAAGCCGGCGGCGGGGGGTGAGGAAAAGCCCGCCCCCATCTGCATCGTGGGCATCGGGGCCTCCGCCGGCGGGCTGGAGGCTCTGGAGCAGTTCCTCAGCCGCATCCCGCTGGGCAGCAACCTGGCCTTGGTGGTGATCCAGCACCTTGATCCCACCCACCAGGGGATCATGCCCGAGCTGCTCCAGCGCATCACGCGGCTGAAGGTGGCGCAGGCCAAGGACCGCACCCCGGTCCGGCCGGACTGCGTCTATGTGATCCCGGCCAACAAGGACATGTCCATCTTCAACGGCTGCCTGCACCTGATGGAGCCGCTGGAGCGCCGGGGGATGCGCCTGCCGGTCGATTTCTTCTTCCGCTCCCTGGCCGACGACCAGCGGGAGCGGAGCACGGGGGTGATCCTCTCGGGCATGGGGACGGATGGCACGCTGGGGGTGCGGGCGATCAAGGAGAAAGGGGGGCTGGTGATGGTCCAGGAGCCGGCCTCGGCCAAATTCGACGGCATGCCGCGCAGCGCCATCGGCACCGGGCTGGTGGACCTGGTGGCCCCGGCCACCGAGCTGCCCGGCAAGCTGCTGGCCTACCACCGCCGCGCGGGGGGGGCGCCGGCCAAAACTGAGCTGGTGCTGGCCGAGAAGGAGCAGAACTGCCTGGAGAAGGTGCTCATCCTGCTCCGCTCCCACACGGGCAACGACTTTTCGCAGTACAAGAAGACCACCCTCTACCGGCGGATCGAGCGGCGGATGGGCATCCACCAGATCAGCAAGATCGCCACCTATGTCCGCTACGTCCAGGAAAACCCCCAGGAGCTGGGGTTCCTCTTCAAGGAGCTGCTCATCGGCGTCACCAACTTTTTCCGCGATCCGGACATCTGGAACGTGCTGCGGGACGAGGCGCTGGCCGCGCTGATCGCCAGCCGGCCGCCGGGGCAGATGCTGCGGGCCTGGGTGCCCGGCTGCTCCACGGGCGAGGAGGCCTATTCCCTGGCCATCGTCTTCAAGGAGGCCCTCGAGCGCGTCAAACCCAAAAAGCCGGTCACCTTCCAGATCTTCGCCACCGACCTCGACCGCGACGCGATCGAAAAGGCCCGCCTGGGCGCCTACCCGGGCAACATCGAGGCGGATGTGTCCCCGGAGCGGCTGGCCCGTTTTTTCGTCCGGGATGAGCAGACTTTCCGGGTGGTCAAGGAGATCCGGGAGATGATCATCTTCGCCCCGCAGAACCTGATCATGGATCCGCCGTTCACGAAGCTGGACGTGCTGTGCTGCCGCAACCTGCTGATCTACCTGAACCTGGAGCTGCAGCAGAAGCTGCTGCCGCTGTTCTACCACAGCCTGCATCCGGGCGGCGTCCTGCTGCTGGGCAACGCGGAGAGCATCGGCGGCTTCGGCAACCTCTTCTCGCCGCTGAACACCAAGGCCAAAATCTTCCAGCGCAACGCGCTCGGCCCGAAAGACCACCTGGTCGAGTTCCCCATCATGTTCGGGCCGCCCGTGGCCGGAAGGCCGGAGATTTACGAGGAGCCCAAGCCCCCGGCCAACCTCCAGACGCTGATGGACCAGCTGCTGGTGCAGCGCTATTCCCCGCCGGCCGTCCTGGTCAACAACCAGGGCGACATCCTCTACATCCACGGCCGCACGGGCAAATACCTCGAGCCGGCCGCCGGCAAGGCGAACCTGAACATCTTCGCCATGGCCCGCGAGGGCCTGCGCTTCGAGCTTTCCAGCGCCTTCCAGCAGGCCAGCCGCGACCTGGCCCCGGTGGTCCGCCCGAACCTCAAGGTGGGGACCAACGGCGGGACCCAGCTGGTGAACCTCCTGGTGGAGCCTTTCGCCAAGCCCGAGCTGCTGCGCGGCACGGTGCTGGTCGTCTTTGCGGAGCCGCCTGCGGCGGCCGTGGCGGCCGCTCCGCCCCCGCACGGCGCCGGCGCCCGGACGACCCCCGCCCAGAGCGCCCGCACCCGCGAGCTGGAGCTGGAGCTGCAGCACGCCCGGGAGGAGCAGCAGAACCTCCGCGAGGAGATGCAGGGCACCAACGAGGAGCTTAAATCCACCAACGAGGAGCTGCAGTCCACCAACGAGGAGCTGCAGTCCACCAACGAGGAGCTGACCACCTCCAAGGAGGAGCTGCAGTCCATGAACGAGGAGCTCCACACCGTCAACGCCGAGCTGCAGTCCAAGGTGGACGACCTCTCCGCGGCCGGCAACGACATGAAGAACCTGCTCAACAGCAACGACCTGCCCACGGTGTTCCTGGACCAGCAGCTCCAGGTCAAGCGGTTCTCCGACTCCGCCACCGCCCTCATCAAGCTGATCCCGGGCGATGTGGGCCGGCCCTTCACCGACCTCACCACCGATCTGACCTACCCGGACCTGGCCCGGGACGCCCGGGAAGTGCTGCATTCGCTGCAGAGCACGGAACAGCAGTCCGCCACGCGGGATGGGCGCTGGTTCCTCATCCGCCTGAAACCGTACTGCACGCAGGACAACCGCATCGACGGCGTGGTGATCACCTTCCGGGATGTCACCGCCATCAAGAAACTCGAGGAGGAGCTGCGGCAGGCCCAGGCCCAGCTGCGCGCCGAAACCACCCGGCGCAAGCAATTGGAAAAGGCGCTGGGGCCGGGCGCCACCCCGCCGCCGGAGGCCGCTGGCTGAGGCCGCCGCCGGCGAATACTGCCGTTGCCTGGGCACGCCAAACGCTGGCAGCCGCCGAGGTAACGAGGCGGGCCGGCCGCTGGCGAATTCCAAAACAGGTATAATCCGCCCCAGACCCGGCGCCCGCAATTCCCACAGCACAGGCATACGCACGGTCCAGGTCCGCCTCCGCACGGCGGCCCAATTGCGGCTTGCGGCGGCGGGGGATCCGGCCCAATATGATCTGAATATTGAACACCAGACGTTATGAAAAAGATGCCCGTCAGCCGCCGCCAGTTCCTCGGACGATCCCTCGCCGCCGCCAGCCTGCTGGGCGGCGGGCCGGCGCTGCCCACCCTGCTGCGGGCCGGTGAAGGGGCCCGCCCCTCCAACCGGGTCAACCTGGCCTGCATCGGCCTGGGCATCCAGGGCACCGGAAACATGCGGGCCTTCCTGGGCCACCCCGAGGTGCGCGTGGCCGCCGTCTGCGATGTGCACGAGGCCCAGCGCCGGAAGGCCAAGAAAATCGTGGACGATTTTTACGGCAGCCAGGATTGCACGCTCCACCGGGATTTCCGCGAGGTCACGGCCCGCAAGGACATCGACGCGGTCCTGATCGCCACCCCGGACCATTGGCACCCGCTGATCGCCATCGAGGCGGCCCGGCAGGGCAAGCACATGTACCAGGAGAAGCCGATGGGCTGGAGCTTCCGCGCCGCCCATGCGGTCCAGCAGGCGGTGAAGGCGGCCGGCGTGGTGTTCCAGTTCGGCACCCAGCAGCGGTCCGGCGGCAACTTCCGGTTCGCCTGCGAGCTGGTGCGCAACGGCCGGATCGGCCAGCTCCAGACGATCCTGGTCGGCGTGCCGGGCAGCGTGTCCGCCTGCCCGCAGCAGCCGGTGGAGGCGGCGCCGAAGGAATTGGACTACGACTTCTGGCTCGGCCCGGCGCCGCAGAAGCCCTACAGCTACCAGCGCTGCCGGCCCTACACCGACAAGGAAGGCTGGAGCGTGTGGTACAGCATCCTGGATTATTGCCAGGGCATGATCGGCAACTGGGGCGTGCACCACCTGGACATCGCCCAATGGGGGAACGGCACCGAGCTCGGCGGCCCGGTGGAGGTCGCCGGGACGGGGGCGTTCCACCCGGCGGGGATGCTGACCGATTGCGCGGTGAGCTGGCAGGTGGAAAACCGCTACGCCAACGGGGTCACCCTGGTGCACATGGACGACGCCACGAGCAAAAAACACCCGCTCCAGGCGGGCGGCCACGGGCACGGGGTGATGTTCCTGGGCACGGAAGGCTGGGTGCATGTGGACCGCCAAAAGGCGGATGCCAGCCGCGCCGCGCTGCTCCAAACCCGGATTGGCGCCAATGAAATCCACCTGTTCAAGAGCGACAACCACCACGGCAATTTCATCGACGCCGTCAAAGGCCGGAGCCAGCCGGCGGCGCCGATCGACAGTGCCGTGCGCACCGACACCCTGTGCAACCTCCAGCAGATCGCCGTGCTGCTGAAGCGGAAGCTGCGCTGGGATCCGGTGGGTGAGCAATTCATCGGCGACGACCAGGCCAGCGCCCTGCTGGACCGGCCCATGCGCGCCCCGTGGAAAATTTAAAGCCATGAACCGCCCCGCCCCTGATGACCAGTCCGCCGCCGGTTTGCTCGGCGCCGTGCAGTTCGCCGCGCTGAAGCACCAGCGCCAGCGGCGGAAGGACTCCGGCCAGACGCCCTATATCAACCATCCCATCGCGGTGGCCGAGCTGCTGGCCCGCGTGGGCGGGGTGGCGGATCTGGCCACCTTGCAGGCGGCGTTGCTGCACGACACCCTGGAGGATACCGGGACCACCCCGGGCGAGCTGGACAGCCATTTCGGGGAAGCCGTGCGCCGCCTCGTCCAGGAAGTCACCGACGACCGTTCCCTGCCGAAGCTGGAGCGCAAGCGGCGGCAGGTGGAGCATGCGCCCCACCTCTCCGCCGCCGCCCGGCAGATCAAGCTGGCCGACAAGACCTGCAACCTGGGGGATATCACACAGCAGCAGCCCCCCGATTGGGACCGGCAGCGGAAGCTCGAATACCTGGGCTGGGCCGCCCGGGTGGTGGCCGGCTGCCGGGGCTGCAACCCGCGGCTGGAGGAGCATTTTGACGCCGTCCTCGCCGCCCGGAAAAAGGAGCTGGCCGGGCAGCCGTGAAGCCGGGCCTGAGCCTGGGTTTGCTGTGGGTGCAGTTGGTCCTGCTGGTGGCCACCGCGTTCATCTGGCCCAGGCGCCTGCGGCCCCGGTGGCTCGATTGCTTTCCCGATACCGTTTTGGTCTCCTTTCTGTGGCTGGGTTACGCCATTTTGGCCATGTGTGCGGACAGTTGGTTGAACCACGATGTGCCCGGAATCGGTTATTTATTGACGGGTTTCCCGGGCTGGCTCATCGGCTCCGCCAGCCACTTCCGCAGGATCCTCAAGGGCAGGAACATAACACCGCCGCCAGCATGAGCCGGCCCGGCCATCTTCACCACCGGGTGGGAGCACGTTCAGCGAACCACGTTCAGCGTTGAATTTCGCTCCGCAGGCATTAGAATGGGCCGGAACAATAACAACTCAACCCATAATCAATATGATCGATCGACGTCATTTCATCCGCACGGGCGGCCTGGGCCTGGCGGGCCTCGGTTTTCTGCAGGCGCTCCAGGCGGCGGCGCCCAACGCCAAAATCCGCGTGGGGGCCCGGCATTTCGGCGACAACCTGAAAGCGGCCCGTGAGGCCGGCATGGATGGGGCTGAGCTTGGCGTAGGCAGCCCGGCGGACCAATTAAAAGTGGCCGAGGCGGCCTGGCGGCAGAAAATCAAGGACCAATCCCGGCAGACCGGCCTGCCGGTGTGTTCGCTCTCCATGGATCTGCTGAATGGGAACCCGGTGGCCACCGAGGCGCGGGCGGTGGCCTGGCTCGAGCAAACCATCGCGGCAGCCGGGGAGCTGGGGGCGGCGGGCATTCTGGTGCCGTTTTTCGGCAACGGAAACCTGCTGCAGGGCCGCGAGCTGAAGCGCGCGGCGGTGGATTCCGTGGTGGCGCGGGTGAAGGAGGTGGCCCCCCAGGCGCAAAAGGCGAAGGTCTGCCTCGGCCTGGAAAACACCTGCTCGGCGGCCCAGAATCTCCAGATCCTGGACCGCATCGCCAGTGAGGCGGTGGCCTGCTATTACGACATCGGCAACTCCACCGGCAACGGCTACGATGTGCCGGCGGAGATCCGCCAGCTCAAGGGCCGCATCGGCCTGGTCCATTTCAAGGACGGCTCAGGCTACCTGGGCGAAGGCAAAATCAACATGAAAGCCGTGGCCGAGGCCCTGGCAGAGATCCGCTACGAGGGGTGGATCATCCTCGAAACCTCCTGCCCCTCCAAGGACACCGCCGCCGACTGCCGGCGCAATGCGGAATTCATCCGCCGCCTGCTGGGGACCGCGTAACCAGCCCCCGGGTTTGCCGCGGCTGGAACGTCATAGCTCCGTTTTGGCCGCGGCCTGGCCTTCGGCATAGGACCACCCGCATTTGGGGCAGCGGTCGTGGTCGCCGGGGATGGTTTGGCCGCAGCAGAGGCACTTGGTGTTTTTCATGGCCTCCTCGAGCAATTCGCTTTGCTCGTAGGCCTCATAAAGCTCGGCCTTGTTGTCGGCCCAGAGCTCGGTGGCTCCACAATCCGCGCAGATGGTGGCGCGCAGGCCGCCGTAAACCCACGCTTTGTCCAGCAGCGCGCGCGGTTTGGCGGCGACGGCGGCCATGAGCTCGCCGGTGACATCCATATCCGGCTCCCCCTCGTCCACCTGGTTGGACATGGCCACCCGGCCCCCGGGGATCACCCGCTTGGAGCCACACCTGGCACAGGCCAATTCCTTGGGCGGCGGGCTGGCCTCCCGGGGCCGGGGAGCGCTCTTCCCGCCCGCGCATTTCCAACAGGAATCGAATTGATCATCCAACTGCTCACCGCATTGTTTGCAGGACCACATGACGGATTTCCTTTCGTTTTTAGCCTTGTTAGACATTCCAAGCTAGCACACTGTGTGCGGAAATGAAAGCACCCCATGAAAAATAATAAGCCCGCCCTGGCCGGCCGCCGGGCTGGGGCCGGAGCGGCCGGGATCTGGCTGATGGCGGGCTTGGCGCTGGGGCTGCTGCTCCCGGCTGGTTCCGCGGCGCGCCCGCCCGCGGCGCGGCAGCGCGTGGCGGTGGCCCCCGGTGGCGGCGGCTTCGTCCGGCGGCCGGAAAACCGCCCGTTCATCCCCTGGGGCTTCAACTACGACCGCGACCACCGCAGCCGCCTGCTCGAGGACTACTGGGACACCGAATGGGACACCGTGGAGGCGGATTTCCGCGGGATGAAGGCGCTGGGCGCCAACGTGGTGCGCATCCACCTGCAATTCCCCCGGTTCATGGAGGCCCCGCGGCGCCCCCGGCGGGCGGCCTTGGACCGCCTGGAGCGGCTGATGGAGCTGTGCGACCGCCTCGGGCTATACCTGGATGTGACCGGCCTGGCGTGCTACCGCAAGGCGGATGTCCCAGCCTGGTATGAGGCCCTGGGGGAGGGCCAGCGCTGGGCGGCACAGGCCAATTTTTGGGCCGCCGTGGCCCGGCGCGGCGCGCGCCATGGCTGCATTTTTGCCTACGGCCTGATGAACGAGCCGCTCCTGCCGGAGGCCGCCCTGGCGCCCCGGGCGTGGCTGCATCCGTTCGCGCTGGGCGGCTTCCATTATGTCCAATATATCAGCCTCGATCCCGCCGGGCGGAGCCGGCCGGAGATCGCCCGCGCGTGGATCCGGCAGCTCGCCCGGGCGGTGCGCCGGGCCGACCCCGGGCGGCTGGTCACCGTGGGCCTGCTGCCCAACAGCCTGGAAGATCCGGCCAAGGGATCCGGGTTTGCCCCCCAAACCGTGGCGCCAGACCTGGATTGCCTGAGCGTGCATATTTACCCCAGCCGCGGCAAGCTGGGGGAAGCCTTGGACACCCTCGGCGGCTTCCAGGCGGGCAAACCGGTGGTGATTGAGGAGCTGTTCCCGCTGGGCTGTGACGCCGTGGAGCTGGGGGAGTTCATCCAGCGCTCGCAGGGCCGCGCGCAGGGCTGGCTGGGATTCTACTGGGGCCAGGGTCCGGACGAGCTGCGGGGATCGAAACAGATCGGCGATGCCATGCTGCTGGGCTGGCTCGAGCTGTTCCAAAAACTCAATCCCAACCGCCCGGCGGCGGAATGACGCCAGGCTCCGTTGCCTAGGCCCGCCCAACGCAGGTAGCCGCCGAGGTAACGAGGCGGACCGGCCGCGGGCGTAATTCTGCGGTGGCCGGGCGGATCCCTTGCCCGCCGGCCACGCGCGCCGTTTTTTCCAGCGCCGCTGGCCGCCGAAGCGGCGTAGGGATGGGTGTTTAGATGATAATTGCCAACGGCGGAAAATACCTTTAAGAAAGTCTCCCGAATGGGAACGAATCGACCAACGCCGAATGAACCTGGCGCGCGCCTGGACCAGCTGGAACAGCAGGCCCGGGTCTTTCTTGACGCCGGCAAATGGCGGAAAGCGCGCGATGAATTCAAGGAATTGTGCAAGGTGGATCGCGCCCGTTTTTTGCCGCTGCTGGTCCAGGCCAACCTGGGGCTGGCCCGGGAAATGGCGGGCAAGGGCCAGACGGCCGAAGCCACCCAGGTGCTGGCCTATTTGAAGACCATCGCCCAGCCCGCGGATTGGAAACCGCTGGAGCTGCAGCTGGCCCTTAAAGCTGGCGCCGCCAGCGGGGCGAGCACCGAGATCCTCGGGCTGCTGGCCGCCGGCGGCCAGGTGGCAGCGGAGGCCGACCGGTGGCGTTTGGCGGACCAATTGGTGGCGGCTTTCGAGCCGGCGCCCGCGGCGAACCCGGCGGCGGAGGCCGTGGCGCGGGATCTGGCGGCCATCCACCAGGCCCTGCGGGCGCTGGGCGGGAGCCAGTTTGAGGCGTTGCAGGAGAGCCTGCGGCCGATCGGCCAGCAATCCCCCTTCAACCACTGGAAGCTCTGGCTCAAGGGCCTGGCCGCCTATTACCGGGGGGATTCCGGCAAAGCCGCCCGGTTTTTCGGCGAATTGCCCGCCGGATCCGTTCCCGCCCTGGCCGCCGAACCGCTCCTGCTGCTGCTGGAAAAAAACCAGCCCGGAATACCCCGCCCAAAGCCCAAGGAAGCCACCCTGGTCCGGCTTTGCCAGTGGCTGGGGACACCCAGCCTGGCGCGCACCCTGGTCCAATCCCAAAAAGCCTGGCAGGACCGGTGCCCCGTCGATGCCTATCTCGAGCTGGCCGAGGTCTGGCCGAAAGCCTTTCCCGCGGTGGATGCCGGCTGGGCCGGGGCCCTCACCGATTTCTTTTTCAAGTGCACCTTCCAGCTGCCGGGCGGCGAGTTCGATGGCTTCCTGAATTTCCTGGAAGACCTCTGCGAAAGCTCCGCCAACCCGGTGGAGCGGTGCCTGGCGCTGCAGCACGCCTGCCTCTCTGGCTGCGCCATCCTGGCGGCCAGCCAGTTGGAGCAATATTGGCGGGACTTCCTGGAATTGCGGAGCCAGCTCTGGGGCGCCAATGCCCGCCTGGACTCCCAGGCCCTGGCCTGGCTGGGCGCCCAGCTGGCCAGGCCCGAAGCCCCAGCCCCGGATCCTTTCAGCTTTTGGGAACGGCGTCCTTCCTCCCGGCCCAAGGCGGCCGGGCCGGCCATCCAAGCCCTGGTGGAAAGCTGCGCGCTGGATCCCGAAAACCTGCCGGCCGCGCTGGCCTTGTGCAAGCTTTACGAAATCCTGCGCCGGACCAGCGGCCGCAACCGGCTCCTCGACCAGCTGACGGTGCGCTTCCCCCAGCGCAAGGAGGTGCTGGTGGAGGCGGGCCGGCTCTGCCTGGAGCGCAAGGCGTTCAAAAAAGGCTTCGACTACCTGGAACGGGCCCGGCAGCTGGACCTGCTGGACACCTCCATCCTGGATAAAATCCTGGCTGGCCGCCTCGAGCAGGCGCTGGCCAATTGCAGCCCGGCCGCCAGCCAGGATAAAGCCGCCAAGACCCTGGCGGAGCTGGAGCAGGCGGAGGCCCTGACGACGGATGATCCCGGGAATTTCCGCCGCGGCCGGTGGCTGTACCTCGCCTCCTGTTCGGTGGTGGCCCAGGGTTTCGGGCAGGGGGAAAAGTCCGGCCAGTTGCGGGAGCGCGCGCTGGCGGCGGCGCCTTTCCGCGCGGCGTTTTTTCTGGCTCTAGCCTGGCTGCAGGACGAGTGGCTGCCGCCCAAGGCCCGGCAAAATTGGAACAGCGACTGGAAGGCCTGCTTGAAAAGCGCAAACCTGGAGCAAGGCTGCCTCCTCACCACCCTGATCCAGGATCTCTTTGCCCGCCAAAAAAACCCCAGCCAATGGGAGTTCGCGGGCAAGGCCCGCCGGCTGCTCGATTTCCTCCTGGCCGCCGCCGCGCGGCCCTGCAAGCCGGAAACCGTGGCCCGGTTCCTCACCGCAACCCTGCCCCTCTTCGGCAGCGGCGGCGCGGGGAATGATTTTGAACGGCCGCACCAGCTCGCGATCCGCCAGGCGCTCAAGCAGGATCCCCGGCATCCCTTGTTGCGCCTTTATTGCGTCCAGTTCCCAAGTCTCGGCGGCCATTACCGGCCCCTGGCGGAGCGGGAACGCGAGGTGCGGGCCATCCTCGCCGAGGCGGAGCAGCGGGGCGATTCCAGAACCGCGGACCAGGCCCGCACGATATTGAAAGAATTCACCCCGGCCGGCCGGCCCGGCCCCCGGCCGTTCGACCTCCCGGACCTGGAGGACTTCTTCAACGACGGCATCGACGACGGCTTGGACGATGAAGACCTGCTTGACGGCCCTGACGATGACGACGGCCTGGATGCTTTCCACCCTTTAATACCCCCGAGGGCCAGTGCCAGGCTGAAAAGCCGGTTGAGCGCGCATTTTGACAATTTGCCCCCGGCGAAAGTGGAAGAGGTGATGTCCGACCTGTTGCTGGCGATCACCGCTACCCCAATCGAACGCCTCAAACTGGAGCGTAAACTGGTGCGAAGCCTGCCGCTGGACCTGGTGCGAAGCTTCATCAAGGAGCTCAGCTTGGGGATGCCGGCGCCCGCCCCAGCCCCAGCCCCAGCCCCGCCCGCCCGGAAAAAAACCAAACTGCCGCCGCCCGAGGATCCGCGGCAAACCACGCTTTTCTGACGCATGAATCCCTATCTTGTTCTGGGTTTGCCGCCGGACGCGGATGACCAGCGCATCCGCCAGGCCTACCTCGATGCCGTCAAGGCTGCCCCGCCCGACCATGAGCCGGAGCGCTTTCAAGCCGTGAGCCAGGCGTATGAAGCGATCAAGGATGCTGACCGGCGCATCAAGCATCGGTTGTTCACCCAGACGTCCGCGGCGGCTTCGCCCATGGATGCCTTCCTGGATTTCGCCCGCCTCGAGGCGCCGCGGCATCCCCCCGCGTTTGAAACGCTGAAAACCTTTTTGCGTGACTGCGCGCGGCGTTGAGTCCAACCTTTCCCCGCCTTGAAACGATGAATCCTTTAAACCCGATTGACGAAGAGCCTCTCCGCCCGCCCGGTGGCGAACCTGGGGAGGACGACCGCGCCCGCCCCGGCTTGGAGGCCGGGGACGAGGTGGAGGAGCTTGGCGAAAACGAAGCCGAAGACGAAGGCGCCGGCGAGGATGGCGAGGAAGCCGCCGAGCTGGCGGATTGGAAATCCCGGCTGCGCGACCGCTTTGAAGCCTGGCTGGAAGATATCGACCAGATTCCAGCCCTGGAGGCCGGGGAAAACGCCGCCCCGCCGGAGCCGGATTTGTATGCTTTCCACGAGGCGCTGGCCGCCCTGAACGCCGAATGCCGGCGCGCCAACCGCCGCACGGCGGAGACCCTCAGCCAGTGGGGCGGCGCCCTGGACCAGTTCCGGCAGGATCTGGGGCAGCTCCGCCAGCAAGCGGCTCCTCCCCCGGCTGAGCCGCGCGGGCTGCCCCGGAATTACTGCCTGACGCTCGTGGAGATCCGGGACCGCCTGGAGCGGCTGGCCCGGGCGTTCGGGCAGCCGCCCAAGAAAAGCTGGTGGAGCGATAATGACCCCTGGGAAAAAGCTTGGGGCAGCCAGCGCCAGGCCTTCGGCATTGTCCTGAGCCATTTCAACGAGCTGCTCCTGAAGGAGGGCGTGACGCCCTTCGACACCCAGGGCAAGGCTTTCGACCCGGCGATCATGACCGCCGTGGCGGCTGAAACCAACCCCAGCCAGCCGCACCAAACCGTCCTGGAGGTGCTGGCCGCCGGCTACCTGCGCCATGGCGAGCTGCTGCGGCCGGCCCAGGTGAAAATCGCCTTGAACCCATCCCAACCCCCATCCCCCCAGAAACCATGAGTGAACTGATCGTCGGCATCGACCTGGGCACCACCAACTCCGAGCTGGCCGTGGTCCGTGACGGCCAGGTCCAGGTAATCCCCATCCACGGCAATCCCATCATGCCCTCCTGCGTCGGCCTCGACCCCGCCGGGCGGCTGATCGTCGGCCAGACCGCCAAAAACCAGCTCGTCGCGGCGCCGGAGTCCACCATCCTGTCCATCAAGCGCAAAATGGGCGAGGAAATCAAGGTGCCGCTGGGGGACCGCCAGTTTTCGCCCGAGGAGATCTCCTCCTTCATCCTGCGCGAGCTCAAGCTGGAGGGGGAGAAATTCCTGGGCCAGCCCATCCGCAAGGCGGTGGTCACCGTGCCCGCCTTTTTCAACGAGCGCCAGCGCAAGGCCACCCAGGTGGCCGGGGATCTGGCCGGGCTGGAAGTGGTGCGCATCCTCAACGAGCCCACCGCCGCCGCCCTCGCCTATGGCGGGGGCGCCACGGCCGATGAGACCATGCTCGTTTACGACCTGGGCGGCGGGACCTTCGACGTGTCCGTGGTCCAGGTGGAAAAAGGCGTGGTGGAGGTGAAAGCCAGCCACGGGGATACCCGCCTGGGGGGCGACGATTTCGACCAGCTGCTGGTCGATTTCGCGATCCTGGAGTTCAAGAAACGGCACAACGTGGATCTGCTCGAGAAACCGCAGACCCTTCGCCGCCTGAAGGTCGCCCTGGAACGGGCCAAACGGACCCTCTCGGACGAGCCGTTCGTGGCGGTGCGGGAGGAATACCTGGACGGCGAGCGGCACCTGGAGCTGGAGCTGGCGCGGCACGTTTACGAGGAGATGATTCTCCCCTTGCTGGAGAAAACGCTCGAGTGCATCCACAAGTCCCTCGCCGACGTGAACTTGACGCCCGCCGGCATCCACAAGGTCATGCTCGTGGGGGGCGCCACCCGCACCCCGCTGGTCCAGCGCCTGCTCCTGGAGCGGATGCGCCTGGAGCCGCGCTTCGAGATCAACCCGGACCTCATCGTGGCCATGGGCGCCGCGGTCCAGGCCGGCGTGATCGCGGGCGAGCAGCGGCACTCCATCCTGGTGGACATCACCCCGCACACCTTCTGCACCACGGCGCTTTCCAGGGCGGATTACCACGGCCTGATCTGCGTGCCGATCATCCCGCGCAACACCCCCCTGCCCACCAGCAAATCCGAGGTTTTCGCCACCGTCGGGGACAACCAGGATGCCGTGAACGTGCAGGCCTACCAGGGCGAGTCCACCTGGCCCCAGGAGAACACCTTCATCGGGGATTTCCTGATCTCCGGCCTGAGCAAAGTGCCCGCCGGCAACCAGGTGGTGCTCAGCATGGCCCTGGATCTCAACGGCATGCTCAAGGTCACCGCCACCGAAAAAGCCACCGGCCTTTCCAAATCCGTCACCATGGACACCCGCGGCAAGGTCGCCTTGAATATCGAGGATGCCCGCCGCAACATCGCCGGCCTGATCGATCTGGATGCCATCCCCGGGGAATCCGGTCCGGAGGATGATGATGATGCCGGGGCGGAGGCCGGGGAAGGCGCCGGTCACGAAACCTTGCTGACCACCGCCAAGGATCTGCGCAAGCGGGCCGAGGCCCTCCTCACCCGGAACATCAGCGAGGACGATGCCAACGAAATCCGCGACCTGGTCCACCAAAGCGCCGATGCCATCGCCAAGCGCGACTGGGAGGCGCTCGGGCAGCAGAACGAAGCCTTGTCCGACGTGCTGTTCTACCTGGAGGATTGAGGGTGCAAATCGCCTGTCCAGCCTGCGGGAAGAGCCAGCCCGGCGCCGGGGATAACTGCCAGCGCTGCGGCTGCGAGCTGCGCCCGCTCCGCGAAGTCCTCCGCGCCGCCGCCCGCCTGGCCGCCGCCGCCGCCGCCCGCCTGCGCGCGGGGCAATACGCCCCGGCTTTGGCCCTGGCGGAGCGCTCCTGGCGGCTCAAGCACTCCCAGCCGGCCGCCTTGACGGCTTTCCTGGCCGCCCTGTCCGGCGGGCCGGAAACCGGGGTGGCCAGCACCTGGCTGGCCCGGCTCCAGGCCATGGAATGAGGGTTATCGGCGCCTCCAAAATAAGCAGTTTTAGCCCGTTAGGGCGGCCGCAACCCAGTCCCGCCAGGGACGAAAGGAATTAGCCCAGCAATTTATTGCTGGGTTCTTGGCGCCCCAAATTAACCACTTTTAGTCCCGTCAGGGACGGCAGCGCATAGCCCACCCATTTATGGGTGGGTTTGGATGCCCAAGCGGATGCCCAAGTCCCCCTCCGGGGACGACAGATCAGGTTTTTCACGGTTTAGGTGGGAATTTATGTGGGGCCGGCGTCCGGCCGTCCCTGCGGGACTAAAAAGGTGGTGTTCGATGCGCCAATATTCGCTGAGTTCTGTTTTTTTTCTCGTTTTCCGGCTCGCCATAAGCAGGATCATTTCAATTATGATCCCCAAAACCGAATTTGAACCTGATAGGGTAAATGGATACTCAGGGATTCGCTGGATTTTGCGCCCCAAAAACAAAAACGGATCCGGACTGGGGGGACAACAAAAAAGGAAAGGTTGTTCATGCATTCGTTTGTGAGTTGCCTGATGCATTGCGTCTTCGCCACCAAGGATCGGCGGCCGCTCATCCAACCGGGATTGAAGGATCGGCTTTGGCCTTACCTGGGTGGCGTCGCCCGTGAGAATAAGATCCGGACTTTGGCCCTGGGTGGCGTGGAAGATCACGTGCATTTGCTCATCAGCGTTCCATCGGCGCTCTCCGTGGCTAAATGCGTGCAATTACTCAAGGGTAATGCGTCGAAATGGATTCATCCATAAATGGGTGGGTTGCGCTCGGCCGCCCTAATCCGCTTCAAAAGCATTGCCGCGAGCCGGGGGTTGATTGGCGTTGCTACGGCTGCCGCCCCGATGATAAATTGGGCCGATGATCAAGGTTGTGAAGCAATCCACACCAAACCACCCACCCGCAGCCGGGGCTTTGCCTGGCCTGCGCAACTGCCCTGGTGGGCGCGGCTGAAAAATGAAAACTGAATATTCAATGCCTCCCCATGCCATGCGCATAACCCTTTGGCTCCGCAATTTACTGCCCCTGGCGGCCGTCCTTTGTCTCAGCAGCCCATCCCCCGCCCGGGCGGACGACTGGCCGCAGTGGCTTGGCCCCCGGCGCGATGCCGTGTGGCGCGAATCCGGCATCCTGCGCCAGTTCCCAGCCCAGGGGCCGAAAGTCCTGTGGCGCGCCCCCATCGGCCCCGGCTACACCGGCCCGGCCGTGGCCCAGGGCCGCGTGTATGTCTGCGACCGCGTGGACGGCAAATCCGGCGCCAATAACGAAGCCGCCGCGCCGGCCTCCTCCCAGGAGCGGATCCTCTGCCTGGAGGAAGCCACCGGCAAGACCCTTTGGCAGCATGCCTACGATTGCGCTTATACCATGAGTTACCCCGGGGGGCCGCGCGCCACCCCTTCAGTGGCGGATGGCCGCGTTTACACCTTCGGCGCCCAAGGCCGGTTATGCTGCCTGGAGGCGGCCACCGGCCAGCTGCTCTGGTCGCGGGATCTGAAAAAGGACCACCAGGCCAAGACCCCCATCTGGGGCTTTGCCGGGCATCCTTTGGTGGATGGGCAAAAGGTGATCTGCATGGTGGGCGGTGAGAACAGCCTCGTGGTGGCCGTGGACAAAAACACCGGCCAGGATCTCTGGCACGCCCTGCAGGCCAGCGAGCTGGGCTATTGCCCGCCCATGATCTATGAGGCGGGCGGGCGCCGCCAGCTGATCATTTTCCATCCCGCAGGCCTGGCCTCCCTCGACCCGGAAACCGGCGCGCCATTCTGGAGCCAGCCCTATGCCACCAAGGTAGGCCTGACTGTGTCCACGCCCCGCAAAATGGGCGACCTGCTCCTGGTGACCTCCTTCTACAACGGCTCGATGATGATGCGCCTGGCCGCTGACCAGCCCGCCGCCACCCTGGCCTGGCAGGGCAAAAGCGCCAGCGAAATGCAAACCGACGGCCTCCACAGCATCATCTCCACCCCGTTCCTGCACGCTGGCCACATCTACGGCGTCTGCAGCTACGGCCAGCTCCGCTGCCTCAACGCCGAAACCGGCGGGCGGATCTGGGAAACCCTGGCCGCCACCACCGCCAGCAGCCGGCCGGTCCGCTGGGCCAACGCCTTCCTGGTCCAGAACGGCGAGGTCTTTTTCCTGGCCAGCGAATTGGGTGACCTGATCATCGCCCGCCTCAGCCCCAAAGGTTACGAGGAGCTGGGCCGCGCACACCTCCTGGACCCGACCAACCGCGACTGCGGCCGCCTGGTGGTCTGGTCCCACCCGGCTTTCGCCAACCGCTGCCTCATCGCCCGCAACGACCGCGAAATCATCCGCGTCTCCCTGGCGGAATAAGCTGCCCGGCTCTGGCCCCCGGCGCGCCGGACCCGCGGCAGATTGATTTGACTGCCCGCACGGAAAGCGACAGTCTCGGCCCGGAACCATTAATATGAAAAAGAGCCAGCGCGATAATACCAGCCAGAGCAACCGCCGCGGGTTTCTGCGGGGGACTTTATTGGGCGCCGCCAGCCTGGGCGCCGTATGCAGCCTGGAGGAACAGATCCTCCTCGCGGCCATGCCCGATGGGGCCGCTCCTCAGCCGAAGCCGAAAACCGATCTCCAGCCTGCGGCCATGCCCTGCGGCCTGATTGGCAAGGTGCGCGTCAGCCGCCTGTTCCTCGGCGGCAACATGATCGGCGGCTGGGCGCACAGCCGCGACCTGGTCTATGTTTCCAAGCTGTTGAAAGCCTACAACACCGGGCAGAAAATCTTCGAGACCATCGAGCTGGCTGAACAATGCGGGATTAACACCGTCCTGATCGATCCCCGCGACTTCGATCCCATACTCAAGTATAACCGCGAGCGGAACCGGAAATTCCAAAGCCTCGTCTGCACCCTGCCGGGCATCGAGCCAAAGCAGCTGGGCGGCCATGTGAAACAGCTTGTGGATCAAGGCGCCACCCTCGTTTACGTGCATGGCATGGTGGCCGACCAATGCGTCATGACGGGGCGCCTGGAGGACTTGGGCCGGGCCATTCAAGCGATCCAGGCACAGGGCCTGCCGGCTGGCGTCGGCGGCCATTCCCTCGAAACGCCCATGGCCTGCGAGAAACATGGCTTGGGGGCCGATTTCTACGTGAAGACCTTCCACTCGGACCGTTACTGGTCCGCCACGCCGCCCGTGCAGCGGGAGGAGTGGTGCTGGTACAAACCGCTCAGCGCCGACCACGACCGCTACAACGACAACATGTTCTGCCTGGACGCCGGGAAAGTGGCCGCCTTCATGGAAGAGGTGAACAAGCCCTGGATTGCCTTCAAGACAATGGCCGCCGGCGCGATTTTGCCCCAGAGCGCCTTCCCCTTCGCCTTCAGCCACGGGGCCGACTTCATTGTGGCGGGGATGTTCGACTTCCAGATCGAGGAGGATGCCCGCATCGCCATCAAAGCCGTCGCGGAAGCCGGGAACCGGGAGCGCCTTTGGCACGGGTAGCGGAGTTGGGCTCTTGATTGGAGTTCATCCAATTATCCTTAAAAGAGCGGTTGAACCTCTCAAAACCGGATAGCCAATGGAGTCACAACCATTTGTGAAAGGGTGGGTTATCGCCAGGCAGGTGAACTGCAGAGCAGGTGAAATCCCATGCGGCCCGGGAGCTTGCGTTGAAGAGAGTTCCTCGACCCACGTTTTTTGGATTATGGGGCTTTTTCACGGATCATTCCCGCCCCAGTCCATGCCAAGCACCCACGTTATCCAGTAATTTTGATGTGTTCAGGTTCCTTCGGCGGAGGTTATTTCCCCATCGTGGCCCCAAACCGGGGCTATCTTGAGCCGGCTGATTGGAGTTCGCGAGCAATCAGACGGTCCAAAATCGCCCTGGGTGAAGGGCCGCGCTTCCCTTGCCACTCGGCCAGCGCCGCTTTCATTTTGCGAAAAGGCCTGAGGTATGGGTGGGGGCTGAAAAGGTGGCGAAACGCTGTATGGCTCCGGACCATCGCGCGGACACGATCATAGTTGCCGGGGATATTGAACGTTGCTGGCTGAATGATCGGGTGGTGGCTCTTCTCAAGGATCACGGTAAGGTTGCCGCCGTCCGGCGAGACGGAAGTGCCAAGGTTGCCATAACCAGCCTTGCTTCCGAGCATCTCCAAAGCCGCGGGATTGAAATTATACAGGTGGGCGCGATGAAAAGTGCTGCCTGGCCATTGGCAGCGGGCCTCCACGTTGGGAACTTCCACCACCAAGCGGCCACCCGGTCGCAACCATTCCCGCACCTGGCGCAACGCATCGCAGGGGCTTTCAAAGTGTTCCAAGACATGGAACATGGTGATGAGATCCTGCGATTCCTTTCCGATCCGGGCCTCCCGATAGAAGGCATGATCCACCGGCAAACCGAGGACTTCAGACGCAAACTGGGCATAACCCTTGTTGGGCTCGAAGCCGCGCGCTTCGCAACCCATGGCACGCAGTATATAAACGACTTCACCACTGCCTGCACCCACATCCAGCATTAGAAATCCTGGCCGCAATAATGGCATCAGCCTGCGGAAACGATCAACCGCAACCTGGCCTGCCCGAAAAACATGTTTGGGCTTGGGCTGGAAACTTGACTTGTAGTCCAGGCGGTAGGATCGCTCGTAATAATCATGGATTTCGTCCGCTGCGGGACGCGGGTCCGAATAGACCAAACCGCACAATTTGCAAATGACCGTCCGCAAGCAACGGCCATCGCGATCCTTCAAAGATAACTCCTCCCCCTCGGTTGCGCCGCAGAGGTCACACGGAACATTTTTTGCCTGACGCATGCCAACCGGTCTTTGACTGTTACACATATCCGATGCCGTTCCTTGTTAGGCATAGCCCACAAAAATCTGAAGGCTGCGAAGCTTGCTCATCGCAGGCATCCCAGACCAGGCTTGCTGCTTAACAGCCGGAATGATAACGGAAAAAAGTGCGTATCGCAAGCCAGAGTTTCAGGAAGCCGGCGGGCGGACGAGCGGATGAAACAGGGGCGCATCAATTTCATAAAAACCATATCCAAGCTCAACCGTGTTCCGGCCGCCCGTTTTTTTCACTGGAAAAACCAGCCCAGCGCCTGGATAAACCGCCGACGGTCCTCACCCCGGAAAACGCTTTCGCGGCGATCCATCCCAATTCAAGATGGGGGCAGATCGCTCCCGCTTAACCTGATTTTCCGAGCCATGAGCGCCCCTTTGCCGGAATCCGCAAAAGTTTTTCATTATTGGCTGACCCCTTCTTCGGAACTGGCTTGGACTGCGTTGGGAAAACGAATTGTCTGCCGCCGGGAAACAGCAAACGTCAAGGGAATCGCCAGAGATAACAATTCAATTTCAGCATGGTTTACCCTTTCCTCTTTTTGCTCACTTTTCGGCCTGTCGGAATTCCTTGCGCTTTTTGAGACGGCAATCTTTTTTTGTAATATGCTCATTACAAGCCATTTGTATACAGGGATTTCCCTTTCTGCGGCTTTTGCCTCAAAATGTGTAATATTTTCTTTCACATTAGAAAAATGGTTTGAATGTTACATAATGTGTTGATGATTAGTTGCTTGCGAAGCCAAAGCTCATCAAAATCCAACCCAAGGGGGGAAAACCGTCGGGAATGCTTACATTTTCAACCGATTGTCTTGTGCCAGTAAAAAAAATGCTCAATTGATATCTTACTGTAGTGTAGTAACTTACGCAAAAACAAGCTAAATTTATCTAACCTTGGCATTGATTAAGCTACATTAAGCGATGGTGGTGCGAACCCAAGCGGTTTAGAGGATAAGCCGCCTGTTCAAGCTACTTGAAAGAACACGTATTAAATGACTTATGAAAAAATTACTACCAGTTATATTAGGAGTTCTGTCAGTTGGAACTGCCGCTTACGGCATCAGTTATGATGCGGGATCCGATGGGATGACGCCTCCTGCAGGAGCAACATTCACTTCGTCTGGTTCTCTGGGAACTAAAACGCAAGCCGGTTTTGTTGTATTGGGTGTTGTGGGTGGGGCATCTGGCAATGAAATCGACCTTGGCGAATGGCTTCAGATAAATCTTAGCGCACCAGCGCATTGGACAACGTTAACCCTCGGACTCCTGTTCGATGGGGCAGAGTATGGCGACAATAAGGAAATTGCTGTTGCACTAACAGATGGTGTTTCAACGTTTAAGCTGACAGCCACTGGTTTGAATACTGCCACGTGGACTGGCCCTGGTTCACCTGGTTCAGTGACCTGCCTAAGCCAAGCTGACGAACAACACGCCGCAGTCTGGCAAATTGACAATCCGTTCGGCAATGTTGATGTGACCACAGTCAGGCTTTATCCCGCCATTTCCAATCCGACTGGAAACGAATCTGACTTTGGCTTGGTAGCCTTTTCAACACCTGAGGGCGGCTCTTCCCTGGCATTACTTGGTGGAGCGCTTGCGATGATGGGCGCCATTGGGCGTAAATTCCGCAAATAATTCTTCGTCTTTACAATCTGTTTTTGAAAAAGGCACAGTTTTAAAACTGTGCCCTTTTTTATTTCCGTAATCCGCTTCCCGGAAAATGCACTTGCCGTTTTCGCATCGTGAGCTCCATTTGCCTGTCAATGCGGCGGAGTCATCGCAACTCAGATGGGTCTGCTGTTCCCACTAGCGCTACGTAATCGGCTTTCTTCCTCAACTGCTCTCGCCGACCAAACTCACTCACCCGGACAGCGTTCCGCCGGGAATGTCATGGCCAAAGCTAAACCATGGCCCATGAAAAAGTTCAGACCAACAGAATGCAAAGCATTAAGCACTGTGTTCACGCTGCCCATTGTTTGCCGTAGGCCTATCCAACCCAGCGTCATAACGCTCTCCCGCCGGAGCTTCCGGGCCAATTCCGCTTTGAGCGGATCGGTTTTCGGCCGTTGCGCCAAAGCATCCGCCGGCCATTGGTTCGCAGCCAATCCCTCCGGCGCCAACCGCTCAACCCGCGCCACCAAGTTCTCTGGCCATTCCTCCCCCCAGAGGGTTCGGCCCCCGGTTTTCCGCCGCCCCCCGGGCAAGCAACAAGGGCCTTCAGCCTTTGGGCAATTCCCTTCCTCCCAATTACATGAACACGGCTCCGTCCCATGCGTGGCGGATCCCGGGCCAAAACGGTGGATTCCCGGGACGGCTTATTGGAACAACTGGGGCGCGAATTCGTTGAGGTAATTGCGCCAGTTGATCCAGGTATGGCCGCCGGCAGTCTCTTGGAAAACCACGTTGAACCCGTGTTTCCTGAGCGTTTCCACGGTGGCCTTGGAGTTGTTCAGCAAAAAATCCTCCTTGCCGGTGCTGAACCAGCAGAGCCGGAGATCCTTTTTCAGTTCGGCGTTATCCAGCACGGCCTGGTTCCGCTGTTCCCAGGTGGGTCCGGCCGCCGTCGCGGTGGCTCCGCCCCGGCCACCGCCGAAGCCGCTCAACACCCCGGAACTGAAAACCCCGATGTAAGCGAACCGGTCCAGATGCGGAATGGCGATGTTCAAGGTCTGGCTGCCGCCCATGGAAAGGCCGGCAATAGCCCGGCCCGAGCGCTCCTTCACCACCCGGTAATGGGCTTCCACATAGGGGAAAATGTCCCGCAGGAAATCCTGGGTGAATTCATCCACTGGCGGCTGGGTGCGGTCCCCGGAGCCGGCGGCGGGCCGCCCCATGCCAAAGGCCCGGGTATGCCCGGCGGGCATCACCACGAGCATCGGTTTGGCTTTTTTCGCGGCGATCAGGTTGTCCATGATGAAGGCGGCCCGGCCGACGGAGGTCCAGGAATCGTCGCTGTCGCTGGCCCCGTGCAGCAGGTAAAAGACGGGGAACCGGCCCTCGCCCGCTTCATATCCCGGGGGGGTGTAGATGTGCATGCGCCGGGCTTTGCCGAGCGCGGAGGATTGGTAGGTGACGGAGGCCACCGCCCCGTGCGGCACCTCGCGCGTGTCCATGAATTCCGATCCGGGCACCACCACCAGGCTCCAGACGTTGTTGTTGGACTCGCTGGTGGCCGGGCTGCGGGGGTCAATCACCGGGACGCCATCCACGTTGAACTGATACCGGTAGGCGCCGGGATCGATCGGGCCCAGGGTGGCTTCCCAGACGCCGTTGGTGGCCTTCACCATCGCGGTGCCCGGCCCGTTGCCCGGGATGTCGCCGCCCGTCAGCCGCACATTTTCCGCCTTGGGCGCCAGGATGCGGAAAGTGACGCGCCGGCTGGCCTGCACTTCCGGGGAAACCACCACCGGGCCTTGGGCGCCCGATCCGCTCCGGGCCACCCGGTTGGTGGCCGCTGGCGGCTGGGCAGCGGGCGCGCTGGGCTGGGCGGAGGCTGGGTGTTGGGTGAAAACCGCCAAAATCGAGGCGGCGGCGAATCCGATGGTGGAATGGAAAGTTTTCATGCGTTGTTATGGTAAGGGCAGTAAACTCCTTTTCCAGCGGTTAACAAGCCTCTTTGGCGTTTTTTTGCCGGCCGGCATGGCTGATCCACGACGGGGGTAACCATGAGGATTGGAGACGGTTTAAAAGCAACCAGGCTTTTTGGACGGTTTGACCGGCATGAAATCAAAAAAGCCATTCATGGTGGCCAGACGTTGGTTGAGCCATTGGCGGATTCAGTGGGTGGTGGCACTGACGACGACGCGGCGGGTGGCACCCTTGGCTGCGGTCAAATCGCTGATCACCCCGGGCGGGTCTCCTGCCGCCCGGCACCCGCACCGCTTTCATCCACCTGAACCCGGCGGCCGGCCGGGCAGGCAAAAAAGGCTAATTGCTGGCCTGGCCCGAACCATTCTCCAGCCCCTGCGGTGGCCGGGCACGGCCAAGGAAAAAGCTTTTCCCGCCCTGCCAAATGGGCTTGGATGGGGGGGTGAAAATATTGGTTATTGGCTCCGGGGGACGGGAACATGCCTTGGTCTGGAAACTGGCCCAGTCGCCCTTGGTGAAACAGCTCTGGTGCGCCCCGGGCAATGCGGGAACCGCCGGCGAACCGCTGCGCAGCTCCGGCGATACCGCCCGGAACCTGAAGCTCGCGGCGGAGGATCTGCCCGCCCTGCTGGATTGGGCCGGGAAAAACCGGCCGGATCTGACCGTGGTGGGGCCGGATAATCCCTTGGGGATGGGGATTGTGGACCTATTCCAAAAGCACGGCCTGCCGATTTGGGGGCCCAACCAACGGGCGGCGCAGTTCGAGGCGTCCAAAGGGTTCTCCCAGGAATTCATGGAGCGGCACGGGATCCCCACCGCGCGGTCCGGCATATTCACTGAGGCCCGGGCGGCGAAGGATTTTGTGGCCAGCCTTCACGGGCGCTGCGCGGTCAAGGCGGACGGCCTGGCCTTGGGCAAGGGGGTATTGGTGTGCCAGGAGGCCACGGAGGCCAAGCGCGCGGTGGATTCCATGCTCGAAGCCCGGGCCTTCGGCGCCGCCGGGGAAAAAGTGGTGATCCAGGAATTCCTCGAGGGGACGGAGGTTTCCCTGCATGCCCTGTGCGATGGGCAAACGGCCCTGCTCTTCCCAACCTCGCAGGATCACAAACGAGCTTTTGACCAGGATCAGGGACCCAATACCGGCGGCATGGGCACTTATTCCCCCGCCCCCTTCCTGGATGCGGCTCAAATGGCGGATATCCAGGCCCGGATCATCGAGCCTTGGCGGAAGGGATGCCAGGCGGAAGGCATTCATTACCAGGGGATTATCTATCCCGGCATCATGCTCACCCCGGCGGGGCCCAAGGTGCTGGAGTTCAACGCCCGGTTTGGCGACCCGGAGACGCAATGTTACCTGCCGCGCCTGGAAAATGACCTGGCGGAATTGCTGCTGGCCTCGGTGGCCGGCACCCTCGACCGGGTGCAACTGCGCTGGAGCCCCACCGCCTGCGTGTGCGTGGTCATGGCCTCGGGCGGGTATCCCGGCGGGTATGCCAAGGGCAAAACAATAACAGGCTTGCCTGAAGTGGCAAAAAGGGTAAATGTAAAAACCTTTCACGCGGGGACGGCCCGGGAAGGCGATAAAATAGTGACCAACGGCGGCCGGGTGTTGGGCGTGACAGCGTGGGCGGCGGATCTGGCATCCGCCCGGCAATTGGCCTACGACGCGGTGGAATTAATAACGTTCGACGGCGCCTATTATCGGCGGGATATCGGCTCCAAAGCCTTGTAACATGCGCAGCATCAATTGGATAACACAGACGGGTTTGGTTTTGTGGCTCGGGATCAGCTGCCTTAGCTGCCCGATGGCCACCGCTTGGGCGGCGGAGAGCGAGGAATTTCCGGCTTTCCAGGAGGTTTATGATCTCATCCGCACCAACGCCAGCGCGCTCAACGAGAAAGAGCTGAACCGGGCGGCCGTGCTCGGGTTGCTGGACCAGCTAAAGGGCCAGGCGGGTTTGACCGGGCGCAAGTCGGTGCGGGTTTACCCGGCCAACAGCGTCGTCCGCACGAATGTATTCGACGGGGCCTGCGGGTATCTGCGCCTGGCAGGCCTGCAGAAAAGCTCACCCGAAGATTTCCGGCTGGCCCTGCAAACCATTCAGCGGACCAACGATTTGAAGGGGCTGATCCTCGATCTGCGGTTCACCGGGGGGGATGATTACCAGGCCGCCGCCATGGTGGCGAACCGTTTTTTTGCCACCGGGCAGGATTTGCTGCGCTGGGGCGACACCACCTTCCGGTCCGAAGCGAAATCCAACGCCTGGGTGGCGCCCGTGGCAGTGTTGATCAACCAGGACACGGCGGAGGCAGCCGAAGCCTTGGCGGGGATGCTGAAGCAGACCCACACGGCGGTGATCATCGGCTCCACCAGCGCCAAACGGGCCCACCGGTTCAAGGAATTTTCCCTGGCGGGCGGCCAGCGGCTGCAGGTGGCGGTCAGCCCGGTGGTTTTGGGCAACGGCGAGCGGATCTCCCAAGGGATTGTCCCGGACATTCTGGTCAGCGTTCCGCTGGAGGATGAAAAACAATATTTTACCGATGCCTTCAAGCTGCTGGCCGCCACCAAAATCGACCTGGGGCTGATGGCCCCGGAGGATGAGGAAAAGCCCGCCCGCAGCGCCACCAACCGTGTGAACCGGGCCCGGATCAACGAAGCCGAGCTGGTGCGGATGCAAAAGGAGGGGGTGCGCCTGGAGGAGGAGACTGCCTCCCTGGGCGCCCGGGACGCCGAGCAGGGCAAGCCGCAGATCCAGGATCCCGTGCTGGCGCGGGCGGTGGATTTGCTCAAAGGCCTGGCCGTGGTGCAGAAGATGCGGAAATCCTGACCCAGGGCCGCCTCCCCGCCGGGGAGCGTGCGCCAAACCAAAGGGAAACCCACAGGCATGAAAAAGATTTTGATGGTTTGCACCGGGAATGTGTGCCGCAGCCCCATGGCTGAGGCTTTGCTGCGCGAAGCCCTCCGGGGCCGGGGCGAATACGCCGTCTCCTCCGCGGGGGTGGGTGCCGTCTATGGCCAGCCGGCGAGCCTGGCCTCGGTGCGCGCCTTGCAGGAGCTGGGCATCGATCTGAGCCAGCACAAAAGCCGCTGCCTCACACGGGAATTGGTCAAATCCGCCGATTATATTTTCGGCATGACCCACAGCCACGTGGACGCCATCATCCTGCTTTACCCGGAGGCGGCGGAAAAAGCCTTCCTGCTCCGGGAATTCGAAAACATCCCGCCGCATGAAAAGGACATCGCCGACCCGATCGGGGGTTCCCTGAGCATCTACTTGGAATGCCGGGATCAAATCCGCAGTGCGATACCATCGGTTTTACAATTTATGGAAAACTCCTCGGCCGTTGCCGGAAATCCGGCGGCCTCCAAATCGGTTGCCATCGGTTGCGATCACCATGGCCTGACCCTCAAGGAAAACCTTAAAACCTTGCTGCAGAACCTCGGTTATTCGGTGGTGGACTGCGGTGTGGATAGCGCCCAGAGCGCCGATTACCCGGACCAGGCCAGGGCTGTGTGCGAGCAGCTCGCCGACCGCCAGTGCCAGAACGGCATTCTGATCTGCGGCACCGGCATCGGCATGAGCATGGCCGCCAACAAATACCCCGGCATCCGGGCCGCCCTGGTGGGGGATGTGGAAGCCGCCGCCCTGACGCGCCGCCACAACAATGCCAACGTCCTTTGCCTGGGCGCCAGCGCCACCTCCCCGGAAACCGCCCGCCGCGTGGTGGAAACGTTCCTCAACACCGCTTTCGAGGGGGCCGGCCGCCATGAGCGCCGGGTGAACAAGTTTGAAGCCAGCGCCGCCCCCGGTTTGTGGGCGCTCAAACAGGCGGATCCGGAAGTGGCCCGGCACGTGGGCGCCGAGTGCCAGCGCCAGCAGGCCAACATCGAGCTGATCGCCAGCGAGAATTTCACCAGCCCGGCCGTCATGGCCGCCCAAGGGTCGGTGCTGACCAATAAATATGCTGAAGGCTATCCGGGAAAACGGTGGTACGGCGGATGCGAACATGTGGATGCCGTGGAGCAGCTGGCCATCGAGCGCGCCAAGCAGCTGTTTGGCGCGGAGCACGCCAACGTGCAGCCCCATTGCGGCAGCGCGGCCAATATGATCTGCTATTTCGCCTACCTCAAGCCCGGCGACAAGATCCTGACCATGAACCTCAGCCATGGGGGGCACCTCACCCACGGCAACAAGGCCAACTTCTCCGGCAAGTTTTTCGAGGTCATCCATTACGGGGTGCGCCAGACGGATGAGTGCATCGACTACGATGAACTGGCCCGGACGGCCCAGGAACACAAGCCGCGCATGATCACCGTGGGCGCCAGCGCCTATCCGCGCATCATCGATTTCGAGCGCATGGGCCGGATCGCCCGCGAAGTGGGAGCCTATCTTTTGGCGGATATCGCCCATATCGCCGGCCTGGTGGCCGCCGGTTTGCACCCCAGTCCGGTGGGCCATGCGGACTTCGTCACCACCACCACTCATAAAACGCTGCGCGGCCCGCGCGGCGGATTGGTGCTGTGCAAGGCCCAATACGCCAAGGAAATCGATTCCCAGACTTTCCCCGGGGTCCAGGGCGGCCCTTTGGAGCACGTGATCGCGGCCAAAGCCGTCTGCCTCCACGAGGCCCTGCAGCCCGGCTTCAAGGCCTACCAGGAGCAGGTGGTGGCCAATGCCCGCGCGCTCGCGGGGGGCTTGGCGCGCAATGGTTTCCGCCTGGTCAGCGGCGGCACCGACAACCACCTGATGCTGGTGGATGTGGGTGCCCGCGGCGTGACCGGCAAGGAATGCCAGATGGCTTTGGACGAAGCCGGCATCACCGTCAACAAGAACACCATCCCCTTCGAGACGCGCTCCCCGTTCCAGGCCAGCGGCATCCGGGTCGGCTCCCCCGCCGTCACCACCCGCGGCATGAAAGAACCGGAGATGGCCGCCATCGCGGACATGATCAGCGAGGTGCTCCTGGATCTCAAGAATACCGCTGCCATCCAAACCGTGCGCGGGCGGGTGCGCGAATTGACCTCACGATTTCCCTTGCCCTATTGATTTTTTTCATTAGTCTGGTCCGTATTCCTGGCATACTTGATGTGCGCCAGCGTGTCGATGCTGCCAGGAATTGAGGATAAAACGGACGACAGACTGCATAAGTAGTTACTGCCATAGAGCTTTTGATTGCGGGGAAGCACCACTCTCACCTGGCTTGGTGGGGATGCCCATTTGTTGAGCGCCCAGTTCGCCAGCCAGGCTAAGAAACGATTTTAATCCCGATCCAGGAGTGATGCAGCCCCAATAAGAGATGATTTTGTATGCCTAAAGTGGTAAAGAAAACAACGCGGACCAAGGCGGCCAAGGCGGCCGCCCAAACGGAAGAATTGCCGCTGACAACCGCCGAAGAACCCAGCGCCCCGGCGCCGGAACCGGTTGCCCCACCCCCCGCCGCCGTGGAGCCCGAGGTTGCCCCGGCCCCGGAAATCCCGGCGGTGGAGCGCGAACCTGTGGTTCAGGAGCGCCAGCCAACCCCTAAACACCACCAGCCTCCGGCCGGCCCCAGAGGCCGCGAATTCCACAAGAAAGACAAACGGCCCCGGCCGGGTGTCAAAGGTCACCTCAAAGACCGGGACCACGGCCACGGCCACGGCGCCTCCGAAGGGGGCCGCCACGAACCGCTGATCTCCGCCACCCGGCCCAGCGCCTTGCCGGAACCGCCCAAGCCCGCGAAATTCGTGGGCCGGGACGAGGACAAGGAGGAGGAGGAATACGTCCGCCCCGCCAGCCCGGAGGATGTGGCCAACGCTTTGAACATCAGCCGGTTGCAGACGATGTCCATGCCGGAATTGAACACGATGGCCAAGGAGTACGGCATCGAGAATTTCGGCACGCTGAAGAAGCACGAGCTGATCTTCCATATCCTGCAAAAAAACGCTGAGCGCAGCGGCATCATGTTTTCCGAGGGCGTGCTCGAGGTGCTGCCCGATGGCTTCGGTTTCCTGCGGTCCCAGAGCTTCAATTACCTGCCCTGCCCGGAGGATATCTATGTTTCCCCCTCCCAGATCCGGCGGTTCAACCTGCAGACGGGCAACCTGGTGGCGGGGCAGATCCGCCCGCCCAAGGAAAAAGAGCGGTTTTTTGCCCTGCTGAAAATCGAGGCAGTGGATAAGGAAGATCCCGAAAAAGCCAAGGACAAGGTCCATTTCGACAACCTCACCCCGCTCTTCCCCAACAAGCGGTTCATACTCGAAACCGCCCCCGACGAGCTGTCCACCCGCGTGCTGGACTTGATCTGCCCCATTGGCAAAGGCACCCGCGGCCTGATCGTGGCCCCGCCCCGCACCGGCAAAACCGTGCTGATGCAGAAGCTCGCCAACGCCATCCTGAAGAATAATCCCGAGGCTTACCTGTTCATCCTGCTGATCGACGAGCGCCCCGAGGAAGTCACCGACATGGAGCGCACCTGCAAGCCCGCGGAAGTCATCAGCTCCACCTTCGATGAGCCACCGGAGCGGCACATCCAGGTCGCCGAGATGGTCATTGAAAAAGCCAAGCGCATGGTCGAGCAGAAGCGGGATGTGGTCATCCTCCTGGATTCCATCACCCGCCTGGCGCGCGCCTACAACACGGTGCAGCCGCACTCAGGCAAAATCCTGTCCGGCGGTGTGGACGCCAATGCGCTCCACAAGCCGAAGCGCTTTTTCGGCGCCGCCCGCAATATCGAGGAGGGCGGCTCGCTGACCATCATCGCCACCGCCCTGATCGACACCGGCTCCCGCATGGATGAAGTCATCTTCGAGGAGTTCAAGGGCACCGGCAACATGGAGGTGAACCTCGACCGACACCTGGTCGAGCGCCGCATTTTTCCGACGATCAACATCGAACTCTCCGGCACCCGCAAGGAGGAGCTGCTGTATCATCCGGACGAACACAGCCGGGTGGTCCTGCTGCGCCGGGCGCTCACGGGCGTGCCGCCGGTGGAGGCGATGGAATTGCTGCTCAAGAAGCTGAAGCAGACCCGCAGCAACATCGAGTTCCTGCTCTCCATGAGCTTGAATACCTAAAGCGGCGGTATTCCGCCCGGTTCCGCGCGCCGGCCAGCCACCCTGGCGGGCGCGTTCGTTTTTGGTGTTCCCGGCGGCCGTCAGTGCTGCCGCAGGATCAGGCGGTGGTCCACCCGCCGCGTCTGGTGATGTTCCAGGGGCGGCAGCTCCGTCATGGTGGGGGACTCGGTTTCCTGGAGGATGGATTTGGCCAGGGTTTGCAGGCCGGCCCAGCGGTCCCACGCCAGCGCGGGCGCGTGGGCGATCTGGCGCAACAGGCTGCGCCACTCGATGATGATGCGGTCGATATCCCCCGCCCCCAGCTGCTCCGCCACCCACCGGTGTTTGTTGAGCGGATTCTGGTGGATGCTCTGCACCACCAGCTCCGCCCCGGCGCCGTATTTGGGCGGCACGCCGTTTTCCAGGTAGCCCGGCGCGGACAGCATCCCGTAGGCCTGCTGGCAGGCCAGGGCCAGCCGCCCGCCCCAGCGGTTTTCATCGCCGCAGAACCGGAAGCTGGCATCCAGGTTCGCCAGGTCGTAAACCAGGTCCGTGAGCGCATAGCTTTCGTCCTCCAGCGCGGCCCCCAGGGCCAGGCCGTCGCCCTGGGAAAAAAAGCTCACCACGCGGCCCCGGCGGGTGGGTTTGCCCAGGTTGTCCACCAGCCCCAGCCGCCGCCAGAGCATCGCCACCCCGGCGGCCGGGGGCAGCTCCAGGCATTGCGGCGCCAGGGGGCAGAGCGCGCAATCCTCCGGCCCCACCATGCGCTCCACCGGCCGCCACAAGGCCACGCCGTGGCGGTCCACCGGCACCCGCAGGGTCAAATCCTCCAGGCTGATATAGGCCGTGATTTTCTCCGGCGCCGATTCGTAGCGCACCACCATCATTTTTTGGGCGCCCAGCCGGCGCTCCAGCAGCGGGGCCAGCTTTTGCTCCCATTGCTCGGCGGTCACCTGCCGTCCGTGCCAGTCCAGGATCCGGCGGATCCACTTGACGAGGATCGCCTGGCCATTGGCCAGGCGGTCGGCCACCTTGAACGACCGGCCATAAACCGGGCGCCCCTCCTCCTGGCCCACCGGCGCCAGCACGCCCGGACCGGCTTTTTCCAGGGCGGCCGGCTCGGTCAATACCGGGTAAAGTTTGGGCAGGGCCGGCGGGGGCACGGATTCCTGCGCGCCGCCGGGGGCGGGGGTGGCCGGTTGAGTACGCTCCGGGGTAAGGATCGTGCGCAGCGGCTTTTCCACCGCGGCGGGCCAACGTTCCCATTCGCCCCGGCTGTTGAGCAGCTGCCGGGCCTGGCGGCGGACGTGCCGCGCCCGTTCGGCGTCGGTGTTCAAGCCGCAGGCCGTCTGCGGATGTTTCAGGCAGAATTCCACCCCCAGCACGATGGGCTTGGAGGAAAAGAGCCGCTCCTGCACCCGCACCGCCTCGGCGAAAGGATCGAGCCGGTGGTCCACCGCCGCCTGCATGATCCCCAGCAGCGCGCTCCAATCCACCATCGCGCTCCGGCAAAGGTGGCCGGGATGCCCGTCCCGCACCCGGAGGCCGTTGGCCGCGATCAAGGCATAGCCGATTTCGTCGATGCCCCGGCGCCCGGCCCGGCCGAACATTTGCAGGATCTCATCGGCCCGCAGCGGCTGCTCCACATATTCCCGCCGGTAGGATTCCCCGGCCAGCGCCACGCTGCGCAGCGAGAAATTGATGCCCGCCGCCAGGCCCATGGTGGCCACCACCACCCGCAGCTGCCCGGCCTTGGCCAGCGGCTCGATCACCCCCGCCCGGACGCCGTAGCTCAGCCCGCTATGGTGGTAGGTGATCCGGCTTTTCAGCAGCTTGGCCAGGTGTTCCCCCGCCAGCTGCCGCTGCGCCGGACTGAGGGCGAGGGGATTGGGGTTGGGCAGGAACCGTGCCAGCTCCTGCGCCAGCGCCTCGGCCGCCTGCCGGCGCGGGGCGAAGATCAGGATGGGGCCCAGATCCTCCGCCAGCGCCTTGGCGGCCAGCCGGCTCCAGTAGGACCGGATGCTGGCCGGGACATGGTAGCTGAGCTGCTCGGTGTCCACCTCCTCCAGCGGCACCGGCCGGATCCCGTGCTCCACCAGCACGGCCCGGCGGCCCAGGCGGTTCAGCCATTTGACGACCTCCCGCGGATTGGCCACGCTGCCGCTGAGCAGCAGCAGCTGGGTTTGCGGGGGGGCCAGGGCCAGGGCCAGCTCATAGTTCAAGCCGCGGTCGGCGTCGCCCAGCATCTGGTATTCGTCCACCACCAGCAGGGCCGGCCCGCCGCCCTGGATCAGCCGGTTTTTCTGGGTTTCCAGCGTTGCCACCAGCACGGGGGCGGAAAGGTTTTCCGCCAGATCCCCGGTGGCGATCCCCACGTTCCAGCCGCGCGCGCGCCATTCGGCCAGCTTGTCGTTGGCCAGGGCGCGGGTGGGCACCGTGTAGATCACCTGCGAGCGCGGCTTCCCCTGGTTGGACCACAGCTCGAAAATCAAAGTCTTGCCGGCCCCGGTGGGAGCCTGGACCACCACATCATCCCCGGCGCGCAAGGCGGCCACTGCCTGCTGCTGCCAGAGGTCCGGCACCGCCACCCGGTTGAGCGAGTTCTGATCCGATAATTGCTCCCCGAGAGATAGCACGCCTGGAATCTACCGATCTTTGGCCCATGCGCACGGACAATCTTCAGCCCGCCAGGGGAACCGCCCAGCGTTCACTTCAGCCAGAGGAAGGTGACGCCTTCGTTCGCGGCGCCCAAGTCCGGATCCCCCCGCAATCCTGGCGCCACGGCCAGCAAGTCGAGCACGTGCTCGTTGAAGATCGTGAAATCGTCCCCCGGAATGAAATCCTTGATGACCCCCTCCTTTTTCCGGAGCACGAACGATTTCCGCAGCCCGAACCGCAGCGTCCCGCCCTTGCCGGTCGAGCCGTAGCCATGGATCACCTTCAGCACCCGGGCCCCCTCCCGCCTGGCTTTCTTGATCTCCGCCATCACCAGGCGCCGCGCCTCATCGAGGACCGGCATCCCCGCTTCCACGTTGTAAAACCGGATCAGGCTCATGCCTTGCGCCTCCCGGGGCCTGGGCACGGGAGGCCTCCCCAGCCGGGATGGTCTTTGGGTAACATCGGTGATTCTGCGTCCTTCATGATCGCCACGTCCGCGGAGGATATCCGCCAGGCTCCCAGCGTCAACAAAGGATGGCTTTGGGCACGGGAATTAACATTCAGCCGCACTTGAAGGCTTGGAAAAGTGCCCGGGACGGGGTATTGAATCGCCAACGAAAGTCTGAACACCATGAATAAGGGCATTTTTATTAGTTTGAATCCATCCCGGCTGGTTCCCCTGCTGCTGGTCTGCCTGGTTTTTTGGGCCACGGACGCGGCGGGATCCGGGGCGGCCCCGGCGGCGGAGCTGGCCTGGACGGATATCCGCAGCCTGGGCGTGGAGGGGCGGGGCTGGAACGATGCGCCAGGCTTTTACGGGCGACTGCCGGCGGCAGCCAAAACGGTGGTGCGGCCTCCGGTATGGGATTTGAGCCGGCATTCGGCAGGCTTGCTGGTCCGGTTTGTCACCGGTGCCCCGGCCATCCATGCCCGCTGGGCCGTCACCTCCGGCAGCCTGGCCATGCCGCACATGCCCGCCACCGGCGTCAGCGGGCTGGATCTTTATGTCCGCGCCCCAGGGCGGGAATGGCGCTGGCTGGCCACGGCCATGCCCGGGGCCATGACCAATTCCCAGGCGCTGGTGGCCGGCCTACCCCCCGGGGAGCGGGAATACCTGCTCTACCTGCCTTTGTATAATGGCCTCCAATCTGCCGAGCTGGGCGTGCTCGCCCCAGCCAGCCTGCGGCCGGCGGACCCCTGGGGGCCGGGCGTCCGCAAGCCGGTCGTTTTCTACGGCACCTCCATCGTGCAGGGAGGCTGCGCCTCGCGCCCAGGGATGGCGCACCCGGCGATCCTGGGCCGGCGCTTCAACTGGCCCACGATCAACCTCGGCTTTTCGGGCAACGGCCGGATGGAGCCGGAGCTGGCGGACCTTTTGGCGGAGCTGGATCCGGCCGTGTATGTCCTGGATTGCCTGCCCAATATGAGCGCCGCCGAGGTCGCCGGGCGGGTGGAGCCTTTTGTGCGGCGGCTCAAGGCGGCCCGCCCGCAAACGCCGGTGGTGCTGGTGGAAGACCGCACCTTTCCCGCGGCGTTCCTGCTGCCCGGCCCGCGCCAGGACCAGCGCGAGCGGCGCGCCGCGCTGGCCAGAGCCTTCGCCAATTTGCGGAAAGCCGGGGTATCCCGGCTCTATTATGTGCGGGGTGGATCGCTGCTCGGCACCGATGGCGAAGCCACCGTGGACGGCTCGCATCCCACCGACCTCGGTTTCCTGCGCCAGGCGGAAGCTCTCGCCAGGATCCTCAAACCGCTGCTTAAACCAAGCCCGTGATTGGCTGAATCCGCCCACCCTCCACCCGGCTTTGGCGGAAAGGTTTGGAATCCCCGGCTTTGGGCTATTACTGAGCGGTGTGCCTGCGATCCGCCGCCGGAGCATCGCCCGGGCGGCCGGCATTAAGGTGGGCGAAGCAGAAACCGCCATGCCTTTTCAGCGTCACTCTCACCCAGGGAATCGCTTGCCAATAAGGCCAATATGGGGTTAATTCAGCCCCTGAACATGAGCTTGAACGGATCAGCGACACCAGGGCCGGCACGCGGCGCTCCGCCCGCCGGGGCATTGCGGCCGGGCCTGGGGATGGAGGCGGCGCGCGGGCGCTCCGCGGAAAGCCGCCCTTGAAGGTATTGATCGTGGCCAAGACGCGCCTTGGTGATGGTGCGTGCGTGTGGGGCATTGCCGAGGATGGGCGGAGTGTCCGTTGGGTGGCCGCCGAGGCTGCGGCGAAGGAGCAGGCTGGCCTCGAATATGAGGTGCACGAGGTCTGGGAAGTGGAATCCATTCCGGACCCCGGCCGCGTTCCGCCGCACGTGGAGACCATCGTGGTGCAAGCCGCCCGCCGGTTGAAGCGTTCCCGGAACACCTTGGCCGTCATCCGCCGCTGGCAGCCGCCGGTGGCCGGCGCGCCGGGGAAATTATTTGATGGCCTGGCCCAGGCGTCCGGCGGCGGCGCGCTCTACGTCGCGGAAGCCACCGGATTGCCCGGCTTCAGCGCGCAGTTTTGGCGGCCGGACCAGCCGCTGCAGCTCGAACTCCAGGGCCGGCGCATCCGCTATCGTTACCCAACCCCGGATGGGGGCTGCACCCTGGCCTTCGCCGGCTTCCAGGAGCCGCTGGCAGTGCTTCCCGCCGGAACCTTGCTGCGGATTTCGCTGGCCCACTGGTGGCGGCCCAAGGCCCACCCGGAGGAGGAGCTGCGCTGTTACCTCCAGGTGTCCGGATGGTTCCTGGAGGAGGAGGCTCCCGCCCTTGTTGGTCGCCCCCTGGCCGCTGAAACCGGATTCGCCGAGGCCGGATCCGGGGCGCCTTCCGGCGGCGGGCGCGGTGATGCCCCGCCACCGCCTACGGCCCCCGTGCCGCCTGCCCTCGATAACCGCGGGTGGGGGACCGGCCCGGAAAACGAACCGCCGCCGGAGCCCCGCCCGGCGGCCGCTGACCTGCCAGCCGCCCGCCAGGTGCTGAAGGAAACCTTTGGCTTCTCCGAATTCCTGCCGTTGCAGGCGGTCATCATCAGCCGCGTCCTGGAGCGCCAGGATACCCTGGCCATCATGCCCACCGGCGGCGGGAAATCGTTATGCTATCAGCTCCCGGCCCTCCTGTTTGAGGGTTTGACGGTTGTCGTTTCGCCGCTCATCGCCTTGATGCAGGATCAGGTCAGCCAGCTGCAGCAGCTGGCGGCGCCGGCCGCCTTCCTCAACAGCACCCTGCCGCCCCGCAGCGCGGCCGCCATCGCCAGCCAGGTGCGGGAAGGGGTCGTGAAGGTGCTCTACCTCGCGCCGGAGTCCTTGCTGCGGCCGGAGACCTTGCTGCTCCTGGAACAAAGCCGCCTGGCCTGCCTGGCGGTGGACGAGGCGCACTGCATTTCGGAGTGGGGCCACGATTTCCGGCCGGAATACCGCCAGATCCAAACCGTCCGGAAGCAGTTTGCATCCGCCGTTTGCGTGGCGCTCACCGCCACTGCCACGCCGCGGGTGCGCGACGACATCCGGCGGCTGCTGGCGATCCCGGAGGCGGGGGTTTTTGCCGCCAGTTTCAACCGCCCGAACTTGTTTCTCGCCGTGCAGCAGCGGCGCCGCGGCCTGGCGCAAATCCTGGACTTCCTGAAGCCCCGGCGGGAACAGTCCGGCATCGTTTATTGCGCGACCCGCAAGCAGGTGGAGGAGATCGCTGCCAGTTTGAACGCCAATGGTTTTCCGGCGCTGCCGTACCATGCCGGCCTGGGCCACGAGGTCCGCCGGTCCAACCAGGATCGCTTCCTGCAAGACGAGTGCCCCATCATGGTGGCCACCGTGGCCTTTGGCATGGGGATCAACAAGTCCAACGTGCGCTATGTCGTGCATTACCATTTGCCGAAAGATATCGAAAGCTACTACCAGGAGATCGGCCGGGGCGGCCGGGACGGATTGCCGGCCGATTGCCTGCTCCTCTACAGCCGCGCCGATGCCGTGACCATCCGCCATTTCATCGATGAAGGCGCGGACTCCGAGCGCCCCGGGCGGCAGGCCCGGCTCAACGCCCTGATGCGCTTCGCCGAAGCGCGCGAGTGCCGCCGCGTGCCCCTGCTGGGCTACTTCGGCGAAACCCTGAGCCAGCCCTGCGGCGGCTGCGACCATTGCCGCCAGGCGCCCGCCACCGCCGCCACGGCGGACGTGACCGTGGCCGCCCGGAAGTTCCTCTCCTGTGTCAAGCGCACCGGCGAGCTCTTCGGCCCGGCCCACCTGATCGCCATACTGCGCGGGTCGCGGTCCGAGCGCGTCCTGGCCCGGGGGCACGACCGCCTCAGCACCTACGGCATCGGCGCCGAACACCCGGCCGAAATGTGGCGGGAATTGGCCCAGCAGTTCATCCAGCTCGGGCTGGTGGACCAGGACTTGGAGCATGGCGGCCTGCGCCTGGCGGAAAAGGGCTGGGAAGTGCTGCGCGGCACACGGCCGGTATCGGCGATCCTGCAGCCGGCGGCGGCGCCCACCGCCCCGGCGCCCCTGGCCTCCCGGGAGGAGGAGCTTTTCCAGCTTCTTCGCGCCTGGCGCATGAAGCTGGCCGCCCAGGCCGGCGTCCCGGCCTACATCGTTTTCTCCGACCGCGCCCTCGCCGAGATGGCTTCCCTCCTGCCGCAGACGGAGAATCAGCTGCTCGCTGTCAATGGGGTCGGCCGCGCGAAACTGGCGAATTATGGGGCCGCGTGCCTGGAGATCATCCGCGGCTACTGCCGCCAGCATGGCCTTGCGGCCAGGGCATAAGAGGCCATCCATAACCAGTCAAACCACCAGGGTGCAGATATCATGCCGGCCGGCGGGAAGTGGACGAGGCGCCATTACGCCGCCCAGAGAGGTTTTGCAGGCCGCGGATATTCTGACCAGCCGTAATGAACAGCTCCAATTCCCCTTCTGCAAGGGCCGGCAATTCGCCGTTTTTCGATGCGCCCCACCCCTGCCTTTGAGCTGGTGGGCAGGCGTGGCCGGAGTGCAGTGCCGAAGAACAGTTTGTGCCCGCGCGTTTTGGCTGGTGCCTTCGCTGGCCGCCATGGCGAACCGAAAAGGAGCGGGCGGGATCGCTTTGCCCAGCGCCTTCCCGGGATTCTGCCCCCCGGAAAAAGGAAAAGGCAGGCGTGCTCTGCGCAACGCCTGCCTTCCCCGCGGCCGATAATCTCAAACCTGGCTTAAGCGGCCTTGAAATTATGGATGGCGCGCATGTAGTGGGCGCGCTCGAATTCGCTCGGGTGCGGGCAGTTTTTCTGGCTCAGGCTGCCTTGCAGCTGCTGGATGGATTCGTATTCGTGCTCCACCAGCCAGGCCCGCAGTTCCTGTTCGATCACCCGGATCTGGTCGATGCCCTGCTTGTAAAGCACGGAGCACACCATGGCCACCTTGGCGCCGACCATGAGCATTTTGATCACGTCCTGCGCGTTGTGGATGCCGCTGGTGGCGGCGAAGTCGGCCTTGACCTTGCTGTAAAGGATGGCGATCCAGCGCAGCGGCAGGCGGCGCGCCTGGGCGGAGCTCAACAGCACGTTGGGCTTGACCTCCATGGCCTCCAGATCCACATCCGGCTGGTAGAAGCGGTTGAACAAAACCAGGCCGTTGGCTCCCGCCTGGTCCAGCCGCACGGCCATGTTGGCCAGGTTGCTGAAATAGGGGCTGAGCTTCACGGCCACCGGGATGGTGACCTCCGCCTTCACCGCCTTGAAGATGTCCAGGTAGGTCTGGTCCACCTGGGAGGAGGTGAGGTTCGGATCGGTGGGGATGCAATAGATGTTCAGCTCCAGGGCATCGGCGCCGGCCTGCTGGATTTTGCGGGCGTGCTTCACCCAGCTGCCGACGGAGGCGCCGTTCAAGCTGGCGATGATCGGGATTTTCACGGCGGCCTTGGCCTTGGCGATGTATTTCAGGTATTCGTCGGTGCCCAGGTGGAATTCCTTGGGTTCCGGGAAATAGCTGAGGGCCTCGGCGAAGCTCTCGGCGCCCTGGTCCAGGGCCTTGTTGAGTTCGCGTTCCTCGACCAGGAACTGCTCTTCGAACAGCGAGTGCAGAACCACCGCGCTGGCGCCGGCGTCTTCCATGCGTTTGACGTTGCCAATATCCTCGCTCAGGTTGGAGGCGGAGGGCACCAGGGGGGTGCGCAATTTCAATCCCAAATAATTAGTTGATAAGTCCATGTTATATTCCGGGTTTTAATGATTATAAATCGGGTTTATTCAGGCCCGGCGCCCGCCCGCCAGGGGGGCGCCGGACCGGATCATTGTCCTCAGGCCTTGGGAGCCGCCGACGTGGCGGTGGCGCCGGGCAGTTTCCGGGCGGCCAGGTATGAATACAGCTGCCAGCGCGCATCGGCGTCTTGCTGGGCCAGCTCGAAGTAGCGTTTCGCATCCTCGGGCTTGCTCTTGGTGAGCATTTTGAAACGGTTTTCCGAATGCAGGTAATCCTGCACCTTGAGCTTGGCGGCCGCGGAATCCAGTTGCAGCGGGTTTTCACCCACCTCGGTGCGGCGCGGATCATACCGGTAGAGCAGCCACTGGCCGGTTTCCACCGCCAGCTTTTGCTGTTTGGCGCCCAAGCCGCGATCGATCTCGATGCCATGGGCGATGCAATGGCTGTAGCAGATCACCAGCGACACGCCGGGATAGCTTTCGGCTTCGATGAAGGCCTTGAGCGTGTGCTCGTCCTTGGCGCCCATGGCCAGGCTGGCCACGTAAACGTTGCCATAGCTCATGGCGATCAAGCCCAGGTCCTTTTTGCCCAGCGGCTTGCCGCCCGCGGCAAACTTGGCCACGGCCCCCCGCGGGGTGGATTTGGACATCTGGCCGCCGGTGTTGGAATACACTTCGGTGTCCAGCACGATCAGGTTCACGTCCTTGCCGCTGGCCAGCACGTGGTCGAGGCCGCCGTAGCCGATATCGTAGGCCCAGCCGTCGCCGCCCACCGCCCAGACGGAGCGCCGCACCAGCGAGCCGGCCACACCGAGCAGCATCCGGGCCTCGCTGGAAGTATTGCCCTGCAGTTTCTGGCGCAAGGCGGCCACGCGTTCGCGCTGGTCGTGGATGCCCGCCTCGTCACGGGTTTCGCTGCCGGTGACCAGGCCGCCCACCAGGTCGTCGCCGAGCTGCGGGGCCAGCTTCTGGACCAACTCGCAGGCGAACTGTTTCTGTTTGTCGATGCTCAGGCGGAAGCCGAGCACGAACTCGGCGTTGTCCTCGAAGAGGGAGTTGTTCCACGTGGGGCCGCGCCCCTGGTTGTCCACCGTCCAAGGGGTGGTGGGGAGGTTGCCGCCGTAGATGGAGGAGCAGCCGGTGGCGTTGCCGATCACCATGCGGTCGCCGAACAGCTGGGTGAGCAGCTTGAGGTAGGGTGTTTCGCCACAGCCGGCGCAGGCCCCGGAGAATTCAAACAGGGGCTGCATGATCTGCTGCTGGCGCAGCTGGCCCACCTTGATTTTGCGGCGGTCGAATTCGGGCAGCTTCAGGAAGAAGTCCCAATTTTCACGTTCCGCCGCGCGGAGCGGGGCCTGGGGCTGCATGTTGATGGCCTTCAGGTTGGCCGCGCTCTTGTTTTTGGCCGGGCAGACTTCCACGCACAGCACGCAGCCGGTGCAATCCTCAGGGGCGACCTGTAGGGAGAACTTCAGGCCCTTGAACTCGGGTGACCGGGCGTCGCAGCTCTTGAAGGTGGCCGGGGCGCCCGCCAGGCTCTTGTCGTCGAAAATCTTCATGCGGATGGTGGCATGCGGGCAGATCACCACGCATTTGCCGCACTGGATGCAGGTCTTCTCGTCCCACACCGGGATGTCGATCGCCAGGTTGCGCTTCTCATACTGGGCCGTGGCGGTGGGGAAGGTGCCGTCCGCCAGGAACGCGCTCACCGGCAAGGTTTCGCCCAGGTTGCCATAAATGACGCCCAGGGTTTTGCGGATATCCTCCGGCGCGGTGGCAAACACCGGCGGCATTTCCACCAGGCTGGTGACGGTGGTGGTCACCGGCACTTCGATCAGGTTCGCCAGGGTCTGGTCCACCGCGGCGATGTTCTTCTTGACGATTTCCTCGCCTTTTTTGCCGTAGGTTTTCTTGATGGTGTATTTGATCTGCTCGATGGCTTCCTCCCGCGGCAGCACGCCGGAGAGGGCGAAGAAACAGGCCTGCATGATCGTGTTGATGCGGCCGCCCATGCCCGTTTCCCGGGCCACTTTCACGGCGTCGATCACGTAGAATTTCGCTTTTTTCTGGATCAGCCGCTCCTGGAAAAGCTTGGGCAGCTTGTTCCAAACTTCGTCCTTGGAATTGGCGGTGTTCAGCAGGAAGGTCCCGCCCTGGATCAGCGGCTCGAGCATGTCGTAGCGCTCCAGGAATATCGGCTGATGGCAGGCCACAAAATTGGCCTTGCTGACGAGGTAGGTCGAACGGATCGCGTTGGGCCCGAAACGCAGGTGCGAGACGGTCACCGCGCCGGCTTTCTTGGAATCATAGACGAAATAGCCCTGGGCGTAATTGGGCGTGTTTTCGCCGATGATCTTGATGGAGTTCTTGTTGGCGCCCACTGTGCCGTCGGAGCCCAGGCCGTAGAACATGGCCCGCACCACGTTGGACGGCTCCGTGCTGAACTCGGGATCGTAAGCCAGGCTGGTGCCGGTGACATCGTCGTTGATGCCCACGGTGAAGTGGTTCTTCGGCTGGGCGGCGGCGAGGTTGTCGAACACCGCTTTGACCATGGCCGGGGTGAATTCCTTGGAGGCCAGCCCGTAGCGGCCCGCGAGCACCTTGGGCATGGCGCGCAGCTTGCCCCAGCCGTTGGCGAGGCCTTCGTGGAGCGTGGCCACCACATCCAGGTAGAGCGGTTCCCCGGCGCAGCCCGGCTCTTTGGTGCGGTCCAGCACGGCGATGCTCTTGACGGTGGCCGGCAGGGATTCCATGAAAGCCGGCATGTCGAAGGGCCGGTAAAGGCGGACTTTCAAGAGACCTGTTTTGGCGCCATCCTGGTTCAGGAAAGCCACCGTTTCATGGGCGGTTTCGCCGCCGGAACCCATGAGCACGATCACGCGCTCGGCATCCGGGGCGCCCTCGTATTGGTAGATCTTGTAGGCGCGCCCGGTGAGGCCGGCGAATTTGTCCATGGCCTTCTGGGTGATGGCCGCACAGCGGTCATAGAAGGGGTTGCAAGCTTCCCGGGCCTGGAAGAAGACGTCCGGGTTTTGGGCGGTGCCGCGCAGCACCGGCTGATCCGGGTTCATGGCCCGCTGGCGGAAGGCGACCACCTGCTCCTCGCTGATCATGGCGCGGATGATGTCCTCCGTGACCATCTCGATCTTGGACACTTCGTGCGAGGTGCGGAAGCCGTCAAAATAGTGCAGGAACGGCACGCGGGCCTCCAGGGTGGCGGCCTGGGCGATCAGGGCGAAGTCCATGGCTTCCTGCACCGAGGCCGAGCTGAAGAGCGCGAAGCCCGTGGCCCGCGCCGACATCACGTCCGAGTGGTCGCCAAAGATGGACAGCGCATGGCTGGAGACCGTGCGCGCGGTGATATGGAAGACGGTGGGCGTCAATTCGCCCGCGATCTTATACATGTTGGGGATCTTGAGGAAAAGCCCCTGCGAGGCCGTAAAGGTGCAGGTGAGGGCGCCGGATTGCAGCGCGCCGTGCACCGCGCCGGCCGCCCCGGCCTCGCTTTGCATTTCGGTCACGGAAGGGATGCTGCCCCAGAGGTTGGGGATCTCTTCCGAGGCCCATTGGTCGCACCACTCGCCCATGTTCGAAGAGGGGGTGATGGGGTAAATGGCGATGACTTCGTTACAACGGTACGCCACATAGGCGACCGCCTCATTGCCGTCGATGGTTATAAACTGCTTAGTTGCCATTGGATAGTTCCACTAGTTCATCCATTTTTTTCAGGTATTCAAACACCTGTTGGGCTTCGGCTTCATCAATTTTGCTGATGGCAAAGCCAACATGTACAATAACGTAATCGCCCACTGCCGCCTCCGGCACGTAGGCAAGATTCACTTCTTTCACCACGCCTCCAAAGCTCACTTTGCCGGTTCGCGTCAAAGGATCCTCATTGACGAGGCTCAAAATTTTTCCTGGTATAGCCAGACACATAGTTTAACTCCGGGCCGGGGTTTCACCGCCGGCGGCAATTTGCCCCAGCGCGATCCCGCCGTCGTTGGGCGGCACGCGTTGGTGCCAGTAGGGACGAAAACCCTCCTCCGCCAGCCGCCGGACTGCCTCGGTGGCCAGGTATTGGTTCTGAAAACAGCCACCGCTGAGGGCCACCCGTTCCTCCCCCACCAGCCGGGCCACGGCCACCAGCGCCTCCACCAGGGTGTTATGGAACCGGGCCGCCACCAGCCCCGCTGGTGCGCGCCGGCGCAGATCTTCCAGCACACCCCAAACCATGGGTTCCCAATCTATCAGAATCATTCCGGTTTGGGGAAGCGGAATTCCCGGCGGGCCGCTTTTGAGCCCCGGCGCGGGATCGGGCGCCTGGGCGCGATTCAGCCGCAAGGGGTAGGCTGAGGCAGTCTGGTGGCGCCCGGCGGCGAACTCCAATTCCATGGCCGCCTGCCCTTCGTGGCGCGTGGTTTGCCGCAGCCCCGCCAGCGCCGCCACCGCATCGAACAATCGTCCAGCGCTGGTGGTTTGCGGAGCGTTCAAGCCTTTGTCCAGCATCGTCAGGAGCACTTCCGCTTCGCCTTCGCTGAAGGCCCGGACCGGCGCGAGGTCGCGCAGGCGCAATACCTCCGGCCCGAATATTTCCGCCAGCAGGCCGAAGGCCGCGCGCCGCGGCTCCCGGATGGCCTGCTCCCCACCCGGCAGCCGGAACGGGCGCCAGAAGGCCATCCGCTGGCAGGAATTCTTCAGCGCCAGGAGGAATTCCCCGCCCCAGAGGTGTCCGTCTGTGCCGTAGCCGGTGCCATCCCAGATCACGCCCAGCACCGGGGGCTCGAGCTGGTTCTCCGCCATGCAGGAGCGCAGATGCGCGAAATGATGCTGCACCGCCACCACCGGCAGCCCGCGCTGCCGGGCATACTGGGTCGAGCGGTAATCCGGGTGGGCATCGCAGACGATCGCTGCGGGCCGCAGCTCGTAAAGCCGCTCGAAATCGGCGAGGGTCCGCTCGAAGGCGCCGAATGCTTCGGCGGTTTCCAGATCCCCAATATGCTGGCTCAGGAAAACCTGATGGCCCACCGCCAGGGCGACGGTGTTTTTCATCTGGGCCCCCACGGCCACCACGGGCGCGCGCGGAGCTTGCAAAGTGATGGGCAGCGGCGCATAGCCGCGGGCCCGGCGCAACACCAGTTCCCGGCCCAGCATCACCCGCGCCACTGAATCGTCCACCTGGCGCACGATGGGCCGGTCATGCACCAGGAACAGGTCGGCGATGCCCCCCAGCTTGCCCAGGGCTTCCTGTTCATCCAGGCAGATCGGTTCCTCGGAGAGGTTCCCGCTGGTGGCCACCACCGGGAGGCCCACCTCCGCCATCAACAACAGGTGCAGCGGCGTGCAGGGCAGCATCACCCCCAGCCACGGATTCCCCGGCGCCACCAGCTCCGATAATGCCTCCGCCGGGCAGCCCTCCCCGGGCGGCCGGCGCCGCAGCAGGACGATCGGTTTTTCGGGCGAGGCCAGCAAGCGCGCTTCCAGCTCCGACACCTCGCATAGATCCTGCGCCGCAGCCAGATCCGGCGCCATGATGGCGAACGGTTTCTCCTCCCGGTGCTTGCGCTGGCGCAAACGCGCCACCGCCTCCGCCTGGCGGGCATCCACCAGCAGCTGGAATCCGCCCAACCCTTTCAGCGCCAGTATTTTGCCCTCCAGCAGCGCCGCCGCCGCCCGCTTCAGGGCCGCATCCCCCTCCGCGTGCCGGTTCCCCTGCGGATCCCAGAGCTGCAATTGGGGGCCGCACCGGGGGCAGGCGTTGGGCTGGGCGTGGAACCGGCGGTCGGCCGGGTTGTCATATTCGGCCTGGCAATCCGGGCACATCCGGAAGTTCCGCATCGAGGTGTGGCAACGGTCGTAGGGCAGGGCGAGGATGATGCTGAAGCGCGGACCGCAATTCGTGCAGTTGGTGAATGGGTATCGAAAACGCCGGTTCCGGGGATCGAAAACCTCCCGCTGGCAATCCGGGCAGGTGGCCACATCCGGCAGGATCACCGCCGTTTTGGCTCCCGCCACGCTTTCCCGGATCGTGAAGCCCGGCAGGCCCGCCGGATCGAGCCATACCGCCTCGCAGCTCTGGTAAAAAGCCAGCGGCGGCTTGTCCGTGGATAACCGGCGCAGGAAGGCATCCAATTGCTCCCGGGGGCCTTCCACCTCCAGCTCGGCTCCGTCACAACTATTTACCACCCAGCCATTTAGATTGTGCTCTCCCGCCAGCCGATAGACGAACGGACGGAACCCAACGCCCTGGACCGCCCCGCGCAGGCTCACTTTGAGCCGCCGCGGCGCCAATCCGCCCGCCGTTATGGTTTCGTCGTTGGTGGTTTCGACCATGGTTACCTGGTTGCCAGCCTGGGGAAATGGGCCTCCCTGCTGAGAGTTCAGATTTTCTAATGGTCATTTCCTTCCTTGGCTAACCGTCGATTGTCATAAGGCAAACGTATTTTGCCAGCGGCCTGGGAGGAGTTCCGCGAATGATCTCCCGCCCGCAGGCCAATCCCCCTGCCGCCGGGGCCTGGGGCAGTCGGAACCATCCTTACCAGCCTGGGTTTGGCGATGATCCGGGCCGGGGCTTCCTCAAGCCGATTTTCGCCTGGAAATCCATGGCTGGTAATTGCTTTCTCCGAGCGCACAGCGCGCTTTTCCATGCCACAACGTGCCAAAGCGAGAACTTGGGGCAGAGGAAGGGGTTAATCCCAGAGGCCACTCCGGGGAAGCCCGGCCGGGGGTAAAATGCCCGGATGTGGAATTAGATGGAACGGTGTGAAAGAAGGCTGGCCTTACCGAAGCAAAGCGGAAGGCAGCGGAGAGCAAAGAGGCACGGCGCGGCCGCGGAGCAAAACGGAAAAAGGCAAACCTGGTTTCGTCAGTTTCATATGGTTGTTTTAATGGTGCGGCCCGCGCCAACTATGGCGCAGAGCGATCTCACATCCGCCAGGGTGAATATGGCGCAAATCAAATACCACCGGCCAAGACGGTGGCTTGAATGACCGGTTATTTGCCTTCTTTTTGTTTGCGCTCAATTCAAATGGTTTGACTTGGACTGCGATTGTAGTCAGGTATTAATTTGACTTCGTAACGATAAAACTTGCGCTCAGTCAGAATCTTTTGTAGATT
>CAYPCQ010000044.1:0-61115 GCA_964409245.1 uncultured Verrucomicrobiota bacterium
GAACAGGGTTCGTTCGTCCAGGCCGAGTTCCTGGACCAGGCTCAGCAGGCGGCCCGCCTCCCGGTCCAGGCGGGTGAATGGCGTATCAGGCAATAAGCGCGCGCCTCCCAGACTTTTTTCTGGCAGGCCCGCGCTGAAGTATTGTTGAAATCCGGATGGTCCCCATCGTCCGGAGATATCCGCCCACCGATCGCCCCGGCTCAGGACGCAATCCAGCGCAACAGGATGCTCCGCTCGCGGTTTTCGCGGCCGGGGAGTTGGATGAGGCACTCCGGGGCTAAACCAAAGCGGTTTTTCCATGACCTCTTTTGCTTTTGTGCTTTTTTGTTGATTTTTTTCAACCAGGCCTTGACATTGATCGGCTGTTCCGATAGTCCGTCTGGAAAGTAGCCCAAGGTTTTCAACTTAAAGGCACTCAAAGCATTATAGGATTATGAAGAACTCGTTGACCTTTTGTGTGAGAGGCATGGCCAATCTCACTCTCACTTCAATGCTGCTTTTTGCAGGCTTTTCAGCGCGAGGGCAAACCAACCAGCCAGCCGGAGTCTACCAACAGCCTCCTCCTCTTCCTCAAAACAAGCTCTTGGGGCCATCCGATGATTTGCCTCCAATGCTTAAGCCCAGGATCGTTCAGTATGACAGCTATTTGATGGCTACAGGAGGACCACATGTGGTTTATTTCAATCCCAGTCTGGAGGCTCCAGATGCGGTCCGAATTCGATTGCCCGATGAGAGTGTTTTGCAGGCTCGTGTGGCCGCCATCAGCCTCATCGACAAATCGGGGCGCCGCACCTGGCTGGCAAACCTAAAAGCAAGCCAGGCCGAACTTTCATCCGACGATACCACCAGGCTTTGGTGCCGGGACGCATTTGATGGTTTGAGGGCGGATATTCGCTACAGTTACGGTTTAGGTTTCTTCGAGCAGGATGTCATTCTCAGAGAGCAAGTTGCGTTGCCGGACGGCATGGATCTGGGATCGGCAAAAATGGAGATCTGGACTGAGGTTTTTGATTTTCCAAAGTTCCAACTAACGCAAAAATCAATTCAATTGAGAACTGATGCCGCCTTGGTTCAAAGCCATGGAGACTTGCGGGATTCGGATTCCCGATTTACTTTTGGACACTTTTCGATAATTGAAGGCAAGGCTTATCCGGCAAATATTTTAAAACTTTCTTCAAAAGACCGGCTGCCCATCGCTAAACAGTGGAAGGAGATGGAAAACAGGTATTTTCTGGTTGAAACGATTGATTATCTGGGACTTAAAAGGAATTTGGACGGACTCCCAATGGCTTCAAGGATGCCTCTCGGTTATATGGCCGCAAACCAATCCTTGATGCCTGCGCCCATTGCCACTGACACGCCGCGAGCAAGCAATCCCAAGGTGTTCATTTCCAAAACGCCAACCACCGTGCTGTCTGAGCCTGGGGTTGTTCTCGATTATGTTTTGGTTTATGATGATTTGATCAATATCAATTTTGGAGGAGGCGCCAAAACAGGAGGGGCCGCAGTTGTAAAAACGGATACTGATTATTGGAATGTTTACTATTATCCTTATCAGACTTATGCCAGCATGCCGAATTTATTGAAATATAACGCCCTTCCCAGCGGTGTCTCCCTTGAACTGTGGAATGCTCCGGGCGTCTGGGGAAATCAAACCGGAGACCCAATGTTTGATAGCTACATTTATCCCTGGAATGCCTCCCCGATCACTGTGCGGTTGAGCAACTTGCCAGCGGGAAGGTATTACCTCTATTTGTATGGGCATGGGGCGGCGGACAACCAGCACGGTTCATTTACAGTAACCGATTCAGCAGGAACCAGAAATCCACAAGTGACGGCAGTGGGCAATCTTTGGCAAAAGGAGATCTATTTTTGGCAGGAGCGCTGCCATTATGTTGTGTTCAGGATGCTTACGGTCAATCCATCGCTGAACACCATCCAAATTCAGGTGAATCCTGGCATATCGGGATATGCCATCATTAACGGCCTGCAACTGGCCACTGCTTATGACAGCGATAATGACGGGGTGTCAGATCCCGAGGAAATCTATATTGGCGCCTATCCGCTCATACCCGATACGGATGGGGACGGGATAAACGATGGTCCCGAGATAAGCTACCCGGACATACCCAATCCGGATCCTAACAACATTATTCCACCTATGGATCCCACAAATACCGACACAGATGGCGACGGGATATCCGATGGCCAGGATCCATATCCAACTAATCCAGATACCAATCAAAATAACATCCCGGATGGCGAAGAGACAAATAGAGAACCTTTTATATTTCTAAAAAGTTACAGCTTAAATTACGAACGTAATTTTAATACGACCCCCAGAACGATTTACCTGCCGGATATGGTTGCTAATATGACCATAGAAAAATGCAGATCCATTTCCGAGTATTTTTACCGCGATTATCACGAGTGTTATACTATTCCAATTCCTTATAATTCGTTGATGACCGCTACGTCACAATTCAGTTTTAAAAGTTTTGGCAGCGGCATTTGTTACTACCGGAGTGAAAGGTACGGATATGGATCGGAATTAAATGTTTATTTTGGTGTTTCAAGACCTGTATTGGAGGATTTGCCGTGGGAAAAGTGTACCGGTTTCGCCACGAGTTTCTACGTGCCATATAATCCTGCCGATTTGACGGGAACCTATACGAGATCTGCCGAGTCTCAGATCCGATTGTTTACAGGAAGCACACCATGGCCAAAGACACATCGGTGGTTCCGGATATATTGTGATGCGGTAGATAAAACGGACGGATCGACAATTGATTATTCCAGTTATAATAACCCCAATGAGCCGAACACGGTATATTATGGAGAAGGATTCGAGTATTATGATATATTGTTAGGAGGTAAAACGAGAAATCCTGATAATTGTGTCTTTATTAAGTATCCTACAAATACAATTCAAAATATTACCCCACAAATTAATAATTGCTCCTGGTATCAATACGATGCCGGATTAATCGGGCATAAGGTTGTTTCAATGACCGTGTCCAAACACCCATCGATTAGCACAATGCCGGATTTCCAAACTGCTTTTGACGATGCCTCTGAGTTTTTAGCTTATGATTATGATGGAGTCGTAGGTAATGAGATTACTGACGACGTTTCCACTTACGTTGAATTTAACATTTCCATCGCCAATTTGCCTTCTTTTCCGAGTCCTTATAATGCAAGTGCATTTAACTATATTACAAATCGACTAAAACTTGAAGCGTTATACTATGCGACATTTTCAAATGTTAAATATGTTAGCGACATAAATATAGTAATAAATAGAAACGAATCATGGCACCCGTTGGCTTTTAGTATTCCATTTGTATCAGGTATTGTAACCACAACTAATTCAGCGAATGTTCTTGCGCATGAATATGGACATTCAGCGGGTTTGGAGCATCGCGGCATGGGTGCAGGATTAGGCTATGCCAATCCAGGAAATACCAATGATATTACCGCATTAATGCATTCCGTTGATGGAGGCGGTTTGGAAGTAAACGCCTTTGAGAGTTCTATTATTGAAGCGTGGACCCCGTCAGTATGGAATCAATAAATAATATTTATATGAACATTAAAATAATAGCTGCAATTGTGTTGTTTATTCTGCTGGCATCTTTCGCCATTCTGGTCATGCGTGGCAGTAGAAGTCACACCCTTCTGCAAAGTAAGCAGATTGCCTTAAAGGAAAGTAATCCCACTGAAAGTACTAATCAAAAGGATCCGGGCAACAAGTCTGCCAATAAAAAGAAATATGTATCGGATACAAAAGGATCCCAGAGCGTGATTAACGACCCGGAATTGTTATCCAAAGTTCCGGGTGAGTATATAGATAATCTCAGCAAAACGAATTTTTCAGTCTCGCCCTTGACGATACCCAAGTTAAACGCTGATGGCGTGCGCGATCTGTTGGAGTTGTTTAAACAGAATAGAGATAAAAAAACACCCCTTAGATTTCATGCTGCCGTGGCCTTAAGTTGGATTGCGGGCGAAGAAGTGGTGAGCGAGTTTATCAATGTATTGAAAGAGATGTACAACTTAAACAGCACAGACAGGGATGAAGTTAATTATTATTGTTCACTTATAAGTTGCATGGGTCTATTGGCCAGAAATAATCAATCTGCGATGGATTATTTAATGAAAGTCACGGAAGTAAAGCCTATTAGCGCCTGGGAACTCCGTTCCTTTAGAGAGGTTTGCTGCGCCCTGGTCTGCACTGAAAAACCAGAGGCCGAAAGACGGCTTATGGAACTGGCCGACCGGGTTGTTGCAGAAAATGAGGATCCCGGCGCCCTTGTTGACCAGATATTTTATAAAACCTTAATTAAGGAAAATGGAATTACAAATATCTTTGGCCAGCTAGATGGGGAACGTATGATGGCATATTTTCATCTGTGGACAAAAACAGATGAAGGAATAAAATGGTGTAAATGGGCTAAATCAATTGAAGCTATACAACAATCCAAGGTTCAAAAGAAGTGAATGAGCGGCATCAATGTTTGAGCACTAATGTGCGATTTGAACCTTGTACGGAAAGAAGTTGGCCATACTATATATGAACATTAAAAATTAGCTGCCGTTATGTTGTTTGTTCTGCTGGCATCTTTTGCCATTCTGGTCATGCGTGGCAGTAGAAATCACAGCATTCCGGAAAGCAAGCAGATCAGCTTAAAGGAAAGTAGTTTTTCTGAAAATAGCAATAAACGCGGCCAGGGCAATAAGGCCGCAACTCAAAATGGGGGTCATCGGCTCCATGCCACTGTTCTGGCCGATCCCTTCAGCCTTCCTGGCGAACACCGCCGCGGCGGCGGGCATCGGGCTGGTCAACTCGGTGGGCAACCTGGGCGGCTACATCGGGCCGAACATCCCGGTTTGGGCCAGGAAATTTACGGCCGACCCTTCGGCCGCGCTTTACCTCACTGCCGGATCGTTGATCGCGGGGGCGCTGCTGACCTGGTTTTGCATTCCCGCCAACCCCGCCGCACCGGCGGCAGCCAGGCCCGCGCCCAAGCCTGCGCCCGGCCGCTAGCGCGATCCGGCCGGCTGGTCCAGGACGGGCTGCGGGAATTCCCGGGAAGGCCGATGCTGCTCCCGCAGGAGGCGGTCCATGGCCGCGAGGAGATCCGGCTGCCGGGCGGCCTGGTTGGCGGTCTCCCGGGGATCCTGATGCAGGTTGTAAAGCTCGGTGTGCGGCTGGAGGGGCGACCCGACCGGGAGCCGGGCCAGATTTTGGCGCACCGCCACCCAATCCCCCCGGCGGAGCCATTGCTGGCCGCCGTAGCCGGCGAATTCACGGTACAGGAAAGGCCGCTCCGCCTGCCGCTCCCCGCGCAGGGTGGGCGCGAAGCTGAGGCCGTCGATATCCTTCGGCGTGGCCGCCGCCGCGCCCGCCAGCTCCAGCAGCGTGGGCAGCCAGTCCTCGAAACCGGTCACGCGGCCCGCGGTGGCGCCCGCCGGCACCCGGCCTGGCCAGCGGACCACCAGGGGCACCCGGAGACCGCCCTCGTAAACGGAGCCTTTGCGTCCGCGCCAGGCCGCCGCGGAGCCGAAGAAATCCGTGTCCGTGCCGCCGAGCTGGTCGTAGAGCGGCCCGTTGTCCGAGGTGAAAATGAACAGGGTTCGTTCGTCCAGGCCGAGTTCCTGGACCAGGCTCAGCAGGCGGCCCACCTCCCGGTCCAGGCGGGTGATCATCGCCGCGTAGGCGGCCCGCGGGGAATAGTGCGGCAGATAGCTTTTGCCCCCGGCATAGGGCGGGTCCGGCCCTTGGCCGAGATATTCGCGGAGCGAATCCTCCGGCGCCTGCAGCGCCAAATGGGGAACGGTCGTGGGCACAAACAGGAAAAGGGGCCGGTCCCGGTTTTCCCGGATGAAGCGGCGGGCCTGTTCCAGGATCAGGTCCGGGGCATATTCCCGGCCCCCGAAATTGGTGTAGGCGGCCGGATTATTGGCGCCGGCGCCCGCGGGCAATTTCTGGTGGGGCGAAAAATCGGGATTGCCGGGCGGCCGGCGGTGATCGTTGTCCCACAGATAAACCGGGTAATTCCAGATCCGGCGCCCGCAATTCCCGCAGCATAGACATACGCACGGTCCAGGTCCGCCTCCGCACGTCGGCGGCTACCCGCGTTGGGCGGGCGAACATCGCCGTTGCATGGGCACGCCAAGCGCTGGTAGCCGCCGAGGTAACGAGGCGGATCTGGCGCACAGGCAAAGCCATCCGCTTCGATTGAACGCGGCGAGCCAGGACCGCTTCCCGGCGGAACTCCCAAAGTTTCGTTGCATGGCATTGGATCGGATTGCGAATCATTTTTAGCGCACCGGGCCGGATTAATAAACTGGAAGGTGAAGGATCAGAGCGCCGGCATCATTGGCGGGTTCGATGCTGGCGCCATTTTTATCGATTAACACCCGCGGTGGGAGAGGTGGTAAATTGAAACCATGAAAACGAACACTGATCTGCGTGGAGTTCTGAAAGCCCGGGTGCTGGTGGTTTGCCTGGCGATCGCTGCGATGGCTGGTTTCGTGATCTGGGCGGATGAAGCCCTGGCCGCGCAAACCGGGAAAGCCGCCACCTCCCAAACCGGCAGCCCGCAAGCCCCGATGGCCATGCCGGCGAATGGGACCCTGGGCGATTTCATGGCGATCTTCCATTATTGAACGGCCAGCCGGGAGTTTGATGAAGCCCCACCCCACCGCAGCGGAATTCTGCCCGCCAACAATACCGTGGCGGGGGGTCAGCGCCCGGCTGGGAAAGAGTGCCTGGCACAGGTTCCGCCCCGGCCAGTGGCAGGCCAGGCATCCAGAAAGGCTCGCGGCCTGGGATTTTTTCCTGTTCAAAGCGGGGCGGAAACCGGGTATCCTGGCTGGGCCTGATGTTCGTGGCGCGGAGCGGTCAAACCGGCCCCGGCCCATCGGCAACCACGGCCCTGGCACTTTGAAAAGCTTATGAAGCATTATTGGTTTCTGGCCCTGACGGTGGCGCTGACCAGCGCCCGGGCGGGCGATCTGGCCTTCAGCGATCCGGCGAATACGCCGCCCCCCCCGGCGGGAGCCATCGGCTTCGCCGACCGTTCGCCGGAACTGGACGCCCGGCCCGGCTTCCAAAAACCACCGGCGGGTTTCGGGGTGGTGCCGTTTTTTTGGTGGCTCGGTGATCCGCTGACAAAGGAACGGCTGGGCTGGATCCTGGAGCAGATGGCCGGCCTGCCGATCTCGGGTTACCAGATCAATTATGCCCACACCGACCAGGGTGGCCGGACTTGGGGGTTGACGACCCCCAGCGAGCCGCCGCTGTTTTCGGAGGAGTGGTGGAAGCTGGCCGGCTGGTTCATGCAGGAGGCCAAAAAACAGGGGGCCGGCATCAGCCTCAGCGATTACACGCTGGGCTTCGGGCAGGGCTGGTGCGTGGACGAAATCCTGCGCGAGCATCCGGAGGTCATGGGCCAGCAGTTACGCATGGACAAGGACGGCAAGGTGACTCCCGAAACAGTGCCGTGGTCACTGAACCCGATGCACCCCAGGGCGGGAAAATGGTATGCCGAAAAATTCTTCGGCCAGTTCGAGCAGCGTTTCCCCGGCGAAAGCGGGCGGGGGTTGAATTTCTTTTTTTCCGATGAGCTCCAGTTCGGCGTGAGCGGCCGGATCTGGTCGGCGGATTTCGCCGCGGAGTTCCAAAAGCGCAAGGGCTACGATCTCACCCCGGAGCTGCCGGGGCTGTTCAAGGACATCGGCCCGCGGACGCCCAAAGTCCGGCTGGACTACAGCGACGTCATGGTTTCGCTGACGGAGGAGAATTATTTCAAGCCGGTCTTCGACTGGCACCAGCAGCGCGGCATGATCATGGGCTGTGACCACGGCGGCCGGGGCCAGGACGTGGTGGAGTTCGGCGATTATTTCCGCACGCAGCGCTGGATGCAAGGCCCGGGGGCCGACCAGCCTGGCCTGGGCAAAAACCTCATCAAGACCAAGGTCGCCGCGTCCATCGCGCACCTCTACCTGCGCCCGCGCGTCTGGCTCGAGGGCTACTACGGGAGCGGCTGGGGGACCACCACCGCCGGCCTGGTGGACGCCACCCTGGCCGATTTCGTGATGGGCTATAATCTGCTCGCGCTGCACGGCATGTATTACTCCACGCACGGCGGCTGGTGGGAATGGGCGCCGCCCGACAACACCTTCCGCATGCCGTATTGGAAGCACCTGGGCGGCTTCCTGGAGTGCGCGCAGCGCCTCGCCTACCTGTTCACCCAGGGCCACCACCGGTGCGATGTCGCGATCCTCTACCCGGTCGCCCCGATGGAAGCGGGCCTGGGCGGCGCGCCAGCGGTGGAAACCGCGTTCACCGCCGCAAAAAATTTATACGCCCGGTCGGTGGATTTCGATTTCATGGATTTCGAGTCGCTGGCCCGCGCCCGGGTCGCCGGCCGGGAGCTGCAGGTGTCCGGCGAAAGCTATCGCGCGCTGATCCTGCCCGCGATGAAGGCCGTGCGCCATTCGACGCTGCAGAAGGCCCTGGAATTCCACCGGGCGGGCGGAGTGGTGATCGCCCTGGGCGCGCTGCCCGAAGCCAGCGACCGCGTGGGCCGGGAAGATCCGGAACTGGCGGCGATGGTGAAGGAAATGTTCCCCGGCGGCCCGGACCGGGACGTTTTCGCGAAACTGCCGGACCGCGACTACACCGGGCCGGGATGCATCCAGCACCGCCGGCTCGGGCCGCGCGACCTCTACGCCATTTACCATGCGCCCCAGGGATCCGAGTGCCGCTTCCGCGCCACGGGCAGCGTGGAATTGTGGGATCCGTGGACCGGCGCCGTGCGCCCGCTCGCCGTCACCTCGCAAACCGCCGGGGAAACCCGGCTCCGGCTCCCGCTCACCGAAAATGAAATCCAGTTGATCGTGTTCAGTCCGGGCGCGCCGGAGATTGCCGCCGCCGCTCCGCCGGAAAAACCGGCCAGCGTGACCCTCGTGGAAGGCAGTTGGGAATTCGAGCTGCAGCCGTCCTGCGACAACCGCTTCGGCGATTTCCACTGGCCGCCGACCCCGGGGATGATCGGCGCCGAAATCCGGCGGCCGTGGTATTGCGAGGGGGGCAGCACCAACGGCCCCTGGCGCCAGGTCACCTGCTCCTTTGGCCCGCAGTTCATCCAGTCCGCGTCGATGCCCCCGGCGGCGGATGGCAGGCCGTGGGAATTCTCCTGGCGCTGGGGTCTCGAAAACGATCCCGGCCACCAGGGATATCACGGTTTGAAAGAGAATGTGCACGACGAGTTCCTGGCTATCGGCAAGGCCCGGCGGGGTGCGGGGCACATGCCGGACGTGGTCAGCTACGAAGCCACCGGGGATTGCTTTTTCTCCACGGCAGTGCTGGCTCCGCGGGAAATGAAGGCCTATGCCATCACCGGCCCTCTGAAGCCGGCCAAAGTCTGGCTGAATGGCGAACCGGTCACGGGCGCCGCGGTCCAATTGAAGGCGGGCGCCAATCCCCTGGTGCTGCAATACAACCAACCCGGCCGCACTTATTTCGTCCTCTCCACCGGGCCAGCCGCGGAGCCGCCCCCGGAGCCGCCAGGGACGGAGAATGGCCAGCCGAAATTCAGGCTCAGCAGCCTGGCGATGAGCTGGTGGACGAACTCCCAGGTGCTGCCCTTCGACGTGCGGCCGGCGGAGGCGAATCCGCTCGGATGGTATCGCTTTACGTCGCCGCCCGGCCTGCGCGCCCTGCAGGTGAAAGCCTGCGGCCAGGTGCAGGCCTGGGCCGGTGGCCAGCCGCTGGCGGCCGCGGGGGGTGGCCGGTTCACGGTGCCCCAACCCGCCGCCGGGCCGGTCACCGTGCTGCTGCGCATCGAGCAGCAACGCGGCTGTTACGGCGGCGCCGCGCTGCCGGAGCCCATCCAGCTGGATTGCGGCCCGGGCCGGATTCCACTGGGTGACTGGTCGCAGCTGGACGGCCTGCAAAGCTACTCCGGCGGCGCCTGGTACCGCAAAACAGTGAACCTGCCGAAAGCGGATGCCCGGCGGGTGCAGCTGAACCTGGGCAATCTCACCGCCTCCGCCGAAGTGCGCGTCAACGGCCGCCGCGCCGGCCTCCTGGTCGCCCCGCCCTGGTCGCTGGACATCACCCCCCTGGTGAAGCCGGGCGAAAACCGGATTGAGGTGCTGGTCTGCAACACCCTGGCGAACCACTACACGACGGTGCCCACCCAATACCGCGGAGCGGCCGTCTCCGGCCTGCTGGGGCCGGTGACGATCGAGTGCTGGTAGTTCCCGCCGGGCCTGTAGAAATGCGGTTCCAAAAAGCGGGTGAGGAGCAGGCGGCTCCGCTCACCCAAAGATCCAGCCAGCGCGGCCGATCCGATTCCATAGGCACGGCTAACCATCCCGGCCTTGCCGAAACGCTTTTTGGGCCAGGCGGCGCATCCGCTGGATGGCCATTTTCAGGTTGTAGTGCTTGAAAAGAGTGGTGCCGCTGACGATGACATCGGCGCCCGCCTGGGCGCAATCCTCCACCGTTTTGTAATTGACGCCGCCATCCACCTGCAGGTGGAAATTCAACTTCCGTTTGAGCCGCTGCGTATCGGCCCACTGGATTTTCGGGATGGTCTCTTCAATCAAGGACTGGCCGCCATAGCCGGGATTGACCGTCATCACCAGCAGCAGATCCACTTTATCCAGGTACGGTTCCACCATCCGGATGGCGGTGGGCGGGTTGATCGCCAGGCCCACCCGCTTGCCCAGCGAGCGGATTTTCCAGAGCAGGGAATGGACCCGGTCCCCCAGCTCCACGTGGATGGTGAGCAAATCAGCCCCGGCCCGGGCAAAAGCCTCCAGCAATATTTCCGGTTGCGTGCACATGAGATGCACATCGAACGGCTTGCGGGTCCGGGGCCGCAGGGCCTCCACCAGTGCGGGGCCGAAGGACAGGTTCGGCACAAAGTGGCCATCCATGACATCCACATGGATCCAATCCGCCCCCGCCCGGTCGGCCCGGCGCAATTCGCCGGCGAACCGTCCGTAATCTGCGGCCAGCAAAGAGGGCGCTATGATAATCGGCTTGGCTTTATCCATGTATTTCGGGGCATATCTACCCGAATGGCCGTTAATTTATTCGCCTCCCCGCCAAATTGCAATGACTCCTCCTGCGTCCTGAGCCCGAATTAAACCGCTGAGCCGTGTTCCTGGATTTGGGAGAGAAGTGATTGCGCCGCAGATTTTTGCGCAAGACGGGCCGTGAGCCGCGAGCATTTTTTTACCAGATCTGTGAGTGGTGAATGTCTTGCGCAAAAAGATCCAGACGGCACGACTGAGCCAATAGCATGGACACGGCTGTGCCGGCCCGTTCACTGATTGGGCTTGGCCAGCCAGGGTTTGAGAGCGGAAAGCAGAGCGACCAGCCGGATTTCGAAGTCGTTGATCAAAGCGGGCACATCGGTGTCCTGCGATACCCCGCAGCGTATGCAGCCGGCCGCCTGCGGCGGCGAAGAAAAGGGTTAAACGCCCGGCCTTTGCCAGCGGCCCCCTGGTCCAGGAACGGTCGAAGCAGCTGGGAAATGCCCGGTGGCACACATAATTGACTCTAAAATATGGTTGGCAGCCAGCCGCGCTCAGAGCAGGATGCCCGGGCCTTGATATGAGCAATGAACTATTGGGATCCGGCACACCTCCGGGACCGCCTGGGCTGCCGCACCCGGCCGGCTTAAGCATCCTGTTGGTGGAAGACCATCCGCTCAGCCGCAAGCTTTGCCTGCATGTCCTCAAGACCCTCGGCGCCAGCGCGGAGGTGGCCGCCAACGGCCTGGAAGCCGTGGCTGCGATCAAGGAAAAGGCTTACGATCTCGTTCTCATGGATTGTAACATGCCCGCCATGGACGGTTTTCAAGCCACAGCCGCCATCCGGGAATGGGAGTCAGCCGGAAACACGGGCCGTTCCAGGCGCACGCGGATCGTGGCGCTGACCGCCAATGCCCTGATCGGCGAGCGGGAGCGCTGCCTGGCGGCGGGCATGGATGATTACCTCGCCAAGCCATTCACCCAGGCCGATTTGCGGAACATCCTGCTGAAGGTGCCCGCCCAACCACCCACCAGTAACGTGGCCCCTCCCACCGCCGAGCCGCACCTGAACTCGGGCCGGCTGGAGCAGCTTTACACCGAACTGGATGCTGATTCCGTCCGCACGATGGTGGAAGAATTCCTGGCGGATCTGCCCGTGCGGCTGGCCCGGCTGAAAAACTTGCTCGAGACGGCCCCATGGAAGGAAACCGCGCGCGAGGCCCACTCCCTCAAGGGCAGCAGCGCGTCCTTCGGCCTGGAATCGCTGGCCGGCAAATTCCAAGCCTTGGAAGAGCTGGCGGATGGCGGCGGCGGCCCGGCGGCGGGCCGCTTGCTGGGGGAGGTGGTTGCCGATGCCCAAACGGCGGCGGCGGCCCTTAAAGCCTGGCTGGCCGCCGGTAAAGCGGGGTGATATACCCCCCCCCAGCTGGCGGGCACCGAACCGATCTCTACGAGCAGCAGATTTACGCTTGGCGGGGATGATCGGCATCGGGATGGATCACATTCCGGCGCCTCCTGGCACGGAATGACACGCTTTAGCACGATTTTTCAGAGGGGGGAGGGGGGGAAATCCGATGCCGGCACCGGAGAAAGGTGGCTTATTCCCGTTCCGGATTCAGGTCTTTTTTGGCCGTCCCATCCGCATCGGCGGATGGTTTGACCGCCGGTTCGGCCTGGACCGCGAAGTTGGCGCATTCGACCTTGATGTAATGGAGCACGACGGGGGCCAGGATCATGCCGGGGATGCCCATCAATCGTTCGCCAACCACCAGGCCGATCAACGTCAGCCACATGGGGTTCTTGATGCGCTGGCCGATGATGGTGCTGTTCAGGAAGTATTCCAATTTGTGGATCACAATCAGGAATATCAACGCCACCAGGGCGGTTTTGGGCGAGATGGTGAAGCCCACGCCCACAATCAAGGTGTTGCTGCATAGATTGCCGATGATGGGCAGCATGCCAAAAAGGAATGTCAGAACCAAAATCACGGTTACCCACGGGAAACCTGCCACATTCAGGAAAACGGAGGTCGCCGCCGTGTTGATCAAAGAGATGACGATCTGCGCCCCCATCACCACCGCAAAACTCTGGTAAAATAGTCGGAACCGCCGGCTCAGCTCCCGGGTGACCTGGACATAAAGGTTGTCCGCTTTCCCATGCGGATCCCCTTCAATCATGAAACCCGTGCCCGTGAAAATGCTGGCGGCCACCACCAGGGCAATGATGACCAGCGCCAATTGAATCCCCACCTGCCGCGTGTAGCGCCCGACGTTGGCAATCTTGTCCTTGGCCTCGATCAAAGCCAGCGACTTGAGGCTGGCGTAATCGGTGAAGGGCAGTTCGACGTTTTGTTTTTCCGCATACTCCACCACGGCCGGAATGGTGGTATCGATGATTTTGGGCAGCACCACATACGCCTGCCGAGAAAAATAAAACAGGCCCAGCCCGATCAGGGCGATCACCAGGACATACAGCGACATGGCGATGCATTTGCGTTGGTGGAAGTTAAAAAGGTTCAGCGCGAAAAACCCAAACAAGGAGGTCAGCAGCAGCGTGGCCATCTGCAGCCACCCCGCCAGCACCAGCACCAGTGCCATGATGAGGTAGGAAATGCGCAGCGGCATGTTCACAGGATTTTTTGGACTTAAGCTTAACAAGCAGGGCTACTTTAAATCCGCCAGCAGGCGCAAGCAAATCCTTTATTTCCGGGGCGCCTCCTCAACAGCTTCTCCGGGCTGGTCAAAGCCAGCCAGCCATAAACCAGCGGCGGGATGATCGGCGAGGCCCCCATCCCGCCTGGCAGCCCTCTCCGCGCCCCGCTGGCGCCCGGAAGCAAGCATCCGGTCAATGGGAGCGGGGCTTGAGCCGCAAGACCGTTACCGAATTACCCGGTAATTCCACTTTGAAGGGGATGGCCGCGGCAGGGATGGTCCGGGAAACCGGCGCCACCTTGGTTGGTTCGGCGATGGTATTTTCATCGGTGGGCTTGGCGGAGGCAAGCACCAGGGCGGTGGTGGGTGATTCCAAGGCGGATAGGCCTGGCAAATCGATGGTGGTTTCGAGGGTGGAGGTGGACACATTCACCAATTTCACCACCACTACGCCCGAGGTTTTAACCCGGCTGGCCACCGCATAAAGCGGCTTGGGCAGGGTAATCTTCGGCAGGGTGAAGGTGGTTTCGTCGATTAAATTGCCGTCCAGGTAACACTGGAGGTTCCGGCCGCGGCATTCGATACGGATATCATACCAGCGATTGGTTTCGATCCGGCCAGTTATCGAATTGCCGAGCTGGCTTTTGCCGCCCGCGTCACAACGCTCCAGGGCGTGGCGGCTGTTGCCCCATCCACCGAGGTTCCACCAGATCCAATTGTTTTCATCCTGGACTTGGAAAAGGATCAGGAACCCCTCGGCGCCACTCAATTTACGGGCCTTCAGGGAATAGGTGTAATCCTTCCATTTCGGGTTGCCCTTCACCAGCCGGAAATCGGGGCCCGCCTTGGACTGCTTGAACACTCCCTCGGAGAGGGACCAATTCCCACTCGCGCCTTGGGGCGTCCAATCGGCCAATTGAGACTCTTTGGAGGTTTCAAAAAGCACGGCGCCATCGGCGGTCAGGCGCAAATCCTTGTATTCGGCCTGGGTTTCCCAGGTGCCCACCCCCACGCCATTCATCCAGGGAGGCGGGGGCGGAAGGGTTTCAAAGGTCAGCTCGGCGGGCAGCACAACATCGCCCCGGTTTTCGCTGAACATCTTTTGGACATGGTAGGAAGGAATGCCGTAGGCGTGCGCGCTGTCAAAATTGATCAGGTCGGGATTCCATTTCTTGTAATTCACGTTGGCAAACAGCGGCGCGTAAGAAGCCAGGACGACCACATCCGAATTGCGCTCCATGCCGGTCATGAAGGCGGCCTCGCCAATGGCGGCCCGGAGGTTGCCCTGGCCACAGCCGGAGGTGACGGCGTATTCGCCCACGTATATCTTTGGCCCTTGGCGGTCATACGTGTCATAGCGATGGGCTTGGTTGATGAAAAATTCCGGATTGTTGTAATAATGTTCATCAATGATTTCGATCGGCCGGTTGGTGGGCACCCCACCCCAATCATTGGCCACCAATTGCAGGCCGGGGTATCTGGCTTTGATCGCGTCATGGAATAAGGCATAGCGTTCAATGTAGGCGGGGCCGCCATTTTCATTGCCGATTTCCATATATTTCAAATGGAATGGCTCCGGATGGCCATTCCTGGCCCGTATAGCACCCCATTGGCTGGAGGCAGGGCCGTTGGCATATTCGATGGCATCCAGGGCATCCTGCACAAATGGCCCCATTTGGTTCATGGGTATGTTTTCCCGGTGGGACATGCCGCAGTTGATCACAAACAGCGGCTCCGCACCCAGGTCTTCGCTTAATTGGAGATACTCGTGGAAACCCAGCCCATGGGTGGCGTTATATTTCCAGATGTTGTATTGTGTGCGCCGCGTGGATAAATCCCCCACGGTTTCTTTCCAGCGATAAGCCAGGGGCATGGTGTCGCCTTCCACCCAGCATCCTCCCGGAAAACGCATGAACGAGGGCTTGAGCCCGTCCAGCATATTGGCCAGATCCGGCCGCAAGCCATTTGGCCGGCCTTTCCAGGTCGTTTTAGGGAATAAGGAGACCCAGTCCATCCACACCGTTCCCTTCTGGAGGGAGGAAATAACCAAACGCCCCCGGGGATCATCCGCGGTCGATTTGAGCGTCAATTTATAGGGCCGCCAATCGGCGGTTAACCCTTCAATTTGCCCTTTGGCGCAAGCCCGCCCATCCAATCCGGCCAGGCTGACCGCCAGCGGCCCGGTGAAACCGTTCCCGCTGCGCGCCACCATCGTGAACTCATAGGCCTCGCCCGCTTTGAAGGCCATGCCCCAAAAACCGTCGTTCGCCACCCCCACCGCACCCCCAGCCGTGTCCAGGATCCTTAATTCAAGCGCTTTGCGATTGCGTTCGTGGCGCGGTTGGGCCTGGCTGATGGAGATTTCCCCGCGGGAGCCGCCCGGGGCGGTCAAGTTCCAATGCTCTGGTTGATCCGCATCCTCAAAGGACCGGTTGCGCACCAGTTCCGGATAAATCCCCCCGTCCGCGGAACAATTGATGTCCTCGAAAAAAATGCCGTATAAGGTGGGGCTGATGGCGGCCCCGGGCTGGCTGGTGTTGATCACTAATCTGGCCTGGCCAGCCGGTGGTTCAGCTCCATCGCTGTTCAGCGTCAAAAAAACGGCCAGGCCGGCCGCGGCCAGGGTCCGAATCACATGATTATTTGCGGTCATAAGCGTATGGCAGGCAATTTACGGAAAGAGCCCTTCAAGAGCCAGCCCATTTTTAGATCACATTTTGAGTTTTCTTTTGGCGCATTTATGGTTTTATGGCGGGGCATGAAACATCGGCGGGCGCAAATAAAACGCGAAACCAAGGAAACGAAGATTTCGGTCCGGCTGGACTTGGATGGCAGTGGCCAGTCAGCCATTGCCACTGGCATCGCTTTCTTTGACCACATGCTGACCTTGTTTGCCAAGCATGCCTGCGTGGATCTGGATCTCAAGTGCCAGGGCGATCTGGAGGTGGATGCCCACCATACCGTGGAAGATTGCGGCCTGGTTTTGGGGCAATGCGTGTTGAAAGGTTTGGGCGATAAAAAGGGCATCCGCCGATACGGGGCCGGTTTCGATCCACGCAATCCTTTCACCGCGGAAGCTTATGTGCCCATGGATGAATGCCTGGCGCGGTGCGTGATCGATTTCAGCGGACGCCCTTTCCTGGTGTGGAAAGGCGTGGACCAATGGGCGCACCAGAAGATCACCGCCGAAGAGCGCGGGCAGGATATGTCCAGCGCCTTCCGTTTTGGGCTCGCCCGGGAATTCTTTCAGGCCTTCGCCAATGAGTCCCGGTGCAACCTGCACCTGGAGTTGCTTTACGGGGATGAACCCCACCACATCGTGGAGGCCTTGTTCAAGGCCTTTGCCAGGGCCTCCGGAACCGCCTGCCAGCAAGATCCGCGCATGGCTGGCCAACTGCCTTCAACCAAGGGAAAATTGTAAGCTTTTTGAATAGCCACCCCGGTATCTGGCGTCGAACACATGGCGAAAGAGATGGCATACGCTAGCACCAGCGACGAAGAGTTGGTGCGGGCAGCTCAAAAAGGGGACATGGTGGCCTTTGAAGAGCTGGTAGCCAGGCATCGCGACAAAATTTACAGCCGGGCTTTTAGCATTGTCCGTCAGGAAGATGATGCGGTCGATCTTTCCCAGGAAGCATGGATCAAAGCGTGGCAGCGATTGGATCAATTCCACGGTGAGTCGAGTTTTGCAACCTGGATCACCCGCATCGTGATCAACCTGTGCCTGGACCGCATGCGCAAAATGAAACGCCAGCGCACGGAATCCATCGAACAAATGGACGACGAGACCGGCGGGGTGGAACGGCAGATGCCCGTGGTGATCCCCAATCCAACGGAAGGATTGGAGCGTGAGGAGCTGAGGAAGCGCATTGATCGGGCCATGGAGCAGCTTTCCCATGAGCATCGCACGGTTTTGACGCTGCACGAGTATGACGAATTGGAATACAAAGAAATCGCAAAAATCATGGGTTGCTCCATCGGCACCGTCATGTCGCGGCTCTTTTATGCCCGGCGCCGGCTGGCATCTTTGTTATCCGGTTTAAAACGAGAGGAAGCCAAATGACTGACATGGAATTAAAATTGCAGGCTTTCCTGGACGGGGAGTTGGAGGAATCCGCCCTGCCCGCCATCGACCAATTACTGAAAGAGGATCGGTCGGCCAAAGGTTTGATGGAGGAGTTGCGGCAGACCAGCAACCTGTTCAAAACCAACGAGTTGAAGTATCAGACACCCGTCAGCCGGGAATTTTACTGGAGTCAGATTGAGCGCTCCATACGCTCTTCAATCCGGCCCGATCCAGCACCGGAGAGCAGCCCATCCCGTTGGGCCTGGGTATGGAAGTTATTCGCCCCCGCTGGCGCGCTGGGTTTGCTGGCCAGCTTGCTGCTGCCCCTGGGCATGCATCCGCGAACCTATCTGGCCTTATATGAGGATGGCGATGCGGCCGGGATCAATGTTCATGCGGAGTTCCCTTCCTCCAGCTTTGTCACCTACCGTTCGGAAAGCGAAGGCATGTCGGTAGTTTGGGTGAATACCGATTAAGGCCGGATCGAGAATTAGGGCTTTGCATCCTGTGGAAACTAAGATAACACTCTCAAACAATGCCTAATGTAAGAGTTATGCGAGGGTGGCGATGGCTGCCGCTTTGTATCGTGCTATGGAGCCTGGGTTGGGGTTCCGCCTTGCTGGCGGCGGACATGAAGCTCCGGATCCAGCTAATCTGGGGCACGGATTACGATAAACCCGCCGATAGCCGGAAAATCAAGGATCTGGACACCAAACTTCAGGAGAAGATCAAGAACGTTAAGTTGTTCCGGTGGAAAAACTATTTTGAGGTTGACCGCGAGGTGCTCACCGTGAAGAACCGGGAATCCAAACTCACCAGCATGAGCCACAAGTGTGTCATTGAATTAAAGCACTTGGGCGACACCAATTTGGAAGTCCGGCTCTACGGTGAGGGCAAACTGGTCCAGACTGTCCGCCAGCAATTGCCACCGGGGGAAATTTTGCTCCTGGCCGGTGATGACAAGGAAAAATTCAACGACGGCTGGATCGTAGCCGTTTCCCAGGAAAAAGCCCCATAACCTCAAGGGATGAACGGCTGATATTCGGGGACGATCTGTTTGATGCGCTGCTTTAGCTGGTTCGGTTCCAGGGAGTGCATCTGGTCCGAAAGCGCATTCAATTCCTGGACCACCGAATCCAAGGGGGGAGGATTGGCAATCAACCGCAGGATTTTGGGGTGATTAGTGGGCTGGATATTCTCGGCTTGGTGGCTCAATTCCTCGAATAATTTCTCCCCCGGGCGCAAGCCAACAAACTCAATCTCGATATCCACATCCGGTTTCAGGCCGTGCAGCTCGATCAATTGCCGGGCCAAATCGACAATCTTGACCGGGCTGCCCATATCCAGAATGAAAATCTCGCCGCCCACGCCTTGCGCTCCGCTTTGCAGCACCAAACCAACCGCCTCCGGAATGGTCATAAAGTAGCGGGTCACTTCCGGATGCGTCACTTTGACCGGTCCGCCAGCGGCAATCTGGCTTTCAAAAATGGGGACCACGCTGCCGGAGGAGCCAAGGACATTCCCAAACCGCACTGCCATGAACTTGGTTTTCTCCGGCTGGGCCGCATAAAGAGCCTGGACCGCAATCTCCGCCAGGCGTTTGGAAACCCCCATCACGCTGGTGGGATTAATGGCCTTGTCCGTGGAAATCATGACCAGCCGGTCAGCATTGAATTCCTGCGCGAGCCGGGCCAGGTGGAACGTGCCCAAGGTATTGTTTTTTATGGCCTCAGTGGGCTGGATTTCCATCATGGGCACATGTTTGTGGGCGGCGGCATGAAAAATGACCTCCGGCCGGTAACGCTCGAAAATGATCCGCATCCGGGTGAGATCCAGCAAATCCGCCACCAAGGGAACAATCGTCCCCCCATACCCCAAACCGATCAACTCCTGCTCGATCTTGAATATCTGCACCTCGCATTGTTCCACCAGCAGCAGCCGTTTGGGATTGAAAGCGGCAATCTGGCGGCATAATTCGCTGCCGATGCTGCCGCCGGCACCCGTGACCATCACCGGCCGGTCCTTGAGGATCTTGCCAATGGTCTCAGAATCCAACTGAACGGGTTCGCGATTGAGCAAATCCTGGATTTCGACTGACCGCAAACGGCTGACTTTTACCTTGCCGGTGGCCAGTTGATCCGGGGACGGCACTGTGTAATAAGGCAAATGAGCCTGCTGCAATATTGCCAGCACTTCCCGAATGCGTTTCACCGGGGCGGAAGGCATGGCGATGACCAACTGTTCCAAATGCAGTGAGTCTTTGCGCTGGAGGATGTATTCTGGCGGCCCCACCACGGGGATGTTATAAACCCGGGAACCCCATTTATCCTTGTTATCATCGAAAAACGCGGCCGGTTCCAAGCCCAACCCCCGGCGGACATCCAGTTCCTTGGCCAGGCTGGCGCCCACATCGCCCGCGCCAATGATGCCAATCCGCTTGGCGTGGCGCACCGGGGCGTTCTGGGAGGAAAAATACTTCTCCCGGATGATGCGCAAACCCAGGCGCAGCGCAGTCAGCCACATGAAGGATAAAAGAAAATCCAAAAGAATAATGCCGCGGGGTGGGGCAAAAGCGGTGCCGGTGGCAAACCGCAGAACATAAATTATGAAAGAGGAAGCTGCCAAAGCCGTGAAATGCCCGCGCAGATCGGGAATGCTGAAATAGCCAGGCCAGCCACTGAATTGCCCTAAGATGATCAAAACCAACAACTTGAGCGGTATGATCCAGGCAAACCCCAGCATCATGGCTGGTTTGTATTGCAGTTCGATGTTGAAGTCGAACCGGATCAAATAGGACAGCCAAAAACTCCCCAATAAGCTGAAAGTATAGAGACCCATCAGCAAAGGGACCCGCACCATGGGTGAACGGCTATATTTAGCTAAATTCACAGCGCCACGGAGGATGCGGAAAATCCGCCTCACTGACAAGGCGAATCAATGCCGGGCAGGTGGCCTTGGCGCGGTGGCAGGCGGGTTGCCGGGGAATCAGGCTCCTGATCGTAAGGCGTTTCTTTCAAGAGCGTTGCAGGTTTCTGGTAACCCCCGTGATTACCTTGGCGTCTTGTCTTTATGGGTGGATAGGCCAGTTTGTTCAGATCAGGATGCCGATTGGCAGTGTCGAGGCGACGGTCCGGCCCATTTCCTGCTTTTGACAGGCGATTCCCTTAAGATTTTTTAATGGAACTGGCTTTCACAAACGTCAGAATAGCGGATTGATGACTGGCATGAGAAAAACAACAACGATAGGCCACCAAGGAATGGTTAAGGCCGGAGTGGCAATTCTGGCGGGTGTGGCGGTATTATTGGCCGGTTGCAGCGCCAAACATTACCGGGAGTCCGCGGACAAGGAGGCTTACGCAATCATCAAGGAAAAAAGCCCGGCGGTGACCAACCTGGAGAGCAATTTCACCATTGAAACCAATGTCGTGATCACGGTGGATGATTTGCCCACCGTGAGCCAAATTGACGCATTCCTGGGGGAATATGCCACCAATGATGTCGGCTCCCGGGTGCTCCCCCTGAACCGCGCCCTGGAAATTGCGGTGAAAAACAGCCGGACCTACCAGACCCAAAAAGAAACCCTGTATTTGGAAGCGCTGAACCTGACTTTGATCCGGCACAAATTTACCCCCATCTTTTCCAGCGGCAATGCAGCCAAGCTGTCCGGGCAAAAAGAAATCGTGGAGCAGAACATCAATCAGCTGACTGAAAGCCCCAAATTCTCCGGGAGCGGCAACGTGGGAATGGATGTCTTGCTGAGATCCGGCGCGCGGATTGCGACCGACTTCTCGTCGGATTTCACCCATTTCATCCTGGGCGGCAACCAGAATGCAGGCCAATCCCGGATCGCCGCCACCCTGACCCAGCCTCTTTTGCGCAATGCGGGCTACAAAGCCACCATGGAAAACCTGACCCAGGGGGAGCGCAACTTGCTGTATGCCTTGCGCGATTTTTCCCAGTTCCGCCGCCGCCACATTGTGGATATCACCAGCGCCTATTTCCGGGTCCTGGCCAGCCGGGAAGCTGCCCGGATCAACTACGACGGCTTCCAGGCCTACAAAAAGAATGCGGCGCGCCAGCGGGCGTTTGTGGATGTCGATCAGCGCAAGAAATCGGATCTGCTGCGGCTGGAGCAGGAACAGATCTCCCAGCAGAACCGCTGGGTCAACTCGGTGCGCAGCTATAAGCAAAGCATGGACTCCTTCAAGACCCAGCTGGGGCTGCCGGCCGATGCCCGGCTGGTGCTGGACGACGAGGAGTTGAAAAGGTTGACCATCATCCATCCCAAAGTCAGCATCGAAGACGCCACCCGGGTGGCGCTCATCAACCGGCTGGATCTTTATACCCAACGCGACCGATACGAGGATGCGGCGCGCAAAATCGATCTGGCCAAACAGGGCCTTAAGGCCGATCTGGACCTGGTGCTGCAGGCCAGCGCGGATTCCAAGCCGGGCACTGGATTCCCGGAGTTGGACTTCACCAAGGTGCAATGGAGTTCGGGGTTTAACTTGAACCTGCCGTTGGACCGCAAATCCGAACGCAATACCTATCGCCAATCCTTGATCACCTACCAGCGGGCCTTGCGGGATCTCGAGCTGAAAGCCGACTCGATCAAATTGGAAGTATCGGATAGCTGGCGCCTGATGGACCAGTATCAGCAAAATTACCGGAACAGTGAGATCGGCCTCGAAATCAGCCGCCAACGGGTTTACGAGCAGGATATGCTGGCGGAGATCGGCCGGGGCAATTCCGAGGAGCAGGTCAATGCCCAGCAGAACAACATCGCCGCGCTCAGCGCCCGCAACGACGCCTTGGTGAGCCATACGATCGGCCGGCTGACCCTCTGGCGGGATCTGGGTATTCTGAATATCAAAGAAAATGGTCAATGGGAGGAAATCACCGATGTCGTCAAACAATAACACCAACCATCTAATTAAGAATCCACTGCTCAAGATCGGGGGCGGTCTGATCCTGCTGGCCGCCCTGGGGTATGGGTTTTTCGGCCGGTCTTCCACCGCCTCCCAAGGGACTACGTTTACCGCCCGCCGCGGCCCGCTGCAGATTGCCGTGCTGGAAGGGGGCAACCTGGAATCGCTGGCCTCCCAGGAAATCCGCAGCCAGATCAAAGGTTTCCAGGGGACCAAGATCCTCACCATCGTGGAGGAAGGGTATCTGGTAACCGAGGAGGACATCGGCAAAGGCAAAGTCCTGGTGGAACTGGACGGATCGGATTTGAAACAGCGCATCACCACTGAGGAATTGAAATTCCAGTCCACGGTTTCCTCCCTTATCGAGGCCCGCCAGGCCTACGAGATCCAGCTGAACCAAAACCTCAGCGACATCAAAGCCTCCGAGCAGAAATCCCGTTTCGCGAAGTCGGATATTGAAAAATACCTGGGCGATAAAAACACGGAGGACATCATCAAGGAACTCAAGTTATATGAAGCACCCTTCACCAACGATTTTGAAAGGACCGCCGAGGAGCTGAGTTTTTCGGCCACCATGCCAACCCTCCCGCAGGAAGGGGGGCCCGCCTCCTTCCCAAGGGTTCAGAATGGCGCCATGCCCGACATGCCACGCATGGCGGAATTGGCGAAAAACCAGGGGGGCTTGCCTGAAGCGCGCCTGGAACCGACCGGGCCAGGCCGGGATCGCGCTCCTGGTGGCCGCGGCAACAATATGGGCGAGCCAGGGGGCCGCAACCGGCCTGGTGACCCTGGCACAAGGAACGCTGATTCCGCCCGGCGCCCGCGCGTTCCGCCCGCCGAAGGGGGAGTGCTGGAGGGAACCGGAGGGGTACGCCCAATGATCATGGGAACCAATTTCCCGGTGGTCCCCATCCTGACCAAGCCCATTTCTTTGGAAATTGCCTCCTTGGCCAGAACCAACGCCCCCATCGCCGGGCTGGACACCAACCGGATCAACCTGGCCAACGTCGATTTCTCAAAATATGCCAAAATGGAACTGCTGGGCGATGGTTCCGCCAAACAATCGCTGCGCAAATTGGAGGATGATCTATTGATTTCGACCCAGGAGCTCAACCAAGCCATCATCCAATATGAAGGCACCAAACGGCTGTTCCAGAGCAATTTCGTGGCCAAGAGCGAGTTGGACCGTGACGATCTTTCGGTAAAACGCTCAGGGGTCAAAGTGGAATCTGCCAGGACGGCCAAGGATCTGTTCATTAAATACGAGTTCCCCCGGGCGGCCGAGGAATGGGTGTCCAAATTTGAAGAGGCCTTGCGCATGCTGGAACGTACCCGCAAGGAGTCCTTATCCAAGCTGGCCCAAGCCCGCGCCCGGTTGAAGTCGGCAGAAGGCACCTACCGCATTGCCCGGGAGCAATTGCAGGAGCTTTATGAGCAGCAATCCAATTGCGTGATCCGCGCCCTGAAACCGGGTTTGGTGGTTTATGGGGGAGCCAGCGACGACCGGCATTGGGGCAACGAAGAGCCCATCCGGGAGGGCGCCACGGTGCGGGAACGCCAATCCATTATCACCATACCCGACATGAGCAAAATGGCGGTGCGGGTCAAGATCCACGAATCCCACATAAAAAAGATCGCCAAAGGCTTAAAGGCGCGCATCCAAGTGGACGCTTTTCCGGATGAAAAACTGATGGGTGAGGTGATCAAGGTGGCGGTGCTGCCGGATTCCGGCAACCGGTGGCTGAATCCAGACATGAAGGTCTATATCACCAGCGTGAGTGTGGAGGGATTTTTCTCCTGGCTGAAGCCCGGCATGAGCGCCAAGGTGGAAATCATCGTCAAGGAGCTGCCCAACGCGGTGTATGTGCCCATCCAGGCAGTGGTTCCCCAGAAAGGCAAACACTACTGCTACGTGGCCAGCGCGGGGTCCACCGACCAGCGGGAGGTGGAAATCGGCGATTTCAACGACGAATTCATCGAGATCAAAAAAGGCATCAAAGAGGGCGAGAATGTCTTGCTGCGCGCGCCCTTGGGCAGCGAATCTGAATCCGGTGAACCCGCCGCCGAGGAGAATGAGGTGGCCAAACCCGTCACCAAACAGGCCCCCGCGGTTCCCGGCCCGGATGCCGCTCCCGTCCGCAAGAATCGGCCCGCTGAAGGCGGCGGCGGCCCCGGCCCCGCCCCCGGCAACCGGTCATCCCGGAGCTGACCATGGGTGTAAAATCCATCGTGCGGCTCGAGGAGGTGCGCAAAACCTACCAGATGGGGCCTGTAACTGTGGAAGCTCTGCGGGGGGTTTCCATCGATATCAAGCCTGGCGAGTATGTCACCATCATGGGGCCTTCCGGCTGTGGGAAATCGACCTTGCTGAACCTCCTCGGCTGCCTGGACCGGCCCAGCCAGGGCCGTTATTATCTTGGGGAACAGGATGTTTCCACCATGGATGACGACGAATTATCCGCGGTGCGCGGCGCCCGCCTCGGTTTCATATTCCAATCCTACAACCTGATCCAGCAATTGACCGTGCTGGAAAACATCGAGATCCCCTTATATTATCAGGGCTGGCCGGAGTCCGAAAGCCGGGCCGCCGCCATGGAATTGGCCCGCCGCGTCGGGCTTGCATCCCGGGTGGGGCATAAGCCATCGGAACTATCCGGTGGCCAGCAGCAGCGGGTGGCCATCGCCCGGGCCTTGGTCAATGATCCCCTGGTAATCCTGGCCGACGAGCCTACGGGCAACCTGGACTCCACCTCCGGCACCGAAATATTGAGCGTCTTCGATGAACTGCACTGGCAGGGAAAAACCTTGATCATGGTAACCCACGACGACGACATAGCCCGCCGGGGCACCCGCAATATCCGGATCCGCGATGGCTTGGTGGAAAAAGATCTTCGCCTGCGGGAGCCCGCTGCCGCAAGAACCCAGTAATTTCAATTTGCCATGCCGGATTCATCCATTCCCAAGCCGACTCCCCGAACGGGGATGCAATTTAAACCCACCGGCTTGAGCATCACTTGGTTCCGTTTGCAGCGGGCGATCCGGGTGGGGATCAAGAGCCTCTGGCAGCACCGGCTGCGTTCCTTATTGACGGCGCTGGGCATCGTGTTTGGCGTTTGCTCGGTCATCGCCATGCTCGCCATCGGCGAGGGCGCCAGTTATGAAGCCCAGGAGCAGATCAAAAACCTCGGCAGCCAGAATATCATCCTCAATAGCGTCAAACCCCCCGAGGAGCAACGGGTCACGGGCAATCAAAGCTCTGCCGTCGAATACGGCCTGACGTACCCGGATGTCAAACGCATCCGGCTGACTATCCCGCGGGTCACCGTGGTCGTTCCCGGACGGATCATCCGGGATTACGCCTGGAATATCACGCGCCGGGTGGATTGCGAAATTATGGGCACCGTCCCCTGGTATCCGGAAATGCGCAATCATCCCGTGGCCCAAGGGCGCTTTTTTACCGATGACGAGATGGAATCCCTGATCAATGTCTGTGTGCTGGGAGCGGAAATGATTCCCAAGCTATTCCCGCTCGAAAGCCCCATTGGCAAGACGGTTCGGGTGGGCGGCAATTACTACCGCGTGGTGGGCATCATGCAGGCGCGGGCCAAAAGCAAGCAGGCGGAATCCACCGATAAAAACGCCAGCGCCCTCAATCGCATGTTCATCCCCCTCACCACCGCCAAGGGCCGCTTCGGAGAAACCATCGTCAAACAGCGTGGCGCCAGCCGGGAAATCGAAAAGGTCGCCCTCCACGAAGTCACGATCAAGGTGTCCAACCGGGATGAAGTCATTCCGGTGGCCCAAGCCATCAAAGCCTTGCTGGAGCGGAATCACAAAAAAGACGATTATAAAATGATCGTGCCTTTGGAAATGCTCAAACAGGCCGAACGCACCAAGCAGATCTTCAACATCGTCCTCGGCTCCATTGCCGCCATCTCACTCCTCGTCGGCGGCATCGGCATCATGAACATCATGCTGGCCAGCGTCACCGAGCGCACCCGGGAAATCGGCATCCGCCGGGCCTTGGGGGCGAAGAAACGCGATATCGTCACGCAGTTCCTGGTTGAAACCGTCATGCTCTCCGGGGCCGGTGGTTTGATCGGGGTGGCCTTGGGGGTGGCCATCCCCTACTTTGTGGAATTGTTCTCCAAAATGGTCACCATTGTCACCCCGTGGTCGCCCATCATTGCTTTTTCCATCTCCGCGATCGTCGGAATTGTCTTCGGCATCTACCCTGCCATGCGCGCCGCCAACATGGATCCCGTGGAAGCTTTGCGGCACGAGTAATTCAGCCGGTCTGAAAAAAGGCCGGGCCGACAGGTATAAACCTGCCGGGCCGGCCGTGTGTAAGTTGGTTACTTAACCTGGAGGCCTGGGTAAACTTACAGCCAGGCCAAATTTTTCCGCTACGCGGGACTAGCCAGTTTCTCCGCCAGCAATTGGCTGACCGATTGTATGATGCTGGGAGAGGGATAGGCCGAGGCATTCAGCAGTTGCCGGGCCATGGCTACTTTTTCCGGTCTGATCTCCAGGTTTTCTTTAAAAGCACGCGCGATGGTTTCCGAAGCCTCAAAAGAGGAACGGTCCGCATTCGCCGTGCCCTGCGTTTTGGAACCCGCCTTGGAGGTTGTCCAATCGGTTCCGGCAGTTCGGTTTATGTTTTCTATGTTCATTTTTCTCTCTCAGTTGGCAGGCAGTCCAACTTGATTCGTGTATATATCGGCTGAATCCGGAAAAACTTAAGCCGGTATTTTCATAAGCATAAGATCCTATGACATTGATCATTATGAAACCTGTGAATCTCGCGTTTGCCGACCCTGGCGCTATCGCCTTTTTTCGGCTGGAAAGATCCGCTTAACAACCGCCTCCCGGCAGCGGGATCATTTGGTTTCGACTGGAATGAAGGCCACCAGAACCTCCAAATCCACTTTCAAAGGCTGGTTGGGAGCCACTTTAAGGTTATCGACCAAAAACGGCAGTTGGAGGCGTTGGGAACCGCTCAGGGTGGTGGCGGTTCCTTGGAGGCTGAGCAGGGCGGTTTTACCGGCCGGCAGAAGGAATTTGGCCGGCAGGGCAACCCCTTCCACTTTTCCCGCTGGCTTGAGTTCAAAATCAAGGACGCTGTGGTTGCTTACCTGGAGGTAAATCCGGCCTTTGCCTTTGATGCTGACGGCCGGATTCTTCACCTCGACCGAACCGGAAAACAACGGACTTAAGAATTGGGCGGCACCGTAAACCGTATTCTGGCTGTAAACCGCCGTGCGGTGAGCCAGCAAGGCTTCACGGATGGAGGAAGGATGGCGGGCGCTGGCGAAAACGAGGGTCATGGGCCGCAATTCGCCTTGGGCACGCTCATAAACCATGTCGATCGGGTCATGCACATCCGAGTTGCCAACCAGGGTGAGATTCTTATCCAGGCACCACTGGTGAACTACCGGGTCATAATCGCTGCCATTCACAATCTCCAATCCGCGGAGGAAACCGGCGGCCTGAAACTCGTCCTGTTCTGGATACCACACCGAGCGCCCGTTGGGCTGTTTCCAACCGGGATGGCACCAGAAGAGAAAAGCGCCTTGCTGCGCGGCGATTTTCACCTCTTCGCGGTAATCCGCAGTGACCAATTTGCTTTGATTGGTTAAAAAAAGCGCATTGAGGTGTCCCGGAGGCTCGGCCCGGGTGATTTCAGCGCTGGGGATCAGGATCATCCCCAAGGAATCGGCGGTGGCCCTGGCTATTTCATAGGAGCGAACCAGGTTGGTGGACACATCCGTCCGATACGGATGGTATTCCACATGGTCGGTGATGGCGATGGCATCCAATCCCTGGCGCCAGGCTTCCTCCACGCGAACCGTCGGCCATACCAAGCCGTCGGAAAAAACGGTGTGCATGTGAAAGTCGCATTTCAAGGTCAGATAGCCCGGAATATCGGGAATGGCTAATTCGGTTCTTACCCGGTGCTGGGCTGAGGCCGAAAGAGCCAGGCAAAAGATTGAGGCCAGGGCGCTGAGTTTGCGGATGGCAATGGTCTTCATCATAATTGGTTGGTTGGGGAATTTTAATGGAAGGGATGGAAACCATCAATAGTCTTGTTTTCCGCCCTTATTTCCATCCCAGCCAATTGCGCGCACCCCACCGCCTCGGATTCGTGCCGGGCGCAAATGGAACAGGCGGGAAAGCATCACTTTCCCGCCTGTTCAGGCTCACTTCCGCCGTCAAACCCTATACCATCGGGCCAGGTTGGATATCAACCATGGCGTCATCGGGCCTCCGGCAGACCAGGGGATTACCGGATTTTAACCGCCCGGTAATATTTGCTGCGGACCTTCAAAGCGGTTTGGTCCGTGTATTGGTAAGTGCCGGTTTTCAAGGTCACGGTGGCGAGGGTTTTCCACGCGGCCAGGTCTTCCGAAGCCTGGACCTGGTATTCACCCGCTTCACCCACGATGCGCAGGGTGAAAGCTCCGGTGCGGTCAAACGAGGTGTTGTCGATCCAGACAAAAGCCTGGTCGTTGGCGGCGTAACCATCGGCATTGATATCCACGTGCAGGATCTGGCTGGTGCTGACCTTGGGCACCAGGAGGCTGCCATCTGGACCGGTCATGCCGTTGACCCGCGTGCCATCCAGCAAATGCACGTTGACGAAGGAATTGCTGACAATTTGGCCCTCCTGGTTCTGGATGGTGATGAGGGTGCCCGTCAGCAGTTCGCTGAGATTGGGAATGGTGGATAGCTTGAAGGCGACGGCCTGGCGGCGGATGGTCATTTCCGGATCGCCGAGCAGCAGGTAGCAGAAGGTGTTGTTCTCCCAGCCCCCGCCCCCGCCCACGGCCAGGTAGGAATAGGCTTCAGCGGCGGCCAGCGCCGGGCCGAGGCGGGTATAGCCGCTCTCGTATATGGCCCGGAAAATCCCTTTGGCGCGCTCGTGGTTTTCCGCAGTGTTGGAGTTGGCGCTGGCGCCGAAATGGGCCACCGCCCCGCCGTTGCTCTGGTTCATCCAGGCTTTGGCGATGGAGGTGCCATTCTGCAAAACGGAGTTCTGGCAGGCGATGGCATAAACGATCGGGTAGGCGGAGTTCGTGCATTTGGGAATGTGGGTGGCTTCGGAAAACGGAGAGCCGGTCGAGCTGTTGGAGCCATCCCAGCCATAGGTCCAGCTGTCCTGGTCGCCATGGCCGCGATAAAGCACATGCCCGCGGCCAGCGAGGATGTCGGTGACGATGTCGGCGTTCACCGCCCGGATGCCGGAGGCGGAGGAAGCGCCTGCATGGCGCACGGTGAAGGCGGGCGGCGAGGAGTATCCGCCATAATTGGCGATGGCGTTGACGGCGGCGGCGTACTTGGAAGGCCAGGAGGAGCTGACCCCGAACGAGCCATCATCATTCTGGCTGTTGGCCGCCAGGGTGGTGCGGAGCGGCCAGGATCCGCCCGCGGGATCCTTCTCATAGGAAAGGATCTTGTTCAGCTGCGCCCGCAGCTGGGTGGCGTTGGCCACTGCCAGGCGCCCGACATACAGGCTGGCGAAGAGATCGTTGCCGAGCACCTCGTAAACATGGTCGGAATCCGAGTTCGATCCGTATGGATCCGCGGTCACCCGGGTGCTGCGGCCGGAGGGGATCAAGTTCACGTCCCCCACCAGCAGCACATAAACCCCGTTGCAATAATGTTCATGGAAATACCTTTCAATGTAGGCATCGATCGATGACCAGTTGGCGGCGACATCGTCGGAAGCCGTATTGCCCACGGTGGCGATATCCACGTTGAGCCCCTTGGACTGCTTCCAGAGGGCGAAGGTGGTCAGCTCGGAGCGCAAGCTCTGCGGGGTCAGGATCAGGTAATGGGCGCTGCGGGAGGATTCGATGGCAATGCCCTTCGTGGTGAGTGAGTCGCGCAGCGCGGAGCCGTTTATGAAGGGCGGCAGGCTATCCCAGACATCCCAGGGAATCGGGCAGGCAAAATCCTCGGTTCCCTGCAGGTGGCTGATCTCAATCACGAGGTTCGTGATGATGGAGATGGAGTTGGTATCCACCACCTCCACCACGGGCAGCCGCAGCTCGGAAGTGGCAAACGCGCCGATGCCGCTCACGGTGGAGAAATCGCTCTGCACCCCCCGGTAGGGGGTGGTGAGCTTGGCATAAAAGGTTTCGTCGATCAGGCTGGGCACCTTGATGCCCAGGCGGATCAAAGTGTCGGTCTCCTCATAGCCCGCCGGCAGGAGCGGATAGTTCAGCTTCAGCAGTTTGGCCCCCCGGGAGAGGGTGTTGAGCTTCAGGTCGCTGGCGCTGGTTTTGCGGGAGACCGCCAGGAGCCCGCGCAGCGTGGGGATGCCCGGCCGCGCGCCCGCGGGATCCAGCTTTAACTCCCGGAGCTGGATCTCGGTGGTGGGCAGTTTGTTGGTCTCCAGGTTGCGGGCGACGCTCTCGGTGATCCGCGGCTGGAACACGCTGACCGCGGAAGGAGATTCCTGGAAGAGGCTCAACGGCCTCAGGCTGAGCTTGGTCTGGGCGGGAAAATCGAACCAGGAGCGCTCGCCTAATTTCTGCGCAAAGCCTTTGCCCGTCAGGCGGGGCGCGGGCACTTCCAGCTGGGTGAAGCTGCTCTGCCCGTATTTGGTCACCGTTTGCCACATCCCGGGCACGGAGATCTTGAGCGTGGTCAGGTTGGATTTGGCTCCCGTCACCTCGATGGTAGGGGCGGTTCCCGCCCGGGAAACGCCATCCAGCGAGACCCAGGTCCGGAGTTCCCGCTGGGCGAAGCCGGTGGAGCCGAGCGCCTGGGCCAGCAGGAGGCACCACCACCAGCGCTGATTTCTTGGATTATTATTCATAATGTTCATTTTTGGGGTTCTGGTTTGGAGTTTTTTCATCAATGGCTTTTATGGCTGAATCATTCAGGAAAACCCGCTCCATCAAACCTCAATCCACACGGCTTGGAACGTTCAAGCCACCCCGGCCACCAACGCGAACCGGCCCCAAGCCTCACGAATCGTCGCGCAGCTTTTTGGGCAGCACCTGCGATCAGTGCGTCCCCATGTGGTTTGATTAATTGCAGCAGGATTTTCTGGTTCCTGAAAAATCAGTCAAGGCGGCCGGCCACTGCTTCCCACACGCAACTGCTGGCGCCAGGGAAGGGGCATAAACACGCGTTGCCGACCACCGGAACACCGTCGCACAACATTCGGTTTTTGCAAGTCCCGGGCCAAAAAAAACTGGGGCTGGTTGAGCCAAAACGGATTTGCCGGATAGCCCACGGATTTGCCGGTTGCGGTTTGGCAAGGAACGCAGCCGCTGAAGGGGCTGGGGGGTGCAACCGGACTGGCTTTTTGCCTTGATGGCACCCTCTTTGCCGTCAGCCGGGGACCGGATGGATTGGACCCGGCGGATCCTTTGTATCAATGGGCGCCTGCTCTGCAAGGACCGTGGAGCCCGATCGATGCGCCCAGCTCAGACATGGAGGCGCTGTCTGAGGCGCCGTTACGGTTCTTTAGTGTGATCCGGTAAGAAAGCGAGGGTATTCCGCTGCTGCGGCAGCCGCAGCTGGCCCGGCGCAAATCCCGCGGGCAGTTTTCTAAAACGGCGGCTTCGCTGGCTCCCCGGCGGCGCCGGTCTGGAACTTTTGGTTCGCGGCAGTGTTTATGTTGGCGTAGATTACGGGGAGATTGTCCGATTCAGGCAACATCATGCAAACCATGGAAAAAGCGACGCAAGCCAGCCCAGCCGCGCCACCGGGCCATCGCCGGGGTGGCCGCCAACCACATTTCCCACCGCCCGTCTGGGGGTTCTGGCTGGCCTTGGCCTGGCTGCTGGCAGCCCCCCTCGGCCACGGGGCCGGCACGAATTATCTTTCGTGGAAGGATTCCCGGGTCAGCGCCGACATCCAGTCCTGGGATTTAAGCCAGGTGCTGGAGCGGATCACCGCGGAAACCCGCTGGCAGGTGTATGTGGACCCGGAGGCGCACCTGGAGATCCAGGCCAAATTCAAGAACTTGTCGGTCAGCCAGGCGTTGGGGATGCTGCTGGGGAACCTGAATTACGCCTTGCTGCCGGCGGGAGGATCGGGCGCCAAGCTGTATGTCTTCCGCACGTCGGTCCACGAGGCCACGCAGCTGGTCAAAAACCCGGTGAAAAGCGGGGATAAATCGGTGATCGGCAACGAATTGCTGGTGGCCTTGAAGCCGGGCTCCAAGCTCAGCGCGCAGGAGCTGGCCAAATCCCTGGGCGCGCAATTGACCGGGGAGGCCGGCAAACAAGGTGTTTACCGGCTGCGGTTCACCAGCGAGGAGGCCGCCCATGCGGCCCGGGAAACGCTGGCCGGCCAGGAGGAGGTGGCCAGCGTGGAGAACAACCGGGTGTTCACCCGGCCCACCCAGATGGACCCGGTGGCCCTGAGCTCCCTGCCGGGCTTGAACTTGAAGCCCGCCGGGCCGGCCAATCCGAACCAGCTGGTGATCGGCCTGATCGACACCGCCGTGCAAGCCCAGGGCGCCCGCATTGGGGATTACCTGCTGCCCTCCGTATCCGTGGCGGGCAACAGCGCCACCGACCCCGCCTCGCCCTCCCACGGCACCTCGATGGCGGAAACGATCCTGAAATCCATGTCGCAGACCTCCCCGGGCAAGGAGACGATGCCGGTGCGGATCCTGCCGGTGGATGTTTACGGGAACAGCGAGGAGACCAGCACGTTTGACGTGGCCCGGGGCATCTGGTCGGCCGCCGAAGGCGGGGCGAAAATCATCAATTTGAGCCTGGGTGGGGAGGGGGACAGCCCGCTGCTGAAAAAAATCGTGGCCGAGGCGCACCAGCAGGGGATCGTCCTGGTGGCGGCGGCGGGCAATGAGTCGTCCACGCAGCCGAGGTATCCGGCGGCCTACCCGGAGGTGATCTCGGTCACCGCCGGGGACCGCAAAGGCCAGCTGGCGTCTTACGCCAACCGGGGGGACTACGTGGACGCCATGGCGCCCGGGACCAGCCTGGTGTATTTCAACAACCAGGCGTACCTGGTCACCGGCACCTCCACCGCCACCGCGTATGTCAGCGGGTATGCGGCGGCGTTGAGCTCCAGCACCGGCAAAACCATGGCCGAGGTCGAGCAGATGATCCGGGAAAGCCTGAGCATCAAGAAAAGCCCGTGAGCTGGCCGGATCCGGCGCGACCCCCCCCGGCGCATGCCTGCCACCGAACACATCCGCAATAAATTAAGCCAGGTGCCCCACAAGCCGGGCGTTTACCTCATGAAAGACCGGTTTGGGACGGTCATCTACGTGGGCAAGGCGCGGGATCTGCGCAAACGGGTGAGCCAGTACTTTCACCCCTCGCGGCGCCAGGGCTGGGATCTGAAGTTCAACGCGCTGGTGGACGCGATTCACGATTTCGACGTCCACACGGTGCGCTCGGAGCCGGAATCGCTCCTGCTCGAGGGCAAGCTCATCAAGGAGTTCCGCCCCCGCTACAACATCAGCTTCCGCGACGACAAACGGTTCCTGCTCATCAAGGTCAATCTGCACGACCCGATCCCGCGGTTCACGATGACGCGGCTGCAGACAGAGGACGGGGCGCGGTATTTCGGGCCGTTTGCCGATTCCGCCGCGGCGCGCCGGACGCTGGACCTGGCGCGGCGGGAGTACTCGCTGCGGGGCTGCCGGGTGCTGACCCCGGGGGAGGCGGATTATACCCACTGCATGTATGCCCACCTGAAGTTCTGCACCGCCCCGTGCATCGGGAATGTGACGCCGGAGCAATACAAAACGCAGGTGCAATCCGCCTGCGATTTCATGGACGGGCAGTGCGCCGAGCTGCAGGAGCACCTGGAGGCGGACATGAAAAAAGCGGCGGCCGCGCTCGATTTTGAAAAGGCCGCGCAGCTCCGCGATATGCTGGCGGATCTGCGGCGCACCACGCAGAAAACCGGCAAGTTCGCGCGCATCCCCTACAGCCTGCCGGTATCCCTGGATCCCGCGCGGGAGCTGGCGGAGCTGCGCGAGGTGCTGCAATTGCCCGGCCCGCCGGAGCGGATCGAGGGCTTCGATATCTCCAACATCAGCGGCACCTTCATGGTGGCCTCCATGGTGAGCTTCCGCAACGGCCGCCCGGATCGCCAAAACTACCGGCGCTTCAAGATGAAAACCGTGCTCACGCAGGACGATTTCGCCTGCATGGCCGAAACCATCCGCCGCCGCTACACCCGCCTGCTGCGGGAAACCCAGGCGCCCGGTCCGGGGGCAGGGGAACGGGAGCCGGCGGCCGGCGGGGCCGAATCCCCCTCCGCTCCGGAGGCGGAAGCGGTGGAACCGGAGGAAGCAGTCGAGGCTCCCGCCGCGCGGCTGCCGGACTTGATCCTCATTGACGGCGGCAAGGGCCAGCTGGGGGCGGCCTGCGCGGAGCTGGCCAGGCTGGGCCTGAGCCAGCTGCCCATCATCGGCCTGGCCAAGGAGTTCGAGGAGATCCACCGGCCCGGCCAGGCGGCGCCCCTGCGGCTGCCCGCCGATTCCCAGGCGCTCAAGCTCCTGCAGCGGGTGCGGGACGAATCGCACCGCTTCGCCAACACCTTCAACGCCCAGCTGCGGCTGAAAAAAATTTCCGAGAGCCTGCTGGATGAGTTCCCGGGCATCGGCGGCGCCCGCAAAACCGCCCTGCTGCGGCACTTCGGCTCCGTGCAGCGCCTGCGCGCCGCCGCCGTGGAGGACATCGCCGCAGTCCCCGGGTTCGGGGGCAAAATGGCCCAGGAACTGCGGGCTTTCCTCGACGCCCGCCAATCGTGACTTGCGCCGCGCCCGCCCGGCGGGTATTTAATTCCGGCAATCTGCCCGCTATGAAGGCCATGAAACTGTTCGCTCCGACCTGCTGGCTGGGCTGCCTGGCGCTGTGGCTCAGCGCGCTGGCGGCCGCCGCCCAACCGCGCCAGATCATCCTCCTCCGGCATGCCGAAAAAGGCAAAGATCCGGCGGACAACCACCTCTCCCTCAAGGGCCGGGAGCGGGCGCGGGCGCTGGTGCCGTACCTGACCGAAACCCCCGAATTGCTCACCAATGGCCTGCCGGTGGCGCTGTTCGCCTCCGGCGCCCAGAAGGCCACCCACAGCTTCCGCTCCATGGAAACCCTGGCGCCGCTGGGCAAACATTTGAACCAGCCCGTCTGGAGCTCCTTTACGAACAAGGAAGTGGAAGCCCTGGCGGATTTTATTTTGCGCCAGCGCAGCTACCAGGGCAAAACCATCGTGGTGTGCTGGACCCATGAATACATCCCCGAATTGATCACCGCCCTGGGGGCCCCCAGCCCCGCCCGCAAAATGAAATCCAGCGATTTCGACCGGCTCTACCTGATCACCTACAAGGACCGCAAAGCCACCATCCAGGATCTGCCCCAGCGGCTGCTGTATGGGGATTCCAGCCGCTGAAGCCAAATTGCTTCCGGTGGATGCCTGCAGAAAATCGCCCTGATACACCGCCGTTGCAGGCGCAAATCCAACGCGGGCAGCCGCCGAGGTAACGAGGCGGACCTGACGCGGGCGAATTCCAACCCAGGCCCAGTTTGCCCAAGAACCGGCACCCGCCATTCCTGCCGCATAGGCACCCGCCCGGTCCGGGTCCGCCTCCGCCTGTCGGCGGCTACCCGCGTTGGGGGGGGACATACACCGCCGTTGCAGGCGTAAATCCACCGCGGGTAGCCGCCGAGGTAACGAGGCGGACCTGACGCGGTCGAATTCCAAGCCAGGCCCAGTTTGCCCGGCCGGGAGCGAAGGCAACCTGTTTGGCGGCGCCTATTTGGCGCGCGGCGCAGATTTCGGGTGCAAAGTGGCGGCGCCTCTGGTAAACCTTGGCGCATTCATGAAATCACAATCGGGCAATACGACATACCTGGTGCTGGTGTGCCTGGTGGCCACGCTGGGCGGCTTGTTATTCGGCTACGACACGGCGGTGATCGCCGGGGCGGTCGGATTCCTGCAGAAAAAATTCGCGCTGAGCCCGGCCTGGGAGGGCTGGATGGCGTCCTGCGTCCTGCTGGGGTGCGCCTTCGGGGTGGCGCTCTCCGGGGTGTTCAGCGACTGGCTGGGCCGCAAGAAGCTGCTGATCTTCTCGGCGGTGCTGTTCGCCGTCTCGGGCGTGGGCACGGCGCTGCCGCCCAGCCTGAGCTGGTTCGTGGTATTCCGCATCATCGGGGGCATCGGCATCGGGGCGGCCTCGATGGCCTCGCCGATGTACATCGCGGAGATCGCCCCGGCGCGGATCCGGGGCACGATGGTGTCGGTGAACCAGCTGGCGATCGTCACCGGGATGCTGATCATCTATTTCGTCAATTACCACATCGCGGGCCTGGGGGACGAGCAGTGGAACATCGACTTCGGCTGGCGGTGGATGTTCGGCTCGGGCGTGGTGCCGGCGCTGCTGTTCCTGGCGCTGCTGATCCCGGTGCCGGAGAGCCCGCGGTGGCTTACGGAAAAGAACCGGCGGCAGGAGGCCCTGGCCATCCTCACCCGCGTGAATGGCCCGGAGGCCGGGCGGGCGGAGCTGGCGGCCATCGAGGCCAGCATCGCCAGCGAGAGCGGGAGCCTGACGCAGCTGCTGCAGCCGGGCCTGCGGCCGGTGCTGGTGATCGGCATCGCCCTGGCGGTGCTGCAGCAGATCACGGGGATCAATGTGTTCCTCTATTTCGCCCCTGAAATCTTCAAAAAAATGGGCTCCGGCACCAGCGCCGCCCTGCTGGAAACCATCACGGTGGGCGGGGTGAACCTGCTCTTCACGGTGGTGGCGATCTACACCGTGGACCGCCTCGGGCGCCGGCCGCTGATGATCATCGGCTCGGCGGGCATGGGCCTGTGCCTGTTCGGGATGGGGTGCGCGGCCTACGCGCAGAAGACGGGGCTGTGGATGCTCCTGTTCATCCTCGGCTACATCGCCTGCTTCGCGCTCTCCCTGGGGCCGGTCACCTGGGTCATCCTCTCGGAGATCTTCCCCACGCGCATCCGCGGGCGTGCGCTGGGGCTGGCCACGTTCTGCCTGTGGATCGCGGATTTCGTGGTTTCGCAGACCTACCCGATGATGGTGAAGAACCAGTGGCTGGCGGACCAGTTCCACCAGGGCTTCCCGTTCTGGCTCTACGGCATCTTCTGCGTCGTGGAGATCCTGTTCGTCTGGCGGTTCGTCCCGGAGACCAAGGGCAAATCCCTCGAGCAAATCGAGCGGATGTGGCTGAAAAAGGGCCGTTGATTCCCCTGGCCGGTTCGGCACGGAAAGTTACCCGTTTTTCGGCTGGCAGGGCCCCCGCTTTCGTGGCATGATAGGGGCATGCCGATGGAAGGCACAAAACTGCGGACTTTGGTGGCCGCCCTTTTGCCAGTAGCGGCCTGCCTGCTGCAAGGCTGGTTCTGGGTGCAGATCGAGCCGCTGGCGTGGTTCCTTTTTTACCCGGCGGTGTTTTTGGGCGCGCGCCTCGGCGGCCTGCGCGGCGGGCTGCTGGCCACCCTCATCGCCCTGCCGCTGGGCATTTATTTCTTCATCCCCTACCATGGCTCATTCATCGCGCAAGACGCGGCCAGCCTGTATTCGGCGCTGGTGTTTGCGATCCTGGGCATCCTGTTCAGCCTCACCCACGAAACCCGGCGGCAGATGCGGGAAAAGCAGGGGCTTTTGGCGGAGCGCGAGCGCTCCCTGGAGGTGCTGGAGCTGATCAACACCTGCCGCAACCGCCAGGACTTGATGCAGGCCGTAATGGATCTGGCGCGGCGCTGGACAGGGTGCGAGGCGGTGGGCATCCGCCTGAAGGAAGGCGATGATTATCCCTATTATGAGACGCTGGGATTTGCCAAAGAGTTTGTGCTGGCCGAAAACCAGCTATGCGCCCGGGATGCCCGCGGGCAGACCCTGCGGGACCGCCAGGGGAACCCGGTGCTGGATTGCATGTGCGGCAACATCTTGTGCGGGCGGTTCGATCCGTCCCAGCCGTTTTTCACCGCCCACGGAAGCTTCTGGTCGAATGGCACCACCCGGCTGCTGGCCAGCACGACGGAGGCGGACCGGCAGGCCCGCACCCGCAACCGGTGCAACGGCGAGGGGTATGAATCCGTGGCGCTCATCCGGATCCACACCGCCGGGGAGACCTTCGGCCTGCTGCAGTGCAACAGCCGGCAGCCCGGGCGCTTCACCGCCCCCCTGCTCAGCCAGCTGGAATGGCTGGCCGGCCAGCTGGCGGCGCCCCTGGCGCGCTGGCAGGCGGAGGATTTGCGCCGCGAGACCCAGCAGCGGTTTGCCGCCGCTTTCGCCGCCAGCCCGGTGGGGATGTGCCTGATCAATTGGGAGGACCGCCGCATCGTGGATCTCAACCCGGCACACCTGGCCAACCTCGGCCTCCACCGCCAGGAGGAAGCCATCGGCAAGACGGCCGCGGAGCTGGGCATTGTGATCCAGCCGGCGCCCGGGGCGGAGAGCCGGCTGGACACCGGGCAGGCCGGCACGCTCCGGAACGTGGAGATGCAGGCGCGCCACCCGGACGGCACCCAGCGGGATTACCTGGTCTCCACGGAATTCATGGAGGTGGGGCGCCGGAAAGAGGTGTTCTGGCTGCAGCTGGACATCACCCGGCACAAGCGGGCGGAGGAGGCGGTGAAGCGGGCGGCGGCCTACCACCGCCGCCTGATCGAGGCCAGCCTGGACCCCCTGATGGCCATCAGCCCGGAGGGGCGGATCACGGATGTGAACCACGCCACGGAATTGGCCACCGGCTTCGCCCGCGAGGAATTGACCGGCTCGGATTTCGCCGATTATTTCACCCTGCCGGAAAAAGCGCGGGCGGTTTTCATGCAGGTTTTTTCCACCGGCAGTGTGACCAATTTCCCGCTCGAGCTCCGGCACCGGGAGGGGACGACGATCTCCGTGCTCTACAACGCCGCCACCTACCGGGACGAAACGGGCCGGGTGATGGGCGTGTTCGCGGCGGCGCGGGACATCACGGAGCGCAAGCGGGCGGAGGAGGGGATGCGCCGGACCACCCAGCTGCTGGAATCAGTCCGGCTGGCGCTTTGCTCCTATCTCGAATCGGGAAACGCGCAGGCGCCTTTCGATTTCCTGCTGAAAACGCTCCTGTCGCTCACCCACAGCGAGTTCGGCTTCCTGGACGAGGTGCTGCGGGACGAGCAGGGGGCCCCCTACAAGCTCAACCTGGCGCTTTCGAACATCGCCTGGAACGAGGAGACCCGGAAGCTCTACGAGCAGATCGCGGCCCGGCACTTCGAGTTCCGGAACCTGAAGAACCTGGCCGGCCTGCCGGCCACCACCGGGGCGCCGGTGATCGCCAACGAGGCCCCGCACGATCCGCGGGCCGGCGGGCTGCCGGCGGGGCACCCGGCGATCCACACCTTCCTGGGGCTGCCGTTGCGCTTCGGCGGGGAGCTGGTGGGGGTGGCGGGCATCGCCAACCGGCCGGGGGGGTATGACGAAACAATGGCGGGGTTTCTGGAGCCGTTCCTGGCGGCCTGCTCGAGCATCATCCACGCGGTGCGGGCCCGGACCCGGGAACGGCAGGCCCTGGAGGCGCTGCGGGAGAGCGAGGCCTTGCTGAAGACCGCCGGGCGCACCGCCCGCTTTGGCGGGTGGCGCGTGAACCTCGCGGAAGGGCGCGTGGTCTGGTCGGACGAGGTGGCGTGCCTCCACGGGAAAGAGCCGGGCTACGCGCCGTCCGTGGAGGAAGGAATCAGCTTCTACGCCCCCGAGTGGCGGGAGCGGATCACCCAGGTGTTCACCGCCTGCGCCCGGGAGGGCGCCCCTTATGACGAGGAGCTGGAAATCATCACCGCCCAGGGCCAGCGGGTGTGGGTGCGCACGCTGGGGGAGGCCATCCGGGGGGCGGACGGCGCGATTGTGCAGGTCCAAGGCTCCTTCCAGGATATCACGGACCAGAAGCGGGGGGAGGCGGAGCGGCAGCGCCTGTATGAGCAGGCCCGGCAGGAAGCGCAGATCCGCGCCGATCTCCTGAACGAGGTGAACCACCGGGTGAAAAACAACCTGGTCAGCATCCTGGGCATCATCCAGATGGAGCGCCAGCTCAGCGGCCCGCAAGGGCGGGACGCGGCGGCCGCCCTGGCCAGCCTGGAGGAGCGCATCTCGGGCATGCTGGCGGTGCATGGGCTTTTGACGCGCTGCAACTGGACGCCGGTGGAGATCGGGGAGATCCTGCGCCTCATCCTGGCCGGGGCGGTGGCCAGCTCGCCCATCCGGGACCGGCTGGCCACGGAGATCGGGTTTGAGCCTCCGGCGGCGCGCCGGCGGAAGATTTCCCCCCGCCAGGCGACCACCCTGGCGCTGATCCTCAACGAGCTGGTCACCAACAGCGTGAAATACGCTTTCCCCGGGCGCCCGGAGGGGCGCATCCAGATCGGCCTGGCCATCGCGCCGGCGGAAGCGGAGATCGCCGTGCTCACGCTCACCTACCGGGACAACGGCGCCGGCTGGCCGGAGGAAGTGCTGGCGGGGCGGCGGGAGGGGGTGGGCTTGAAGCTCATCCGCGGCACGCTGCGCAGCCAGCCGCAAAGCCGGCTGGAGCTGGCCAACGAAAATGGCGCCCGGGTGATCCTCGGTTTCAACCTGGCGCCCGCCGCCAGGCCAGGCGCAGAACCACTGGAAACAATTTGAGAACCATCAACCTGGGGAAAGAACCAATCATGCCAACTACCAAGCCCTTGCGCATCCTCATCGCCGAGGATGACGCCGCGATCAACGAACTGGTGGCCATCCTGCTCACGGAGGCGGGCCACCAGGTGGCCGGCCGGGCCTACCACGCCCGGGAGGCCGTAGAGCTGGCCGGCCGGGTGCGGCCGGACGCCATCCTGCTGGACGTCGTGATGCCCGACCCGGTCACGGGCCAGGAGGATCGCGAGGCCGGCCTGCGGGCCGCCCGGGAGATCATGGCCAGCTGCCCCGCGCCAGTGATCCTCCTGACGGCGCACGAATCGCCCGAGCTGCTGGCGCAGGCCTGCCACCTGGGCGTGGGGGCCTACCTGGTGAAGCCGCCCCGGCTGGGGGATCTCGAGCGGGCGATCCTGATCGCTTGCGCGCGTTTTGCGGATTTGACCGAACTGCGCCTCGTGAACGCCCGGCTGCGCGAGAGCGAGGAGCGTTTCCGCCTGCTGTTCGAGCACAGCCAGGACGGGATCCTGCTCACCCGTCCCGGCGGTGGGGTGCTGGCGGCGAACCCCGCGGCGTGCCGGCTCTTTGGGCGGTCCGAGGCGGAGCTTTGCCGGGCCCGGCGCGAGGAGCTGGCGGATCCGGCGGACCCCCGGCTCGCCGCGGCGCTCGCGGAGCGCGAGGCCAAAGGCCAGCTGAGCGCCGAGCTGACCCTGCTGCGGGGGGATGGCTCCCGTTTCCCCGCGCTGGTCTCCAGCACGATTTTTTGCGACTCGCTAGGCGACCGGAAGTCCAGCATGATCATCCACGACCTGACCCTCCGCCACCGCATGGAGGAGAGCCTGCGGCAGGCGCATAAGATGGAAGGCATCACCCACGTGGCCGGGGGCGTGGCGCATCAGTTCAACAACCTGCTGGCGGGGATGATGCTGAACCTGAGCGCCATGGAGCTGGAGCCGCTGGCGCCGGACACAAAAAGCTCCATCAAGGATCTGGAAGAACTCTGCCAGCGGGCGGCCGAAATCGTCCGCCAGTTGCTGGCCTACAGCGCGCAGTCGTTCATGCACGCCAAACCGCTGGACCTGCGGGAACTGATCACGGGCTACCAGGGCCTGCTGCAGAAGCTGGCCGGCGCCAGCGTCCAGGTGGAACTCCCACCGCCCCGGCCCCTGCCCTGGGTGGAGGCGGATGCGGGCATGCTGCAGCAGGTCTTCGTGGCCCTCTGCCTGAACGCCCGCGATGCCATGCCCGCCGGCGGGCTCCTGAAGCTGGCGCTGGAGGAAGCCGTCCTCACCCCGGAGGATCTGGCGGGCCGGTCCCGCGAAGCCCGGAGCGGGCATTTCCTGCGCCTTTCGGTGTCCGATACCGGCTGCGGCATGGACGATGCCACGCTGGGGCGGCTGTTCGAGCCTTTTTTCACCACCAAGGATGTGGGCGAGGGCCTGGGCTTGGGCCTGGCTGCGGTGCATGGCATCATCCAGCAGCACGCAGGCTGGGTGGAGGTGAAGAGCACCCCGGGCGCAGGCACCACCTTCCATATTTTCCTGCCCGCCCGGGAGCGGGTCCAAACCCCGGCCCCGGCCCGCCCCATCCCCCCCCCCCCTGGCGCGCGGGCATGAGACCATCCTGGTGGTGGAAGACGATCCCTCGCTGCGGAATGTCACCACCAAGTTCCTGCGTTACCTGGGCTACCAGGTCCTGGCGGCCGCGGGCGACCTGGAAGCTTTTGATTTGTGGCAAAAGCACCAGGCGGAGATCGACCTGCTCTATACGGACCAGGTCCTCACGGGCAGCATCCCCGGCCACGCCCTGGCCGGGAAGCTGCGCGCGGACAAGCCCGGCTTGAAAGTCATCATCACCAGCGGCTACAGCGCCGAACTGCTGCAGTTAGACCCCGGCCAGGCCGAAGGCCTGAGATTCGTGCCCAAACCCTTCCCTCCGGAAAAATTGGCCGCCGTGCTGCGCGCCTGCCTGGAGGAGCCCACCCCGGCCCAGTCCTGACCGCAAATTCCGGGGGTGGAGTTTTGGGCGGTTTGAGCCTGGCTGGAAATTCGCCTGCGGCAGATCCGCCTCGTTACCTCGGCGGCTACCAGCGTTTGGTTGGCGCAGGCAACGGCAGTATTCGCCCGCCCAACGCGGGTAGCCGCCGCCGTCAGGAGGCGGACCCCGGACCAAGCGCATGTCTATGCGGTCCGCAATATCCGGGGGCAGGGTCTGGGGCGGTTTGAGACTGGTTGGAAATTCGCCCGCGTCAGATCCGCCTCGTTACCTCGGCGGCTACCAGCGATTGGTTCGCCCAGGCAACGGATGTTTCCGTCCGCCCATTCCCAGCCTGTATGCACAGCGGAAAATTTTCCTCCTGGCACCGGCGTGCGTTGGAAAGAGCTTCAGTTTTGCAGGGTGTGTGGTTAGGATGGCGGCAAATCCGGTTTATACTGAACTATGCCGCAATCCATGAAACGCCCCTTGAGCCATGGCTGGCTGAATCCATTGGCCAGGCTCGCCATCCTGATCAGCCTGAGCGCCAGTCCTGGCGCACCCACCGCTCCGGCCGCGAACCAGCGCACCGCCCATTACGTCCCGGCCGACAAGCAATACGACAGCCAGCGGATCGCCGGCCTGTACGAGAAAGGGGAAAGGAAGGCCTATGCCGGCCGGGAGCTCACCCATATCGCCATGCCGTGCGGAGGGGTGGGCGCGGGCGAGTTGAGCATCCGCGGGGACGGCCAGCTAGCCACGTGGTCCATTTTCAACGAGGTCCAGTTTGGGATGTATGACGGCGCCCGCTACCTCCAGCCGCGGATCGAGGAAAAGCGGCTGGAACATGGCTTCGCCATTTCGTTGAAAGCCCCGGGCCAGCCGGCCCGGGTGCTCCGGCTGAGCCAGGCGGATTTCGACGATCTCCGGTTCATCGGCGAATACCCCATAGCCACGCTGGAATACCAGCGCCGGGCGCGGGATTTGCCGGTGGGCATCCGGGGCGAGGTGTTTTCGCCCCTGGTGCCGCTGAGCCTGCGCGACTCGGCCAACCCGGTCACCATCCTTTCCTATGCCGTCACCAACCAATCGGATCAGCCGGTGGAAGTTTCGCTGGCGGGGTGGCTGGAGAATTCCGCCCTGCCTGGCGCCCGCGCCATCTGCCACCCGGGCGGTTCGTTTGGCGGATTCACCTGCGATTGCCTCCAGCGCCCGGCCGCCTATGCGGCGGTGCGGCGGAACCGGCTGGTCCGCGGCGCCGGGCTCACCTCGATGCTGCTGGAGGTGTGCGAGGCCCCGCCCGCCAAATCGGAGCGGCCGCCGCGCGCGCCAATCCTGATCGACAACTTCGAGCGCGAGACCTGGGGGCCGGGCTGGCACGCGGAAGGGGAGGCTTTCGGAACCGGCCCGCTGCGGGTCGGGAGCGTGCCCTTCAACCTGCCGCTGCAAAACCATCAAGGCGCCCGGCTGGCCACCTCCTTCCACGCGGAATCACGGGAGAACCTGGAGGGCCGGCTGGTGTCGGATCCCTTCCGGATCGATCGGCGCCATATGATCTTCCGGATCGGCGGCGGCGCCCATCCCGGACGGACGTGCCTGAACCTGCTGATCGACGGCCGGGTGGTGCGCAGCGAAACGGGCGCCAACGCCAACACCTTGCAGGAAAAAAGCTGGGATCTGGGCGAATGGGAAGGCCGGGAGGCGGTGCTGGAAATGGTGGATCGCCAAAAAGGCGGCTGGGGCTTCATCCTGGTGGACGACCTCCGCCTGGCGGATGAAGCGCCGCCGTGCGCGCCGCTGGACCGTGCCCATCCCCATTTTGGGGATCTGGCCATAAGCCTGCTGGATGGGCGGGCCACCGGCTCGGCCGCGTGGACTTCGGCGGAGGATTTCCTGAAGGCCTGGGCCAGCGGGGACACACCGCCGGTGGAGAGCCGCGATCATCCGCTTGAATCACACCCCTGCGGCACCGTGATTTCGGCGCCGCTGACGCTGGCGCCGGGCCAGTCCGGAACCTTCACCTTCGTGGTCAGCTGGCATTTTCCCAACGCGTTCAACCGTTCGCCGGGCTGTCCCGGGCGGGTGGGCCATATCTACAACAACTGGCAGAAGGATTCCCGCGAAGCGGCGGCCTGGGTGGCGGCCAATTACGAGCGGCTGAGCCGCCAGACACACCAATTCCGGGACGCCTATTTCGACACCACGCTGCCGTATTGGCTGGCCCAGCGGCTCGGGATGCCGGCCTCCACGCTGGCGGCGGACAACGTGGCGATCTGGGAAAACGGGCGGATGTATGCCTTCGAGGGCGTGGCCTTCTGCTTCGGCACCTGTGGCCATGTTCAGAACTTCGCCACTGCCGCTTCCCGACTTTTCCCCGAGCTGGAGCGCTCCGTGCGCCTGCTCCAGGATCTGGGGCCCGCCTTCGATCCGGACACCGGGCGGGTGAACTTCCGCGGGCATGACGGCCCGGATCCCCGCGCGGGCCACGCCTACGCCTCCGACGCCCAAAGCGGCTACGTGCTGAAGTTTTACCGGGAACATTTGATGTCGCCGGATCGCTCGTTCCTGGACCGGACCTGGCCCCAGGTGCGGAAGATCATGGGCTGGCAGATCTTCCGCGACGGCGCCGGGCGGGGTCTGGAGCCCAATGGGGTGCTGGAAGACCTGCAGACCTTTTGGGATCCGATGTGGTTCGGCCCCAATCCATATAACAACACGCTCTACCTGGCGGCGCTGCGGGCCGCCGAGGAAATGGCCCGGCTGGAAGGCGAGCCCGCCCTGGCGGAACGCTACCGGCAGCTCTTCGAGAGCGGCCGGCGCTTCATGAACGAACGCATGTGGAACGGGGAATACTACGTGCACCTTTACCCGGAAGGGCTGGGGCGCTTCGATTCCGACAACGGGCTTATTGGCGACCAGCAGGAGCGCGCCCTGGCCCGGCAATACCTGGAGGCCTTTGCCAAGGGCGAAACGCATTACCACCTGTCCACCGGCTGCGACGCCAACCAGCTCTTCGGCCAGAATTGGGCGCACCAGCTCGGGCTCGGCGACCTCCTGCCCCCGGGGCGCTGCCGCACCGCCATGCAAAGCGTGTTCCTCTACAATTACACGCCGGATATCCGCACGGTTTACTCGCTCTATCCGCCCAAGAACCGCACCCTGGCTGCCCCGGGCGAAGCCGCGCTGGTCAACGGCAGCTGGCCGCGCCCGCACCTGGAGCGCCAGCCCTTCGAAAACATCCACGACAAGGAGGATGTCTGGACCGGCCTGGAATACGAGGCCGCGGCCGACCTGATCCAGGCCGGCCTGCTCACCGAAGCGCTCATCGTCATCCGGGCCATCCACGACCGCTACGACGGCGTGAAACGGAATCCGTGGAATGAGATCGAGGGCTGGGATCATTACTCCCGGGCCATGCATTCCTGGAACTGCCTGCTGGCCCTGGGCGGATGCCAGTATGACGGCCCGGCGGGGCGGATCGGTTTTGCGCCGCGGCTGAAACCGGAGGATTTCCGCTGCTTTTTCTCGGGCGCGGAAGGCTGGGGATCCTATCGGCAGCAAATAACCACCACTTTCCTGGCGGCGGAAATCGCGGTGCAGTGGGGCTCGCTGCGGGCCAGGACGGTCGTGCTGGAAGCGCCCGCCGGGGTCAAAATTAAATCCGCAGGCCTGGACCTGGCCGGACGGCCGGCGGAGTGCGAATTCCACCAGGACGGCCGCCGGCTAACAGTGGCCCTCTTCCGGCCGGAAACCATCAAGAGCGGCGAATCGATCCGGGTGCGGCTGATCTGGTAAGCGGAACCGCATTTGGGCTTGTGGTTTCCAGGGGGGCTTTTTAACCTCCCCGAGCATGGAAACACTTTGGCTGCCACCAACTTCATCCGCCGGGCCGGGCAAATTTGCGCGCCGCAGTCCAGGCGGCCCACGAACCTGGCCCCAGCGGTTGGGGCTCGCCATCCTGGCGGTGCTGGCCTTGCAAGCCAGCCCGCGGACCTCCGGCTGGGCGGCTCCCGAATCCGCTCCAGCCAATGAACAATCCCGCCCCCTCGCCTTCCGGGTGCCGCCGCACGCGCGGTTCACGGCGCCCGACGCGGCGGAGATCACCTGGGAAACCGAGGCGCCCTGCGAGTGCGTCCTGGAGTATGGCATCGGCGAAAAGAGCGTGGCCCAGGTGCGTGATTCCAGCGCCCGGTCGGTCCACCGGTTCCAGGTAAAGCTGGCAGAGCCGAAAGCCCGCTACCAATACCGGGTGCGGGCTGCGCGGCCCGGGCCGGGGAATCCGGAGGGCGGCCCTTATGAGCTGGACAACTCCCTGAACTACACGGTGGCACGCCTCAGCGGAACCGCCTCTCCCTATGGGGACAGCCCCCGGAGCCGGGATTGCATCCGCGCCGCGGAGCGGATCCTGGCCACCACCGGCATCACCCGCGGGTATTGCCTGGTGCTGGAGGCCGGGGACGGGCAGCTAGCCTACGAGCTGGCCAGACGGAGCGAGCTGATCATTTTCGGGGTGGATAACGACCGCGGCCGGATCGCCCGCGCCCGGGGGCTGCTGGGCCGGGCGGGAGCTTATGGCTCGCGGATCACCCTGCACCATGCGGAATCGCTGGGCGCGCTGCCGCTGCCACGCGCCTTTGCCAACCTGGTGGTGGCCGGCCTTTCCCCGGCGGGCGGCGAACTGCCCGCCACCGCCGCCGAAGTGGCGTCCCTGCTCCAGCCCGCCACAGGCCTGGCCTGCCTGGGGCCGCTGCCCGGCGCGGATCCAGCGGCCATCACCAACCTCGTCACCCAATGGCTCGGCGCGCTGAAGCTCCGCTGGGCACTGGCGGAGGCCGGGGGGGAAACGTGGCTGCGCCTCCAGCCGGATCTGCCGGCGGACACCGGCTCCTGGACCCACCAATACGGTGAGGCCGGCAACACCGCGAACAGCCGGGAAGGTTTGCAGGGGGTGGCCGGCACCGGCGGCCTGGGCGTGCAGTGGCTGGGCCGGCCGGGAGCGGATTTCGGGATCGACCGCAATCCGCGCATGCCCGCCCCGCTGGCGGTCCACGGGCGACTGTTCCACCAGGGCATGAACCGGATCATCGCCCTCGACTCCTATAATGGCGCGGTGCTGTGGTCGCTGGAAATCCCGGCGCTGCGCCGGGTGAACATGCCCCGGGACGCGGCCAATTGGTGCGCGGATCCGGACCACCTGTTCGTGGCCGTTCAGGATCGCTGCTGGGTGATCGCCGCCGGCACGGGCGAGCTGGAGCGCACCCTGCCGCTGGCCGAGGCCGCGTGGGGAGCCTCCCACGAATGGGGCTGCGTGGTCCGGGCGGACGGCCTGCTCTACGGCAGCAGCGTCAAACGCGGGTCGTCTTTCACCGAGTTCTGGGGCGGGGAAAGCTGGTATGACGCCAAGGCGGGCTACGGCACCGAAAAGGTGTGCAGCGATGACCTGTTCGCCGTGGCGGCCGGCAGCGGGGAGCGGCGGTGGCGGCGCCAGGAAGGAATGGTGATCAACTCCACCATCGCGGCGGCCGGAGGCCGGCTGGTCTTCGTCGAGTGCCGGCACCCCGAGGTCAAGGCCCTGCCCACGGGCCGCATCGGCTCGGCGAAGCTGTGGGAAGACCAGCACCTGGTGGCGCTCGACGCGCAAACCGGGAAAACCCTCTGGGACCAGCCCCTCGACACGGTGGACGGGATCGTGGTGTTTTACCTGGTGGCCGCGGAAGACCGGATTTACATCACCTCGTCCGCCGCCGGCAAATACCATCTCTACGCCTTCCGGGCGGCGGACGGCGGAAGCCTTTGGCAGGCCTCCCACATTTGGCCCAGCGACAACCACGGGGGCCATGTGCAGCACCCGGTGCTGGTCCGCGGCACCCTGTACCTGGAGCCTTGCAGCTACGAGGCGGCGACCGGCCGGCTGGTGGCCGGCAATATCGCCCGCCACGAGGGTTGCGCCACGTATGCCGCGACCTTGAACGCGCTGGTTTACCGGGGCGAATCCCGGCGCATCTCCATGTGGGATATCGAGCATGGGAAAGCGACGAGCTGGTTCAATTTGCGGCCGAGCTGCTGGCTCAGCACGGTGCCGGCCAACGGCATGATCCTGTCGCCCGAAGGGGGCGGCGGCTGCAGTTGCGGCAACTGGCTGGAAACGTCGGTCGGCTTCGCGCCGATCGCCGCTGCGAATCCCCAATGATCCCGGAGCTTGAACGATGAATGCTTCTTCAAACCATAATCCTCCGGCGCGCCAGCCAGACCGCCACGGCGCTGGCCGGCCGTTTCTGAACCTGGCCCTGGCCGGCCTCTTGCTGATCGGCGCGGCAGCCGGCCGCGCCGCCGCCGCGGATTGGCCCACCTACCGCTATGACAACCGGCGGAGCGGCGCCACCCCGGAGGCCATCCCGGCGCCCCTGGCGGCAGCCTGGACCTACACCTCTCCGGCCCCACCCCAAATGGCGTGGACCGGCCCGGCGAAATGGGACGCCTACGCCAAAATCCGCCGGCTGGAGCCCATGCGCAATTTCGATCCGGCCTTCTTCGTGAGCGTGGTGGGTGACTCGGTCTATTTCGGCTCTTCAGTGGACGACGCCGTGCATTGCCTGGACACGAAGACCGGCGCCGAGAAATGGGCCTTTTTTGCGGACGGACCCGTGCGGCTGCCGCCCGCCTGGCATCAAGGCCATCTCTACTTTGGCGCGGACGACGGGTATGCCTATTGCCTCGACGCCGCCCAGGGCGCCCTGGTCTGGAAGCGGAAGCCCTCGGGCCAGGAAACCCTCCTTCTGTATAATGGGAAACTGGTTTCCCATTGGCCGTGCCGGACGGGGGTGGTGGTCCAGGACGGTATCGCCTATTTCGGCGCATCGCTGCTGCCCTGGGAGCCCAGCTACCTGTGTGCGGTGGATGCCCGGACGGGCGCGGAGGATGGCCCCGGCCGCTACCTCGCCAAGCTGGACCATCTCACCCTGCAAGGGGCGATGCTGGCCACCGATAACCGCCTCATCCTGCCCCAAGGCCGCCAGGCGCCGGAAATGTTCGAACGCGCCACCGGCCGGTCCCTGGGCAGCTTTGGCGGCTCAGGCCAGGGTGGCATTTTCGCGGTGGTGTCGCGGACGGGCGAATTCGTTCACGGGCTGGGCCAGAACCATGGCACGGAGGGGGAACTCCGCGGCTTCGACGCCCAGAGCCGGGATTATTTTGTGACTTTCCCCAAAGCCACGCGGATCGTGGTGACCGATGACATTGCCTACCTGAACCTGGGCTCGGAATTGGCCGGATTCGCCCGGGGCAGATATGTCGAGCTGGCCCGGCGCCAGGCACAGCTGCAGGCGCGGGTGAAAAGCCTGCGCGAACAGCTCAAGAAGCTGGGCCAGCAGCAGAACGGCCCGGCGGGTGAGCCGCTGAAAGCGGAGGTCAAAACGATCGACGCGGAGCTGGCCCCGCTGGCCGGCCAGCTCGCCGCCTGTTACTTGTGGAAGACCAAGGCCGATTACCCCCACGACCTGATCCTGGCGGGAACCACGCTGTTCGCGGGCGGCGACGACCGCGTGGCGGCCTTCGAGGCCGCCACGGGCAGGGAGTGCTGGTCGGCCCCGGTGACCGGCCGGGCGAACGGGCTGGCGGCGGCCCAGGGCCGCCTGTTCGTGAGTACGGACCGCGGAACCATCCACTGTTTCCAGGCGGCCCCCGGCCAGCCGTGAGCCACCCGGCGAACAGGATCACGCGGATGAGCAGCCTGGCGCGGCGGGTGTTCCCGGTGGCCGCGATCTGCTGGGCGGCCGCCGCCTCAGCCTGCAACGTCCCGGTTTTCCGCTACGCCCTGGAACACTGGACGGCCGACCCCTGCGAAGTGGCCGTCTTCCACCGCGAGCCGCTGACGCCGGGGCAGCAGGCCTGGGTGGAGAGCCTGGAGCAAGCCGGCCGGGATGGCCGCGCCAACCTGGCGGTGAGCAGGATCAACCTCGGCGGGGAACTGCCGCCGCCCTGGCGGGCATGGTGGCAGGCCCAGCGCAACGCGGCGCCACCCTGGCTGGTTCTGAAGTATCCGCGCCCGGCGGAATCCGGGCTGCCTGCCTGGTCGGGGCCGTTGAACGCGGAGACGGTCCCGGCGCTCCTGGAATCCCCGGCCCGCCGGGAAATCGCCCGCAAGCTGATGAGCGGCGATACCGCCGTCTGGCTCCTGCTGGAAAGCGGGGACCAGCGGCGCGATGAGGCAGCCGCCCGGGTGATCGAAACCGAAAGCCGGAAACTGGAGCAAACCCTGGCCTTGCCCGAACCTTCCCCGCTGGATCCCCCAACCAATCCGGACCCGCCCTTGAAAATCGCCTTTTCCCTGCTGCGGGTGTCCCGGACCGACCCGGCGGAACAGGTGCTGGCCAGCCAATTGGTCAACTGGAACACCAACCTGGCGGCCGCGGCGGAAACGCTATTATTTCCGGTCTTCGGCCGCGGCCGCACCGGCCCCCCGGCGGCGGGCGCGGAAATCAATGCGGAGACCTTGCGCCGGATGGCCGGATTCCTCACCGGCCCCTGCTCGTGCGAGATCAAGGACTTGAATCCCGGGCACGACCTCCTGCTGGCGGCCAATTGGGCCACCCTGCCTGGGTACCAGGAAATCCCGCTGCCGGAACCGCCACCGCTGGCTGGACCCGCCCAATTGGCCGCCGCCACCGAGCCGTCCAAACCACCGGCTCCACCCGCCGCCTGGCCGCCGGACTCGGCGAACGCGCCCGGTGGTTACCTTGCCCGCAACCTGGGCATCCTGGGAGGAATCATCGCCGTTTTTTTGGCGGGCACCACGCTCCTGATCCATTTGAACTCCGGGCGACGGCGACCCTGAAGGCGGGCCGCCGGAAGCCCCGGAAGCACGCACCGGATTATAGTAGTTCCCGATCAGGATTTTGCCGGCCAGAAATCGATCATTGAGCGGCGGCCGGGCCGATGGGTTCTTTGGCTGGAGGCGGCTTGGGCGCTTCGAAGGGGATGGTCCAGGCAAAATCAGAGCCGGTGAAGGTGAACTCCTGCATCCAGATGGGACCCTCCACATGGGTGAGCCGGGCTGAAGCGGGGGAGAGCGGGAATTCAAACTTGGGGAACCATCCCTCGGGCAGATGGAAAAAGGCCTTCCCCGCGATCCCCGGCATCCGATGATAGGCGCCCGACAACGCTTTGGCGGCCGGATCCCACTGGAGCTGGCGGATCTCGTGAAAGCCCTGGAGGAGGTGGAGGTCCGTCCCGATTAGCTGGGGACGCCCGGCGAGCCGGCGGAGGGACAACACCCGGCAGCTCTGCGGCGGCAGGGTGAGCGACAAGCTGCCCCGGTGAACGCCAAGGAATCGCTCCTCCCAAAACTCAAACACGGCCACCCCGGCCCCGGGAAGCAGGCCGAGCGCGGCGAAATCCAGGGTGCGTTCCTCCGGCTGGCTCTCGAAGTTGAACAGGCCGGCCACCTCCCATTCGTCGTCCGCGTTCCGGCAGTGGAGGCGCCAGATGGAGGGGATGGTCCGCTCAAACAAATCCAGCGGCCGCATCGGCGGGTTTCCGGGTGGCAGGCATTGCTGCATCATGCGGATGCGGGAGGGCGGCAGGTATTGCAGCTCGTCGCTGAAAGAGATGCTGCACCCGGCGAGCGTCATCATCGCCAGCCGGAGCCGCGCCTCCTCCACCCCGGCCTGCATGCGCACGCTCATGTCGCACACTTCCCGGTGGTACAGCCGGTCGTTCAGCCAGTAGCCGGCGGCGAGGTGGCGGGCGTTATCGCGGAGCACCTCGATCCGGCCGTTCAAGCCGGCGTCCAAGGTGTCGCCGCCGCCGATGGTGCTGTCCGCCAGGCCCGCCGAAAGCAGCGGCGGCGTCTGGCAGTAGCGGATCCACGCCTCCGGCCCCGCGCCTTTCCGCAGCGATTCCATCGCCCGGCGCAGCGGGGTCCAGCCGCGGGTGCTCTGCGGATCGTGCTGGTAAAAATGCTCCCCGCCCGCCGAGGCGATGAAATCGATCTTGTAATAGCTGATCCCCCACGCGGATAGCTGCGCGAACACCTGCTCCATCCACGCGGCGGCGGCCGGGTGGGAGGCATCCAGCTCGTAGCAATTAGGATTGGGTTTCCAATACCAGCGCCAGTTGACGCGCGGCGCGCCCTTTTCATCTTTGAGCAGCCAGTCGCGATGCTGCTGGAACAGGGCGCTGGTTTCGGCCACATCGGTCGGGGCGATCCAGACGCCCAGCCGCAGGCCGTGGCGCTTTTTCAACTCCTCGGCGAGCCATTTCAAGCCGTGCGGAAAACGCTCGTTGGGGATCCAGTCGCCGGTGATGTCGCCGCGCTGCCAGCCGTGATCCAGCTGCATGATCTCCAGGCCCAGCGGCTGGAAATGCCTGGCGGCGACGGCCGCATTGGCGAGAACCAGGTCTTCGGTCATCGCCATCCGGTGCGCATACCAGCTGCACCACAGGGCGGCCGGTTTCCGGCGAACCGGGGCCTGGACGAAGCGCGCGGCCGCGGCGCCGTATTGCTCCAGCGCGGCATGGGGATCGGAATCCGCAGCCAGGCATACCACATCCAAATCGAGGGCCTCGCCCGGCCGCAATTTGCGCCCGAGAAACCGCTGGTGGGCGGAGAGCGCCGTGCCGCCCGTGAGCGGGCGGAACCTGGCGCTGAGATCGGGGCGCGCTTCAAAGGCCGTGAGGTAGCCGAGCAACAGGGCGGCGGATGGCTCGCGGGTGGCCAGGGCCAGGATGCCGGTGCTGCTGTAAGATTGCTCGCCCCCGGTGCTCAGATCTCCGCCCGCTGGCGGCTGGCACAGCAGGTCGGACGTCCCCCCAATGAAAACCGCCCCGGGTGCTGCCACCGGCGGGCCCAGCTGCCACGCGGCCTGGCCTTCCGGCGCGGCATCCAACAGGCGGAAGGCGCCCAGGGAGATTTCGGCGGCTCCGGCATTGGCGATGCGCCCGGAGACGGTCACCAGCGCCAGCCCGTCATACACCCGCGTCCGCCGCTCGAGCTTCACGGCGCCGTCCCATTGCTGGAGGATTTCCTGGCCGGCGCCGAGCGGGTCGGTGAACCGCCCGCCCGTGATTTTAGCGTGGGCCGGCCGCGTGGCCTGGCCATCCCATTCGGCGGAAAAACGGGCGCGGTGGACGGCGGCCTCCGCGGCGCCCAGCCAGGTGATGTCCCAGTAATTTTCCACTTCGTCGAAGCAAACCAGGACGTGGCGGTTGAACAGGCGGGCGGCATGCCCATCGCACGCGGTGGCGGCCGGATCGCCGGCGCCGGCCCTGGCAACCAGCTCGCGGGCTTTCCGCGTTTCGGCCGCCTGTTGTTCAGCAATCTTCGCCAGCACCGGCGCGTGGGCGGCCAGGGCTTGGACCCGCTCCGCCAAACGCCCCACCTGCTCGTCCAGGCGGTCAACGGCGGCGGCCAGTTCCTCCCGCTCATTCTCAGCGGTTTCCCGCCATTGAAGGAGGCGCCGGGAGGCGCCAGCCAGCGGGGGCGCCAAGTCCGCGATGTCCTGCCGCAGGCTTTTGAACCAGGAGTCCGCCGGCCACGCCCGGCTTTGCTCCCGGGCTTGCCGGAAACGCTCGTCCACGTGCGAAAAAGTGTTTTTGACGTAATCCTCAAGCTCCGCCGCGCCCAGCCTCGGCCCATGGATTTCCACCTCGTAAACATCCGTGTGGCTCGTGGGCCCGCCGGAGCGGGTGATCAGCAGCCGGACGGAGGCGGCGGTGACCGGCGGAAACGTGGCGTGCCAGCTGGCTGAGCGCGCACCTTTCACGGTGGCCACGGTGGCGAACGCTCCGGCGCCCGGAGTTTGCGCCTGCACTTGCGCGTCCACCACGCCATCGTTGTTCACGGCCTCGCCAAACAGGGCGAAGCTGGAAACCGCCTGGGGACCGGCGAGCTTCAGCTCGATCCATTGGGGCGCCTCCGGGGTGGGCGCGATGGACCCAACCCACTTGGTGCCGCGCTGGGCGTCAATGGCCCTGGCCGGGGCGTAAACGCCGCCTGCTTCACCCAGCGTGGAGGACGCGCTGGCGGAGGCCACCCGCACCCGCCGCAGTTCCGTGGCGGACCAGTGGCTGGGAATGTCTTCCACCGCGCCGCGGGCAAGGATTTGCGCCGCCAGGAGCAACAGCACAGCGGCGGCTGGCAACGGGTGCAGCTTCATATTCCAAAGGGTGGGAGGTGGGTCAACGGCTGGGTGCGGCAGCCGGGCCGAACCGGATGCCGTCCACCTGCGGCCCGGCCGCCAGGCCGGCTTCGCCCGCGTTTTGCGCCGGCTTGCCATTGAACCGCAGATTATCAATCGTGACGCCCTCGACTTTGTGCCGGGCGTCCAGGCCCGCAAAATAGGAACGAGGCGCGCGCCGGCCCGCCACGGAAATGCCCTGGAAGGTGATGTCGCGGACGCTGCCACGCTCCGCATCCTGCGAGTAGGGGTTTTTGGCGATGACGATCACCAGCAGGTTCGGAACATATTCGCTGGCGGGATTCTCCACATACTTTTCATCGCGGCTGGCCTGCATCTTCGGCGCGGGGCAGACCTCGTCAGTCTCCACCCGGATGTTCTCATACCGGACATCGCGCACGACCGCCCGGTCACCGCACTGGATATCCATGGCGATATGGGTGGTGCGGATGACGTCGCATTCCCGGAACCGGATGCCCGCAAATTCGGGCGCGGAGGTTTCCGCCCCGATCTCCAGCGCGCGGCCCCAATCGCACCAGATCACGTTGTCCTGCACCCGCACGTTCCGGACCGGACGTTCGTGGAAGCCGCCCTGGCCCCAGTTCAGCCCCTTCAGCACGATGGCGTCATCGAAGGCACGCACGAACGAATTACGGACGACCACTTCCTGGCTGTTGCAGATGTCAATGCCATCGGCGTTGTAGCGCCACAGCCCGATGAGCTTCACGTTGGAGATTTCCAGGTTGCGGCAGCCGAACGCGCTCAGGCACCAGACATCCGGATCCCGCAGGATGACCCCATCAATCTTCACCTCGTTGCAGTCCGTCAACCGGATGCTGCCGCCGCCCTGGCCGCGTTCGTATTCGCTGGTGTCGATGATCCCCCGGCCCAGGATGCGCACGCCGGCCGCGCCCCGGGCCTCCACGGCTGTGTAAACCACCGCCCCGCCCGCGACGTACAGAGTCTCCCCGCTCTTGAGCTGGATTTTCCCCGGGCGATGGATGCCCGGGCCGAAGCAGCGGACACCGGTGGCGCCGGGCTGGGGCACGCCCGCCTCGGGCGGATCAGCGAAGAGATGCAACGCATGGTGTGGCCCGTCCAGTTCGACGGTCACCTGGCCCGGCTTGGCCAGGCTGAAGGTGATTACCTGCCCGCGAACGGCCGGCTGGATGCCACGCGAACCGGGCCGGACGATGGCGTTTTTGAACGGGCGCTTCACGGTGACTTCCACCATGACGGAATCCGTCATCCCCCAATAGGCAAACCCCGCCAGCTCGGTCTGGTCGATGGGGCGCTGGTAGCCGGGCCAGACCTGGTTGAGGGGCACGGCGGACACGCGGCAGGCATAGACCGGCACGCTCCGGCCGTTGACGCGCAGCGAGTAATCATCACCGAGCTTTTCCCCCTCCGGGGCGGGCCAGATGGTGGCGGAATCAGACGCTGCGGTCCGCGGCCCGAAGGCGGTGAGGATGGCGGCCAGTGCGGCCATCCAGGCCAGGTGCCATGGCGTGGCGGGCAGAAGTCTGCTGGATGCGTGGCGGTCCCGGTGGCTGGGTGGTTCTGGGTTGAGCATAAATCGTGGGTGAAAGGTTAAAACACTTTGCCGAAATCACGTTTCTGCGGGATGGCGGCGGCGCCGGGCATATCCATGCGGGGGCGGGCCAGCAGCGCCGCCCGGCCTTTTTCGATCGCACTCAATAACGCCTGGTAAACCGGATCGTGTTCGTCGGCAAATTGGGGCGCCACCTGGCCGTTTTTCTGGCCGGCCAGCTCCAGCCCGCCGGCCTTTTTGGCGAGGTGGGCATTGAGCAGGCGGCTGCAGGCGGGCCGGGTGAGGTTGAGCCAGCGGTTATGCGGGCCTTCCCCATCGAGGGCGGGATGGCAGCTGCCGCAGGCCCGGGCATAAACCGCCTTGAGTTCCGCGAACCAAGGCTCGGGCTGGGGGGCCACCCGCTCGTTGCCGGGCACAAAAAACCACGGGTCGCGGCCCCCCATGGTGTGCGGCCGGCTCATGTCCCAGGTGCGGTAATATTGGATGTTGGAATCAATCCAGGCATAGACCCGGCGGCGGCTGTCGTCGCTGAGCTTCACGGCGTGGTGGTTGGTGGCGATCAGCTCCGTGAGCCGGCTGATCCACGAGCCGCTTTGGAGGGCGGGGAAGACGCCGGTCGGCCCCGGGTTGATGTAGTAATAGGCGACCAGGCCGCGCTCGACGAGGCAGTCGTACGACATGTTGAAGAACCGTGTTTTATCGCCCGACATGTCCACGCCCGCCGCCGGGGCGGTCCCCGAGTGGCAGGAGACGCAGTGACGGTCCCAGACCGGCTGGACGTGCTGGACGTAGTCGAAAGGCCCGGCCCCCCACGCCGGCGGCCGGAGATCGTCGGGCGGCAGCGCCAGCCGCGCCGCGCTCCGGCGGCCCACCGGCGGCGCCTGGCCGCGGTTTTCGTGGCAGCCCACGCACGACACCTGCTCCCCCGTGGTGAGCTGCGTCACCGAGCCCATCCGCTGGATCTCCCGGCCCTCCTGGTCCAGGGCGATGAAGTAGAGCTCGCAGTTGGACGGCGCGCGGAAATAGGCGGAGCCGTCCGGATCCACCGGCGCTTCGCCGAGGTTTTCCTTCACGTAATAGCTGCCGTAGCCGACGAGCGGGTAATGGTCGTGATACCGCGGCCCCTCGGTGTTCCATTTCTTCGGCAGCTGCCGGATCACGCGCAGGGCCTTGACCTGGCCGCGCCGGACCCCCTGCTCCAGCAGCCCTTGGTAAACGTCCTGGACAAAAAAGGTTCCTTCACCCGCTTCCTGGGGCGCCGGGCTGGCGATGACCGCCGGGGGCGGGTTGCGGGGCGCCAGCGTGACCGGCGAGAAAAAGCTCTCGCCTTCCCGGGCAAAAACCGGGTACCGCGTGCCGTCATAACGGCACAGGCAAATGCGGAATCCGGCGGCGGGCCGGGCGCGGTTGCCGAGGGCGGCGAGGAACAGGCCATCGCTGACGGGCCAGGGGTCCGTGGCGGCCTGCGGGAACAACTCATCCCCGGGACCCCAGTTGGTGTCGCGCCAGTTTTTGCCGCGGGTGATCTGGTAGGGCGTTTCAAAGGTGACCTTGCGCATCCCCGCGGGGTTCTCCAAACCGTGGCTGCGGTCCACCAGCGCGATGTCGCCGATGGGTGGCTGATGATGGGCGGCCATGGTGATGAGCACCTGGTCCGTGCCCGGCACCGGCTGGCCGCCGTAGCGGGAGTTGGGGATGGTGAAGGTGTTGCCAAAATAGAGCTTCAGCTGCCGGCCGCTGGGGTGGATCGACCAGAGGCCCTGCCAGCTGAAGATATTCTTGTCCTGGTATTCCCACCGGGTGCAGAGGATGGCGCCGTCCGGCAGGATCGCCGGCTTGCTGGTGCAAAGGCTGGTGAAATCGATGCGGTGCAGGCTGCCGCCGCCGCTGTCGCAGAGATACAGCGCCGAGGCGAGGAAATCCTGGCACAGCGAATAGGATTCGACCCGGGAGGAGCAGAACACAATGTGGCCATCGGGGTAATATACCGGGTTGAAATCATGGTATGGCCCGTGGGTGATCTGCCGCCAGCCGGCGCCGTCGCAACGGATTTCCCAGACGTGGAACGGGTCATCGTTCTTTTCCTTGTAGCTGAACAGCAGTTTTTCCCCGTCCCAGGAAGGGCTGAGATCCCACACGAACCCATCCGCCGTTTCGAGGATCGTCCGCGGCGGCAGCTCCGGCCGGGCCGGATCCCACACCAGGATCGCCGACCCGCGGTCCGTGCGCTGGGAGAACATCGTCCCGTTGGTCCCGCGCAGCCCATGGGACCGCCGCTTCACAAACGCCAGCTTCGGCAGCTTCGCCATCTGCTCCCGGCCGGCCTGCTGCCACACTGGCTTGAAACGCGCCCGCGCCTCCGCCGTCTGGTCCCGCTCCCGGGCCGCCTCGAAACTGGCCAGCAGATCGGGATCCTGCGCCTGGAGCGCGAGGCGCTCCGCCGCCGGCATCGGCACGGCTGGGGCAGGCTGCCCGCCACTGGCCGCAGCCGCCAGAATGGCCAGGCTGAAAAACCAGGCCAGAGGCAGCGTGGTTGCCCGGGGAACCTGGCGGGCCGGTGATTGTGTTTTCATGAGACCGAAGCGTGCCGAAACGGGATGGGCCATACAAGCTGAAACCGATGGGAGAAGGCGCGGCGAAGGCTGGTTCGCCCGCCATTCCCCGGCAGCGGCCAAGCCCACGACTCCCTTCGCGGCTGGCCAAAAAATCTGGATTGCGGCCTGGCCGGTTATGGGCTTGAAACCAAGGAAGCGGCGGTAGTAATTTCAACTCCCCGGCGGCCACCCGGGAAAACTATTTTGCATGAATGACTGATCGATACGACAGCGCGGTTGCCAGGCACTATGCGGCTTACCGTCCGCCGCTCCACCGCGTGATATTGGAGCGGGTGCTGCGTCCCGGCGAGTTTTTCCAGGCCGGTTTGGACATTGGCTGTGGCACCGGGTATTCGGCCGTGGCCCTCACGAGGTATTGCGGCCGGGTATTGGGGCTCGATCCAAGCCCGGCCATGCTGGCGGCGGCGCAGCGGCATCCGGGAATTACTTACCTCCATGGATCGGGCGATGCGCTTGGGCGGCTGCCGGTGCCGGCGGTGGATGCCGTCACCTTTGCCGGTTCGCTGTTTTACGCAAAGACCGGCGGGCTGCGGAAAGAGTTGGGCCGGGTGTGCGCTCCCGGAGCAACGATTCTCGTCTATGATTTTGAGGTTTTTCTGGGCGAGGCGATGGCGGAGGCGGGGGTGGATGATCCGGCGCCCACTGCTGATTATGACCACCAGGCGAACCTTTCAGGATGGGCTGAGTTTGCGCTGGAAGGCAGCGGCGCCGAACGGGTTCAGCTAGCGGTTTCAGGAAACGAGATGGCGCATCTACTCCTGGCTGACTCGAACCGTTACGATGCTTTCTTGAAGCGCTTCCCGAGCCGCGACCCTTTTGAGCTACTGGCCGGCAGCCTGAGTGACCGGGGTGGGGAAATCCCCTTGCAGGCCGGCTTTTATTTCACCCGGTACCGGATTTTGGGAAAATGAAAACCGAACCTGCAGCAAGCACCAAGCCGGGGGGCCGCCCGGCGATGTCGGATGCCGTGTGGGACAACCTCGGAGTGGGCTTTGGGTGCCTGGCCTGCGCGGTGATTGCCCACCAGGTGCGGCAGGAGTGGCGAACGCCGCCGCCCTCATCGGTATCCTTGTGGTTTGTCGGAGGCTTTTTCTTCATCTACCTGTTCTGGTTTTTCTACGGGGTCCGGTTTGGCCGCCGCGGCATCTGGCTGCCCAATGCCATCGCGGTCGTGCTGCAGGTGGTGTTTGCGGTGATCCTCCTGGCAAAGAGGTAGGAGGATCCTGCGGCCCAGCCCGCCGGCAAAACTTTGGTGGTTGGCGGCACCGCTTTATTGTTTCTTGGTTGAAAAATCGCTAATCCCTTATTCAATTGGCTCTGCCGCCAGCTTTTCCTCAATGGAGTCCACCCAGTCCATTGGAGATTAGCCTCCGCCATTGATTTGCGCCATATTCACCCTGGCGGATGTGAGACCGCTCTGCGCCATAACCGGCGCGGGCCGCACCATTAAAACAACCATATGAAACTGACGAAACCAGGTTTGCC
>CAYPCQ010000045.1:0-60498 GCA_964409245.1 uncultured Verrucomicrobiota bacterium
TTGCAAACGCTTGATCGCGGTTATTACGAAATATCAAAGGGCAAAGTGCGTTTAGGGCAAAGCCAATCGGGTGTGGCTGATGGATCGGGGAATTCCCACCGCAGAGCAATTGGAGGCCTTGCGCACCAGTGATCCCCAGGTGAGATACTTGGTGGGCACGCCCCGTTCGCGCGTCAAAAAGACCCGGGGGGTTTGGGAGTCATTGCCTTGGACAAAGGTCAAGGACACAGTGGAAGCCAAGCTGTTCAAGGAAAAAGGGGGGCTTTACGTGGTGGCCCGCAGCGGCGGGCGCCAGCAGAAAGAAATGGCCATTCGACGCAAGAAACTGGCCAAACTGTGGCGCAAGCTGCGAGGGATGCGCAAAACGGACCAACGCGACCAATGGCTGATGCGCTGGGGCGCGGCCAAATCGGCGGCGGGGCGGGCGGCGAGCCTGGTGGAAGTCCACTTGCCGCAGCAGGACCAGGAGGTCCATGCTCAAACCTTTTCCTTCCGGTTGAAAAAGGAAAAGCTCAAGGAGGGCGAACTCTACGACGGCCATTATTTATGGCGCAGCAACCTCAGCGGCCAGGAGCCTGAATGGCTGTGGAAACTCTACCTGCTGATGGTGCAGATCGAAGCGGTTTTCCGATGTTTCAAGAACGACTTGGGAATCCGGCCCGTTTGCCATCAAATCGACACCCGCGTTGAGGCGCACCTATTGGTCTGCATTCAGGCCTATTGTTTATGGGTGACACTTCAACAGAGGCTGCGCCCGCTGGCACCCGGCTTAACACCCCGCCAGGCGCTCGACCAGTTGGCTGGAATACAAATGCTCGATGTGGACATTCCCACCACCGCCGAGCGGGTACTGCGGCTGACCCGCTATACCCAACCGGACAAGGCGGTGGCACTATTGCTCCAACGACTTGGCAAAACGCTGCCCGACCGGCCGCCGCCCAAACTGATTTCCCCTGGGAAATTGGAGCTGCCAGGGGGGCTTTGTAGTGAAGACTTTCGCCGTGCCACCCCTAGAAACCCCAGCAAATCCGGGGGGGCCATCATAAAAAATGGCTCCACTTTCGAAAGTCAGGTTAGTGCCAGGCCCCAAAGCCTCATTGCGGCCAAAAAACAACCTTGCGGCCTGCCCAAAACCACTTGGGTGGCAACGAATATTCGTCATTGCACCGGCGGCGGCAATCGTATAGATTGCGGCGAATTTTCCGGCTAACGGCATGGTATCCGGGGAGATCCCGGAGTTCGGCGGGTGGTTGGGCCCGTTTCATGAAACACCGTTAGCCGGTTAACTTTTGATTTCGACGCGGCCCAGGATGGAAATAATCAAAAATTTTCAGAATTCTTTTTCCTCCGCAGCCAGCCCGGCAAAAAAGGCTCTCCGCTCGCGCCGGCCAGCCGGTTGGCGGCCGTTTGCGGCTTGTGTTCACCACCATTAAAGCTAGAATCCCATCAAGCTTTCCAGGTTGCGGCAAAGCTTCCGTGCCGGGACGGCGCCGTTCCGACACCAAAGGCTGCCGCGCCACAGCAACAATTAATAACAAGCAGGATACGCGATGAATAATCCAATCTGGATCATGACCTCGGCTTTGAAGAGCCTGAAATTAGATCAAGTCATCAAAGTGGCCAGGGAAATCAACGCTCAAGGCATGGAATTGTGCGTTTTCCGCCGGGATGGCACCCGCAGGGACCACGTGGCCACCCACCTGGATTATGAGCAATTTGGCCCGGAGGATGCACAGCGGCTCATTGCGCAGTGCCAGGCCGGGGGCTTGGGGTTTTCCCTGGGGGCTTACGACAACCTCATCGGGGGCGATCCGGCGGAACGCCTCAGGAATCAAAACCACATCCTGAAACTGATCCGCATGGCCCACCTGCTGGGCGGCCGGGAAAACAATGTGCACGTAGGCACCTTTGTGGGCTATAATTACGAGCTGGGCATCCAGGAAAACGGCTTCCAAAAAAATCTGGATGAGTATGCCCGGATTTTCAAGCCCATCATCAAGTATGCCGAGGATCTGGGGGTGGTGGTGATTTACGAGAATTGCCCCATGGAAGGCTGGCGCCCGGCCTCATCCACCAGCACCTACAATAATTTGCCGGGAACCCTGGCGGCGCGCAAATTGATGTATGCGCTCATCCCCAGCCGGGCGCACGGGGAAACCTACGATCCTTCGCACGATGTGTGGCAGAACATCGATCCGGTGGACGTGATCCAGGCCAGCGACCTGTCCCGCATTCACCGGGTGCACGTCAAAGGCACCCGCAACTTGAACAACGCAGCGCGCATCCATTGGGGCGGCTTATACCCCATGCAAATGGTGGACGCCGAACTGGCCAGGCGGGCGGGCGTGCCCATCCCGGCCCACGAGTGGGACCGCCACCACTACGCGCCGATGCTGCCGGGGTTTGGCGGCTACGACAGCATGGATTGGAAGGCGTTCCTGGAGGTGCTGATGGAGCGCGGCTTCAACGGGCCGTTCGTGATCGAAAACGAAGGCTATAATTCGGCCCATACCGGCAACCTGGGCGCCACGGTCCAAGGCTTCCAAACCGCCCTGCTCTGCCTGGCGCCGATTGTCTGGCCGCTGGCGGAAGGAGCCGGCTACCAATACAACCGCTCCGCCAGCCAGCCGCTCAAACCGGCCGCCACCCGGGACGTGCCGGTGGTCACCATGGATCAACTCGGCTAGCGCCGCATGGCCCTGGCTGGCCTGCGGTTTGCGGGGGATTATCCGGCTGGTTTGGCAGCCAGGACACAGCGGAATCCCAGGCCGTTGTCAAAATGCTCGGGGGGACTGAACCGGCGGTAAGCCAGGCGGCAGCCTTTGCCGGCGCTGCTGGCCCAAAATCCCCCGCGCGCCACCCGCCGGGAGCCGCCAGCCGGGCCTTGGGGATTGACCTGGGATGTGCCCCCATAAGTCTCATCGGCATCCCAGCACCATTCCCAGACGTTGCCGGCCATATCCTGCAGCCCATAGCCGTTGGGCGGAAAAGTGCCCACCGGACTGGTATAGGGAAATCCCCCGGCTTGCCAGCCGGGATGATACCCCCGGCCCGCGCTGAGATCAAAACTGTAGCCGCCATCGCTGTAATAATTGGCCTGCTGGTGGCTGATGGTGCTGCCCCAGGGAAACCGCTGGCCGCTCAAGCCGCCCCGCGCCACCTTCTCCCACTCCGCCTCCGTGGGCAGCCGGTAGCCGCCCTGCCAATCCACATAAAGATCCGGCATATCCACCCGGCCGCCGCGGTACACTTTGGCCCGGCCTGCATCGAGGTAATAAGCCGGGCTGCGGTTCTCCCTTTCGCTGCGGGCATTGCACCATTTCAAGGCGTCGTGCCAGCTCACCGAATGGACCGGATGGCTGGCCGCTTTGCCGGATCCAGGATTGTCGAAGCTGAATCCGTGGGCCACCGCCCACAGCCAGACCTCATCCCATAACCCTTTTGGCACCTCTGTGCGGTCGATGCACAGAGCCTCCACGAAAACCACATGCACCGGCCGTTCAGCAGCGTCGCCCTCACTGAAGCCATCGCCCATGGTGAACCACCCCGCCGGGATCTGCACCATGCCCGCCGGGGCTGGCCGGTATCTCGCCGTGGCGCCCATCCTGAAAAACGCCCGGCTGCCGGGGCCGGAAACCCGCGGGAGCTTTAATTCCACCAGACCGGCGCCACCGCCCGCCAGGCCAACCTGCTCCCAGGCGGCCAGGTCCGGCGAGGCATAAATCGAATAATTGGTTCCCGGCTGGATTTCGAAGCTCAGGGTCACGGAAGATGGATCCACCCGGATGGCGGACATCTGCGGGCCAGGGGCAACCGTCAACACCGCCCCGGCACTGTTGGTGGAGCCAGCGGAATTGCTGACGGCCAGCTGGTAAACGCCGGCATCAACCAGCCGCGCGGCTTTGATCACCAGCACCATATTGGTGGCGCCGGGGATCGGCAGCTCATTGAAACGCCACTGGCAGGCCAGCGGCTGCCCGCCGATTGCCTCGGCCCCAAAAACCACCGGCACCCCCACTCCCACCAGCCGGCTTTGGGGCTGCCCCGTGATGACCGGCGCCCGGGGTGGTTCTCCGCCGGCCGCAGTGCCCCAAGGCAGAATGCAGCCATATAACCATACCGCGCTGAAGGCGGCAAAAACGACTCGCTCAAACAGGTTCATATTGCCACCACCAATTGATTCGTGGTGTTACAACCACAATACCAAGGAATTAAGCGAATGCCTATGGCAAATACAGGAGGCACGGCACCCTAAGAGCGGCGCCCATGCCGCCAACCGCCAGCACCGAACGCCCCGCCACCTACCTGGCTTTAATCCGGTAAAACCACCGAACTCCGTTGACGCAATCACACGCCAAATGGATGGTCATCGGATTCTGATCGGCCACCACGGCGCCGGCCTCCCGCCAGGTGATCCAGTCAGAGGCCGCCTCCACCACGTAAGTGTCTCCAGGAGTGGCCTGGAAGGAGATTTCCACAAAGGATTGGAAGTAGCGGATTTTGTGAATATAAAGGATTTCCTCAACTGCCAACATCGTCGCCTCGCTTTGGATGACCACCTCCAACTTTTCATTGTCCAGAATTGCCTGGTAAGTGCCTGCATCCGGCAGTTGGGCCGATTTTATGCCCAGCATCGATTGGGTGGCCCCGGGGATGGGCACGCCATTGCGAAGCCATTGGTAGTGAGTGAAATGATTGGCCGGGTAAACCACTGAAAATTGGGCAGGCGATCCCATTTTCCCCGACCAGCTCCGGGGATGGATATACGCTTTTGCCACGCTCAAACTGGCAACCTTGCTCGTGGCTGATCCGTAAGCATTGCTCACCACACAAAAATACCCGCCGGCTTGGGTGGGACTCACCTTCGCCAAGGAAAGGATAGAGCTGGTGGCCTCCGGGATTGGGGTTTGGTTGTGATGCCACAGGTAATGCAAATCGGGGCCTTGCACTGAAATCCTGAAGGCCAGGGATCCGCCCTCCCAAATGCTTCGGCTGCCGGGTTGAGCAACGATTTTCGGAACCAGGCTTTGGAAATTCGCCTGAATAACCGTATCTTGGGAAATCTGCAAGGTGAGATTCATCTCTGGCGGCCAAGCTGCGCTACCAGTCCAGTTCAGGAAAAAATAACCAGGAGATCTTTTGGCGGTGATTTCAATGGTTTCACCATCCCAGAGCCATTGGCGATCCGGGTTGACCGTCACGGTGCCGCCTTCAGTGGCGGCCACCACCAGGCGCCACGACCGGCTGAATTCGGCCGACACTTCCTTGTCCCCATCCATGACCACGGTCAATTCGGCATTGGTCCCCATGGCATCCCCGCCCCAGGCTTTTAAAACAAAACCGGCCTGGGCCACGGCGGTCAGGGTCACTTGAGTCCCCGCCGGATAGGAAGCGTAAAAAGGGGCCGGGTCCAGCGCCAGGCGGCCGGGGCCGAACGCCTGGGCGTCCAACCGGTAATAACCAGGCCCATCCGGCAAAAAGGGGGCCAGCAGCAGCACCCCAGAGCCGGGGATTTGGAGGCTCGGGCCCTCGGGGATTTCCGGCGGCACCGCGTCTTGATTCCATACCCCCGTTTCCTGCACCCAGCGCACCAGGCCCTTGACTTCGGCGCTATCGTAGGTGGATGCCGGGCCGCCCACCCAGGCCCGCAATATGATGACCGCCAGGGCGCCATCCTCCACACCGGGCACGATGCCGATCCCCGCGCCAAAGAAACCAGGCTCCGCCCCGGTGCCCGCCCCCCAGATGATGCTGTTCGTGGCGCCAAAAGGCACCACCGGCAGGAAGGGGCCCGCCACCGGCCCACCCAGGACTTCAAAGAACAGATTGGTGGGGGGCGTTTGGAGCCACAAAAGCTTGATGGGCACATTGGCATCATAGTTGTTCAGCCGCACGATGGCGGCGCCGTGGAGGAAGCCGCCCAAGCCCGGGAGAACCAGCCAAAGGCATCCGATCCGGAAGAATGTGATGTGTTTCATAACGGGAGTTTATTCTGGCGTGATTCCGACCATGGTTTTGCAGTCCCGGACCCGGGCGGAAAGGAATCCACCAGGCCCGGCGCTGCTGGACCAGCACCAGGCGCACAACCTCCACGCAGGAAGGAACAGCGACCCCGTGGCTTTCCGCGTCGTGCGCCTGGCCAAGGCTTTTCCGCAGGCCGCTGCCGGTTCCCCAGCGCTTCCCACTCACGCATCACGCGCTGGGTCACCGCCAGCCAAGGAGGGCCTTGGCAACCCGCGGCAAAATGGACAACCGTTTAACCGGCAAGGAACGGAAAGGAAATATATCCAGTGCCGGCCTGGGGTCTGAAAAAAAATCACTGCCACTTTCTTGCTTAAGCGGAATCCCGGAATAGTAACACGGACGTTGGATTTATTTTCTGGCCAGACAGGGCGGCCAGCTGCGCGAGCTCCGGTAACCGGTTGCTTCATAATGTGATGGATCAGCAGCAGGCGGATCCAGGGCCAGGTCTTTCATCGGCGGCAGGCCTTTCATCGGCGCATCACTTGATCGGCTTGTACCAGTCCCAATCCTTTCCCGGTTCAAGGGGGCGGCTTGGGTTTTTGAGAATGTTCGCCGTGAAGTCACATTGCTGGCTGTGCCCATCCACGAAGAGCGTCGGCGCCAAAAGTTTGTCGCGGCCTAGTTTGAGCGTGGTCGAGTTGAACATTTTTCCGGGATTCGACGCCCCGTGCCATTGCGTGACTTCAACTCCGGGACCGTTCGGTTGACTCCAAGGGTAGGCGGCGGGCTCATGCACCATGATGAAGCGCGACGGCTTGGGCACCCAGGACTCTTTTTTCAGGGCCAGGTTGTACTGCGAATCCACAGCGACGCCAGCATTGACAGTCTCCATTTGGAGAAATTGGTTGAACCGATAGCTGCAGCCAGCCGTGGTGAAAACTGTAGGCCGAAATATGGTATCGTTCATGACCATCCCCCGATCCGCCGGGCAATGGAAAGCTTCAGGCGCCGGAACATAGGACGCCAAAGGCCGCTTGTTTGCGGGCGGCAGCCAGCCAGAGAATTCAGGCAACGGATCGTTACCGCCGAGCCCCATCGCGAAATTGTAATCAGGATTGGCGTTCGGAATAAACTGGGACGACCATGCCGGTGGAAACGTCGAGCGGTTGTCGTCCACATAGAGCTTCAGCCCAATGCCGATCTGGCGAAGATTGTTCAGACATTTGACTTTGATGGCCTGTTGTTTCGTCTTGCCGATGACGGGCAGGAGCATCGAGGCCAGAATCGCGATGATGGCGATGACGACGAGCAGTTCGATGAGGGTGAAAGCCCGGCGGCAAGGCGCCCGGTGGGCTGCCGGACCGGTTTTCGTTGCGCTGGGCCGGATTGTTCTCATGGTTTTCATAATTCAATGGTTTCTGGTTTTGCCGCCCTCCACCCAATGGCTCCCACTCCTTAATGCGGATTTCCCGGCCCAAACCCGACACGACCGCATAATTTATTTTCCAGCTCGGTTCAGGTTCGGGCTGCAGGTTGGTTTTGGGGGGGATCATGGCGTCTTCGCCGCGGCCGCCCACCGCCGCCTGGATCTCTGCCCATGACGGCGCGCGCCCAAGGTGCGGCACGCTTTGCTGATTCATGGAGCCGAGGCGGCGCCCGGCCGGATCGTTATTGGTTGCGCTGGAATGGCTGGTTTTCATGATGCTCATCTTAATTCAAGGTTTCCCGGGCGGCTGCGGCCCGCCGCCGTTGGTTGCGCCTCAGCCGCTTGGGTGACTTAACGAGGGACATCAGCTGCTTTGCCTTGGTTGCTTTCGGTTCAGAGTTCATAGCCTGCCTCATGGTTCCACCCCCACGCGGTAGAACCGCGGGGCCGGTGGCGCTGCATTGGTGTCGTTGTAGTTTGTGGAGCCGGGTTGTCCGGGGAGGTTCCTGGCCAGCGGCGTGAAGGATGGGGCCACTGACAGATTCGTGCTGCGCTCCAGGAAATAGGCTACCCCGGCCACGCTCTGCCAGCGCACGGTCACGTTGGTGCTATTGGGTGAGGCCGAGAGCAGACGCAACCCCGAGAGCCGGTTGGTGGGATCCGTCAGGCAGCGCCACTCCTGCCAGTTGTTCAGGCCATCGCCATCGGGATCGGCGTAATCAATCGAGCCATCGGTGGGCAAGCCGTATTTCTGGAGCCAGGCGTAGGAGATCAACGAGCCAGCTCCTTGGAACTCGTAGGCCCCGATATCAACGGTGCCGCTGACGATGCGGGGTTTGCCGTCCAAGTCCGTTGACCCGAACGCGTAGGCATTAAGACCGGCATTAATGCACGGGGAGTTGGATTGCAGGCGCAGGTTGCCATGAGCGTAATCCACGAACAGTGGCGCGTTAGTGAAATTGCCGATGCCGTCATCCGGCAGCGGATCGGTGCAGCAGTAATTGAGGGTGGTGCGAATGTTGTAATTTCCTCCTTCATTGGCATAGGCAATGCAGTTATTCAGCGTGCTCCAAGCCACCCCGCCGCCGCCATCCACAGCAAAGTTGCCGGTCAGAGTGCAGTTATTCAGCGTGCCCCCATACGCCCCACCCCCGCCGCCCGCCGAGTTGCCGGCGAGTATGCAGTTGTTCAGCGTGCTCCCAGACGCCCCGCCGCCTGTGCCTGCCGAGTTGCCGGTGAGTGTGCAGTGATTCAGGGTCCCTCCATAAGCCCCGCCACCCGTGTTGCCAGCCGAATTGCCAGTGAGCACACAGTTGGAAACCCCCGCCGAGACGGATGCACTCCACACCCCGCCGCCACTTTGCTCGCGTTCATAATCCCCATCACTCCGCGTGGCCCCATTGGTCAAAGTGAACCCGGACAGGCTGGCGCCGTTGGCCAGATACACACACCGGATTGCGCCATCCCCGTTTCCGCCGTCCGGCGCCTGCGCCCCTCGGATGATCGTAAACTGCGGCCCATTGACACTCCGCAACGTGAGCGGCTTATACACCGCCACCCGGTTGGTCATGGTGCCTGCCACTGCCCGCCCTCCGGTGGCGTAGGTGCCGTTGGTCACCACCACGGTTCCTCCAACCACCGCCGTATCCACCGCCTCCTGGATGCTCCGGGCCGCTGTGGCCCAAGAGTTGTAGGGCGCCAGCGGATTAGAACTGCCGGCCGCCACATAATGGACCTCATCCACCACGTGAACTATTAAAGTGGCGCTTACCCCTTCCGGGTGGCTCTCGTTGTACGCCCGGAGCACCACGGTGTAATCGCCCGCGGACCTCCATGCATGAACGCCAATCAGTTGATTAGTGGCGCCCGCGCCATCCCCAAAATCCCAGGCGCTGGCGGTCGTACGCCCTTCAGTCCAGGCGGTCAGTTGGATCGGGTACCCGGCGGCGGTGTTGGTGTAATTGGCCGTTACAGTTGCGCTCAACGGCCCCGTCACCGCTCCAGCGTGGTATTCATCACACCCGATGGAGGGCGGACTAGCCCAGGCTTCGCCATCAATATCGGTGCCAGTCGCATACTGGGCGTTGCCCGCCCCGCGACACGGGGACCCGGCGCTCAAGTGCGAGGCGCTGGCCAGTTGCGGATCGAGGGTGAGGTTGCCAACGAATGGTTCCTGCTCTGGCCATGGCACAGGCATGGGCGTTGTGCAACAAAAGTTCAGGACCGAACCGCCACCCGTCTCACCACCGCCGTTCTCCCAGTTGGCCCCGCTTGGGGCCGTGTTGAAATAGACGATGCAGTTGTTCAGCGTGCTCCAAGCCGCCCCGCCGCCTTCGTAGGCAGCCGAGTTGCCGGTGATGGTACAGTTGTTCAACGTGCTCCGATACGCCCCGCCGCCTTGGAAGCCAGCCGAGTTGCCGGTCAGCAAGCAATTGTTTAGTGTGCTCGCAAACGCCCCGCCCCCGCTGATTTTCCAATAGCCAGACCGGGACGAATTGCCCGTCAGGGTGCAGTGGTTCAGTGTGCAGCCTGAAACTCCACCGCCTCCGTTAGCAGCCGAGTTGCCAATGAGTTTGCAGTGGTTCAGCAGGCCCCCAGCCGCTCCGCCACCGGAACCAGCCGAGTTCCTCGCCAGCGTGCAGTTGTCTAGTGTGCTGTTCGCCGCCCCGCCGCCAGTGCCTGCCGAGTTGCCGGTCAACGTGCAGTAGCTCAGCGTGCTTAAACTCGCCCCACCGCCACGCAACCCAGCCCAATTGCCGGTGAGCGTGCAGCCGGTCAGCAGGCCTCCAAACGCCCCGCCGCCTTCGTAGGCAGCCGAGTTGTCGGTGAGCACACAGTTGGAAACCACCGCGCTGGTGGCGGCGCACCACACTCCGCCGCCACTTTGCTCGCCTTCCGCATCCCCGTCCATCCGCGTGGCCCCGTTGGTCAAAGTGAATCCAGAAAGCGTGGCGCCATCGGCCAGATACACGCACCGGATCGCCCCGTCCCCATTGGTGGTGCCAGGCACCTGGTAACCTTGGATGATCGTAAACTGCGGACCATTCGCGCTCCGCAACGTGAGCGGCTTATCCACCACCACACGGTTAGCCAAGCTGTTTGTTCCGACTGCCCTTCCACCCGTGGCATAGGTGCCATTGGTCACCACGATCTCGTCGCCCGCCTGGGCGGCGTCCACCGCCTGCTGGATGGTCGCGGCGGCCGTGGCCCAAGAATTGTAGGGCGCCAGCGGTTGGGCGCCGCCGGTGGCGACATAATGCACCAGTTGAGCCGTCACGTGGACCATCACGGTCGCCCCCACCCCTTCCGGGTGGCTCTCGTTGTACGCCCGAAACACCACGGTATAATCGCCCGCGGCCGTCCAAGCGTGCGTTGTGTAGGGCCGGTTGCTAACCACCACCCCGTCCCCAAACTCCCACCGGCTGGTGGTGGTTCGTCCGTCTGTCGATGCGGTTAAATCCACCGGGAAACCCACCGCCACATGCGTAAATGCCGCTGCCACGCCCACGGTCAGCGGCCCCGTCACCGCCCCCGCTTGGTATTCATCGCACCCCATGCAGGGTGGCTTGGCCCAGGCTTCCCCGTCAATGTCGGTGCCGGTCGCGTAGTCGGCGCTGCCCGCCCCTCGGCACGGTGAACCGGCGCTCAAATGCGAAGTGCTGGCCAGTTGCGGGTCGAGGGTAATGTTCCCGGCACCTTTCGCCGGCAGCGGCGTCGTGCAACAATAATTCAGCACGCTATCGGAGCTGTAGTTGGCCCCGGCTTGGGCCGTGTTGTAGTAGAGGATGCAATTGTTCAGAGCGCTGTTCAACACCCCGCCGCCCCACCGGCTCACCGAGTTTCCGGTGAGCGTGCAATTGTTCAGCGTACACCCAGAGGCCCCGCCGCCGTCGAAGGCCGAGTTGCTCGTTAGAGTGCAGTGGTTCAGCGTACCCCAAGAGGCCCCACCGCCGTCGTTCTCAGCCGAGTTGCTCGACAGAGTGCAGTTGTTCAGCGTGCTGCCATACGCCCCGCCGCCTTCGTAGGCAGCCGAGTTGCCGGAAAGCACACAATGGTTCAGCGTACCCCAAGAGGCCCCACCGCCGTCGTTCTCAGCCGAGTTGCTCGACAGAGTGCAGTTGTTCAGCGTGCCGCCATACGCACCACCGCCGTCGAGGGCCGAGTTGCCAGCCAGCGTGCAATTGTTGAGCGTGCCGCCATATGCCCCGCCGCCGTCGATGGCCGAGCTGCCGGTGATTACACAGTTGGAAACCACCGCCGAGGCCGCTTCACACCATACCCCTCCGCCGCTCTGCTCGCGCTGATGATCCCCATACCCTCCGTTTCGCGTCGCCCCGTTGGTCAGGGTAAAACCGGACAAACTGGCGCCGCCGGCCAGATACACGCACCGGATCGCATCGTCACCAGAGGTGGTGCGGGGCACCTGCCGTCCCTTAATGACCGTGAACTGCGGGCCGTTGACGCTCCGCAGCGTGAGCGGCCTGTCCACGGCCACGCGATTGACCAACACGTCTGCTCTCGCCGCTCGCCCGCCGGTGGCATAGGTGCCGTTGGTCACCAGCACGGTTCCTCCTACTACCGCAATATCCACCGCATCCTGGATGGTCAGGGCCGCCGTGGCCCAAGAGGTGTAGGGCGCTAGCGGATTGGAACTGTCGGCCGCCACATAGTGGACCACATCCACCACTTGGACAATCAAATTGGCGCTCACTCCTCGCGGATAGCTCTCGTTGTACGCCCGCAGTTCGACAGTGTAATTGCCCGGGGTGTTCCAGGAATGAACAGTAAGCGATTGATTGGTGGCGCTCATGCCATCCCCGAAATCCCAGGCGCTGGCTGCCGTGCGCCCTTCAGTCCAGGCGATCAGTTGGATAGGGTACCCGACGGCGATGTTAGTGTAGTTGGCCGTAGCGGCCACGCTCAACGGCCCTGTCATCGCCCCCGCGTGGTATTCATCACAGCCGATGGAGGGATGATTGGCCCAGGCTTCGCCATCAATATCGGTGCCGGTAGCATAAGCAGCGCTGCCTGCTTCGCGACAGGGGGAAGTGGCATTCAAGTGGGAGGCGCTGGCCAGTTGCGGATCAAGGGTGATGTTCCCGATGCCGTCCGTCGGCAGGGGCGTCGTGCAACAAAAGGTCAACACGGTTCCGGAGGTGTAGTTCGCCCCGTTTGGCGCCGTGTTGAAATAGACGATACAGTTGTTCAGCGTGCTTCCATGCGCCCCACCGCCGCGGTTGCCACCCAAGTTGCCGGTGAGCGTGCAGTTGTTCAGCGTACCCCAAGAGGCCCCGCCGCCCTCATAGGCAGCAGAGTTTCCGGTGAGCACGCAGTTGTTGAGAGTGCTCCCACCCGCCCCACCGCCATAGCCAGCCGAGTTGCTGGTGAGCGTGCAGTTGTTCAACATGCTTCCCAAAGCCCCGCCGCCTGAGCCAGCCGAGTTGCTGGTGAGCGTGCAGTTGTTGAGAGTGCTCCCACGCGCCCCACCGCCGTAGCCAGCCGAGTTGCTGGTGAGCGTGCAGTGATTCAGCGTGCCGCCATACGCCCCGCCGCCGTAGTCAGAGGCCGAGTTGCCGGTGAGCACACAGTTGGTGAGCGCTGCGTTGGTGGAGGCGCACCACACCGCTCCGCCACTTTGCTCGTGTTCCCCATCACCGTCGGTCCGCGTGGCCCCATTGGTCAGGGTGAATCCGGACAGGTTGGCGCCGTCGGCCAGATACACGCACCGGATCGCGCCGACCCCGTTGGTGGTGCCGGGCACTTGGTAGCCCTTAATGATCGTGAATTGCGGACCGTTGAAACTCCGCAACGTGAGCGGCTTGTTCACCACCACGCGGTTGGTCATCGTGCCATCCACCGCCCGCCCACCTGTGGCGTACACGCCGTTGGTCACCACGATGTCGTCGCCCGCCTGGGCGGCGTCCACCGCTTGCTGGATGGTCGCGGCGGCGGTGGCCCAGTTTGTGTAGGGCGGAGCCGGATTGGCGTTGCTGGCATCGACATAGCGCAGCGCCGCGTTGGCGGTGTTCGCGGTCAGGAGCATCGCGCTCAGGGCCAGCAATCCAAGCGCACGCTGTTGCGTAAACATCCCGAAACCGGTGCAGGTTGTGGAACATACTGAATTAAGCTTTATTTTCATGTGATTTCTTTTGGTTATCCGTGCCCATCCGCGTTATCTGCGGTTAAAGAACTTTATTCTTGTGAATATTGTGTCTGTTCACGGCTGAAAATATTGAACCGAAACAAACGAAGTTAACGACGTTCTTAGCTTCTGCTTTGTTGCCTTGGTTACCTTCTGTTCAAAGTTCATGGCCTGCCTTATTGTTCCACCCCCACGCGATAGAAAAGCCGTGGCATAGAGGCCGCGTTGGTGTCCATGAAGATTGTGGTGCTGGATTGACCGGTTATGCCGATGGCCAGCGGCGTAAAGGGCGGGATCGCCGACAGGTTCGTACTGCGCTCCAGGAAATAGCTCACCCCCACCACACTCTGCCAGTGTACGGTCACGTTGGTGCTATTGGGCGAGACCGAAAGCAGCCGCAAACCCGAGAGTCGGTTGGTGGGATCCGTCAGGCAGCGCCACTCCTGCCAGTTGTTCAGGCCGTCGCCATCGGGATCGGCGTAATCGGCCGAGCCATCGGTGGGCAGGCCGTATTGCTGAAGCCAGGCGTAGGAAATCACCGAACCAGGTCCTTGGAACTCGTAGGCCCCGATATCAACGGTGCCGTTGACAATGCGCGGATTTCCGTCCAGGTCCGTTAAATCGGACACGTAGTTATTGAGGCCGGCGTTGATGCAGGGGGAGTTGGCTTGCAGGCGCAGGTTGCCGCCGACGTAATCCATAAACAGTGGCGCGTTAGTGATATTGCCGCTGCCGTCATCCGGCAGCGGATCAGTGCAGCAGTTGTTGAGGGTGGTGCGAATGTAATTTCCTCCTTCATTGGCATAGGCAATGCAGTTGTTCATCGTGCCCCCATACGCCCCGCTGCCGTCAATTTCAGCCGAGTTGCCGGTCAGGGTGCAGTTGTTCAGGGTGCTGCCATTCGCCCCGCCTCCGAAGTCAGCCGAGTTGCCCGTCAACGTGCAGTTGTTGAGAGTGCCCCCACGTGCCCCGCCGCCGCTATCCGCCGAGTTGCCGGTGAAAGTGCAGTGCTTCAGCGTGCCCCCATACGCCCCACCCCCAGTGGCCGCTGAGTTGCCGGTGAGCACACAGTGGTTGAGCGTCGCCTGGGTCGAGGCGCACCACACCCCGCCGCCACTTTGCTCGCGTTCATAATCCCCATCACTCCGCGTGGCCCCATTGGTCAAAGTGAACCCGGACAGGCTGGCGCCGTTGGCCAGATACACACACCGGATTGCGCCATCCCCGTTTCCGCCGTCCGGCGCCTGCGCCCCTCGGATGATCGTAAACTGCGGCCCATTGACACTCCGCAACGTGAGCGGCTTATACACCGCCACCCGGTTGGTCATGGTGCCTGCCACTGCCCGCCCTCCGGTGGCGTAGGTGCCGTTGGTCACCACCACGGTTCCTCCAACCACCGCCGTATCCACCGCCTCCTGGATGCTCCGGGCCGCTGTGGCCCAAGAGTTGTAGGGCGCCAGCGGATTAAAACTGCCGGCCGCCACATAATGGACCTCATCCACCACGCGAACCATCAACGTGGCGCTCACCCCTTCCGGGTGGCTCTCGTTGTACGCCCGGAGCACCACGCTGCAATCGCCCGCGAACCTCCAGGCATGAACGCCAATCGGTTGATTGGTGGCGCTCGCGCCATCCCCGAAATCCCAGGTGCTTGCGGCTGTGCGTCCTTCAGTCCAGGCGGTCAGTTGGATCGGGTACCCGGCGGCGGCGTTGGTGTAATTGGCCGTGACGGCTGCGCTCAACGGCCCCGTTACCGCCCCCGCGTGGTATTCATCACACCCGATGGAGGGCGGACTAGCCCAGGCTTCGCCATCAATATCGGTGCCAGTCGCATACTGGGCGTTGCCCGCCCCGCGGCAAGGGGATCCGGCGCTCAAGTGCGAGGCGCTGGCCAATTGCGGATCGAGAGTGATGTTGCCAACGAAAGGTTCTTGCTCTGGCCATGGCACAGGCATGGGCGTCGTGCAACAATAGTTTAGTACCGAAGCGCGAGTCGTCTCACTATTTCCTCGGTTCACCCAGTTGGCCCCGCTTGGGGCCGTGTTAAAATAAACGATGCAGTTGTTCAGCGTGCTGTCTGCCGCCCCACCGCCAGTGCCTGCCGAGTTGCCGGTGATGGTACAGTTGTTCAGCGTGCTCCGAAACGCCCCGCCGCCGGAGCCAGCCGAATTGCCGGTCAGCAAGCAATTGTTTAGTGTGCTCCCAAACGCCCCGCCGCCGTCGATTTTCCAGGAACCCGATCGGGACGAATTGCCCGTCAGTGTGCAGTGGATCAGCGTACTCCAAGCCGCCCCGCCGCCTCCCTTAGACGAGTTGCCAATGAGTTTGCAGTGGTTCAGTACGCCCCCTGACGCTCCGCCACCGGAACCAGCCGAGTTCCTCGCCAGCGTGCAGTTGTCTAGTGTGCTGTTTGCCGACCCGCCGCCAGTGGCTGCCGAGTTGCCGAGCAGCGAACAGTTGCTCAGCGTGCTTAAACTCGCCCCGCCTCCACGCAAGTCAGCCCAATTGCCGGTGAGCGTGCAGTCGGCCAGCAGACCCCCAAACGCCCCACCGCCCTCATAGGCAGCCGAGTTGCCGGCGAGCACACAGTTGGAAACCACCGCGCTGGTGGCGGCGCACCACACCCCGCCGCCACTTTGCTCGCCTTCCGCATCCCCGTCCCACCGCGTGGCCCCGTTCGTCAAAGTGAATCCAGACAGGCTGGAGCCATCGGCCAGATACACGCACCGGATCGCCCCGTCCCCATTGGTGGTGCCAGGCACCTGGTAACCTTGGATGATCGTAAACTGCGGACCATTCGCGCTCCGCAACGTGAGCGGCTTATCCACCACCACACGGTTAGCCAAGCTGTTTGTTCCGACTGCCCTTCCACCCGTGGCGTAGGTGCCGTTGGTCACCACAACCTCATCGTCTGCCTGAGCCGCGTCCACTGCTTGCTGAATGGTCGCGGCGGCCGTGGCCCAGCTCGTGTAGGGCGGAGCGGGACTAGCGTTGCTGCCATCGACATAGCGCAGCGCCGCGTTGGCGGTGTTCGCGGTCAGGAGCAGCGCGCTCAACGCCAGCAGCAGCGTAATCCGGCGCGCAAACCTCCCCAACCCGGTGCAGGTTGAGGAATATACTGAATTAAGGTTTGTTTTCATGTGGTTTCTTTTGGATACCTGTGCCCATCCGCGTTATCTGCGATTAAGGAACTTGTTTCTTGTGCCACTGGAGTGAAATCATTGTTTTTCGAGCAGATTCTCCCATTACCCTTTCTTTAGGTTATCCGTGCCCATCCGCGCTATCCGTGGTTAAAGAACATTTTTCTTGTGAATTATGTGCCTTTTCTTGGCTGAAAATATTGAACAGAAACAAACGAAGTTAACGACGTTCTTAGCTTCTGCTTTGCCTTTGTTACCTTCTGTGGGAAATTTGTGCCTAAATACCTTTAAAATGCCCCCCCAGTCCTGAAGCTTCGCAAATCCATATTCATACTCCAACTCGTTCTCTGTCATATAGTTCGAGAAAGTCTTCATAAGGTTCGGCTATTCATAGTTGTTAGGTGGCTTCGTCGCCCGGTCGTCTGCTCCTGCCGCCAAAGAACGTCGGGGTGGTGGGGACTGCCACCAGGAAAGCGTCTGTGGTTAAACGGCTTAAAGTGTTCCTGGATCATTTCTTGTGGGTGGCGTGCTGCTGCAGCCACGTCACGTCTTGGTTGTTGGGGCTTGGCGTGGTAGCCCAGCTTTGTATGGCACCCGACTGCTGCAAAGTCCGGGAATCGCGCCAGCGGTGGGACTCGGAGTGGCCATCCGCGAAATTCAAGCTGCTGGCGCCATTGTGGTAGATGCCGGGCCAGCTCAACATATCCAGAACGTTGGGGAAGTAGGGATTCAGACCGTTCATAACCACGCTGAACTGCCCGTTGTTGATGCTCTCCCAACGCTCGTCGATCATAAGGAATATCTTGGCCGGATGGCGCAAGTCGGAAGTCTTCCAAAAGATTTTGTAGGTGCCATCGCCCAAATCCCCATCGGGGTCGGCGAACCAGGTGTTCATCGCGATGCTCCTCACGCTCGGGTAAACACCCTTCCCTTGGTGCGAAGTGGATCGGTCGCTGGGGCACTTCCAAATGCCGAGCGTTTTGTGGTATTTCCAGAGGTGGCTGGCTTGCAGATAAACAGTGTTCGTATTGTCCGTCAAATTCCAAATCGTCGGATCGAGAATGCCTTGCACCCAAGTATCCTTGGGAGAGTTCGGATTGTTTCGGTCGTTGGGAGGAACCCGGTCATTGTTATCGCCGCAGTAGAGCGTCCAGGACAGACCCATCTGCTTCAGATTGCTCAGGCACTGGATGCCCTGGGCCTTGGCTTTGGCCTTGCCCAGCGTGGGCAGGAGCATGGAGGCCAGGATGGCGATGATGGCGATGACGACGAGCAGTTCGATGAGGGTGAAGGCGCCGCTCTGCTGCAGCGGGCCGTGTGGTTCGGGTTTGGCTTGCATACCATGGTTTTGTGTTAATTGGTTATCGCACTGTCCCCTCTGCCTTTTCCGCCGCCGGGAGCTTTTCCCCGGCTGGCGCGCACCCAAGGCGCGGCAGTTGCTTCCACTCACTAATGCGGATTTCCCGGCTCAAAACCGACACGGCCGCGTAATATTTTTTCACAAAGGGTCAAAAAGGTGGGCCAGCGCGCTCGCCGCGCAACCCCATCCGTGCCCATCCGCGCCATCCTGGGTTAACGCTTTGGGAGGCGGCTCGGCCGCGCCGGGTTAGGCCTGGTATTTAAGCGTGAAATCAGAGTGGCCAGTCATTGCATGATTATGGAGCCTTGGCTGCTTCCGCCGCCTGGATCTCCGCCATGGAAGGCGCGCGCCAGAGGTGCAGCAGGCCTCCCTGATTCCTGGAGCCGAGGAAACTGCCGTCCGGAGCGAAGGTGGGCGTGCTGAAGATCGATCCTTGGCCTTCCAAGGCGAGCAATTGCTGGTAGCTTTCAGTTTCCCAGAGCTGGACGGCCAGCTGGCCATTGCTGCCCGTCATCAGGCGCGTGCCGTCGGACGAGAAAGCCACTGAATGGAAGGCCAGCTGAAAACTGCGCAGGTTGGTTATTTGCTGCCAGGTGGCGGTCTCCCACAGGCGCGTGTAGCCCAGCCAGGAGGCGGCGGCAAAGGTCTTCCCGTCGGGAGAAATGGCCGCCCCGTACGCCCACCGGAGATCGAGTTTCAAATCCGTGCCGCGGCCGCTGGCCAGATCCCGGAGGCAGCTCGCTCCGGTGAATAAATGCACGAACCAGCGTTCGTCGGGTGTGAAGGCTCCGGCGGTAGAGTTATGGCCGCAGGGCCAGGACAGCAGCTCGCGCGCCGGAGTGAGGCCCCATAAGCAGGAGTGATCGGTGGAATCCAATCCTGGCATCGACTTGCCGCCCATGAGCTTGTCTCCGTGCGGCAGGAACCGCCAAGGCCATACCCGGTTGGCGCCCGCCTGGAACTCCTGGTCCACCGCGCGTCGCTGCACATTCCAAATTTGCACCAAGCCGTTGCCCGAGCCGACCGCTAAAAGCCGGGCATCCTGGGAAAAGCAGCTGGCGGCGCTGGCATCGACTGCGAAGAGGGGCGTTACCTCCTGGAAATCCTTTCCCCCCCAGCGGGCGATCCGGCCTTGCCAGTCCGCCGTGACGATGGACTGGCTGTCCGGGGTGAAGCACCAATCGTAGATCTTCCCGGGCAGGGTCACTGGCGCGCGCGTGTCCCGGAGATTCGCCGTATCCCAAACCCAAACCGAACCATCCTTGCCGCCGCTCACCAGGGTCTGGTTGTCGGGCTGGAGCGCGATGCGAGTGAAAAACTGTTCTCCCCGCAACGGCGGGCCCAGCGCCCGCACGTGGGTCAGGTCGCTCACGTCCCACAAACGAATCGTCTGATCGCTGCCGGCCGTGGCCAGCGTTTTGCCGTCCGGCCAGAACAGCATTTCCGAAATCCAGACGCGGTGATCTCTCAGAGGCGGCGCCAGTTCCCGGCCCGTCGCGGCATCCCAAAAGCGGATGGCCGAAGCGGTAATCCCCTCGGCGGAAACCAGGATTTTGCCGTCCGGCGAGATCGCCAGATTCGTGAAAAAGTCGTTGTCGGTCGTGGTGTTCCAGCGCTCCTGGCCGGTGGCCAGATCGATGAGCCGGAAGGTCGAAGAGCCGCCTACGGCCGCCAGGCTGAAATCGCGGGCCACCGCGAGCGCGGTCACGTGCGTTGCTCCGACACTCGGCGTTTGAGGCGCCGGATAGCTTTTCAGCTTCTTGCCCTCCGGCAGCCGCCAAAGGGTGAGTTTACCCGGTTCGTCACCCAGATCCAAGGTGGAGGTGAGCAAGGTTTTGCCATCTTCGGAGAACTTCAGCCCCGTGCACCGGCCCGTGAACTGCAGCTCCGGCCCGAACTGCTGGCGCTCGGCATTCCAGAGATAGATGCTGCTTTGATTCCGGCTCGTGCTTCCATCCCAGGCCGAGGGCGTCCCTCTCGCGGCCGAAAAGGCGAGCAGCGGTTCGCGCGGGGAAAAAGCGGTGCGCACCTCGTTCCCCCCGGCCGGCAGGCGCGCAATCTCGCGCCGCGCGGGCAGATCCCAGATGGAAACCGTTCCCCCTTCCTGCTGGCCGATCGCCAGCCACTTCCCGTCCGCCGACACCGACACCGAGAAGATCCCGTTCGTCTCCTGGCAGAGTTTGGTCAGGGCCTGGCTCTGGCAGCTTTTCCAGAGATAGCGCCACTCCCAGCCGCGCAGCTCCCGCTGGCCAGGCGGTGGACGCTGCCGGTTCAACAAATCCAGGGCCAGGCCGAGGTTGCCCAGCGCGAGGGCCTGTTGGGCGAGCAGCATGTCCGAAGCGTAGGCGTTGCGGCGGGCATGATCCGCCTCGGTTTCGGCGCGCGCGCGCAGGCGGTTGGCCCGCAGCGCCTGCCACGTGCTCACCACCGTGCCCAACACCAGCGCCACCGCCACCGCCGCCACCGCGGCCACGGTCCCCTGGTGCCGCCGCAGCAGCTTCTGGAACCGGTAAAGGTTGCCCGGCGGCCGCGCCATCACCGGCTCGTGGTTCAGGTGCCGCTGGAGGTCGGTCACCACCCCGTTGGCCGTTTCGTAGCGGCGGGTGCGGTCCTTTTCCAGGCACTTCATCACGATCCAGTCCAGATCCCCGCGCACCGCGTGGATGAGCTTGGGCGGATCGGCCTGGCGGTGCTGGGCGGTTGTGGTCAGTTCGCCGGCCCGCATCGTGCTCAGGCGGGTGGAGGGCCGCACCGGCTCCTGTTCGCGGATGGTCCGGCGCATCTCGTCCAGCCCCGCCGCCAGCAGCCGCCGGGCATCGAACGGCGTCTGGCCCGTGAGCAATTCGTAAAGCAGCACCCCCAGCGCGTAGATGTCGCTGCGCGTGTCGATATCCAGGCTGGTCTTTTGGGCCTGTTCCGGGCTCATGTAGGCCGGGGTGCCGAGGAATTGCTCGGCCGCCGTGAGCAGCGGCTGGTCCGCCAGCTTTTGCTCGGTGGCCTTGGCCACCCCGAAATCGATCACTTTGGGCACGCCCGGCGAGTCCTGATCCGGCTGCGCCACCAGGATGTTCGAGGGCTTGATGTCGCGGTGGATGATCCCTTTCTGGTGGGCGTGCTGGATGGCGCGGCAGACCTGGATGAACAGCGCCAGCCGCTCGGGCGTGGGCAGCTGGCGCCGGTCGCAGTAGTCGGTGATCCGGATGCCCCGGACCAGTTCCATGACGAAATAGGGCCGGCCGGCCTCGGTGGCGCCCGCATCGAAGACCTTGGCGATATTGGGATGGTCCATGACCGCCAGGGCCTGGCGCTCCGCCTCGAACCGGGCGATCACGTTTTGGGTGTCCATCCCCAGCTTGATGACCTTGAGGGCGACTCGCCGCCGGACGGGCTCCTCCTGCTCGGCCAGATAGACCACCCCCATGCCGCCTTCGCCGATCTGCGCCAGCAGTTTGTAGCGGCCGATGCGGTCACCCGGTTTTTCGGAGGCCGGGAGGCGGGCCGGGAGGCGGGCCGGGGCGGCTCCCGGCGGGCCGCCCAGGACCGCCTGGAGCGGCTCCTGGGCGAAAAAGAACTCGGCCTCCGCCTGGGCTTCCAGCAGCCGTTCGATTCGCTGGCGCAGCGGTGGATCCCCCTCGCAGGCCAGGGCCAGGTATTTTGCGCGCGGCTCCCCCTGCAGCTCCAAGGCTGCGTGGAAGATGGCTTCGTCTCTGGTTGGTTGTTCGTTCATGGCACTCTGCTTCCAATCCTTAATGCGGATTTCAGGGCCCCAAACCGCCACGGCCGCGCGGTATTTTTTCCGCTACGGCGGCGCCCGGTCCTGGATCGCGGCAAACAGCCAGGCCTTGGCGAACGCCCAGGCGCGTTCCACCGTCCGCTCGGAAAGGTTGAGCAGTTCCGCAATCTCCCCGTGGCTGAGCCCCACGAAGAACCGGAGTTTCACGACCTGGGCCTTCACGGGATCAAGGATGGCGAGCTCATCCAGCGCCTCATGGACCTGCAGCAGCCGCTCACAGTGGTCCGGCAAGGGGATTTCCGAGGCCTCCAAGGGCACGCGCTGCTGGCCGCCCCCATGGCGGACCTGGCTTTTGCGCCGGGCCGCATCAATGAGGATGCGCCGCATGGCCTCGGCGGCGGCCGCAAAGAAATGGGCTTTGCCGGCCCATTGCCGGTCGGGCGAGCCCACCAGCCGCAGCCAGGCCTCGTGGACCAGCGCGGTGGGTTGCAGGGTGTGCCCGGCCCGCTCGTGGGACATCCTATGCGCCGCCAGTTGGCGGAGCTCTTCATACACGAGCGGCAGCAATTCCCCGGCGGCTTGGGGATTCCCCGCCTCAATGGCATTGAGCATCTGGGTTACTTCGGACACGGTGCGTATTTCCAACGTTCATTGGCAGGCAGCCAGTTGGCGGATGGTGGCCAGGCTCGCATTCCCCTTTCCGGCTGGTGCGGGAAGGTGGCGCCGGGCGGTTGGGGGGAATTCCCTGTGCCGGGATCGGCAGGCAGGTCTCCGGCGGCAAGGCAGCGGCCATTCGGTTCCGGAAAGTCTTCATAAGCTTGGGCCATTGAATAAATTACCACCTTTTATCTGCCGGCCAAAGCAAAATCCGGAATATTTTAACCCTTTGGGGGCTTTGGCTTTAGCTCGGAAATCCCCTGGGGCCGCGGTGAAAACCACGCCGTAAACGGATGAACCGAGGGGGATTTTTTGACCGCCCATAAGGAGGGGATTGCCGCAGCGCCGGGAACTGGCGGGCGCCCACCGGTCCCTTCCATTACCTGGCTTTAACGCGGTAAAACCATTGGGTTCCGCTCACGCAATCACACGCCAAATGGATGGTCATCGGATTCTGATCGGCCACCACGGCGCCAGCCTCCCGCCAGGTGATCCAATCAGAGGTCGCCTCCACCGCATAAGTGTCTCCGGGATCGGCATTAAAGGTGATTTCCACATAGGATTGGAAATAGCGGATTTTGTGAACATAAAGGATTTCCTCAACTGCCAACACCGCCGCCTCGCTTTGGATGACCACCTCCAACTTTTCATTGTTCAGAATTGCCTGGTAAGTTCCCTGGTCCGACATCTGGAGCGGTTTTATGCCCAGCGTCGATTTGGTGGCCCCGGGGATGGGCACCCCATTGCGCAGCCATTGGTAGTGAATGAAATGACTGGCCGGGTAAACCACTGAAAATTGGGCCAGCGCCCCGGTTTTCCCCGACCAACTGCGAGGCTCGATATGCGCTTTCATCACGCTCAAACTGGCAACCTTGCTCGTGGCCGATCCGCAAGCATTGCTCACCACACAAAAATACCTGCCGGCTTGGGCGGGATTCACATTCGCCAAGGAAAGGGTAGAGCTGGTGGCCTCCGGGATTGGCGTTTGCTCGTGATACCACACGTAATGCAAATCAGGACCATTCACTGAGACCCTGAAGGCCAGGGATCCGCCCTCCCAAGTGCTTCGGCTGCCGGGTTGAGCAACGATTTTCGGAACCATGCTTTGGAAATTCGCCAGGATGGCCGTATCCTGGGATATTTGCGTGATTAAAATGGCCTCTTTTGGCAAAGCCACGCTGCCCGTCCAGCCCAGGAAATCATAGCCAGGAGACCGGTTGGCGGTGATTTCAATGGTTTCACCATCCCAATAATATTGGCGGCTCGGTTTAACGGCCACGGTGCCGCCTTCAGTGGCGGCAACCACCAGGCGCCACGACCGGCTGAATTCGACCGTCACTTCTTTGTCCCCATCCATGACCAATGTAAATTCAGCATTGGTCCCCGTGGCATCCCCGCCCCAAGCTTTGAGAAGGAAGCCGGCCTGGGCCACTGCGGTCAGGGTCACTCGGGTCCCCGCCGGATAGGAGGAGTAAAAAGGGGCTGGATCAGGCGCCAGGCGGCCGGGGCCGAAAGCCGTGGTGGCCAACCGGTAATAACCTGGTCCGTCCGGCAAAAAAGGGCCAGCAGCAGCACCCCTGAACCAGGGATTTGGAGGCTCGGGGCCTCGGGGATTTCGGGCGGCGCCGCGTCCGGATTCCACCCCCCCGTTTCCTGCACCCAGCGCACCAGGCCTTTGATCTCGGCGCTATCGCAGGTGGATGCCGGGGCGCCCACCCAAGCCCGCAATATTAATACCGCCAGTGCGCCATCCTCCACGCCAGGCACTACACCGATCCCCGCGTCAAAGAAACCAGGCTCCGCCCCGGTGCCCGCCCCCCAGATGATGCTGTTCGTGGCGCCAAAAGGCACCACCGGCAGGAAGGGGCCCGCCACCGGCCCACCCAGGACTTCAAAGAACAGGTTGGGGGGAGGCGTTTGGAGCCACAAAAGCTTGATGGAAACATTGGCATCATAGTTGTTCAGCCGCACGAGGGCGGCGCCGTGGAGGGAACTGCCAAAGCCCGGGAGAACCAGCCATAGGCATCCGATCCGGAAGAATGTGGTGGGTTTCATAACGGGAGTCTTTTTCTGGCGTGATTCCGCCCAAGGAGCGCAGTCCCGGGCGCTGCTGGATCAGCACCAAGCGCACAACCTCCACGTAGGAAGGACAGCAACCCCGTGGCTTTTCTGAGTCGTGCGCCTGGTGAAAACCATGCACTAAAGCCGGCTCAATTTTTCCCGGTTTTCTTAAGGCCTCACACCCCTCCTCAATTAGATATACGGTTTTTTTCGGAAATCGTTTCAAAAAAAATGGATTTTTTCGGCAGTGGCGGAAGCTTCACATTGCCAATCATTTGGAAGCGCATCCCCAAACGGCGCCAGGAGTTTATTGGCGTTGCTTTGCCGCCAGCCAGTTGCGGCTTGCACTATCCTGGGCGGAGCCGGATGATCCCCGGCCAGTATGTTAGATAAGGAAGTGAATCGATTTGACCAATTGGCGGCGGAGTGGGATGCCAACCCCACCCGGGTTGAGTTAGCCGGGGCGGTGGCCGCGGCCATCCTCGCGCACGCCCGCCCGGAGCGATCCGCCCGGGTGCTGGACTACGGGGCTGGCACCGGGCTGGTGTCGCTGCAGTTGAGCCGGCACGCAGCGGAAGTGGTGGCGGTGGACAGCTCGCGCGAGATGTTGCGCGGGTTGGAAAACAAACTGGCGGCTTCCGGCATCCCCAACGTAAAAACCTGCGCGGCGGATTTTGAATGCGAGCCGGCCAGCCTGGGGGTGTTTGACCTGGTGGCCAGCTCCATGACCCTGCACCATGTCCGGGCGCCAAGGCCGCTGCTGGGACGGTTCCAGCAAATCCTGCGGCCCGGTGGCCGCCTGGCCCTCGCCGACCTCGACACCGAGGAAGGATTTTTCCATGGCCGCCCGGAGGACGCCTTCCACCCCGGTTTCGCTCGCGCAGAGCTGGGACAATGGCTGGCGGAAGCCGGTTTTGGCGGCATCAGCTTCCATACGGCGCACCGGCTGGCTAAAAAAGGTTCCGATGATCGCGAGCGGGAATACACGGTGTTCCTGGCGGTGGCCCAGCGCCTGTGAACCCCTTCCTGGAAATCCGCGGCGTCCGGTTCAGCCCGCCCCTTTTCTGCGCGCCGATGGCCGGCTTGACGCACAGCGCGTTCCGCCGGCTGCTGTCCGACTTTGGGGGCTATGGGGCGGTCTTCACCGAAATGCTTTCAGGCACCTGGCTGCTGAATGAAAACCTGCGGACCTCCCCGGCGGTCAAGCGCCGCCCCCAGGAGGGCCTGGTCATTTACCAGCTCATGATCAGCGATCCCGCCCAGGTGCCCGCGGTGGCAGGCCAATTGGCCCGGATCAGCCCCTGTGGCATCGACCTCAACTGCGCCTGCCCGGCTCCGCATATCCGCGCCGCCGGGGCGGGCTCCGAGCTGTTTGAAGACCGGGACCGCCTGGCGGCCATCCTGACCGCCCTGCGCGAGCGGTTCACCGGCCCGCTGACGGTGAAAATCCGCCTGGGCAAGCCGCAGGACAAATGGCAGGCGCCGCTGCGGGACCGGCTGCGGCTGTTTGAGGATTGCGGCCTGGATGCGGTGACCCTGCATCCCCGGTTCACCAGCGAAAAATTGCGGCGGCGGGCGCGGCACGAGCTGCTGGGGGAGATTGCGTCCTGGACCCGGCTGCCGCTGATCGCCAGCGGGGACATCCTGGGGCCGGAGACGATCCACGCCCGGGCGCACCATTTCGACGCCGTGGCGGGCCTCATGCTGGGGCGGATGGCGGTGGTGCAGCCGTGGATATTCGCCGCCTGGGAAGGCCGGAAGCCGGCGGTGGATTACCTGGAAATCTGGCTGCGGTACTGCCAATACGCCGCCGAGGATTTCGAGCCGCAATACGTCCTGGGCCGGGTCCGGGCTTTCACGGCGTATTACGCGCGCAACTTCATGTTCGGCCACACTTTGTTTTCAGCCGCCCAGTCCGCCCGGGATCTGGCCACTTTGCGGGAGCAGGCCACCGAATTCCTGGGCCACTCCCCCGCCCCAGTCACCACGCCCTGCATCGATTCGCTGGCGTAAGGAGCCGTCAGGAAATAACCCGCACCAGAATGGCGCCGGGATTTTGGTGGCGGGCAAGGCGCAGATCCCTTGGGGACTATAATGAGCGCGCAACACCATCAGCCGCCAAAAGAACCAGCCGGATTGCCAAGGGTATTTCCTGACCGATCCTCCCCCCCAAAGGCCACCGGAAACGGGAACCGCAATTCGCGATTTCCAAATCCGGGAAACCCCTATAGGCTCGGGGCATGAGATCGCGGATCAAATCGGATGCGTTGTTTAAAGAAGCGTTGAATTACCTGCCGGGCGGGGTGAACTCGCCGGTGCGGGCTTTCCGGGCCGTGGGGGGACAGCCTTTTTTTGTGAACCGGGCCAAGGGCGCGCGGGTCTGGGATGTGGATGGCAACGAATACATCGATTATGTGGGCACCTGGGGGCCGGCCATCCTGGGGCACGCTTACCCGAAAATCATTGAGGCGGTCCAGAAAACCGCCGAGGCGGGCACCAGCTTCGGCATCCCCAATCCGCTGGAAGTGACCATGGCGAAGCTGATCTGCGCCACGGTGCCGAGCGTGAAAAAGGTCCGCATGTGCAATTCCGGCACGGAGGCCACGATGTCCGCCATCCGGCTGGCCCGGGGCTTCACCCACCGGGACAAGATCATCAAATTTGAGGGGTGCTATCACGGGCATGTGGATTCCTTGCTCGTGAAGGCGGGCTCGGGCGCGCTGACCTTTGGCCATCCGGACAGCGCCGGCGTGCCGGCGGCCTTCACCCAGCACACCATCGTCCTGCCGTTCAACGACTTGGATGCGGTCAAGCAGGCTTTGGCCGCCAATCCCGGCCAGGTGGCCGGCATCATCCTGGAGCCGGTGCCGGGCAACTCCGGCGTTTTCGCCCCCCTGCCCGGATACCTGGAAGGCCTGCGCCAGCTCACCTCGGAGGCCGGCACCCTGTTGATTTTCGACGAGGTCATGACCGGTTTCCGCCTGGCGCGCGGGGGCGCCCAGGAGCGGTATGGCATCACCCCGGATTTGAGCTGCTTCGGCAAAATCATCGGCGGCGGCCTGCCGGTGGGGGCCTTTGGCGGCCGCGTGGACATCATGGATTGCCTGGCGCCCCTGGGGCCGGTTTACCAGGCGGGCACTTTGAGCGGCAATCCGCTCGCCATGGCGGCCGGGATCACGGCGCTGGAGGAGCTGGGGAAAAACGACGCCTACGCCCGCCTGGAGGCGCTGGGCGCCCGGCTGGAGCACGGTCTGCGCGAAGCGGCACGCAGCGCCGGGCTGCCTTCCCGGGTGAACCGGGCTGGCTCCATGTTTTGCGCCTATTTCACCGATCAGCCGGTGAACAACCTGGCCGACGCCATGAAGAGCGATCGGGATCGGTTTGCCCGCTTTTTCCGCGGGATGCTGGAGGAAGGCATCTACCTGGCGCCCTCCCAGTTCGAGGCCGGTTTCTTATCGCTGGCGCACACGCCGGAGGATGTGGACCGCACGGTGGCGGCCACCGCGAAAGTCCTGCAATCACTGAAGTAATCGCCACCGCAGCACCACCCACGGCGGAGGAAAGAAAAAAAAGACTATGCGAATCCTGGCTATCGACCACGGCACGAAACGGATGGGCATTGCGATCAGCGATGAGCTGAAAATGATCGCCCAGCCGCTGGAATTCATCCCGGCGGATCCGTTTGACCAATTCCTGGCCCGGCTCAAGACCATCCTCCGGGAAAAGGAGGTGGAACTGATCCTGGTGGGCATGCCCCGGAATATGGACGGCAGCTACGGCCCGGCGGCGCAGAAGGTGCGCGAGTTTGTGGCGGTGCTGAACGAGGCCATCGGCATGCCCATCAAAACCTGGGATGAGCGGCTCACGTCGGCCCAGGCCGGGCGCCTGCTGGTGGCGGCGGATGTGCGGAGGGACAAACGCAAGGAAAAGGTGGATAAAATGGCGGCCGCCATCCTGCTGCAATGCTACCTGGACGGCTTGAGCGAGGGCGATGGATTCAGCCTGGGATCCCGGTAGCGCGGCCGCGGGCCGGGCCATGGCGGAATGAGCAGCGTCAAATTCAAACTCACGATCGCCTACGACGGCGGCAATTACGTCGGCTGGCAGACCCAGAAATCCGGAACGGGGGTGCAGCAGAGGATCGAGGAGGCCCTCGGCCGGCTGTTCCCCACTCCCTTGGTGCTGCACAGCTCCAGCCGCACCGATACCGGCGTGCATGCCATTGGCATGGTGGCGCACGTGGAGATCCCGGCCGCCGAGCTTAAGATGACGGACCATAAATTGGGCCTGGCGCTCAATGCCCACCTCCCCCCGGACATCCGCATTTTCAAGGCCCAGCGCTGCCACGCGGATTTCCACGCGCGGTTCCAGGCCACCGGCAAGCAATACCGCTACTTCGTATGGAACCACGGCCCCCATCATCCGCTGCTGCTCCGGCATAGCTGGCATGTGCCCAAGGCGCTGGCCATCCAGCCGATGCGGCAAGCCGCCAGCCAGCTGCTGGGGCGCCATGATTTCCGCGCCTTCGCCGCCAACCGCAACTGCCCTTTCCACACCACCGTGCGCACCCTCCACCGGCTCGATATCCGGCGGCAGGGGCCGCTGCTGACCTTCGTCATAGAAGGAGACGGGTTCTTATACCGGATGTGCCGCGGCCTGGTGGGCACCCTGGTCCAGACCGGGATGGGCCGTTTTGAGCCGGCCGAAATCCAGCACATGCTGGCCAGCCGGGATCGCCGCCTGGCGGGCATGAGCGCCCCGGCGCAGGGCTTGGTTCTGTGGAAGGTTTTTTACGGCCCCGCGGGCGCGGCGGAAACCCCAGCCGGGGATTTGGACGAGTAGCCGGGTGGGCGGCGGCGCTGGGCAGCCACACCCGGGCCTGTCTGCACCGGTTCAACTGTTCCCAGCCCGGCGCCATTTGCACCTGGTGGGCGGGTATAAAGGCCTTTTGCCCCCTTGCGCACTCAGTCCGCTTGACGATGCAACGGTTTATTGGTTTAATCACTGGTCATTGAATCCATCTTTTTTGGATTATGAATTTTTCATCCAACTCGGGTACCAAGGACTTGCGGCCAATTTCTCAGGGCGGAGAAGGAAGCCGTGCTTTGTTATGCCAGAATCCCGTGCCACCGGTGCCCGGGGGGTTCCGGCCCGGCGCGAACACCATGAACAATCCCCCTTCCACCATCGGCTCGGCCAATATCCTCGCCGTGGATAATGATGTCGATTTCCTTGAGGTCTGCCGTTGGACCATGGAGGACATGAGGTGCCCGATTTTTTTCGCCACCTCCGGCCAGGAAGCGCTACAGCGCCTGGAGGAGCGCGAATACGCGGTGATCCTGCTGGATATCGCCATGGATGACATGGACGGTTTTGAAATCGCCACCCATATCCGCAACAATCCGAACACCCGCCACGTGCCCATCCTGTTCATCAGCGGCATGGTGAAAACGGAGAAAGCGGTCATCCATGGCTACGAAATCGGGGCGGTGGATTACTTGTTCAAACCGTTCCAAACCGAGGCCTTGCGCGCCAAGGTGCTGTTTTTCCTGGATCTCTACCGCAAGAACAAGGCCATCGAGGTCCAAAATGCCCAGTTGCTCCAGACCAAGCAAAACCTGGAACAGGAAATCACGCAGCGCAAGCGCGCTGAGTCCGCCCTGCAGGAAGCGCACGATCTGCTGGAAAAACGGGTGGAGCAGCGGACGCAGCAACTGATTGAAGCCAACCAACTCCTGGCCGCCAGCGAGCAAAAATACCGGGTCTTGTTTGAATCCACCCCCGCCGGCATCGCCATTTGCGACACCCAAGGCTGGGTGCTGACGTGCAACCCGGCCTGGCGGCAAATGCTGCAGTGCCAGTCCACGCCCGGCGAAAGCGCCACCTTGGAACCTGATCGGAAAATCCTGCATCAGCTCCTGGCTACCGCCACTGAATTCGGCGTGGTGCGCGACCGCGAGATCGTGCTGAACAGCCCGGACACCCAGGAGATAAAATTCGCGTTGATTAACGTCAACCCGGTCCAGGTCGGGGATCTCTCCCTGTTCATGGTTACCGCCCGCGATATCACCCAGCGCAAGCAAACCCTGGCGGAGCGGGACCGCCTGATCCAGGAATTGCAGGATGCTCTGGCCAAGGTGAAAACGCTCAGCGGCCTGCTCCCCATCTGCGCCTGCTGCAAAAAAATCCGCGACGACTCCGGGTATTGGACCCAGATCGAGCTGTTCATCCAGAAGCATTCCGACGCGCTCTTCACCCATGGCCTGTGCCCGGAGTGCACGCACAGCCTCTATCCGGGCCTTTGTCCGCGGCCCGAACCGCAGTGATCGGCGCGGCGCCCGCCGCACCGCTCCGCGCAACCGGGAAATCCGCGCCCGGCCAGCCGATCATTGGCCACAATCCCGCCTTTTTGCGCCCCAACCGCAGAGTGGTTTCTTTTTTAAAATTTTTTTGTCCACCCCGGCCGTTTCCAACGACACAATACCTGACAGGCTATGAGTGCGGGTGACAATATTTTGATCAGCGCCGCCCTCCAGGGCGACCTGGGAGCGGCAGCCGGGCTGGTGGACCAATATTACCAGCCGATCTATGGCTTTCTCCGGCGCCTCTGCGGCAACGAAACCGATGCCTCCGACCTGACTCAAAAGACTTTCTCCCGCCTGTGGAAGGCGCTGCCGGGATTTGCGGGGAAATCCACCTTCAAATCCTGGCTGCACGGCATCGCCCACCATGTTTACCTGGATTGGCTGCGTGGCAATGGCCACACCGAAGCGCGCCCGGACCATTGGTGGGAGGAGCGGCCCGATGCCCGGCCCGGCCCGGACCGCCAGGCTTTGGAGGCGGACCTGAATGCCATCCTGTACGCCGCGGTGGAAACCCTGGAAGCGGACCTGCGCGAAACGGTGCATTTGCACTATTACCAGGGGCTTACCCTCGAGGAAACAGCCCAAGCCCTGAACCTGGCCACCAGCACGGTGAAATACCGGTTGCGCAACGCCATCCAGGCGCTGCAAGGCCGGATGCTTGAGCCACCGAACCGCCTGAACACACAACCCTGAACCGGCCATGAACGTTCCTGACCACAACCTTGAAAGCCGTCTGCGGCGGGCCCCATCACCGCCTCCGCCGGCCGGCCTGAAAACCCAAATTATGAGCCAAATTGCACTGCCCCAACCTGGCCAGCAACCCTCCCGGCCAGGCGTATCAACCCAATCCTGGTGGAAACGCTGGTGGCCAGCCTTGGCGGCCACGGGCGCCTCGGTCTTCTGCCTGGCCGTGCTGGCCAGCCAGCAGGCCCAAATGCGCCAGCTCGAGCAGGAGGTGGAATCCCTCCAGCGGGAGCTCCAGGCGAGTTCCCGGCTCAACCAGGCGGAGAATCCTGCCCCCAGCACCCCGGTCCCCGATGGCGCCACTGAACTCGCCAGCCTGCAGGCTGAGGCGCAAAAGCTGGCGGCGGAAATCCGCGGGCTGGAGGCCGTAAAAGCTCAAAACCAGCAGCTGAAAGCCGAGGCCGCCCGCCAGCAAAACACCTTGGACCCGGAGGAAGTGCAGGCCATGCAGCAAGCCAAAGATCGCGCAGGCCGGATCCAGTGTGTGAACAACCTGAAAAACCTGGGCCTGGCCGCCCGCATTTGGGCCACCGACAACCAGGACGTGAATCCCCCGAATATTGAGGCCATGATGCGGGAGATTGCTTCCCCCTCGCTTTTGACCTGCCCCGGGGATCCGGCGCGCAAACCAGCCAAAACCTGGCCCGAATACACCCCCGCGAACCTGAGCTACGAATACCTGGCCGCTTCCGCTCCCACCACCGAGCCCAACCGGGTGCTGTTCCGCTGCCCGGTGCATCAGAACGTCACCCTGGTGGATGGCAGTGTCCAGCAGTTGTCTGCGGCCAGGGCCGCCCGCGATCTGGTCCAGCAGGATGGCAAACTTTACCTGGGACCGGCGCCTCCAGCCACACCCGCAACCACACCCGCGCCCGGCACTGGCATGTCCGAAGAAATGATGAAGCGTTACGGGCTCAGGCCGCCCGCCAATGGCGCCCCGCCGAATCCGGCGGCGCCGGCTCCCACTTACCATATGCCGCCCGCGATGATGAAACGCTACGGGCTGTTGCCCAACACCAATCCTCCGGCCAATCCCAATCCATGAATCCGCGATCCTTCATCAATGGGGTGCTGGTGCTTGCCAGCCTGGGTTTGATCTCCACCACGGTGTTGCGGGCCCGCCAAACGGCCCGCTTGCAGGCGGAAGCCATCCAAATCCACGCCGAAATGACAGCGCAGGCAGCCCCCGGCCCCGCCGCGGCCAGCCCGGGATCCGCCGCTGAATCCGGCCAGCGCTCGGAGGCGGACCTCCTGGAATTGATGCGCCTGCGCAACGAGGTGGCGCAATTGCGCCAGCGCCAGCGGGAGCTGGCCAATGCCCAGGCCGAGAACAACGCCCTGCGCCAGCGCGTGGCGGCGGCGCCCGCCAGCGCCTCAGCCGTGGCCCTGCCTCCGGGCTACATCCGCCGCAAGGACGCCCAGCTGGCGGGATACCAGACGCCCGAAGCCTCCCTGCAATCATTCATTTGGGCCATCGCCAATAAGAACACCAATACCCTGTTCCAAGTCCTGGATCGGGAAGCGGCCAGCAACCTGCTCGAGGATCTCCACCGCAAAGGCCCGGAAGAATTTTGGAAGGAAGTTTCCATCATTCCGGGCTTCCGGATTATCGGCAACCGGGCGAATTCCGAGAACTCCTCGGAACTGACGGTGGAGTTCGCCCCGGGCGACGAGCAAAAGATCACCGCGATGAAAAACGGCGAGGAATGGAAGCTGATCTTGCATTGACCGCCCAAGCCCGCCAACAAAAGCGCCCGCCCGGCGGGCCCATTCCAGGTGCAGTTGTTTAATGCTGACACGCCCGGATTAAGCATTAATATTACGCTCATGATCCAGCATTACCATGGGCGCGCACACCACCAACGAACAGCCAAAGCCTGGGCGGGGGCCACCTGCCTGCTGCTCCTTTGGCTGGCCCCGGCCAGCCGGGCCGCCGACCCCGCCTGCTACCAGCGGAAGGCAACCTGGCAGGAATCCATGGCGGCCTCCGTGGAAGCCATCCGCCAGCTGAACCTGGAGGAGCCGTTCACGCCCTGGGAAAGCGAAACCTTGCGGGGCGGCGAGCCGGCCCGGAAGGTCTCGGTGGAGTTGAACGGGGCGCGGGAATTGCACCTGATGGCCACCGGCTGCCCCAACCCGAAGTGGGGCGTGGCCGATTGGGCGGGCGCCCGGCTCATCACCCCGGACGGGCGCGCCGTCCCGCTCACCACCGCCAGCGCGGAGGGATCGGGCGGCACGAATGTGCCATTCCGGGTGCTGAAAGGGCGGTTCGACCTCAATATCACCCTGCATTCCGGGCTTTACGAGCCGCTGCGCATCGCCGGGCAGCACTATCCACTGGGCATCCACGTGCAGGCGGATAGCGAAATCCTCGTGCCGCTGGAGCCGGGACGCTACGCGCGGTTCGAGGCCTCGGTGGGCATCGACGACTGGGCGAAGACCAACGGCCACGTGCGGTTTTCCGTGCTGGGCCGGCGCTCCGCCGTCCGCCGGCAACTGTGGGATCTGGTGGCCCGTGACTTCCCCCACGCCCTGCCCCGCCGCCAGATGCGCTGGGAGCAGGAGGACCGCATTTGGGAGGCCGAATGGCGGGACGCAGCCGTCCTGGCGCAGCGCTACGCCCGGGCGGCGGCCCGGGTTCCCGCCCTGGGGGCAGCGGCGGCGGCCGCCGCCACGGACCTCTCCGGCGCCGGGGAGCTGAGCGCGGTGCGCGCGCTGTATTACCGGGCTTGCGAGCTGGCCGATGCCCGCCGGGAACTGGCGGAGTTCAACGTGGAAGCCGTGCGCCTGGCCCTGGAAGACCTGCGGGATTCGTTCGGGGCGCGCTACCCGCAGGGCGCGGATTACCTCCGGCGGCTGGCGGAACTGGCGGCGGACCGCACCCGCACGCTGGCGGAGTTCAACGCGCAGGCGTCCGCCCACTGGGAACAGGCGGACCGCCTCGCCGCCGGCCTCCGGGATCTGCGGGAGGAGGCGCTCCTGGCCAACCCGCTGCTGGATTTCGAGCAGCTCCTGCTGGTGAAACGCAGGCCGGTCGGCGAGCCGCGCCGCAGCCAGTGGGAGGACCGCGGCCTGGGTGAATATGTGGGCATGCCCCGCCAAAGCTCCTGGGGCCACGGCACCATGACCTGGCTGGATATCTGGGACAACGAGATCAGCGTGCTCTCCCCGGTGCGCCCCGGCGGCGCTTTGAAAACCCTCCACCGCCCCCCGGGCAAACGGCTGATCAGCGACATCGACCTGCACTTCACCGCGGAGAAAATGCTGGTCTCCATGCCGGACGCCAACCGGCGCTGGCAGGTTTATGAGCTGGGGGCGGACGGACGGCAGCTCCGCCAGCTGACCCCGGGCGAGCACCCGGATGTGCATAATTACAGCGGCATCTACCTGCCCAACGGCAACATCCTTTTCATCTCCACCGCCCCGCTGCAAGGGGTGCCCTGCAACGCCGGGGTCATCGTCGGCATGATGTATCTGATGGACCCCAACGGGGGGCACATCCGCCAGGTGGGCTTCGAGCAGGACCACGACTACACGCCCAGCCTGATGCCCGATGGCCGGGTGCTTTACCTGCGCTGGGATTACACAGACACCCCCCATGTCTGGAACCGGGTGCTGATGAGCATGAATCCGGACGGCACCGGGCAGATGGAGGTGTACGGCAGCAATTCCTATTGGCCGAACGCGGTGTTTTTCGCCCGCTCCATCCCCGGCCACCCCACCCAAATCGCCGGCATTGTGACGGGCCACCACGAGGGCCGCGTGGGCGAGCTGGTGGTGTTCGACCCCCAAAAAGGCCGCCAGGAAACCGACGGGGTGGTGCAGCGCATCCCCGGGCGCGGCCAGCGCGTGGAGCCGTTGATCGAGGACAAGCTCACCGAGCATAGCTGGCCCAAATTCCTGCACCCCTGGCCGCTCAACGAAAAATATTTCCTGGCCGCCTGCAAGCCCGAGCCGGATTCGCTCTGGGGCCTCTACCTGGTGGATGTGTTTGACAACCGGGTGCTGGTGCGGGAGGAGGAGGATTACGCGCTGCTCGAGCCCCGCCCGTTCCGCCCCACCCCACGGCCGCCGGTGATCCCGGACAAGGTGCAGCCGGAGCAGAACACCGCCGTGGTTTACCTCGAGGATGTGTACGCCGGGCCCGGCCTGAAAAGCGTGCCGCGGGGCACCGTCAAGAGCCTGCGCCTGTTCACCTACCATTTCGGCTACCAGCGCGTGGCCGGCATCGACCACCGGGTCGGCTCCAACGGCCCCTGGGAAGTCAAACGGGTGCTGGGCACCGTGCCCGTAGAAGGCGACGGCTCGGCCCTGTTCCAGATCCCCGCCCGCACCCCAATTTCCGTGCAACCGCTCGACGCTGAGGGCAAGGCCCTGGCGCTGATGCGCAGCTGGATGACCGCCATGCCCGGCGAAAACCTCTCCTGCGTGGGCTGCCACGAGCGCCAGAACTCCTCCCCCACCCCACGCCAGACCCTGGCTCTCAAAGGCAAGCCCCGGGAGATCACCCCCTGGCACGGGCCGCTCCACGGCTTCAGCTTCGCCCGCGATGTCCAGCCCATGCTGGACCGTTACTGCATCGCCTGCCATGGCCGCGCCACCCCGGAGAACGGACAGATCGACCTCCGCGCCGACCAGGGCGGCTTCGTCGTTTACGAGCATGGCAATCCCCAGCTCAAGCGGGTGGATGGCCAGCCACGCGAACAGCTGGTGGGCAAATATAGCGGCGTGTTCGAGCCGTCCTATGCCGCGCTGCGGCAGTTCGTGCGCGTGGGCGGCCTGGAGAGCGACCTCCACCTGCTCCCGCCCAAGGAATTCCATGCCGACACCTCCGAGCTGGTCCAGATGCTGAAAAAGGGCCACCACGGCGTCCGCCTGGATGCCGGGGCCTGGGACCGGCTGATCACGTGGATCGACCTGAACGCCCCCTGCAACGGCACCTGGAAGGAGACCACCCGGATCCCCATCGCCGGCCAGCCATCCCGCCGCCTCGAGCTGCGGCGGGCCTACGGCGGCATCGACGACGACGCGGAAGCGATCCCCGCCGCCGAAACCCGGCCGGTGGAGCCAATCCGGCCCCAGCCCGTGGCGCGGCCGGTGGTGCCCGTGCCGTCATTGGCCGGCTGGCCGCTCGCTGCGGCCACCGCGCAGGCCAGGCAGGTGGCCGCCGGGCCGGCCACGCGTTCCCTGGAGCTGGGCGGTGGGCTGCGGATGGATTTTGTGCGCATCCCGGCCGGCTCCTTCATCATGGGCGATCCCCAGGGCGGCGAGGATGAAACGCCGGGCTGCGCGGTGGAGATCCGCGACTCCTTCTGGATGGCCAGATTCGAGGTCACCAACGAGCAATACCGCCAGTTCGATCCCCGGCACGACAGCCGCTTCGAACACCGCACCTCCTGGATTTTCAGCGACGCCTATGTGGGCTGGCCCCTGAACCAGCCCCGGCAGCCGGTGGTCCGTGTCTCCTGGGACGAGGCCCGCGGCTTTTGCCAGTGGCTCTCCGCCCGCGCCGGGGTGCGCGTGAGCCTCCCCACCGAGGCCCAGTGGGAATACGCCTGCCGCGCGGGCACCGCCACCCCGTGGCACTATGGCGGGCCGGATGCCGATTTCTCCGCCTTCGCCAACCTGGGCGATGCCAGCCTCAAACGCCTGGCCGACGAAGGCTGGCGGCCCAAAGCGCCCGACCTGGTGCCCCGCGACAACCGCTTCAACGATGGCAGCCTGGTCACCGCCGAAGTGGGCTCCTACCGCCCCAACGCCTGGGGCCTCCACGACCTCCACGGCAACGCCGCGGAATGGACCCGCTCCACCTTGCAGCCCTATCCCTACGCCTGGCAGGCGGAAGGCCCTGCGGGCGAAAAAGTCGTCCGCGGCGGTTCCTGGCGCGATCGCCCCAAGAACTGCCGGTCCAGCTCCCGGCTCAGCTACCCGGCTTACCAGAAAATCTACAACGTGGGCTTCCGGGTGATCATCGAAGACGATCAGCGCCTCCTGCGGGCGGATCGCTCCGGAGCCACCGGCAGCCGCTAACCGCCGGGCCGGGCAAAGTCTCAAGACCTTGGCTCGGCGCGCCACGGTGTTGGCTGGGTGGACCGTCTTGCCTCGCCGTGGAGTCAGCGACAGGGCCGGAAAAGGCCGCCCGCCCAACGTCCGCCTCGTTACCTCGGCGTCTGCTCGCGGTGGGGTGGCGGCAGTTTCCGTTGCAGCAGTGAGCCTAACACGGGTTAGCCGACGACGTCAGACGGACCGTTACCATCCCAATGCCCACCGATTCCGCAAAAAACCGTCTGATGGGCTTCGGGTAAATCCAAAGCGGATTGAACTTCGCCAGCGCCGGATCCGCCTCGCTACCTCGGCGGCTACCCGCAGTGGGGTGGCGGCAGTTTCCGTTGCAGAAGCGAGCACAACGCGGGTAGCCGCCGACGTAAGAAGGCGGACCCGGACCATCCGCATGCCTATCCGGTTCGCAAATCCCCGCGCAACGGGTCTTGGACAAATTCCATGCGGATTGAACTTCGCCAGCCCCGGATCCGCCTCGTTACCTCGGCGGCTACCCGCGGTGGGGTGGCGGCAGTTTCCGTTGCAAAAGCAAGCCAAACGTGGGTAGCCGACGACGAAAGGAGGCGGACGTTGGGCGTCCGTGCATCAATCCGACTCCCAATCCTGGTGGCCCGGCGTCTTGTGCCAGCCTGCCCCGAAGCGGAATGGGAAAACCTCCAATCCGCCCCGCCGGTCCAAGCCGCGGCGTCCGCCAGTATGTCATTGACTCGGAAGGAAGCCTGGGGAGTAATCTGGGCTTATGAATAAAATCCTGTTCGGACTCTGGCTCGGAGCGGCGTGGCTTGGCGGCAGCGGAGCCGGCGCGGGAGAGGCGCCACCCAAGGAGGAGCTGGTGGCGGCGGTGGAGTGCCGGGACCGGGATGGGCTGCCCAACTGGTTCGACAAACTGAAACGCAGCGAGCCGCTGCGGATCGCCTACCTGGGCGGCAGCATCACGGCGCAGGCCGGCTGGCGGCCCAAGACCCTGGCCTGGTTCCAAAAGGAGTATCCTGCCACGCCGATCACGGAAATCAACGCGGCCATCGGCGGGACGGGATCGGACCTGGGCGTGTTCCGGCTGGAGGGGGATGTGCTGGCGCGGAAGCCGGATTTGCTGTTTGTGGAGTTCGCGGTGAACGACTCCGGGGCCCCGCCGGCCCAGATCGTCAGGTGCATGGAGGGGATTGTGAGGCAGACCTGGGCCCGGCTGCCGGAGTGCGACATCTGCTTCGCCTATACACTGACCGGGAACATGGTGGAGACCCTGAACACGGGCAAATTCCCCCGGGCGGCGAGCGTGATGGAGCGGGTGGCGGACCACTACGGGATCCCATCGATCCATATGGGCCTGGAAGTGGCGCGGCTGGCGCGGGAAGGCCGGCTGATCTTGAAAGGCCCCAAGCCCGCAACGGAAGCGGAAAAGCAGGCTTTGGGGGGCAAGATCGTGTTCTCGCCCGACGATGTGCATCCTTATGTGGATACGGGCCATGAGCTGTATTGCCAGGCGGTGGTGCGGGGCCTGGAGCGGATGCGCGGGCGCGCCGCCCGGCAGCCGCACCAGCTGGGCGCGCCGCTCGCCGCGGACCATTGGCAGGCGGCCCGGATGGCGCCGCTGGACCAGGCGGTCCTGGGACCGGGCTGGCGCAAGCTGGAGGCCGGCCACCGGCTGGCGGCCTCGTTCGCCGGACGGCTGCCGGGGCTCTGGACGGCGGGCCAGGCGGGTGACACCCTCACCTTCCGGTTCAAAGGCACGGCGGCCGGGATCTACGATCTGGTAGGGCCGGATTGCGGCCAGCTGGCGGTGCGGCTGGATGGTCAGCCGGCGCGGATCGTGCCGCGTTTCGACTCCTTCTGCACTTATCACCGGCTGTCGAAATTCATGATCGGCGAGGGTTTGGCCGACACCCTCCACACGGTGGCCATCGAGATCCACCCCGACGAGCCGGACAAGGCGCGCATCCTGGCCCAGCGGGGGGAGAAGATGGATGACCCCAAGCGGTTCGCGGGCCGGGCCTGGCACGCGGGGGCGGTGCTGCTGATCGGGGAGCTGGCGCCCGCGGAGACGCTGGCGCGGTCGGCGGTGCCGTTCATGTATGAGGCGGGCCGGGAGACCTATGAGGCGTATGGGGCCACGCTGCTCGCCTGGGGTGGCAAGCCCACGCCCAAAGCCCTGGCGGCGGCCCGGGGGGTGACGTTCTTCGGCAGCGTGGGGATGGTGACCGAGTTCTCCCGGTATTACGAGCGCTTCCCGGACACCTACGAGCAGGGCCTCTGCCGGGATGCGCAGGGCCAGCCGATCAAAGTGCCCTGGCTGACCGGCCACCAGCACCAAGGCATCCCTTATTGGTGGTGCTGCACCCGGCAGCCGCAGTTCCAGCAATACATCCGCGAGCGGGTGCTGGAAACCGTGCAGGCCGGGGCGGCGGGGGTGCATATCGACGACCACCTGGGCACGGCGGGCGGGCTTTTCACCGGGGCCTGTTTCTGCGGCCGCTGCGTGGCGGAGTTCCCCGCCTACCTGCGCGCGCTGCCGGCCGGGGAAAAAGCGCGGCTGGGGCTGGGCGATCCGGACGGCTTCGATTTCCGGGCGGCGGTGGCGCAATGGCGGGCGGGGCCCGGGTCCGGAAAACCGGTGAGCGCGCACCCCTTGTGGGGGCATTGGGAGATCTACCAATGCCGGGCGGCGGCGGGCTTCATGAAGGAGCTGCGCGCGCAGGCCGCGCAGGCCGCCGGCCACCCGGTGCCCATGAGCGCCAACGCGGGCCTGCTGTGGCCCCGGCACCTGGTGGATTACCAGGCCCTGGATTTCTTCAGCGCGGAGATCGACCACCAGGCGCACCAGCGCCGCTTCAGCGATTTGCCCCTCGCCGCCTACCGCCTCGCCGACGCCATGGGCCGGCCGCTGGCCGCCACCGCCAGCGGGCAGGATTGGGCCTTCATCAAAGAGCAGAACCTGCCCGGGCTGGTGCGCGGCTGGATCGCGCTCTCCTACGCGGCGGGCAATTACCTGATGCCCCCCCACCGCCAATGGTGCTACACGACGGAGAAAGGGACGCATTGGTACCAGGGCCCCGTGGAGAAATTCGCGCCGCTCTACCAGTTTGTGCGGCGCCACGCGGAGCTGTTCGACGGCCTGGAGGCGTTCGCGGATGTGACGGTGATCCTGCCGCACCGGTCCTTCATGAAGGAGCGGGATTTCTGGTTCAAGGCCTGCAACCAGCTGGCCCAGGCCAGCCTGTCCTATGACCTGCTCGTGGCGGGGGACGACCTGGTGGACCACCCCCTGCCGGCCGCAGGCGTGCGGCGCGCGCGCGCCCTGCTGGCGCCCAAGCCCCAGGCGCTGGATGAGGCGGACCGGAAAACCCTGGCGGAAAAACCGCCCGGCACACCCATCTTCGATACGGTGGAGCAGGCCGTGGCCGCCCTGAAGCCAGCCGTGAGGGCGGAGGCGGCCGGAACCGTGCGGCTGCTCCCGCGCGTGAACAACGGCAGGCTCTGCCTGCACCTGCTGAATTACGGATATGACGCGGGCGCGGACGACGTGAAGCCGCTCACCGGAGTCAAAATCAAGCTGGACGCCGCCGCCCTCGGGATTCCGGCCAATGGCGAGGCCCGGCTGTATGCGCCGGAGGGCGAACCGGTGGCCATCACCATCGCCGATTCCCAGGCGGTGATCCCGAAGCTTGGCCTGTGGGGCGTGCTCAGCGTGAAGAAATGACCCGCACCGGAGGTGGCGAAATCCAAGCCAGACCCAACTCGCCCAAGGCCCGCGCCAGTTGGGATTTGCGAACCGCAGTGGCCCACGAATGGTCCGGGTCCACTCACGCCGGCGGCTACCCGCGTTGGACAGGCGGATACTTCTGTTGCATAGGCGAACCAGTGGTGGGTAGCCGCCGAGGTAACGAGGCGGATCTGGAACTGGCGGAATTCCAACCGCCCTTTCTTGTCCATGTTCTCCGCTCCACGCTATTTGCTATTTCCCGTGCCCATCCGCGCCATCTGGCAGCCCAGCCAGGATCCACCTCAAGCGCCGCTCCGCGGCGCAGGGGCCCGGGCCGGCCGCAAACCGTGGGTTAAAACCCACGGCTGCCGTCAAAATTCGCTTCGCGAACCAACGGCATCGGCCCCCCGTTTTCCGCCGCCGGAACCATCCTTGGCGGGCGGAATGATTCGGAGTGATTACCTGGGCGGATTGGCCAGGAGATTGCTCACCGCGGAGGAGAACGCGGCGTTGGCCATTTCCTCGACCGTGGTTTCCCGCTGGCGGGCCGTGATCCGCAATTGTTCATATTGCCGCAGGGTGATGCCTTGCTGGCCGTTCAGGCTCACGGCGTTGGGAATGGCCGCCCACGCCTCCCGGGCCTTGCCGATCTGCTCCTCGCTGAGGCCAAAGGCCCGGAGCACGCCGGCGGCCATGAGGCAATTCCCGTGGGCGTTCATATGCACGCCATCGCCGGTGAAGACGTTCTTTTGGCCGGGAGCCGCTTTCAAACCGGCCCACATGCCGGCATTCAGGTCGGCCAGCGGGCATTTCTTTTCCTTCGCCAGGTCGCGCAGGAATTCATTATAGGCGGCCAGCGTCCGGTTGTTGGGGTTATCCTCCTGCTCGGTGATCACGGTGGCGGTCAGGATCATGACCTTGATGCCGGAGGCTTGGGCGCGGTCGATGATCGCCGTGATGTTGGCTTTGTATTGCGGCAGCGGCACGCCATTGGCGCCATGCCAGACATCGTTCACCCCGCAGCTCAAGGTCATCCAAACCGGATTTTTATCCAGGACATCCTTGCGCAGCCGCGCCAGCATATCGTTGGATTTGTGGCCGCTGATCCCGGCCGGGATGGCGGTGGCGTGGAGGCCATTGCACTCCAGGCCGCTCATGACCAGCCGCACGTAGCCCACCGGGCTGTGCCATCCGCCCTGGGTGATCGAGTCCCCCAGAAAGGCGATCGAATCGCCATTTTTAACCAAGGGCGTCTGCGCCTGGAGCGGGGCCGCCGGGAAGGCCGCCAGGGCCGCCAGCAGCAGGCCGATGGCGGGCCGGGCGAGGCCATTCTGCAATATTGTGTGTCGCATATTCGTTTTGATCCTTTGGAGTTGGTTGTTCAATTTTAAAAATAGCCGGTTCGTGATCAACGGCGGGATCAGTAAACCAGAAGCCGGGCTGTTTGGGGGGCAAACGGCGCGATCTTGATGGAGTTGTTGCCGGGCTTTAGATGCCGGGTGACCTCGAGCCGGAACGGCTGGCCAATGAAACCGCCCGCGTAAACGCCATTGACCGTGATGCTGGCGGCGGCTTCGGGCTTGATCCCGTCCAATTCCAGGATGACCCGGGATTGGGCGAGATCCAGGCCGGCCGGCAAGCTGGCCTGGCCGAAAAAGATATCGGCCCGGGCAGAGCTCCGGGTGAGCTTATTCTGGCGGGGCGGACCGGGCTGGGGATTCTGTGCCACGGGATCGGTGAGGGAGGCGTCGCGGATCACCACGATGGACTCGCGCGCGGGCTTCACCCCGGCGCTGGAGCGCGGCGGCAGCTGGCGGGCCTGGTCCTGGAACACCACCAGCACGCTTTCGCCGGGCTCCAGGGTGAGCGAGAATTCCAGGTTCTTGCCGCGCCTTTGGCTGGGGACGCTGGAGAAATCATTGCGCATCGCATCCCAGGCTTCGGGTGTTCCCGCCACGGCCGTGCGGAAGGTGAACGGGCGGGCGGCGCCCGCCAGGTGCTGGTTGCAGATCAGGAAGATGTCGCGGCCGCATTTCTGGCGGTGCAGCACATGCAGCCAGTTGCCGGTCTCCCCCTCCACCAGCTCGAGCACCGGGGGTATCCCCGCGTCTCCGGCCAGCACTTTGGCAATGTCCGCCGCGGTGGGTTTTTCCGGCAGGAAATAGGAGCGGCCGCCGCTGGCGTGACGCTGGCAGGCCTGGGTGCCGGGAGCAGGGTCCGGCCCCCAAATGCGGGTGCGGAGCGCGGCGATGTCCGCGGCGGAACGGCCGAGGGTGGCTGATTTCCGGGGCAGGAATCCATAGCCCACCACCACGCCGCCCTGCTCAAAAAACTTCCCGGCTTTTTCCAGGGTGGCATAGGGGATGACCTCGACGGGCGGAACCACCAGCACCTGGTAGGCCTCCTGGTGCAGGACGACCTCCCGGCCAGCCAGGCGGGCGCTATCTTCAAAGGCGTCATAGGGCAGCCAGTCGCAGTCGTAGAGGGCGTCCTGCAGGGTGCTGGTGAATTCCTCCGGGCGGATGGCCTGGCCGGTATGGATGCTTTGGCCGAGGTGGAGGAAGGCCACGGGGCAGATGTGCCGGCCGCCGGTCAGCATCAGGCTGAGCCGGCTGGTGTAGTCGGCCCAAACGCGGTAGAGGGGCCAGCGGGGCTCGAAGCCGCCGTTGTAGAAATAAGGTGGGTAGTCCGTGTCGTAGGGCGCCCGGGGATTGAAGGAGTGGGGGATCAGGAGGTTCACCCCGCGGACCTGGTGCCAATCGGCGAGCCACTTCATTTGCGGGTAGGTCAGATCCTGGTTGTAGCCGCCGTAGATTTCGCAGAAGGCGATGTCATCGGCCTTGTGGTAAACGTGCGAGATGGAGCTGGCGATCTTGGGGATCTGGTAAATGCCCATCGGCCGCTGCCCGGGGGGCAGCTGGCCGCAGACCAGGTCCATGCCCCCCATGTCGCTGTATTTGAGCAGCTGCAGCATGTTGCCCCCGGACATCACCCGGCTGAACAGGTCGTTGTCGTGCTCCATGAAATGGCCCATGGAAAAGACGCGGTGCTCCCGGCACCACTTGGAAAGGCCGCCATACATGGTGCGGCCCCAGGATTCGGCGAAGAGATCCAGGTAGGTGTGGTACGCGGCGGTCTGTTCCTCGCCGGCGAGCTTGTACTTGTAGCCGGCCAGCAATTTCGGAAGGTCCAGCCCGCGCTCGGCGATCAAGCGGGGGAGATCGCTGCCCCAGTCGCCCTGGGTTTCCGGCTCATCGTAGAAAAAGCCCACAATGGTCTTGCCGAAATCCGCCTGGAAACGGTCGTAATGCGGCTGGTAAACCGCCTGGATGAACCAGTCCACGCAGTCGGGGCTGGCGCCGTCCACGGAGATGTATTGCTGCTGCCCGCCCTTGGTGCCGTTGAAGCTCCAGGTGAAGGTCATGAGCTTCCACTGGCCCGCCGGCACCTCCCACTCCAGCGTGCCGCCGCGGATGGCGGCGGAGAGGTTCACCAGGCTGCCGCCATCGATGGCCCCACCGCCCACCACGCGCCCCGCCACCACCGCGACGAGGTTGCTCCGGCTGAAGCCGGTCTCGCGCAGCGATTGCGGGCCTTCGACGGTGACGGCCGCGGCATCCAGCCGCTTGCTGCCGTATTGCGGAGGCACGCGCCCGCCCATCATCTGGCTCGGCCACCACCAATCGTCGTAGATGATGAGCTGCAGGTCGTTCTTCCGGGCAAATTGCAGACAGATGTCCAGGTCGCGGTACCAGCCTTCACCCAGCCAATCCCGGTGCGGGCGGGGCTCCGTGGTGAAGATGCCGTTGCCCCCCTCCAGCACTTTTTGGAGCTCCCCTTCCAACTGGGCCTTGGTTTCGTCCCCGTGCATCCAGAACAGCGGCCCGGTGAGGCGCCGGGCGGTCATGGGCAGCTCGCGGAATTGTTTTTCTACGGCGGCGAGATCCGGCTCGCCGGCCTGGGCGGCCAGGGCGAGGCCAAAGGCCAGGCTGGCCAGGATGGTATTTTTCATGTTCATATCAGTTTGCTTGGGCACCAGCATGGATTCCCGCCTGGAAAATGCCAGCCTGAAAGCGCATCCCCGCGCGGCGGGCGAGCAGGGGGTGCTTTCCCCGCGGGCTGGGAGCGGCATCGGCCGGCCGGAGCGGGCGAAGCCCTGCACGCGGCCCAATTCATTTCAGCGCGGGCTTTCCCGCTTTTCCGCCGCCCGGCCCACCTCGTTGGTGGTGAATCGTATGTAGGGGAAGCATTCCGGGACGTGCGAATCCCAAGTGCCGTGGCGGCTCCACGTCCAGCCCCCCGAATCCTGCGCGGGCGGGGCTTCCTTGTATTGGTTGAAGCGGGAGAAATCGATGCGCCAGGTGTCGCCATCCTTGGGCGGCAGGGAACGCCCATCGGCGGCCGCCAGCGGCGCCAGGCCCCGCCACGGGAACGCCATTTCCACGGTCCAGCCGCGGTCGCGATCAGCGTCCTGGTTTACGGTGCCGTCAATGAACACGGCGGTCTGCTTGCCGGGGAAATGCCAGCTGAAATGGCCCAGGCGGCCGCCGCGCGGGTGATTGGTGAAGCCGACCCCGTTGAAGGGCCGCAGGAGCGAACGCTGGAATTCGGGCTGCCGCGCAAAGCCGCCCCGCTCATAGGCCTCCTCCCAGATAAAGAACACCTCGTAAGTGGTGTTGAAGGCGTTGATCTCGAATTCGTAGTAGGCGTCGCGGCCCGCGATGAACACCTCGACATCGTTGTCCTCGTAGATCGGGGAATTGTTCTCCGTGAATTTGGCATGCACGAACGGTTCCTCGACCCGGACCGCGAGGTAGAGGTTGTTTTCGTCCCAGAGCACCAGGCCGCGGGTGTCGTGGATGGCGCGCCGGCCGGTGATGATGTCGGCATAGCGCGGCGATTGCGGGGCGCGCTGCCAGGCGGGTTCGTCGAGCCGCCCATCGATGCGGAGGGGCGTGGCGACGCGGTACGCAGTGTAGCGGGCGATTTCGTTTTCGGGGCAGGGAAACTTCCATTCCGCGGCGCTGGCCGGGGCCGCGAGGGCCAGGGCCAGGCAGGAGCATTTGAGGATCATAGGCTGGATGGCTAGCGGGCTGCGGGAGCGGCTGCCAGCGGCAGCACGATTTCGGCCGTAAAGGCCAATTCAGGATCGCCCCGGCGCTGCAAGGTGGCGCACAGGGTGCGGAGGCTGGGCTGCAGTTGGTGTTCGCTGGCCTGGCCGTTGAGCTGCAGGGTGACCGGCCGCCGGAAATCAACCAGCCGGCTGTCCAGCAGGATGGTGGCCGCCGTGGCATTCGTAGTCACCGTGGCGTTGAGGCGGTTATCCTGGCAGGTGACATCGAGCTGCATGCCCGGGGCCGGCGCGGGCGCATGGAGCCAGAAGAAATCGCGGATGACCCCGTCGGTCAGCCGCCAGGTCAGGTCGCGCGGCACGGGATTGCGCACGGCGGGATACATCTCGGCGATCTTGTCCCGGTCCGGCAGCCCGGAATGCGGGTGCTTGCCGATGATCGAGACGGTGACCGGGTAGATGTCCGTGCGGCTGCCGCGCAGCTTCTTGATCTCCTGGTCGAATTCCCGGATGCGGTCGTAGCGGCCATACATGGTGTCCCGCTCGCCGACCATGGTGGTGAAGATGGTGTTTTTCAGAGTGATGGCTGAGGCGCCGTCGGCGATGGCGGCGGCGCTGGAGTGGATGGCGGCGAAGTGATCGGGCATCTTGGGGCCAATGGCAAACGCCCCGTAGCCCCCGTGAGAGTAGCCCATGATGAACTCCTTGTTGGGATCCACATCGCCGAACAGCAGGAACTGGCGCAGGAGGTTTTTGATCAGCGGGTAAACGTAGCCGGCGTAGAATCCGTTCCACTCGTTGTTGGGGGCCCGCAGCGCCACATAAAGGTAGCCGCCGGCTTCCGGGTGGTCCCGGTAATAGCGCTGCATATCCCGCCACTGGCTGTCATTCAGCTCCTTGGGCGCCCCCCCGCCCCCGTGCATCGCGATGAACAGCGCCCAGCCCTGGGCGGGACGGGTGCCCACGGTCTTGACCGTATAGGGGCTCACCAGCTTCTCCGAGCAGACCTGCCGGGCCTCGAAATCCTGCTTCAGCGCCTCGTGGATGGGGGCGGCGCGGAAAGCCTCCCACGCGGCGCGGCGGACCGCAGGCTCGTTGTCCCGCAGCAGCTCGTCCAGGTTCGCCTTGAATTTCCAGCCCGCCTGCCCGCTGGCCGGGGCGGTGAAGTAGGCCGCGCAGGTTTCCTTGAGCGCGGCAGCATCCGCAGCGGATAGCTCCTGTTTGATGGGGGCCGGGGCATAATTGCACTTCGGGGCCGGCACCTCCGGGATGCCGTCCAGGAAGATCCGCAGCCGGTCATTGGCATTGGTGCTGGTGGTGTAGTATTGGCGGCGTTTCAGCCCTTCGCGCGCGGCCTCGACCACAAAAGTGTGCCGGGCCGGCAGCTGGAAGGACAACGGATCGCTGGCGCCCCCGGCTTGGGCGGCGCTGGCGCCGGTCCAACGCGCGGCGGCATCGGCGGGGTCGGATACGAGCACCTGGGCGGCCACGCGTTCGCCCATCGGGCGGTCGAACACCTCGAGGGTCACTTTGCATTTGGGCTGGGATTCTTCCGCCCATGCCTGCGGGCAGGCCAGGAGGCCGGTGATCAGGATGGCTCTGAATAGGGTCGATCGGTTCATGAGGATGGTTTGATTTGGATGGGATTGGGTTGGTCCGGGCGTTTACTTCACTTCAACATAGTCACCAGCCAGCACGGTCACCGGGCCGAACAAGCCGGCCGGCTGCAGTTTGGTTTGGGCGCTGAAAGTTTTCATGGTGGTGAAGGTCACCCGGTTGGTGGCGCCGGGCTGCTCGTCCCCGACGAGCCGGTTCAGCCACGGGTTGACGACCTCGATCTCCAATTTGTTTTCACCCGGCTGGACCGCCCCGCTGATATCCACCTTGTAGGGCAGCTTCCATAGGGTGCCCACCGCACGGCCGTTGACCCGCACCCGCGCCATGGCTTCCACCCGGCCCAAGTCGAGGAACATGCCGGGCTTGACTTCGGCCACCTGCAAGGCCGCGCGGTAAGTGGCGGCCCCGGAATGATATTTGATCTCCGGATTGGCATGCCCGGTCCAGGAAATCAATTGATCAAAAACCGCCCGCGTGGTGGGGAACTCCACCTGCCAGGGCCCGGCCACGGTCCCCACTGGCTGCAGGGCCAGCCGCCGGATGGCGGAGGGCGCCGGCTGCTTGCGGAACACCACAAACACGGAGCCTGCGGGATCGAAAGCCAGGGCCAGCGTGGTCCGGCCGTCCCTGACCTGGCAGGGTGCGTCCTCCAGCTTGCCGGTGTCCGGCCACCATAATTCCGGCGCCCGGCCCGTGACCCGGAAGGAAATCGTCTCGGTGCGTTCCCGGGCGGCCTGGTTGGACAGGAAATAAATATCCATTTCGCCGCTGGCGCGGTGTTTCCAGAGGATGTCCTTCGGGCACGCCACATCGGCGGGCACCTGGAGCCGCTGGAACGCCTCGGCCAAAGTGATGCCAGCCATGATCCGTCCCTGGCCCCACAGCTCACCGGCCAGGCGCTTCACCTCGGCGTCGCAGGCGGGGTGGTTTTCGAGGCTCGGCGAGCGCCCGGGGGCAGGCCCGAGCACAGCGCCGCCGGCGTTGACGAGGTTGCGGATTTGCTTCAGCAATCCCGGCCGCATGGTGGCGGAGGGGGGCAACACCAACAGGCGGTAGCTCATGCCATCCGGCAAAACGAACCGGCCATCCTGCACGGTGAGCCGGTTCTCGATGACCTCCGCATTAATGTAGTCGAAGTCGTAGCCGGGCGGCAGCCCCGGCTGGCGGGTGCCGGCCATCTTGGGGGCATCCTCGCCGATGAAGTAGGCGACATCGGCCACCGGCCGGCCGGCCTGCAGCATCACGGTGCACCGGCGCAGGTAATCGACCCAGGGCTGGGCGTAGTCGAACCAGGTGTTGTGGCGGTTGAACTCCGTGCCCCAGCCGGCGTTGATGCCCGGGCGGCGGTCCTCCCAGGGCTGGTGGATGCAAACGTGCAGCACGAACTGGTTGATCCCCTCGCAGAAGGCCCAGTCGCCCCGCGCCTTCAGATCGCGGGGCGTGTTGACGAACGCCGGCCCGCCCGTGAAGGCCTCCGCCCAGACCACCGGCAAGCCATAGGTGTGCGCCGCCGAGGAGGCATCGCGCAGCTCGACGCTGCCGAGCTCACCCCCCACCCAAAATTCGCCGCTGATCTCGTCGCAGGAGCCGCCGTATTTCAGGAACTCGCTGGGGAATCCCCAGTGGCCGTAATTCTCCAGCCACATCTTCAAGCCATGTTCGCGGCAGAGATCCCGCAGGCCGCCGACGTAATCCCGGGCCACCCGGTCGGCCACCAGCCGCCGCAGATCCCAGAGGAACCGGTCTGACTGATCCGCGCTGCCGACCATCCGCCCGGACAATACCGGCAGCCAGCGCAGCGGATCGTAGCCGTAGCGCTGGCGGAAATCAGCCGCAAAGCCATCGGTCCAGTTCTCCGGGCCCATCTCGTAGCTGTCCGCCACCACATGCTTCCAGGCCTTGCGGTCCCCGGCCGGCATCCGCTGGAGCAGGTGGCCCACGAAGGCCTCGAAGTGCGCCTTCAGCGCCTCGCGGCTCATCTTGTCCACTTCCAGGCCGGTCGCCTCCGGCGGGGCGGGGGAGTTCTTCGTGCCAGTGGGGGCCAGCGCCGTGCGCAGGACGATCCACTCCCCGGCCGGCACTTCCCAGCGCAAGGTTCCATCCGGCGCCAGCGCCGCGCTCAAGTCCAGGACCGCCGCGGGCTGGACCACCAAATCCGCCGACTCCGGCTCGGCAGGGGCCGGCCAGGAGTAAAAGTCGAAGGGCGGCAGGGGATCCTGGAACATTTTGGCCAGCTGTTTTTCCGCGCAGCTTTCCACGCGCGCCGCGGGCGAAAGACGGATGTCCCCCAATTCGCAAGCTGCCGAAAAAGCCAGCCGGAAGAACCGCGCGGAGACCGCCGGGAAGGAGGCCACCACCGGGGCCAGCGGCGCCGGCCCCACATTGACTTCGAGGTTGTGCCGGTCGATCCGGAACTTTTTCACGGTCCGGTAAGCCTGGCCGTCCTCCGAGGCCTGCAGCTCGGCGGAAACATTCACCGCCTTGACGGGCTGCACGGTGACGCTCCGCGCGGTGAAGGCGGCGGGCATTTCAAACTGGATCGCGGCAGGGGTGCGCGCGGTGATTTTCGCCCGCTCGTCTTCCCCGGCGGGCGCCGGGAAGGCCAGCACGGCGAGATCCTGGAAATCGCCAGCCGGCCGGGGCAGGCGGCCTGCGAAGCGCTGCGGCCCGCGCAGGCGCATCTCCGGCAGCACCACGTAGCGCATCGCCTGGGCGGGCTTCACCCACGGCCCGCCGGACTGGCTCCAGCCGGGGGAGTTGAACAGGCCAATGTCCACGCCGAGACGGCCGCCCTCGCGGATCGCGTGTTCGATGAAACTCCACCATTCGCTGGTCAGCGCCTGGCCCTGGCTGCGGGCGGGCATGCCGCTCTGGCCGCTGATGACGCCGATGTAGCCCTCGCCGATGCCCACCCGCCGCATCGCTTCGAGGTCTTTGGTGAGCCCCGCCTTCGTGATGTGGCCATCCATCCAGTACCAATAGCACCGCGGCTTGGTGGCCTCCGGCGGATGGGCGAAGCTTTGCGCCAAATCATCGGCCGCGCCAGCGCCAGCCTGGGCCAGCGCCGCCATCAACAGCAAAATGGGAATCCGTTTCATATTCTGTCTGCCTTTCGGTCAGCCGCCTCGCAGGCGGCTCATGCCACCTGCCACGTGGGGGTCATTCCTCCCGGAACCCCAGTTTAGCGGGTAATTAAAAAGTATGGGGTATTTAACGGGTGTTTAGTGCGGCCGGATTGGCCCATTGGTAGCGGGCGGAGATGGCCGCATACCAGCGCTCCGCGTGAACCAGCAGCCCGCGCGGGCCAAAGTGAATGCCGTCATGCCGGTAATCGGGGCTGCCCACCAGGTCGTTGGTGTCAGGGCCGGCGAAGGCGATGCCTTTTTCCCACAGGGCGTGCTGGGCGCGCAGGACGCCCGCCATGCCTTCGTGCCAGTCGTTGCCGCCCTGGGGTGGGCAGTAGCAATTGCCCGCCACAAACCAGTCCACCGGCCAGCCCAGCTGCCGGCGGCTGAAGTCGATCATCTGAAGGGCTTCGCGCTCGTATTGTTCACCCGGCGTGAAATCAGGCCGACCCACATCCGCTTCCCCTTGCACCCAGAGCACGGCGCGGAAACCGCCCGGGCCGAACCACTTCGCCCGCTCGACGAGCCGCTCGATATTGCCCGACGCCGCCCCCGGCACCCATTCCCGGACCCGCAGCCAGTTGACCGTGGCCGAGCGGAAACAGACCGGCGCCCGGGTGGACCGCGAAAGCAGGTCGCCCAGGATGGGCCAGGGGGTGCCGCCCTCGCCCACGGCGTTGGGGATCGGATCGGCGGCCGGGGTGAACTGCCTGCCATCGAAATACACGGAGAGCGTTTCCACCGATTTTTGCCGGGGCGACCCGTAATTGACCGAGTTGGACTGCCCGGCGGTGATGAACACATCCCCCACCCCCACCCGTTCCACCACCGCCTCCGCCAGGACGGCCGGTTCGGCGGCCGCTTTGCGGAAGCGGACGGTGAGCTTATACCAGCCGCCGGTTTCCAGCTTCAGGCGGCTGTCGAAACGGTGGCCCTTGATTTGGTCCCCCTGGGCCACGACGGTCCAGGCCACGGCTTTTCCCCGCAGGCCGGAGGCCAGTTCCGCCTGGACCTCCACCAGGGCAGCCTCCTCGGGAACCGGGCCGGCCACCCGCACCTCCGCCCACTCCGCGGCATTCCGTTGAAACACCTGCCGCTCCAGCGGGAAATCCAGCGCCGCGCCAGCCATCGTGGCCGCCCAGATCATGGCCGCAGCGCACCACCCACTCGTTGTTGTTCTCATATCTTCAATCTTCAGCTGGTTCAATTGCCGGTTTTGATGCGCAGCATCGCGCACCCCCGCCGCAGCGGGACTTTGACACTCAACACGCCGTCTTGGAACTCAAATCCGGCCGCCAGGGCGGCTTCGTTCCCCGGGTGCAGCACCTCGCACCTGGCGTGAGCCAATCCGGGCACATTCCGGATCCGCACGGTGGTCGAATCCAATTTGCCGCCGAAGGTCAGCGGCGCCACATAGCCACCGGGAACCTGGAACAGGTTGGCCTTGACCCCGGGGGCGGCGGTTTCAATGCAATCCGGCTCGAGCACCCATTTCTTGCCGCGCAAGGTGTCGAGCAGCGGGCCGTAATCAAGGTAATACCGGTCCACCTCCGGGCTGGGATGCAGGGAGTGGTCGTTGCCCGGAAACGGCGCCATGGGATAAACCCCGAGGTGCAGGTATTTGTGGAAGTACAGCTCGGGATCGGGTTTGAGGTTGCCCGCGTCGGAGGTCCAGCCCAGGGCCGGCTTGCGCACGCAGAGCAGGGCGGTGGTGTTGAGGGGCGCGCCATCGTAGGTGAATTCGTCGAAGATGCCATCCACCTCCCGCAGGAGGTCGATGCGTTTGTCGTGGTTGTTCACAAAGACCACCTGGCGCGCCTGGTGGAACAGGGGCCCCAGCCGGCCCATGAGCTCCCGCCAGGAGTTGAGGAGCGAACGGGCGGGCCGGCCTTCGTACCAGCTCATCCCATCATCGCGCTGCTCGTTGTACATCCGCAGCCAATCCAGGCGGTCGATGCAGATGCCGGACGCATCCGGGATCTCCCGGAGGTGGCGGCGCGCCTGGTCCAGCAGGAATTGCTGGTAAATCGGTTCGGCGCAATCCAGGACGATGGCGTCTTCCCATGTGAAGTAGGGGCCGCCCACCCGCGTGCGCGGGTAGAAACCCAGCTGGTCCGGCTGGGTCCGGTCAGGAACCCGCAGGATGGCGTCCGCCAGGCGGTAATAAAGGTAATCGTTGCAATCCCGCCACAGATCCTGGTCCAGCAGCGCCTGGCGCGCGGGGGCGGGGTATTTCACCCTGGCTCCGAACTCGGTCACATTGAAATAGCTCAGCACATGGAACCCCTGCTGGCGCATGCTCCGCGAATAGCCGCGCATGGCGGCCACGGTGGTCTCGCCGCCGCCGAACCGCCGCCAAGGTTCCGCCTCGCCCACGGGCGGCAGGAACATGCCCATGTAGGGAAAATCGAAGCTCGCTTTCCAGTTGGTCCGGAACGCCATGCGCTTCATCTTGGCCGCGTCAAAGGCGGCCTCGTGGGCGGAGTAGGCGCCGGTGCCGGCCAGCTCGTCGGCCGCCGGATTGACCGGGTCGAAATACTCCGGGTAGCGCCGGGTCATCCAGCGCAAGCCGCCCCGCCAGCCGGCCTCGTGGGCGGTGAGATCAGCAGCGAAGCGCACATGGGCTTGATCCGAGAGGCGGAGGAAGGACCGCTGGAAGGCCAATTCGCCGGCCGCCTTCACGGACAACGCCAGGTCCAGGATCGGATCCACCAGGCTCAACGCCAGGCTTAAACCCACGCCGTCACGTTCGCGCGAGAGGGTCGCCAGCGGGATGCAGAGCAGGTCGCCGGAGAACGGGCAGAAGGCGATGCGGGGATTGTCATACCGGAAAGGGGGTGCGCCATACCAAAGCGTGGCCTCGGCGAAGGGCCGGGGCAGCAGGGGATCGGCCCAGTTTCCGCCCGCGCCGGGCGGGGCCAGGGCGCTGTCCGTTGGCGGAAGGCCTTTGGCGCCCATCCGGGGATCGCTCCAGGGCGCCCAGAGGGCCGTGTTTTCAGGTGCGGTCCGCAGGCAGGTTTCGATCACGGTGCTCCAAGGTGCTCCCTCCCCGGCGATATCCACCTCCCAGCGGACGCTGTTGCCGGCGGGGGTGAACTGGTCGGTCACCGTGCAGGCTTGCCCTGGCTGGCCAATCCATTTGCGGGTGAAAAGCCATCCACCACCGGGAAGTTCCCGGGCCAGCGGCGGGCCCTCGGGCCGGCAGCCTGCCAGACGCGTGCCGCCGGTGACCGGCCACCCCAGTTTTTGCTTCCCGACCAGGCAGCCGACGATCTCCCCGCTGGCCTTCAGCTGAACCACCAGGTTCGGAGCGGTAACCTCGTATTCCATTTTGGGAGCGGCCGGGCGGGCGATTTCGCCAGCCAGGCAAGGAATGCCCAGGCAGGCCGCCCAGGCCGCGCTGATGGCCAATCGCTGGATCATGGATTATGGCTTGGTTGAATCAGGACGCACGGCTTTGATCAGCGTCCCATCGGCCACCGGGGTGTCGAGCGTCAGCGCGATCACAGTGTAGAGCGGCTCGCGGCGGGAGGGCCGGGTGAGATCGATCCCTTTTTCCGTCTGCTGGAAAACCACGGGTTCGCCGCCCGCCACGGTTTTCGCCGCCGTGACCTTCCCGATGGGCGCGGGGAGCCGGAGCCGATCGCCCTGCCACTGCTTCACAAACAGGTAGATCGTGCTGCCCCGGTGCGTGGACCCACCCCAGGCGCCATTCTCATAGGGGCCCCCACGCGTGCCGTAAACCGCCGCCGCGCGCGGCTTGATCCAATCGCCCATTTCCTTAAGGCGCGCCACCTGGCGGGCCTCGATCTCCCCGGTGGGCATTGGCCCGATATTGAGCAGCAGGTTGCCACCGCCGGTCACGCAGCTGACCAGGATGTTCAGTGCTTCCTCCAGGGTATACATTTTCCCGTCCGGCAGCCAGGACCATTGGCCGCCCACCAGCGTCATGCAGGATTCCCAGTCGCTCTGCAGCTGCATGTGCCCCACGGACTGCTCCGGGGTCCCGAAATCGCCCGCGGTCATTTTCCGGATCTCTGGCGAGGCCGGGCCGCGGTCTTCCGGCGAGGCCGGCCCGCAAAATGCCGCGGCGCGGTTGTTCACCACCAGGCCGGGCTGGAGCCGGTACATCATGGAAAAAAGCTCGTCGAATTTCCACTTGCCCCAGTCGCGGCCGCCCACGTGGTCAAACCACATCACATCCACCTTGCCGTAGTTGCTGAGCAACTCCTCCACCTGGCCGCGGTAGAAGGCGTCGTATTTCCGGTTGTCGCCCACGAGGTAATCCGGGTGATACCAATCCCGGGTGGAATAATACAACCCCAGCTTCATCCCCTCCTGGTGGCAGGCTTCGGCGAATTGCTGGATGAGATCCCGGCCGTAGGGCGTGGCCAGGATGTCGTATTCGCTCAATTTCGTGTCATACATCGAAAAGCCGTCATGGTGCTTGCAGATGATCACCATGTATTTCATGCCCGCGTCCCGGGCGATCTGGATCCACTCCCGGGCGTTGAATTTGACCGGGTTGAACTTCTTATACAGGTGGTCGTAAACGGGATCCTCCGTGCGCGGGGCTTGGACGCCGTTGATGTCCCAGGGGCGGTTGGCCTTCCGGCCCCAGCTCAATTCCACCCCGGAGAGCGCTACCGGCCCCCAGTGCAGGAACATCCCGAACTTGGCGTCCCGCCACCACCCCAGGCGGGCGTCGCGCTGGGCGGGGGTTTCGTGCAGCTGCGGCACCTGGCTGAGATCCACCACCTCCGCCCCGCGGGCGCATTCCAGGCCGCCCGCGGCCAGGATCAGGGTGGCCAGCCAGCCGGCCAGCCGGCGGTTAATCAGGGTGTTTTTCATGCGATTCCTCCAGTTCGTTGATTATCTTGGTTGTGCAAGCTTGAAAAGCGGGGGCCGGCCCGGTTGACCGGCCCCCGCAGGATCCTAATTTATCCACCGCCGGCGGCCTACAGGCGCCAGCCGTAACGATAGGGCGGATTCACCAGGGCGGTGGCGCCTTCGTGGTTGGTGAAACGCGCGGCCTGGTCGTCCCATTCGAGCTTCTGGCCCGCGAACCGGATGGCAATGGCGCCCAGCAGGGCCGCCTGCGTGAGCGGGCCGCCGTAGCCGAAGTGCGATCCAGCCTGCCGGCCCGTGCGGATGGCTTCCAGCCAGTCCCAGGCGTGGTTCTTCACGCGCGTGATCCGCTCCGGGGGCGCGTTTTTGCCGGAGTTCTGATCCATCACCGAGTCGGGTGAGATCCGGCAGCCGCCGCCACCGTGGGAGCCGTGGACGATCATCCCTTTTTCGCCATGCATGATGGCGCCGATGCCGGGCACCTTTTCGTCCGCCGAGAATCCCGCAGGCTTCGGGATCTGGTTGGCGCCATCGTACCAGACGAGCTTGACCGGGCCGCGCTTGCCGCGGGCGGGAAACTCGAAGGTGATCTTGGAGGCGGGCGGATAAGTCATCCATTGCTTGACGGGATCATAATCGGTCACTTCCGCCTGCACGCTCGTGGGCGCGTCCAGGTCCAGCGCCCAGAAAGTCGGGTCGATGACGTGGCAGAACCAGTCGCCGATGCTCCCGGTGCCAAAAGGCATCCAGCCGCGCCAGTTCCAGTGGACCCAGAACGGGGTGTAGGGGCGGAATGGCACCGGCCCGATCCACAGGTTGTAATCGAGGCTCGTGGGCACGTCGTAGGTTTTATCCAGCTTGTCCAGGTTCCCCAGCTGGCAATAGACATTCCGGAAAGCGTCGCAGCCGGCGTGCACCGTATGCACCGGGCCGATGGCCCCGGCTTCGACCCACTCGCAGATGCGGCGGATGTCCCGGCTCGAATGCCCCTGGTTGCCGAGCTGGGTGACCACTTTGTAGGTTTTGGCGGCGGACATCAGCGAGCGCACTTCATCGACGGTGTGCGCCAGCGGTTTTTCGCAATAGACATGCTTGCCGCGCCGCATCGCCTCCATGGCGATCACCGCGTGCGTGTGGTCCGGGGTGCCGATCACCACCGCGTCGATCTCCTTGTCCATCTTTTCGAGCATGACCCGGAAATCCTTGAACTGGTTCGCCTTGGGGTATTGCGCGAACTTCTTGCCCGCATACTTGTCGTCCACATCGCACAGGGCGACGATGTTGTGGCCTTCGCCCGCCATGCCGTCGATGTCGGCCCCGCCCTGGCTGCCCACGCCAATGCCGGCCACGTTGACCTTTTCGTTGGGGGAGAGGCGGGCTGCGCCCAGCACCTGGCTGGGGGCCAGTTGGATGAGGGCCACGCTGGCGCTGGCGCCGCAGAGGAACCGCCGCCGGTTGATCATCGGAGTTTGTTGCTTTTTCATAATGTGATTGTCGTTGGCACTGACTTTATAGCACCCCCATTGAAGGTAAAGCGTCTTCTGCGCCCGCCGCGCGGCGCGGGGGCGGCAGGGCGGGCACAGCAGCTTGGCCACCGGGATGGCGGGTGGGATCAGAAAGCGATCGGGCAGGTTTGCCCGGCTTCGGTTTTCAGCTCGAACACCCGGTCCTTGAACCGCACCCGGCAACCGCCACCGAGGCTGGATTTCACGACCGCCCGGGTGGGCCGGCCATCCTGCCAGGAAATGTCCACCTCGAAACCGCCCCGGGCGCGCAGGCCGGTGACGGATCCCGCAGGCCAGGCGGCCGGCAGCGCGGGCAGGAGGTTGATCCCGCCTTCGTGCGATTGCATCAGCATTTCGCAGACGCCGGCGGTGATGCCGAAATTCCCGTCGATCTGCATGGGCGGATGGAGCCCGAACAGGTTGAGGCAGGTGTTCCGATTGGAAAACAGCTGCCGCAGCAGGCGGTGGGCGGTTTCGCCATCGTGCAGCCGGGCATAGAGCGCCGTGCGCCAGGCGAAGGACCATTCGCGCACGTCGGAGCTGGCCTCCTCGCCCCGCGCCACCAGCGATTTTTTCGCCGCGGCGGCGAATTCAGGGGTCCGGGCGATGCTGATTTGCTGCCCGGGAAAAACCGCGAACAGGTGCGAGGTGTGGCGGTGGTGGTTGTTGGGGTCATCGCGGTCCACCATCCATTCCTGCAGCTGGCCCCAGCGGCCCACTTTCGGCCCCACCAGCAGGTCCCGCATCCCCGCGATTTTGGCACGGTAATCCGCGTCGATGCCCAGGGCCTCGCTGGCGGCGACATAGTTGTTGAACAGATCCCAGACGATCTGCTGGCAATAGCTCACGCCATCCTCATGCGGGCCTTGCTCGGGCGACCAGCCATTGGGCACCACCAGCCGGCCATCGGGCAGGGCCTTCAGCCGGTCCTCCCAAAACCCGCAGGTCTCCTTGATGACCGGGTAGGCCACGCGGCGGAGCCAGGCCTTGTCCCCGCCAAAGGCATAGTGCAGCCAGAAGTGCTGGCAGTACCAGGCGTTGGCGGGCACGTCCCATTGCCAGCCCATGTCCCCGTGGATGCCGTGGGAGGTGCGCACCGCCCAGCCGCGCGCGGAGCCGGAGGTGGTTTGGAACCGCGGTTCGGTGGCCGTGGCTTTGCGCCATGGCTCCAGCTGGCTGGTGAGGAGATCGAACAAGGGCGTGTGGCACTCGGGGAGGTTGGCCGGCTCGGCGAGCCAGTAATTCATCTGGATGTTGATATTGGCGTGGTAATCGCTGTGCCACGGCGGATCATTGCTGTCGTTCCACAAGCCCTGGAGATTGGCCGGCAGCCCCCCGGGACGCGAGCAGGAGATCAGCAGGTAGCGCCCGTATTGGAAGAGCAATTCCTCGAGGTCCGGATCGCCCCCCTGATCGGCTTCAAGCACTTTGCGCTGGTCGGTGGGCAAGGCGAGCCGGCCGGCCGGCGTGGCGCCGGTGTCCAATTTCACCCGGTTGAACAACGCTTGGTAATCCGCCAGGTGGGCCGAGCGCAGGGCGTCGAAGGTTTTCCCCGCCGCGCTGGCCAGGCGTTTTTCGACGGTGGCGGACGGATCGTCTCCCCGGTAACGCCGGCTGTAATCCGCCACATAATCCGTGCCGGCCGCCACCAGCAAGATGAGGTGGTCGCAGTTCTTGAATTCCAGCCGGCCATCCGCGGCCTGCAGGGTGCCGCCCTGGTTGAGGGCCAGCACCTTCGTGGCGTATTTCAAGCCATTCGCCAGCGCGCCGGAAAAACGGAGCGTGTGGCCTTCCGCCACCGTGGTCTCCCGGTGCGCGCCTTGCAGGCGGACCACGCCGGTGCAGGAGCCCGGGCGGCTGGCCGAAAACCGCAGGACCATCACGCCATCAGCATGGGAAGCGAAAGCCTCCCGCTGGCAGGTGGTTTCTCCGGATTGGTAAACCACCTGGTGGAGGGCCGTCGCCAGGTCCAGCGAACGGCGGTAGCCCGGCGCCCCGGCTCCGGGATCCGCCGTGGCGGCATCGACCAGCAATTCGCCGAGCATTTGGTAGGCGCCCATTTGCGAGTAATCGTCCGAGGACACCTCCTTGCCCGTCCACAGGCTGATCTCGTTGAGCACCACCCGCTCCTGGCGCGGATCCCCGTAGATCAGCCCGCCCAAGCTGCCGTTGCCAATGGGCAGCGCTTCGTTCATGCCCCGCTGGGCTGGCTTTTGATACCATAGCGCCAGGTTGTCCGCGGAGGTGGATATCCCGGCGAGGATGGCGCATGCCGTTCCCAGCGCCGCCAGGGTGGCCAGCCGCTGCCGTTTGATCAGGTTGTTTTGTTTCATTTGCTTTGGACTGAATTTGATGCCTCCAGCGTCTTCCATTTGCCCGGCTGATGCAATCCCTTTTGGCGGGCTGGCCCGCGGCGCGGATTTTTCCGGGCCCATCCCCTTGACAGACGATGAACATGGATTATTTTAGGATCACTTTAAGTAATTAAAGTAATCAGTATTATTAATTATATGACTTCGGGGTTTACCCCAGTCCGGGAGTTCGTTTTGAACCTTGGTCAAACCGTAGTCCCTTGTTGATGCTATGAAAAAAACACTCGCGCTGTTAATGCTCCTCCTCGGGCTGCTTTACAGCAGTTCCGGCCAGTCCGCCGATTGTTCGCCTTACGCTGGATTGCAGCATTGTCCCTTGGGCACGGCCCGCTTGGATCTGGCCGAGGGCCAATTGGTGATCGGCAATATCCAGGACAGCGGCCAAGACGGGGTGGCGATCCAACTCAACCAGGCGCAATCCTTTGAGGCGCATTGGCAGGATCTGGACCCGCAGGATGCCCTGCCGCTGAAGGCTTTCTGGGAAGGGCGCGTGATCGGCGCCGCCGGAACCATTAACAACGGGCTGCTCGCCGTCGCGCAGCTGACCAAAGCCGGCACCAGCAATTACCTGGTCAGCGTGGATTTCACCCCGCTGAACCTGACCAAGT
>CAYPCQ010000046.1:0-59953 GCA_964409245.1 uncultured Verrucomicrobiota bacterium
TTTCGGGACCGCCCGCGCCGTCAGCGCCGCCTGCGTCACCGTCAGCGTGCCAGGGGCATAGGCGATGGTGTAATTGCCCAGGCCCGTGCCCACCGCCGCGCTTGGCGTGATGGTGTAAGGCGATCCGGCCACTCCCGCCGTGGCGCCGGCCCCGGAACTAACCAGCGTTACGCTGGCCACCTGGTCGCTGTTCACCAATCCGGCGGTGCTGACTTCCGTGCCACCGAAGGTCAGGGTGGCGCCATAGGTCTTGCTGGTGCTATTGGCCGTGATCGTCAGCGCCTTGGCCCCCACCGTCAGGGTGCCCTTGGCATAGGTGATCGTGTAATTGCCCAGGCCCGTGCCTGCGACCGCGCTGGGGATGGTATCGTAGGCACCCACCACCGCCGTGGCCACAGCTCCCAGGCTGGTGAGCGACACGGTATTCACGGCATCGCTGTTCACCAGCCCGGAGGAGGTGAATTCCGTGCCGCCAAAGGTCACCGTGCTGCCGTACGTCTTGCTCGTGCTGCTGGCCGTGATCGTCAGCGCCGCCTTGTAAACCGTCAGCGTGCTGTTGACCAGCGTGAGCTTGTAGTTGGCCGCCGACCCGCCCGTGAGCGTGATCGGGTAAAGGCCCACCGGGCTGATCAGCTCCGCCGTCGTGGCCACCGCTGGCTCGGTGATCGAGCTGGCCGCCGTGTCCCCGTTCAGGAATCCGGTGTAGGTGATGGTCAGCGCCGGGTTGGCCGTGCCGTAGGCGCGCCGTTTCGGGACCGCCCGCGCCGTCAGCGCCGCCTGCGTCACCGTCAGCGTGCCCGGGGCATAGGTGATCGTGTAATTGCCCAGGCCCGGGCCCACCGCCGCGCTCGGCGTGATGGTGTAAGGCGATCCGGCCACTCCCGCCTTCGCGTCGGCCCCGGAGCTGGCCAGCGTCACGCTGGACACCTGGTCGCTATTCACCAACCCGGAACTGCTGGCTTCCGTGCCAGCGAAGGTCAGGGTGGCGCCATAGGTCTTGCTGGCGTTATTGGCCGTGATCGTCAGCGCCTTGGGTTCCACCGTCAGTGTGCCCTTGGCATAGGTGATCGTGTAGTTGGCCAAGCCGGATCCTTGTGCCAGGCTGGGGATGATATCATAGCCGCCCACCGTCGCGGTGGCGGCCGCCCCGGTGCTGGCCAGCGTCACGCTGGCCACACTATCCCTGGTTTCCAGGCCGGCGGTGGTGAACTCCGTGCCGGCAAAGGTCCTGGCATCCCCGTAGGTCTTGCTGCCGTCCCGGGCCGTGATCGTCAAACCCTTGGGCGTGATCGTCAGGTTCGCCCCGGCATAGGCCAGCGTATAATTCGCGCTCAAGGCGAGGCCGCCCTGCGTGATGGCCCGGACGCCGGCACTCTCGCCAGCGGCGCGGGTCAGCGCGCCGCTGAAGTTGTCCGTGCCGATCAGCTTCGGCTCGACCTTGTAGGTCAGCGCCGGATCCGCCGCACCATAAACCTTGGTTTGCGCGTCGGCGGTCACCGTCACCGGCTTGGCCGTGATCGTCAGTTCGGCCCCGGTGTACGACAGGCTGTAATTGGCGCTCAACGCCAGGCTGTTTTTCAGGATGGCATATTTGCCCACATTCTCCCCGCTGGCACGGCTCAGCGCGCCGCTGAAGCTGTCGCCATTCACCAGCTCCTGATCGACCGTATAGGTCAGCGCCGGATCCACCTCGCCATACACCTTGGTCTGGCCATTGGCCGTGACCGTCACCGGCTTGGCCGTGATCGTCAGTTTCTTCCCGACGTAAGACAGGGTGTAGTTGCCGCCCAAATCCAGCGTCCCTTGCCCGATGGCGTATTCGCCCACATTTTCACCAGCCACGCGGGCCAATCCGCCGCTGAATTTGTCGCCGCTCACCAGTGCCGGGCTGAACGTATAGGTCAGCGCCGGATCCGTCACGCCATACACCTTGGTTTGGGCTTCGGCGGTGACGGCCACCGGCTTCGCCGTGATCGCCAGCTTCGCCCCGGCGAAGGTGATGGTGTAATCGCCACTCACCACCAGGGTGCCTTGTCCGATGGCATATTCGCCCACATTCTCCCCCGCCGCGCGCGCCAGCTCGCCGCTGAATTTATCGCCGGCCACCAGTGCCGGGCTGAACGTATAGGTCAGCGCCGGATCGGCCGCGCCGTATTCCTTGGTCTGGGCCGCCGCCGTCACGGTGACTGGCTTGCCGGTGATCGTCAACTTCGCCCCGGCGAAGGTCAGCGTGTAATTCGCGCTCAAGGCCAGGCCGCCTTGCGTGATGGCATGGTCGCCGGTATTCTCCCCGGCGTCACGCGTCAACGCGCCGGTGAAGCTGTCGCCCGCTGCCAGCGGCGGGCTGAAGGTATAAGTCAGCGCAGGATCCGCCTCGCCATACCCCTTGGTCTGGACCACGGCGGTGGCGGTCACCAGGGCCTTGTTCACCGTCAGGGTGCCGGCGGCATAGCTGAACGCATAATGGTCGTCCACTCCACCGCTGGCGGTGATCGGGTAGGTGTTCACCGGGCTGGCCTTGACGGCCGTGGTGGCGATGGCTGGCGGGGTGTCGATCACCGTGGCCTCCTCATTGTTCACAAAACCGCTGTAGCTGTAGGTCAGCGCCGGGTTGTCCGCGCCGTAGAGGCGGGCCTGGTCGGCGGCCGTCACCGTCAGCGGCGCCTTCTGGATCGTGAAGGTGAACCATGCCTCCGCCGTGAAGGACGGCGTCGCCGCCACATAGGCGGCCACCGCCGCCAGGTAGATCCCTGGCGCCGTGGGCTTGCCGGTAATGGCCCCGCTGGCGGGATTCAGCTCCAGCCCGGGCGGCAGGCCCTTGCTGGAGTAAACCAGCGGCTGGCTGTTCGCACCGGTGAAGGCGCCGGCCGGCAGGGCGAGGCTGAAGGCATTCCCGTAGATCCCGGTCTGGGCCGGGATCGGGGTGTTCACCACCGGCGCCAGGTTGGCCAGCCGGATGGTCAGGCTCACGATCGCAATATTCCCATCCCCAGCGGCCTGGTGCGCCTTATAGGTAAAGGAGTCGGAGCCGGTGTAGCCGGCCGCCGGTGTATAGGTGAAGCTGCCATCGGGCAGGAAGCTGCTGATTGTCCCGTGGGCGGGATTGGTCAGCTTCACCGCCGTCAGCACGCCGCCGAGCGGGTTGGAATCGTTGATCAAAACGCCCGGCGCGGGCACCGTCAGCGTGGTGTCCTGCTCCAGGACGTAGGCTTCCGGCTGGCTCAGCGGGCGGGCCGGCGCGGCCTCCTCCACCACCAGGTTCACGAAGGCCAGCTGGCTGTCGGCGTAGTTGTCATTGGCCACGTAGATGAAGTAATCCGTGCCGGTGTAGCCCTCATCGGGCACGTAGTCGAAGCTCCCGTTGTCGTTCAGCGTCAGCACGCCGTGCGAGGTGCTCACGATGATCACCGCGTTGAGCAGGTCGCCGTCCAGGTCGTAGTCGTTGGCCAGCACCCCGAACTCGGCCGGGATCGCCAATTGGGCATGGTCCGTGCGCAGCGTGTAGGTGTCATCCACCGCCACGGGCGCGTCCGGCTCGTTGTTCACCGTGATGGTCACCGTGGCCGGCTGGCTGCTCCATTTGCCATCGGAAACCGTATACGTGAAGCTGTCCTGGCCGAAGAAGTCCGGCTTGGGCGTATAGTCAAAACTGCCGTCCAGGCGCAGGGTCAAGGTTCCTTTCTTCGGCCCGGTCACCAGGTGCGCCGTGAAGGCCGTGGCGGCGTTGTCCACATCCGTATCGTTGCCCAGCACGCCCGGCGCATCCACTGTCAGCGTGGTATCCTCCGGCATCGTGTATCCGCTGTCGGCCACCGCCACCGGCGCATCGTTCGCCGCCGTGATGGCCAGGGCCACCGTCGCCACGTTGCTGTCCAGCTGCCCGTCGCTGGCCTTATAGGTGAAGCTGTCGGCGCCATTGTAATTCAGGTCCGGCAGATAAGTGAACGAGCCATCGGCGTTGAACGTGAGCGTCCCGTGCGCCGGGCCGCTCACCAGCACCGCGGTCAGGGCGTCCAGATCCACATCCGTGTCATTCGCCAGCAACCCTGGTTTCGCCACCGTCAAAAGGGTGTCTTCCGCCGTCGTGTAGCTGTTGTTGCCGGCCACTGGGGCGTCGTTCACCGGCGTGATGTTGATGGCCATCGTCTTCGAGGCCGTCAGCTCGGCCGGGGTGCTCGCGCCGGAGTTGCCTTTATCGTTGACGCTGATGGTCAGCGTCCGGCTGGTGTTGTCATTCAGCGCGGTCAGATAGGTGAGGCCGGTTTTCAGGGTCTCATTGATCGCGGCCAGCGGACCGTTGAGCGTGACGCTGGCGCTGCCGCTATTGAGAATGCTGCTGCCAGTGCCATTCAGCCCGCCGCTGATGTTGCTGGCCACCTGGAGGGTGCCGCTGTCCACCGCCAGGGTCACCGTCACATTGCCGGCGCCGGCATCCACATCGGCAAAAGAGATGCCCGTGATGGCGCTCCACACGTCCTCCGTCACGGTGGCCGTGGCGGGGGCAGTGATCGTGGGCGCGTCGTTGATGGCGGTAATGTTGAGCGCCGCCGTGGCCGTGGCCGTCAACGGGCCGCCGCTCCCGGTGTTGCCATTGTCATTGATGCCGATGGTCAGCGTCCGGCTGGTGATGTCGTTCAACGCGGCCAGGTAGGCGAGGCCGGTTTTCAGGGTCTCATTGATGGCGGCCAGCGTGCCACTGAGCGTGACACTTCCGCCCGGGTTGCCAGCGATGCCAGTGCCATCCAGCCCGCCGCTGATATTGTCCGCCACCTGCAGGACGCCACTGTTCACCGTCAGCGTCACCGTGAGGCTGCCGGCCGCGGCATCCACATCGGAGAAGGAAATGCCCGCCAGGGGGCTCAGCACATCCTCCGTCACCGTGTAGGAGGCCGGGGCGGTGATCGCCGGCGCGTCATTCACCGCCGTCACCGTGATCGCGATGGTGGTGTCGCTGCTGTAAAATTGCCCGTCATGGGCCTTGAAGACGAAGCTGTCCGCCCCGTTGTAATGGCCGGCTGGCACGTAGGTGAAGGAGCCATCGGCATTGAGCGTCAGCGTCCCGTGCGTCGTCGTGCTCACCAAAACCGCGGTCACCGTTTCCGGCGGCCATTCCACATCGCTCACCCCTTTCAGCACGCCGTTGGCCGCATTGACCGTCAGCGTCACATGCTCCGCCGTCGTGTAATCGCTGGCCGTGGCCACCGGCGGATCGTTGACCGCGTTCACCGTCAGGGTGAAGGTGCGGCTGGTCGCCAGCGAGCCGTCGCTCACCGTCAGCGTGATCGCCGCCACGCCGCTGGCATTGGCCGCGGGGGTCAGGGTCAGGGTGCGGCTGGCGCCGGTCCCGCCCAGCACGATGCCGGAGATCGGCAGCAGGGCCGAATTGGGGGAGGTGGCGGTGATATCCAGCGAGTCCAGCGCCGTCATGGCATCACCCACCGTGAAGGCCAGCGCCCCGGTCGTCCCGTCTTCATTGATCGTCTGGTTCGCCACCACCGAGAGCGTCGGCTGGTCGTTGAACGAGGTCACATACACCTGGTCCACCCAGTTGGCGGCTACCGGCAGGTTGGAGGCCCGGCTGAGGTAGGAAATGAGCCGCCCGCCGCCCGAGATATCCGGCTTGCCGGAGGCCGCGTCCGCCTGCGCGCCGCTGTTGGCCAGGTTCACCCGGAAGGTTTTCCCATCCCGCAGATCCCGCACGAAGATGTCCGCCGTGCTGTTGGAATCCGCCTCCACCAGGTTGCTCGAATTGCTCATGAACACCACGTAGCGGCCGTCGTCGGAGAGGCGCGCATCGCTGGCGGCGCTGTTGCCCTGCACCCCCGCGGAGGAAACGCTGGCCAGCGCCAGTGCGCCCGGCTGCAGCGTCGTCACCACCGTCGAATCCGCCTTCGTCACCTGGGCCAGCGCCAGCTCCCGCACGAAGACATCGGTCGTGTTGTTGGCATCGGTCCCCAGCGGCAGCAGCAGGTTGCTGGCCGTGCTTTGGAAGGATACCCGCCCCCGGCTGCCGTCCGCCGCAACCCAGATCGTCGGCAGCACGCTGGTGTTATTGCCCTGGGTGGCGCCGTCGCTGGCCAGGCTCAGCCGCGTGGTCACGCCCGTCGTCCGGTCGGTCAGGAACACATCATCCTTGCCGTTGGTGTCGCCCGGCGCCAGGTTGGTGGCCTTGCTTTGGTAAACCACATAGCGGCCATCCGCCGAGAGGCTCGGATAGGTCGAGGCGTTGTTGGCCTCCGTGCCGGCCGAATAGCCCACGCTCACCCGCGCCGTGGTGTGCAGCGTGCGGTCGTGCACAAACACATCCGTCTGGGTCAGGGTATCCCCGGCCACCAGGTTGTTGGCATAGCTGTCGAAGGCCACATACCGGCCGTCTGCCGAGATCGCCGCGTGCCACGAATCGCCCGCCGCCTGCGCCCCGCCCAGGCCGATGTCCGGCAGGCTCACCCGTTCCGTCGTCCCGGCCACGCGGTCATACACGAACACATCGCTCTTGTTGTTCGTGTCATTGGCCACCAGGTTCCTGGCTGTGCTGTGGTAGGCCACATACCGGCCATTGGCCGAGATGCGCGGCGCCATCGAGGCCCCGTTGCCCGGCGTCCCATCGGCCGCTTTGCTCACCAGGATCAGCCCATCCGTGACCCGGTCATACAGGAAGATGTCGTTGACAGTGTTGTTGTCCCCTGCCACCAGGTTGCTGGCCGCGCTCTCGAAGGCCAGGTAGCGGCCATCGGCCGAGATCGATTGCTGCACCGCCCCCAGGTTCCCGGGCAGACCGTCCGTCCCCGGGCTCACCGAGCCAACCCGGTCCAGCGTGATATTGAACGTGGCCGGGCCCACGCCGTAGCCGTCCCCATCGGTGGCCGTGAACGAGAAGGAATCGGCGGGGGCGGCATCGCCGCCGTGGTCATACGTGACCCACAGGTTGTTGAGGTCCGCCTGGGTGAAGGCATCCCCGATGTTCAACGCGGCTCCCGCCAGCTTCAGGAATCCGTGCGCCGGAACGGCCGTCAATTGATACGTCAGCGCCTCCGCCGGGGACTCCTCATCGGTCGTCTCCAACTGCGTCTTGCGGATCAGCCGCCCGCTGGCCGGCAGCAGGCTCAGGCCGGTGTTCACGGCCACCACCGGCAGGTGGGTGACGGTCACCGTATAGGTCAAGGCCACGAGGCCATCCTGCGCGGTGACTTTGATTTTCACCGGGTTGGCGCCGGTGGCCAGCGCCAGGGTTTTGGCGGTTCCCGAAACCACCGGTTCCCACGTGCCGCTGTTATTCAATTCCACCTGGATCGTCGCGTTGGCCTGGTCGGCCGTGGGGGTGAGGGCGATGGTGGAGCCGTTGATGCCCACCATGTAGGCCAGGGTGGTCTTGGCGAACACCGGGCTGAGCGCCCCGAGGCTCGGCGCCAGGCTCGCCAGCTTCGCGTTGATGCTCAAGGTGGTGAAGTTCAGGATCGAGCCATAGCCCGTCCCGTAGGCATTCACCCCTTTGGCGCGGTAATAATATTTCGTCTCCGGCAGCAGTCCGGCCACCGCCGCATTTACATTCTGGACCGTGGCGCCCGTGAGGCCGCTTTGCGCCGCCACTTGCCCCGCCTGGCTTAATTTCCTGATCCTGACGTTATACAAATCAGCCACCAACACGTTGTTTGCGGTGTCCACGGCCACGCCATACAAGCGCTTGAAAAGCGCTGAAGCCGCAGCGCCATCCTGATAACCATCGGTGGCAGGGACTCCCGCCATGGTGGAGACGGTGGCCGGCCCACCGGCAAAAGTGATTTTCCGTACACACCTCCCATAACGCTCGGAAACAACCAGATTCCCAGCGGTATCCAGCGCCAGGCTGGCCGGATAATTGAACTGTGCCGCAGTGCCTGCGCCATCCAAAGTTTGGCTGGTCCCATCACCAGCCACGGTGGTCACCACTCCCGCGGCCGTTATTTTCCGGATGCGGTTGTTTCCGGCATCCGCCACATAGACATTCCCCGCGCTGTCCACCGCCGCATCCTGCGGGCTGTTGAATAAGGCTTGGGCGGCAACGGCGCTGTCCTGGTACCCAAACGGGTAGTCCCCATTCCCATCGGGTGTATCGGATCCTGCTATCGTGGTTGCCACACCGGCGGGGGTCACCTTGCGGATGCGGTTGGCGCCGGAGTCCGCCACATAAATATTGCCCGCGCCATCCAGTGCCAACCCCACCGGCCCAGCGAGGTCGGTGGACAGGGTTGTGACATTCCCCTCAGCGAGGGTCACCTTGCGCAGGCGGCTGTAGAATTTATCCGCCACATACAAAACTCCGCGGGCGTTGTCCACCACCACATCCGTCGGGTAGCGGAACCGCGCGGCACTGCCCAGCCCATCCGCATAGTCGTTCGGGTAATTCCCAATGATGTCGGTTGTAGTGGGGCCGGCCAGCACGGTCACGGCGCCATCCGTGGCAAGCTTGAGAATGCGGTTATTATTAAAATCCGGCACATACATATTGCCCGCGCCATCCAGCGCCACACCCGCCGGCTGGTTGAAAACAGCCGTGGTGCCGTCTCCCGCGATGGTGCTGACCACGGCCCCCAGCGCCGGGTCTGTGCCATACTCAAAGAACGCATCCGAGGCGCCGCCATTGGGCGCGAGCGTGCCTTTCAGGTTCACCGCATAGGCGGTGAGGCTGTCCGAGCCGGTGGTCACCATCAGCGGATGGCCCAGCACCGTGATCGTAAAGGTATTCTCACAATAGAGCCCGCCCTGGTCCGTCGTCCGCACCCGGATGGCATAGGTCTTCTGCGCCTCTGAATCGAAGACCGCACCGGTTTTCAGGGTGCTGCCGCTGATCGTGAACGAGCCGTTGCCGGTGTCCCCCGCGCCCGCCACCAGGGTGTAGGTGAACGTGTTGCCCGCATCCTGATCGGTGGAGCTGAGCGTCCCCACCGTGGTCCCCACAGCCTGGTTCTCCGCCACGCTGGCGTTGCTCAAGGCGATATCCGTCGGCGTCTCATTCACATCCGTCACGGTGACCGTGAAGGCTTTCTCGTAATACAGCCCGCCCTGGTCCGCCGTCCGCACCCGGATGCTGTAGCTGTTCTTGAGCTCGTAATTGAAGCTCGCGGCCGTCTTCAGCGCGTTGCCTGCGATGGCAAAGGAGCCGTTGTCCGTGCTCCCCGTGCCCGACACCAGCGTATAGGTGAAGGTGTTGGCCGCGTCCTGGTCCGTCGTGCTGAGCGTCCCCACCATGGTTCCTGCAGCCTGGTTTTCCGCCACGCTGGCGTTGCTCAAGGCGATATCCGTCGGCGTCTCATTCACATCCGTCACGGTGACCGTGAAGGCTTTCTCGTAATACAGCCCGCCCTGGTCCGCCGTCCGCACCCGGATGCTGTAGCTGTTCTTGAGCTCGTAATTGAAGCTCGCGGCCGTCTTCAGCGCGTTGCCTGCGATGGCAAAGGAGCCGTTGTCCGTGCTCCCCGTGCCCGACACCAGCGTATAGGTGAAGGTGTTGGCCGCGTCCTGGTCCGTCGTGCTGAGCGTCCCCACCATGGTTCCTGCAGCCTGGTTTTCCGCCACGCTGGCGTTGCTCAAGGCGATATCCGTCGGGGCCTCATTCACATCGGTCACGGTGACCGTGAAGGTATTCTCATAATACAGCCCGCCCTGGTCCGTCGTCCGCACCCGGATGGCATAGCTGTTCTTGAGCTCGTAATTGAAGCTCGCGGCCGTCCTCAGCGTGCTGCCATCGATGGCAAAGGAGCCGTTGTCCGTGCTCCCCGTGCCCGACACCAAGGTATAGGTGAAGGTGTCGCCCGCGTTCGCGTCCGTGGAGCTGAACGTCCCCACCGTGGTCCCGGACACCTGGTTTTCCGCCACCGTATTGTTGCTTAAAGCCAGCACCGTGGGCGCCACGTTGAGCGTTACGGTCACCGTGTAAATCTGCACGGTCAGGCCATCCTCCGCGGTGACTTTCACCTCCACCGGGTTGGCGCCGGTATTGAGCGCCAGCGATCCGCTGGCCGCACCCGAAATCACCGTGCTCCAGGAACCGCTATTGACACGCACCTGGATTGAGGCCCCGGACTGGTCCTTGGTGGGGGTCACCGTGATGGGGGTGGCATTCACCGCCAGGGCGTAAGCGTAGGTGGTCTTGGCGAAACTGGAGACGAGCGTTCCCGTGCCCACGCTCGGCGCCAGGCTCGCCAGCTTGGCGTTGGTGCTCAAGGTGGTGAAATTCAGGATCGAGCCATAGCCCGTCCCGTAGGCATTCACGCCCTTGGCACGGTAATAATATTTCGTCTCCGGCAGCAGCCCGGAAACCGCTGCATTCGCATTTAACGCGCTGGCGCCCGTCAGACCGCTTTGCGCCGCCACGGTGCTCACCCCAGAGGCCAGATTTTGATCGGTGCTGTATTCAAAATAAGCGGCCGAGGTGCCGCCATTGGGCGCCAGCGTGCCTTTCAGGTTCACGCTTGCAGCGGCGATGTTGTCCGCGCCGGTGGTCACCATCAACGGATGGCCCAGCACCGTGATCGTGAAGGTATTCTCGCAATAGAGTCCGCCCTGGTCGGTGGTCCGCACTCGGATGCCATAGGTTTTCTTCACTTCCGAATCGAAGACTGCTCCCGCCGTCAGCGTGCTGCCGCCGATCGTGAACGAGCCGTTGTCCGTATTCCCCGTGCCCGCCACCAGCGTATAGGTGAAGGTGTCGCCCGCGTTCGCGTCCGTGGAGCTGAACGTCCCCACCGTGGTTCCGGACACCTGGTTTTCCGCCACAGTATTGTTGCTTAACGCCAGCGCCGTGGGCGCCACGTTGAGCGTCACGGTGACCGTATAAGTCAGAATGGTCGCCCCATCCTGGGCGGTGACTTTCACCTCCACCGGGTTGGCGCCTGGGTTGAGCGCCAGCGATTGGCTGGCCGAGCCCGAGCTCACCGTGCTCCAGGAACCGCCATTGACGCGCACCTGAATGGTTGCGTTAGCCTGGTCCTTGGTGGGGGTCACCGTGATGGGGGTGGCGTTCACCGCCAGGGCGTAAGCGTAGGTGGTCTTGGCGAAACCGGAGACGAGCGTGCCCGTGCCCGCGCTCGGCGCCAGGCTCGCCAGCTTGGCGTTGGTGCTCAAGGTGGTGAAGCTCAGGATGTCCCCGGCATCCGCCCCATAGGCATTAATTCCCACCGCGCGGTAATAATAGGCCGTCTCCGAGGCCAGCCCGGTGAGGGCCGCGTTTACCGCCAGCGCGCTGGCCCCGGTGAGGCCCGTCTGCGCCGCCACGGTGGCCGGGCTGATTTTCCGGAGGCGGTGGTTGCCATAATCCGCCACCAAAACCTGGCCGAGGCCGTCCACCGCCAGGCCGTGCGGCGAGTTGAGCTGGGCCGCAGCGCCAGTGCCATCCAGCCAGCCAGCCGAACTCCCCGCCAGGGTGGTCACCACCCCGGCCGCCGTGATCTTCCGGATGCGGTGGTTGCTGCTGTCCGACACATAAAGGTTCCCGTCCGCCCCCATCACCAAGCCTTCGGGGTAATAGAGCTGCGCGCCAGTCCCGGCGCCATCGGCGCTGCCGGAAGTCCCGGAAGTCCCCGCGAAGGTGGTCACCACCCCGCCCGGATTGGTGATCTTCGCGATCCGGTGGTTGAAGGTGTCCGCCACATACAGGTTATCCTGCGCGTCGCAGGCCACCGCGTAAGGCTGGTTCAACCCCGCGCTGACGAAGGTGGTCACCACCCCGCCCGCTGTCACCTTGCGGATCTTCCTGCCAGCCAGCTCCGCCACAAACAAATTGCCGGCGCTGTCAAAGCCCAGCCCGATCGGCTGGTTGAACGCGGCCCCCGTGCCCGTTCCGTCGGTGGAAGCCTGCGTCCCGGAGCCGGCGAAGGTGGTCACCACCCCGGCCGGGGTGATCTTCCGGATCCGGTTGCCCACATATTCCCCCACATAAATATTGCCCGCGCTGTCGATCGCCAGCCCGGTCGGATCCTGGAAGCTGGCGGCCGTGCCCGTGCCGTTGGCGGAGCCGGAGGCGCCGGAACCGGCGAAGGTGGTCACCACTCCGTCCGCCGTGATCTTCCGGATCCGCTGGCCATATTGTTCGGACATATACAGGTTGCCGGCGGCATCCCGCACCAGCCCAAAGGGCGTGTTGAACGTGGCCGCGGCGCCGGCGCCATCCGTGGACGTCGCAGCTCCCGATCCGGCCAGGGTGGTCACCACCACTGGCGGCAGTGAGGGATCGGTGCTGTATTGGAAATAAGCGGCGGCAGCCCCGCCCTTGGGCGTCACGGTGCCCTTCACATTCGCCCCCGTGGCCGTGAGAGCATCCGAGCCGATGGTCGCCGCCAGCGGCCGGCCCAGCACGGTGATCGTGAAGGCCTTGGCGTAAGTCTTGCTGTTCGAATCCGTGGTCTGGACCCGGATGGTGTAGCTGCTCCTGGCCTGCGAATCAAAACAGACGGCCGTCTGCAGGGTGTTGCCGCTGAGCGTGAACGAGCCATTATCCGTGTCGCCGTCCCCGGCCACCAGGCTGTAGGTGAAGGAGGTGACGGCCGTGTACGGGCTCGTGCCGGTGAACGTGCCCACCACGCTCGCCAGCGCCAGGTTGTCCGCCACGGTGCTGCTGCTCAGGGTCAGGCCGCTGGGCGGCAGGCTCACGAGCGCGGCCGCGAGCGTGTTGTTCGCCTCGTCCCATTCCGGGACGGCGTCCGTGGCGTCCACGTAAGCCCACACGGCTGCCAGCCCGGCGGTGAGCACCACGTTCGCCTCCACGGTGGCCGTGCCGCCCTTGGGGATGGATACCGTGTAGGCCGTGTTCGCCGGGATGGTCGTCAGCGGCGTGCCGCCCGCCAGCGGATCGCCATTGTAGAACTTCACCACCACGTTGTTCGCCGCCGTGGTGGAGGCCGCATCGCTGGCCACCACCGCGGTGAGGTGCGCGCTCGTCCCCGGGACGATGGCGCCGGGCGTGAGGCTCTTCACGGTCAGGTCGTTGGGCGAGGAATATACGATGATGGCCGTGCTGGGCAGGCTCGTTTTGCTGCTGCCTTCCACCTTCAGCCGCACCTGCCCGCTGTAGGCTGTGGCAAAATTGACAATCGGCGCCACATGGTTGGCCTTGGTGCCGGAGGCGGGAGTGGACTGATCCAGCGCCTGGTCGCTGGCGTCGCCATAAATGCCGTCGCCATTAAGATCCCAATGGTAGGCGGTGATGGGATCGCCGGTATTCGGGTTGTAGGAGCCGCTCCCATCCAGCGTGATATTCTGGCCCGGTTTGCCCGAGTACACCGCCGGCTTGACCCCCGAGGGGATGGCCACCGCCACCGGCGCCACCTTGCTGGCCGTGGCGGTCACCGTCACGCTCGCGGTCACGTAGTTGGCCGGGCTCTGGTTGTCCTTGAGCCGGAGATAAACCGTGTAGGTGCCCACCGTGGTCCAGTTGGGGGCCGCGGTGACGACGGCGCCGCTTTTGCTGGGGCTGCTCCAATTGGGCGTGAAGGTCCCGGGGCTGGAGCTGTAGCACCAGAGATATTCCACGATGGAGGCGCTGGAGTCTGAATGGTAGGATCCGCTGGCATCCAGCGTGATCGTTCCCGGATACAACGTGGACTGTTCCGGGATGTCGGCGATCACTGCGATCGGCAGCGGCTTGGCCAGCGATTTCGTCAGTACCAGCACCGCGATCGGCGTATCAAACCAGGCATCGTTGGGCACATGGCTGCCCTTGCCAATCCAGCTGCCATCGGCATTCTGGCCAAAGGCATAGGCGGTGCTCCGGGTGGTGGCCGAGGAAAGGGCACTCGGCACATACGGATGGCCCGCCAGCGCGTAAGCGCCCCCCTGCGCATTGCCCAGGAGCCAGGCCGACATGTCGTCATACCAATTGCGCGCGGCGTAGGTGCCGTAGGTCAAGGTATCGATCCCCAGCAGCGCCAGGCCTTTTTTGGCGCCATACATCGCGTAGAAATCCCCCGGCCAGCCCGCCAGATCGCCGCTTTGGGATTGGTTTGCATACCAATAATTACCGAGGAACGTCAGGCAGGGGCGAACTCCATAAGAGCCGGCGGTGGTGTAGCCACCCAGGTAGAATGCGGCGATCCCCGCGCCGGTCTTGGCCACATTGCGCCAGCTACTGGGGCCGCTGTAGCCGATGCCGCCCGTCGAAGAATCCTGCAGCCCGGTGCTCATGCTGTAAACGCCATTGTCGATATACCAGTCCAGCGGGGACATGCCCCAGCGTTCCTTGCCCAAAGCGCCCACCATGTAGATCCACCCCTCCGAGGAGCCATCGTGGTGGTTATCACCGGAGGTATTAATGCCATAATAGAAACCGCCCCGGTAGGTGGAGCCATCAGCTTGGGCATAAGCATACAGGTCGTAAATATCCGTGAGCAAATTCGCATAGGTCATGCCATCGAACGCACCCCCCCCGGAGGCAATGACATTGGTGGCCGCCGCCGAACCGTTGGGCTGGGACATGATGAACGCCAGGTGCACCACCGAGCTGATGTAGGTGCCGTCCGTGCCGTAGGTGCCCAGGCCGTAAAGCGACCGCCCCAACCCGTTGCCGTTGGAATCGGGATTGCCAGAAGTCTGAGTCGATAAGGTTATGCTGCCACCCTGGCCGTTGTTCAGCAGGTAATTCATGCCGCGGCGGGCGGTCATGGCGTAGATGTCGGTCACATCGTTGTTATTGGGCATATGCCCGTTCTCCTCAAAGGCCAGCACGTTGAAGCCGGTGCAGGAAATGATGTAATAGGAGCCGACGGGATGGCTCCAGTAATACCGGTAGCCATCGCCCGCGTCAGTCTTCGTCTTATACATGTAGAGCAACCCTTTTTCGATGGCCATGTTCACCCGCTCGGCGTGGGTGGGGGTGGTGATGACGTTGATGGTCGCCTGGCGGGAGGCCACCGCGCCGGCGGCATCCGTCACCGTCAGAGTGGCGATCTTCTTGCCGCTGGTGGCGTAGGCATGGCTGGCGCCCAGGTAATAATTGACGGTGGATTCCGTCTGCGCCGACCACGAGGTGGCGGTGCCGTCGCCAAAATCCAGGACCACGTTGTAGGGGGCGGTGCCGCCCCAGGCGCGGCCCCAGACCTCCAGGGCCACCGTGGCCTGGGCGTTGCCGTAGCCCGGGTTCTGGACATAGCTCGGCATCATGGCCACCTTGGGTGAGGAGGCGAACTCGGCGAAGCTGCCCGCCACCCCGCCCAGGCTGGTGGCTGCCCCGCCGGCATCCACCGTCCCCGCCCCCGCCGCCAGGGCGTAAACTGTGGAACTGGCGCTGGGCGCCCAAGCCGTGGCCGTGGCTGACGAAACATCCACCCCGGCGAGATAAGGGCGTGAGGAACCAGCCATGGTGGTGAACGCGCCGCCCGCGTAAACCGTCGTGCCCGAGACCGCCAGGGCGTAAACGGCGCCATTGGCACTGGGCGCCCAACTGGCAACCGTCCCCGCGTTGACTGCGGCCATATAATTGTGCGCGGCGCCGCCCACCGTGGTGAAACTGCCCCCGAGATAAACTGTCGTGCCCGAGACGGCCAGGGCGTTTACCGTGTTATTGGCATTGGGATCCCAGCCAGCCAGGTTGCCGGTGGAGGTATCCCACGCTGCCGCCCGGTTGCGCGAGGTGGCGCCCACCGTCGTGAACGCGCCGCCCGCATAGAGGGTGGCGCCGGAGAGCAGCAGGGCGTTGACCGCGCCGTTGAGATTGGGATTCCAGGCGGAGACATCGGCGCTGGAGGCGGTGCTCAGCGCGCCCAGGCGGTTGCGGGCGGTGGCTGCCCCGCCGCCGAGGGCGGTGAAGGCGCCACCCGCATAGACCGTGGTGCCGGAAACCGCGAGAGCGTTCACCGTGGCGTTCGCGCCCGGATCCCAGACCTGGGCGGATCCAGTGGCCGGGTCCAGCGCCGCCAGCCGGAGGCGTGGCTGGCTGCCGATGTTCAGGAAATCGCCCCCGGCGTAAACGGCCAGGTCGGTCACCGCCAGGGCCCGCACCGCGCCATCCGCTGAGGGATCCCAATCCGTCACCCGGCCGGTGGCCAGGCTCAAGGCGGCGATATTCTGGCGCGCCACCCCGCCCGCGCCGGTGAACGCGCCGCCGGCATAGATCGTTGTGCCCGAGACCGCCAAGGCGTTAACCGTGCCGTTCGCGTTGGGGTTCCAGGTGGTGGCGAGGCCCGTCGCGGCGTCCAACGCGGCGATATCCTTGCGCGTGGCGCCGCCGCCGATGGTGGTGAAGCTGCCTCCGGCGTAAACCGTCGTGCCCGAAACCGCCAAGGCGTTAACCGTGTTATTCGCATTGGGGTTCCAAGTGGTGGCGGTCCCGGTGGTGGCATCCACCGCGGCAATGCGATTGCGCGCGACGGCGCCGTTGTTGATGGTGGTGAAATCGCCCCCGAGATAAACCGTGGCGCCCGTAACCGCCAAGGAGAGGACCGTGCTGTTCGCATAAGGATGGTAGGCGGTGGCGCCGCCGCTGGTGGTGTCCAAGGCCGCGGCATAATAGCGCGTCTGGGCCCCAATGGAGGTGAAGCTGCCCCCGGCGTAAACCGTCGTGCCCGAAACCGCCAAGGCCCAGACCGTGTTATTGGCCGCGGGATTCCAAGCAGTGGCCGTATTGGAGGAGGCGCTCAACGCGGCGATATAGTTGCGCGAGGATCCGCCGATGTTGGTGAAATAGCCCCCAGCGTAAACCGTGGTGCCCGAGACCGCCAGGGCAAGAACATAATGGTTGGCCCCGGGATTCCAGGTCGTGGCCGCGGCGGTGGAGGTGCTCAACGCCGCGATGAACGTGCGCGCCTGGCCGCCAATGCTCGAGAACTCACCCCCGGCGTAAAGGGTGGTGCCCGACAACGCCAGGGAACGCACCGCGCTATTAGCCAAAGCGTTCCAGGCGGTGTCCAACGTGCCGTCCGGGTTGATGTGGGCGATATATTTGAAGCCCAAGCTGCCCACCGACGTGAAGTCGCCGCCGATGAACCACCCGCCCGCGCCATCCGCCACGCAGGCCCGCACCTGGCCGCCGCCCACCTTGGGGAAGGTGGCCGCGGCCTGGCCGGTCCCGGTGTCCAGAGGGACCCCGTAGCCGTTCTGGCCGGCGAACACATTGTTAAAGGAACCGCCCAGGTAGATGGTGTCCGCCGTGCGGACGATGGTGTACACGGTGCCATCCGTGCGCCACACGTCCGTATTGGCCGTGGCGGATTGGGCCGCGGCCCGGTCCGGCAAAACGGCCAGGCCAGCCAGGCCGAGGAGGGCGGCCAAGCCCAAGCGCAGGCAGTTGAACATATGGCTGAACCTTCCAGCGAGGTTCAAACGATTGGCTTTGCTTGTGTTATTCAGCTTCATACTAGGATAAAATTAATTGGTTTTCTTTTTGGCGGCGGTGGGTGCGCTTGTGGGTATGGGTTCGGATAAAGTGAGCGTGACCTGCAGCGGCTGGCCGGCCGGCGGCAGGCGGTTCGTGTTGGCGAACCAGAGGTGGTCGTTGTCGTGCCCCGCGCCGGTGGAGTTGATGAGCGCCACGGGGTCGGTGACCAGCGAGATCACCTGCCCCTCCTGCTGGGCCAGGAACCGGCCATTCCACACGGCCGATCCATTATAGACCCAAGCCTCCTTGGGGAGCGCGGCCTGGGTGTCCTGCCGGTAAACCAATTCCCCGGCCGGGCGGGTGACCGGGCGGCCATCAGCCCCCTGCCAGCTCACCTGGATCTCCACCCGCTCGCCGGGCAGGGCCTCCTTGCCGGGGCTTTTCAGCTGCGCCTCCGGCGCGGCCTGGAGGGTGTTCGTGCCGCCCGCCTGGCCGCTCAGCAGCAGCATCGCCAGGTGGACCTGGTAGGGCGGCGTCTCCGTCTTGAGCACGCTTTCGTGCGCCTTGCCGTAGTCGGTGACCAGGAAATACTCCATCGGGGGATTGTTGGTGTAGGCCAGGTTCAGGGTGGCGGGGAAAGTCACCGTGCGTTTGGCTTTATCCAGCCGCACCGGGCCGAGTTCGAACAGGCCCGGCCCCACGGTCCGGATGGGGGTGTTGGTGAGGGTGGCCAGCGAGCTTTCAATTTTCTTCATCTCGGGGGGCGGCCCGCTGGGCGGCGGCTTGGGCAGCTCCGGGGAGGGGAGCATGATCGGGCCGGCTTCGCCCGGACCGGTTCCGGCGGATTGCGCCAGGCTGGCGGATCCGCCCGCCAAAAGCAGCAGCGCCGCCAGGCCGCCCAGCGCTGCGCAACGCCGCAGCGGGAGCCCACCAGCAGGGGAATCCCCACCGCGGTGGCCCCCTGCCCGCCCAGCTTCCAAGGGCATGCTCAAATCACCCATAAGCCGCAAAGGATTGGGCTGCCGCCCGCCAGATTGCGTGAGCGGCAAAGCTGCCAAAGGTGCAGCGTAGTGATCCATCATGGACAGCATATTAATGATTGTATGCAATGCTGTCGAGCATATTTTTTTCTTATTAACCCAGTTTTTTGTAAGTAATCGTGTAATGATTTCACTACAAGGCGTATCCGGGAAAACCCTATTTCATGTAGGCCGCGGCTTACAGCCATGGCTTACAAATGCGCGGTTTTTGCTGCAAAACCCGGGCATTCGCCGGTGCCGGGGACCGGTTTTTGGGCCGCAGGGGGTCTAAACGCCTGGCAAGGGCCGCCCAATCCACTGCCCGGAGTCCGGACGACCCGGAGGGCCGGGTGCGGCGCCGGTTTGCTCCATGGGGAACCGCAATCATGGATGGTACGGAACCGGTGGATAGGTGACGGTCCAGATCCGCCTGTTGCCAGCGCAAGCCCAAAGCTGGTAGCCGCCGACGTGCGGAGGCGGACCTGGACCGTGCGTATGCCTATGCTGTGGGAATTGCGGGTGCCGGGTCTTGGGTAAATTGGGCTTGGCTTGGAATTCGCCCGCGTTAGATCCGCCTCGTTACCTCGGCTGCTACCAGCGTTTGGTTTACGCCTGCAACCGATGTGTTCGCACGTCCAAGGCGGGTAGCCGCCGACGTGCGGAGGCGGACCGGGACCGTGCGTATATCTATGCTGCGGGAATTGCGGGTGCCGGGTTTTGGGTAAATTGAGCCTGAATTTAAATAGGCGGGAAACAGGCTGGCATACTTCTGCCAGGCGGCCCGGAATCCCCAGCGCGGATCGAACCGGTGGATCACCAGGCGGAAGAGCGCCCCGCCGGGGAACCGGGAGGTCTCCGGCGCCAGCCCAAAATCACAAGCCAGGAATAGCTGCCGGGTTCCGGCGTGATACACGATCCGGAACACGGCGGGCTGGCCCATGTCCAAGCCCAGCGCCAGCCCCCAGCGGTCGTTCCAGACGGCGCCCATGGGGTAAACCGAGAGGCCGCCCAGGCCGCACTCCGCCTCCGCTTCGCGGGAGTATTCGGAGCGCCCGGCGATCCGGCGCGACTGCTGGATATCGTCCCCCCAAGCCCAGCCCGCGGCCTCCAGCGGCAGCGCCAGCAGCCACGAAATGGCCCGGTCCCCGCCCCGGGTGTCCAGCACGCGTCCCGCAAGGGCCAGGTGGTCCGGGTGGGCGGTCACCGAGGCTTCCAGCCGCAAATCCAATTCCGGGCAGGCGCCTTCCGCAAAGCCGTAAATATCGGAGTTGGCCGCCACATCCCGGGCCAGGAAACCGCCGGGGGCGCCCCCGGAAAGCTCCTGGCCATCCAATTTCAAGGAGGTGATCCGCTGGCCCGCCCAGGCCAGGCGCAAGCCGTCGCCCGTTTCCACCACCTGCAGGGAGCCGCCGGGGGCGTTGGTCCCCGGGCCCGGCTCCACGGAAACGCCTTGGAACCAAAGGGCGGCGCCGCTGGCGCCGGCGTCCTCCACTTCCACCTCGTCGAACCAAACCTTGCCCGCATGGTTCCGCACCAGGCAATAGAAGCTCAGGGTGCGGATCGGTTTTTCAGGGGTGATCAGGATTTCCCGCTGCTCCCAATCGTGCGTGCCGCATTGGAAATTGGCGGTGCGGCCCCAAAGCGGGGTGCCGTCATTATAGATGATGTCCACGTACAGGGAGTAATCGCGGTCCGGGCTGCCATCCACTCCCTCCGCGCGGCTCCAGCCCCGCACCACCACCGGGGCCGCCGCCACCCGGCAGCCTTGGGGCGCCACGGACCAATCGGAAAACCGGCCCGCCGAGGCCTGCTCGAAGCCGGCGTTGCGCAAGAGGTTCGTCCCCGATGCCGGCGCCGCCAGGCGGAACACCGGCCGGGCCGGGCCGGACCAGGCCAGCCCGATTGCCAGCCAGCCACCCCACCAGATGCAGCGCCATTTCATCGTCCGCCCATGCATAGCGCAGGGCCGGGCCTTCCGCCAGTGGGAAAATGGGCGGACCGGCGATGGGCAGCGCGGCCAGAGGGGGCCGGCCGGCCTTTATGGATTCCGCAGCAGCCGGAAAAAGGCGCGCCCCGGGAAAACCTCAAAGGTGGCGTTGGTGGCGCCCCACAGGTGGGAGACCGGCTGCCAGCCGCCACCGCCGGCGGTGGGGGCCTGCTCCAGTTCCCCATCCACCACCCCGGCCGGCCAGCTGAGCCGGAGCTGCTGGCCTTCCCGGCTGGCTGCCAGCCGCAAAGGCTCCGGGAGGTTCAGCCGGCTGATGGCTGGGTGGAGCCGGCTCAAGTAAAGCCCTTGCTCCTTGCCCAAGGGCGGGGGCGTGCCCTGGTTCCAGGCGGAGCGCAGGGTGAGCGCCGCCAGGTCCGCCGCCAGCTGCCGCAGCCCCGGATCCTGCCGCCGGTCCGCCTCCCGGCTGACGGTGGCGCAGAGGGCAGCTTTGCCGGTGTCCCACAAGTAGGGGTCGGCGGCGGGCGTCTCGTAATTGGTGGACCACAGCAGCTGGCCGCCGATGCGGTCCCCGGCCCAGGCGAACAGGATGGCGTTGGGCCATTGGCCCTGGACGGTGCCATTGGCCTCCGGGGCCGCGTTGGGCGCCAGGAAAGCCAGGGTGTTGGCCCAGGCCGCCAGCACTTCGCTCGGGCGCCGGGCGGGGTCGCCCAGGGGCGCATCCCCGGTATCCACGAGGCAGCGGTACACGTTGTTCATGTCATACAAGGTCAGCAGCCAGATCTGGTCCGTGTGATTCGTGCCCGGGGTGGCCAGCGGCTGATCGCTCCAGAAGCCATAGCGCCGCCCATCCTTTTCCAGCTCGGCGTAATATTGGCTGACCGCCCGGGCCAGGTTCCCCCGGTAATCGTCCAGGAAGGAGGCGTCCTTTCCAGCCAGGCCCACGAACCGGAAGGCCGTGATCCACTGGGAGGCCGCCCGGCCCACCGGCCGCGCCCAGGGATCCGGGGGCGGCTGCCGGGGTTCGACCGCCACCCCAGGCCGCCCCGGGTACAAATATTGGCGCATCGAGGCGGCGCCGCGCTCCAAGGTTTCCACGACCGTGTAATCCCCGGTGAGCCAATAATAGAGCAGCAGGTTATCGAAATAGGCGTGGGAGCTGTTGAAATCCGCCCGGTAGCCGCCATACCCGGTGGGGGATTGGCCGATGTAAAAATAATCGTCTTCCGGCGCCCCGTGGATGATCTGGGTGTGGAGCATGCGCAGGGCGGCGGGGCGGGTGATCTCATCCAGCCAGGCGCTTTGCCCCGAGCGCATGGCCCAGAAGGCGGCCAGGGTGGAGGTGTCGTGATAATCCGTCCAGGTGGCGCCCCAGTAAACATCGTCCCAGGATTCCGCCGGGGTGGGATCATTCTCGGGGACCGAGTTGGTCAGCTCGTCAAAGCCGCTCATGGGATTGCCCCAATACCGGGGGAACAGCCCGTAGGTCTGGAGGCCGGACAACCCCATCTGGAAGACCAGGTTCGTGGTGCGGCTCAAAACGGTAGGCACCAGGGTGTCATACTCCCGCCAGGGCGGGGCAAGATCCCCCACCGGGAACTCGTCCACCGCGCGGGAAGCCGCGAACCAGGCGGCCTCGGGCCAGGCGCGGAGCGGGTGGTTCAGCCGGGCCCACAGCTCCGCTTGCACCGCCCCGGGGGCGGGCTGGTTGGTCGTGAACCAGAGGCCGAATTGGGCATATAAACCCTGGCGGGCGCCCAGCCAGGCCTGGCCGCTGGCGATCTCCACCGCCAGGGTCCCATTGGGCAGGCACCGCAACGCCTGCGGCTCAAAGCAGTGCATGTGGTTCAGCGCCAGGGCCACGGTTTTCGTGCCGTCGCTCACGGCCAGGGCGCCGCCATCGGCAGCGCGGCCGGACTGGCGCTGGCTGCCCAGCCCGATTTCAAAGCGCAAGGGATCGGTCCGCTGGAGGCGCAAACACTGCTCCACCCAGCCCGTTTCATCGGTCAGGCCAGCGGCCTGGATTGGCGGTGCGGTGTGCCCGCCCCACACCCACGCCTGGCGCGGGCCAATCCAGGGGATTTCCAAGGTGTCGCGCAATTGCTGGATCCGGAGGCCATTGGGCACCCCCTCCGACGCCAGGACTCCCACCCCAAACAGGGATCCCTCCCAAGCCACCTCGTGGCGGACCAGCACCGCCGAGGAACCGGCAAAGAATTCGTAGCGGCGGCTCGCCGCCAGACGTCCGTCCCCCACCGCCGGCAGGTCATACAAGCCGTCGATCACCACCACGGCGGCCAGGGGGCTGACCCTTTCCACCACGACCCGGCGCACCGCGGCGTGGGTGGTCAGGCTGCGGTTGGCCAGAGCGGTCAGGGCGCCGCCAGTGGCGGCCACGGCGCCATCCGCCAGGCGGACTTCATCGAAGAGCTGGCTGGCGTTTTTGCCCAAGGTAAAGCGGGCTGCGCCGGTATTGACAGTTACCTGGTTACCGGCCTGGGTCAGTTCGAGTTTAACCGCTGGTTCCGGCCCCGCCACCGGATCCGGCGAAATCGCCAGCTGATAACGGCGGGCTTCGTGGGCCGCCACCGTGGCTGGCATTTCCACGAGCACCCACTGCACCGGGGCGTTGGTATCCAGCCGCCCGCTGTGCCACCGGGCCAGCACCTGGAAACAGGCCGGAACCGCCTGGCCCTCCGCAGTTTCAACCCGCAGCTGCGATACGGATCGGACGCTGGCCAGCCTGGGCAGCGGCACACCCGAGCAGAGGATCTCATTGGTGCGGCTTACGCCCGCCCACTCCGCCACCGTGAAAGTCAGATCCGGCGCCAGGGCCGCGAAGTTATTGAGGCCGAGGAATATCCAGCAGGTCGCCGCCTTAAACCAAGCCGGGAATGGAGTTTGGTGCATAAATTGGTTTCCAACGATTTCTTCTAGTCTGGCCGGTTCCATACTGCTGAGCCAGGGTGGAACTGGCCGGTTCCCGCCCCCAAAAAGCGCCCTGAACCGCGCCGCGGCCGCGGCTTTCCCCCCGATCCCATGCCGGCGCGAGCCTGCCCTCCACTCGCAACGCCATCAGCAGCATAGGGTATATCGGCCTGGTTCCATTCCGGCTTGAGCGGATTATAGGTCAGGGACACGGCCAGGGATTCCGCCGAACACGCCCGCTGCACCGTGAAAAAAACCTTTGGGAAGCCAGGCAGAGTAAGTGTTGCTAAACGCAGAAGGGATCATGATTAGCCGATTACCGGTTTTGGATGGCGCTGGCAGTTTAAGGCTCAAAACACTCTTGATCAGGTGGTTACGCAAAAATATGCCAGGCGTTGGTGGCGGTTTGCCCGGCTTTTCCCCGGCCTGCTTTCCGGCCCGCCCCCCCGCCTTGCTGTTTTTAAGGTTTAGTTATTGCGGCGGCCCGAACGGACTGCCATACTTATGTGCCGAAAATAGCACGACCCACACGAGGCCAAACCTCCGGCGTGGGGATCGACGTGGAAATTTGGGCCGGGAAAATTGAATGAGCCGGTGAAAAAGGCCGTCTGGTAATAAGATAACCTGGCATCGGTGATGCGGACTAAAGTGTTTTGGTGATAACAATGAAACAGGAAATGATCAAGCCTTGGCGGCCGTTGACCGGAATCGCCGCCCGATGTCTTCACCCATTGCATTCCATGGCTGGACGGATCCTGGCTGGGAGAGTTGGGGGAGGGAACTGACATGGCCTCCCACACCGTCCGAAAAGTATCCCACGCTGGAATTGGTTATTCCGTCGTGGAGCTGAACGATGTGCGGCACGTTTTCGCCGCGGCGGTGCCGCGCTGCGGCGGCTCCCTGCGGCAGCAAGCCGGCGACGCGCTCCAAACCATTCAAAATGTCTCCCGGGAGGAAGGCACCCGCGGATCCATCGTCCACCAGGCGGTATTCCTGGCGGATCTAAGCCAAATCGACGAGTGCCGGCAAATCATGCACGATTTTTACGGCTCGGAAATGCCTGCCACCAGCTACATTCCCCAGCCGCCTTGCGAAGGCAAACTGCTGGCGGTTGAGGCTTTGGGCGTGGGCCAGGGCAAAGGCGAGGTGGAGATCGAGCGCATCAGCGAGCAGCTGGTGATCGCCCGGCATAACGGCATCGCCTGGGCCCATTGCGCCCAAGTGGTTCCCTCCGTGCACCAGGATGGCCTTTACCACGACTCCCTGGATGCCTTCCGGCACATCCAATCCTTGTTCGAAAACGCCAGCCTGCGCTTCGACCAGGTCATCCGCACCTGGCTTTACCTGGGTGGCATTGTGGACCAGGACGGGCCAGAGCAGCGCTACAAGGAGCTGAACCGCGCGCGCACCGAATATTACCGGGATATCGATTTTCTGGCCAACCGCCTGCCGCCGAATGCCAAAGGCCCGATCTTCCCCGCCAGCACCGGCATTGGCACCGAGGGCCGCGGCATCATGATGAGCGCCATCGCCCTGGCCACGGAACGGCGCGATATCGTGGCGGTGCCCTTGGAGAATCCGCGGCAGACTTCGGCCTACGACTATGGCACCCATTACAGTCCCAAGAGCCCCAAATTTTCCCGGGCCATGGCCCTGTCCTGCGGGAATTACGCCACCATTTTCATCTCCGGCACCGCCAGCATCACCAACTCGGAGACGCGCCACCCGGGGGATGCCGTGGCGCAGACCCACGAGACATTGAACAATATCGAAGCCCTGATCTCCGAGGAAAACCTCCAACTGCACGGGCTGCCGGAGTTGGGAACCACCCTTTCCGGGCTGGGCCTGGTGCGGGTTTACATCAAGCGCCAGGCAGACTACGCCGGCATCCGGGCCGCCTGCGAACAGCGCCTCGGGGAACTGCCCACCATTTACGCGGTGGCGGATGTCTGCCGGCCGGATTTGCTGGTGGAGATCGAAGGGATCGCTTTTTCCAAAAAAAGCCAGCCGGCGACGGTGGTGCTGAACCCATAACCTCCCGCCACGCCGGCGACTCCGATGGCGGCCAGCCCTTTCCTGGGCCGCCCGGCGGGCAGCGCAAAGGAACCGCATGAACAGCCCTTGGTTTTCCAGCCTGAACTTCATTTTGTGGGGGATTCTGGCCTGCCTGGAAGCGCGGGCGGAGGCGGATTGGACTCAATTCCGCGGCCCCGGCGGCACGGGGATGGCCCCCGGCGCCAATCCGCCCCTGGTTTGGAGCGAAACCAACCATGTGGCCTGGAAAACGGCCATTCCCGGCCGCGGCCGCTCCTCGCCGGTGCTCCTGGGAGAGCGCCTCTGGCTGACCACTGCCCTGGAAAAAAATGTCCAGCGGGTCCGGATCCGCAGCGACGATATGCAGAAGGCGGACCAGGTGGCGCTGGGAGCGGTATGCCTGAGCCGCACCGCTGGCCGCCAATTATGGCACACCACCCTGTTTGAGGTGGAAAATCCGCCACCCGCCCATTGGCTGAACAGCTGGGCCACTCCCACCCCGGTGGTTGAGCCAGGCCGGCTTTATTGCGATTTTGGCGTGTTCGGCACCGCGGCCTTGGAATCCGCCACCGGCCAACTCATCTGGCAGCAAAAGCTGCCGGTGGACCACCAGGTGGGGCCCGGCAGCTCGCCCGTGCTTCATTCCAACGTCCTGGTGGTGGTGCGCGATGGCATCGATGCCCAATTCGTGGCCGCCTTGGACAAACAGACGGGCCAGGTGGCCTGGAAAACCGCGCGCCCGCCCATTGTGGCGCCGGATGGCCCCCTGAAAAAATCGTTCTGCACGCCCCTGGTGATCACTAATGCCGGCCGGGTGCAAATCCTCATCCCCGGCGCCCACTGGATTGCTGCTTACGATCCTGCCACGGGAGAGGAAATCTGGCGCATCCGCCACGGGAACGGGTTTTCGATCGGCACCGGCGCGGTCTTCGGCCAGGGGCTGGCTTTTTTCAGCACGGGGTTGTTCCAGCCCCAAGTCTGGGCGGTCCGGGTGGACGGCCAGGGGGATGTGACCGGCAGCCATGTGGTTTGGAAATCCACCCGCCAGGCCCCGGATATTTCCTCCCCGATCCTCGTGGAGGAGGATCTTTATTGGATTTCCGATTCCGGCACCATCACCTGTGTGGCCGCCCGCACGGGCGAATTGCGCTGGCAAAAAAGCCTCGGCCGCAGCTACCTGGCCTCACCCATCCTGGCCGGGGGACGGCTCCATTTTTTCAACCAGGAGGGCAAAACCACCATCCTCAAGCCGGGCCTGCAGTTCGAGCGGCTGGCGGAAAACCTGCTGCCGGGACCGCTCACGGCCACCCCGGCGTTTGCCGGCCCCTGCATTTATTGGCGCAATGACACCCACCTCTATTGCCTGCGCGAATGACCGCCGGGATTCCCCAGGTGAGGTGAACATGCCCGCATCACGCTTCTGCCACATCGCGAAAACCGGCCGGCTCGTTCCGGCAGCCACCCCAGCCGAAGCCCTGGCGGCCGCGGCCCGGGAGGGCTTCGCCTGGCTCGATTTTGTCCGCCCGTCCAAGGCCGAGCTCCTCCCCTTGGTGGATTCCCTGGGGCTCCACCCCCTGGCCATTGAGGATTGCACCGACGAAAAAAGCCAGGTTCCCAAGATCGACGATTTCCCCGGCAACACCTTCATTCTGTTCAACGACTTCCGCCATGCCGCCGGGAAATTCAGCCTCGCGGAGGTGGATGTTTTCATCGGCTCCAATTTCCTGGTCACGGTGCAGGGGTGCGAGCCGGAGGCGCCGGTTCCCCTCAACGATTTCGGGAAGGTTGTGGAGCGGGAAATCGACAACATCCGCCAGGGGCCGGCTTTCCTGCTGCACGTGATCCTGGACCACGTTGTGGATCAAAAGTTCCTCGCCATCGAGGCGCTGGAGGAGGCGCTGAACCAGGCGGAGGACCGGCTGGTGTCTGACCTGCCCGGCTTCCAACCCGCCGGGCTGCTGCACCTGCGCCGGGATTTGCTGGCGCTGCGCAAAAGCCTGTTCCATGAGCGGGAGATCCTCGTGAAAATCTGCCGCAAGGATTGTCCGTTCATCCCGGAAAAAGCGATCTTTTATTACCGCGATATTTACGATCATCTGACCAAGTTCTTCGAATTGACCGAGTCGTGCCGGGAGGTGGTGACCAGCCTCATGGAGATGTATCTCTCCATGCTCAACAACCGCATGGCCATGGCGGCCAACGACACCAACCAAGCCGTGCGGCGCCTGACTTTGATCACCACCATTTTCATGCCCTTGACCCTGCTGGCCGGGATTGGGGGCATGTCCGAGTGGTCCATGATGACCGGACCCGCCAACTGGAAAACCGCCTACCCGGCTTTCCTGGCCGCCATGGCGGCCATCGGCTGGGCCAATTACATGCTGCTGAAATGGCTCGAAAAAAAGCGGCGTGACCGGCCGTGAAACGGATCCCGCTTCCGGGCGCTCCTGGCAGCTTTTGGGCGCCTTGGCTGAACCGCAGGGTTTTTACAAAAGGCTTGCCTCCACCAACTGGAGCGGTGAATGATGGCGGGGTGGCAATAACTGCGGCGGTAACGGGAAAGGCGCCAGTGGAAACCAGGGTGGTTGCGTGTGGCGCCGCGGTGCCGGTTCGCAACAAAGATAAATGGTTATGAACGCGAAATTCGACGATGGTGCGGTGGGACTGACCGCAGTCGTGTCTGTCCAGGGGGGCCTGGATGCGACGAATGCCGCTTTATTTGAAGCGCACTGCAAGAAACGGCTGGCCAGCCTCGCCCAGAAGAGCCTGGTGATCGACCTGCGGGCGGCCAATTTTTTAAGCAGTGCGGGTCTGCGGTCCATCCTTATTTTGGGGAAGCATGTCAAAGCGGTTGGCGGCCGGCTGGCGATTTGCGGACTCCAGGGGGTGGTGCGCGAGACTTTCGTCATCAGCGGGTTCCTGGACCTGTTCCCCGTGGCGGAAACCCTGGAACAGGCTGCGGGCCTGGCCGGGGGCGGTCCTCCGCCGCCAGGCGCCGCCGCACCTCCAGCCAATCGGTGAGGAAGGGATTGGGTGGCGGCCGCACCGGCGGGAACGGTTCCATGGAAATTCAAATGACGGGCTTCGCGGAGGATGGCCGGTGGCCGGCCAGGGATTGCCATAGCTTTTTATGATTCCCCCCCCTTTGGACAACGCACCGGAGGCTTTATACCGGCAGGAGCGCGCCTTTCTGCTGAACCTGGGCCTGGCGGTGGTCTTTACCATCCCGGCGGTGGCGGTGGCGGCGCTCTCTGGATCGTTATTGCTGTTCAGCGATCTGCTGGACCACGCCCAGGAATTGATCAACGGCATTCTCGGGTGGAACATCCTGCGGGCCATCCGCAAGGGGAGAACCCAGGGCTTCGACTATGGCACGGGCAAGCTCCAGACCCTCGGGGGCGTGGTCGGCACGGGCGTTTATGTGGCCGCCCTCCTGTTCATGGCGGCGATGGCCATCCGGCACCTGGTGTATCCGGCGGTGCTGGATCAGACCTACACCGCCGCGGGAGCGCTGCTCCAGATGGTGGGATTCTCGGTGGATTTCTGGCTGTGGCGGCGCAACCGCCGCCTCGCCCGGGAGGCTTTTTCCCCGGTGATGGAAACCCTGTGGCGGGCGAACCGTGCCGATGCCATGTCCTGCCTGGCCGTGCTGCTCGGGTTGGGGCTCTCCCTCGCCCTGCGCCGCTACCATTGGTCGGTGTACGTGGATCCTGCGTGCGCCCTGGCGTTCGTCACCTATGCGGGCATGTCCTTCCTGCCGGTGCTCAGGGAGGGGCTCGGTGAAATGCTCGACAAAACCCTCCGGGAAGATCTGCAGCTGCGGATCGACCGGCGCCTGGCGCAGAACTATGATGGCTATGCCGGTTTCCACGGCGTCCGCTCGCGCCGCTCCGCCGGGCGGATTTTCATTGAAATCGCCTTGAGCTTCCCACCCGGGCAGACCGTGGCGGAAGCGGTGCAAACCATCGAGCGGCTCCGGCGCGGCATCGAGTCCGACATCCCCGGCAGCGAGGTGCGCGTGGTGTTGATGCCTGCGGAATCCGATCCCGCCAGCCCGCCCGCTGAAATCCCGGAACCGGGTGCGCCGGCGGTGCCCCGGCCTTGACGCCCCCAACCGGGTCCAGCCTTGGCCATGCCCGGCCAGCCGGGCGCGTGGAGAATTCCATGGCTGGTTTCCAAAATCTGAACTCGCCAACCAAGCGGGCAATGGTAGATTCCGAGTGTTAAAAGGATGAGCACTGCATATCGCGTGGCGCTGGTGGCGGGATGGGCTTGCCTGGTGATCCAGGCCGCCGGCCAGGTGGCCGAGGCCCTGCCGGCCGTGACCGAGCCCTATTTTTTCCGCACGCCCGAGCTGCGGGAATACCGCGTCGAGCCCAAGCCGCAGGTTGCTTTGAGGTCCGCGCCGGCCGCCCAATGGATCCGCGCCTGGCCGGCCACCGGGAGCGCCGCCGCGCCGCTGGAATTCGGGGACCGGGTGGTGCTGCAACTGGAGGATTCCACCCGCTTGGCGGAGGTTCTTTCCCAAACGAGCCTGGAATTGGCCCGCACCGTGGCGCCTGGCGTATTTATCTTGCAGGCGGCAGATGCCTGGTCCGCCTTGGGGGAGGCGCAAAAACTTTCCACCCGCCCCGGCGTGCGCCTGGCTCACCCGGTGCGGCGCCTGAAAGGACGGCGGCACGGATCATACAGCCCTCATCCCCAAGAGCCTTATTTTTCCCAGCAATGGTATCTGGAGAACCGGGATCCCGCGACCGGGGTGCGTCTGGGGGCGGATCTGAATGTGCGCGGCGCCTGGCCATACACCCAGGGTGAAGGCGTGTTTGTGGCGATCGTGGACGATGGGGTGCAGCTGGATCATCCCGAGTTCAAAGATCGCCAGGCGCCTTCGTTGCATTACAATTTCTACTCCCGCACCAACCAAGGCTTTCCTACTACTTACGATCCCACCCATGGCACCGCCGCCGCCGGGCTGCTGCTGGCCACCGGCACGAACGAGGTGGGCATGAGCGGGGCCGCCCCGGCCGCCCAATTCGGCAGCTGCATCATCTGGGGGCCAAACGATTTCCTGGCTTCCGAGGAGGCGCTCATGGACATGTTCCAATACCGGTCCAACCTGTTTGGCGTGCAAAACCATAGCTGGGGCAATGCCGGCGTGCAGCCACTGGCGGTGGGCCTGCTGGAGCAGATTGGCATTTCCAACGCCTTTCTCCATGGGCGCAGCGGCTTGGGGGTGGTCATGGTCCGGTCCGGCGGCAATGGCCGGTCGGATTCGCAAATGGCCAACGACGATGGCTACCTGGCCATGCCCTGTGCCATTCCAGTGGCCGCTGTGCTTTCCAGCGGCCGGGCGGCCAGCTACAGCAACCCGGGGGCCAACCTCCTCGTGGCCGCCCCCAGCGGGGATTTGGATGACGATTACCCCGGGCTTTTCACCACCGACCTGACCGGCGCCCGGGGGTGGAACTTCACGACCTACACCAACGACCTGGGGGACTACCGGTTCGGCATGGATGGTTTCAGCGGCACTTCCGCCTCCGCGCCACTGATCAGCGGTGTGGTGGCCCTGATGCTGTCCGCCAATCCCCGCCTAGGTTACCGGGATGTCCAGCAGATCCTGGTCTTTTCGGCCCGGCATTTCGATGGGGCGGATCCGGATCTCGCCACCAATTCGGCCGGTTTCGTTTTCAGCCATAATGATGGCTTCGGGGTGCCGGATGCCGGGCTGGCAGTCCAACTGGCCAGGCAATGGTCCAACCGCCCGCCGGTGGCCTCGCTTTCGGCCACGCAAACCGTCACCAGGGCAATTCCTGACCGTGGCCTCAACTGGCTGATCTCCAGCGATGATGGATATTGGATCAGCCCTGTGTTTCAGAACGGTTACGGTCCACGTCCCGAAGCCACAACGGCCGAGCTGCCGATGGTGTATGTCGGCCAGGCCACCAATACCATCCCGCAGGATCTTACTGGCAAAGTGGCGCTAATTCAGCGCGGGGTTAACAATTTCTACGACAAGATCAACCTGGCCGCCCAGGCGGGTGCCGTGCTGGCTATTGTTTTCAATAATGTGAATCAAACCGAGATCATTACAATGGATAACACGGAGTATAGCCGCATTCCCGCCTGCTCGATCAGCCAGCTGGATGGGGAAGCCCTGCGGGACCGGCTGGCCGCAGGCAAACCAGTGGCCGCCAAACTGGTGGTGAATCCGGTTGCCTATGATTTTGATGTCACCAACGCCATGATCTTAGAGCATGTCCAGGTGGCGGTGGATTGGGTCCACCCGAGGCGCGGCGACGTGCGCATCCAGCTCACCCCGCCCCGGGGGGCTGGCAGCATCCTGCAGCGAGCCGGCCTGGACGACTCTCCGGCCTGGTCGCCGTGGACCTTTTGTTCCGCGCGGCATTTCTTCGAATCCAGCGCGGGCCATTGGCAGGTCCGCTTCCTCGATGAAGCGGCGGGCAACACCGGCCGCGTGAACTCCGTGACCTTGATCTTCAATGGGGTAACGATTGCCGATGCCGATCACGATGGCCTGCCGGATGAATGGGAAACGGCCCATTTCGGCAACTTGAATCAAACCGCCACGGACGATCCGGATCGGGACGGGCTCAACAACCTGCGCGAATATATTTTGGGCTCAAATCCGCAGCAGGAGGAACGCCCCCTGCGGCTGGATGCGGTGGCGTGGAACGACGAGGTCTATCGCTTGAGCTGGCCCGCTTCCATCACGCACACCTACGGGCTGGCGCGGAGCGCCGCCGTTGCCGGGCCGTACCAAGTGGTCACCAATTTGCCCGGGCTTTATCCCGAGTTGGAATGGTTTGTCCCGCATAGTGTAACCACCAACGCGTTCTTCCATGTTAGGCAACAGGATCAGTAAAACCGATAGTTCCCGGATTGATGGCAATCAGCAAAAGGATGAGCATTGGATATCGCGTGACGCTGGCGGCGGGATGGGTTTGCCTGGTGATCCAGGCCGCCAGCCAGGTGGCCGGGGTTCTGCCAACCGTGACTGAACCCTATTTTTTCCGCACCCCAGAGCTGCGGGAATACCGCGTCGAGCCCAAGCCGCAGGTTGCTTTGAGGTCCGCGCCGGCCGCCCAATGGATCCGCGCCTGGCCGGCCACCGGGAGCGCCGCCGCGCCGCTGGAATTCGGGGACCGGGTGGTGCTGCAACTGGAGGATTCCACCCGCTTGGCGGAGGTTCTTTCCCAAACGAGCCTGGAATTGGCCCGCACCGTGGCGCCTGGCGTATTTATCTTGCAGGCGGCAGACGCCTGGTCCGCCTTGGGGGGGGCGCAAAAACTTGCCATCCGCCCAGGCGTGCGCCTGGCTCACCCGGTGCGGCGCCTGAAAGGGCAGCGGCACGGATCGTACAGCCCTTATCCCAAGGAGCCTTATTTTCCCCAGCAGTGGTACCTGGAGAACCGGGATTCCTCGACCGGGGCGCGCCTGGGGGTGGATCTGAATGTGCGCGGCGCCTGGGCATACACCCAGGGTGAAGGCGTGTTCGTGGCGATTGTGGACAATGGGGTGCAGCTGGATCATCCGGAATTCAAAGACCGCCAGGCACCATCGTTGCATTATAATTTCTATTCCAGAACCACCAACGGATTTCCCGCCACTGATAATGATTTGCATGGAACTGCAGTAGCCGGTCTGCTGCTGGCCACCGGCACGAACGAGGTGGGCATGAGCGGGGCCGCCCCGGCCGCCCAATTCGGCAGCTGCATCATCTGGGGGCCAAACAGTTTCCTGGCTGACGAGGTGGCGCTCATGGACATGTTCCAATACCGGTCCAACCTGCTTGGCGTGCAAAATCATAGCTGGGGCAATGCCACCGTGCAGCCATTGGCGGTGGGCCTGCTGGAGCAGATTGGCATTTCCAACGCCATTCTCCATGGGCGCAGCGGCCTGGGGGTGGTAATGGTCCGGTCCGGCGGCAATGGCCGGGAAAATATGCAAATGGCCAACGACGATGGCTATCTGACCATGCCTTTTGTAATCCCGGTATCAGCAGTGGCCTCCGGTGGAAGGGCTTTAGGTTATAGTAATCCCGGCGCTAATATCCTGGTGGCCGCTCCTAGTGGCGACAACTTTGATAAGGATCTGCCCGGCCTGTTTACTACTGATTTAACCGGAACTCGGGGAACGAATGCAACAGTTTATACCAACGACTTTGCGGATTACCGGTTTGGTCTTGGCCCGGTAGGATTCACCGGCACCTCCGCCTCCGCGCCGCTGATCAGCGGGGTGGTGGCCCTGATGCTGTCCGCCAATCCCCGTCTAGGTTACCGGGATGTCCAGCAGATCCTGGTCTTTTCCGCCCGGCATTTCGATTGGGCCGATCCGGATCTCGCCACCAATTCGGCCGGTTTCGTTTTCAGCCATAATGATGGCTTCGGGGTGCCGGATGCCGGGCTGGCAGTCCAACTGGCCAGGCAATGGCCCAACCGCCCGCCGGTGGCCTCGCTTTCGGCCACGCAAACTGTCACCCGGAGCATCCCGGACCACGGCTTAACCTGGCTTGCCTCCGGTGGCGATGGCCAATGGACGAACCTGGTGGTGCAGGATGGTTTTGGCCCGCGGCCGGCGGCCACCACCGCGGAGCTGCCGATGGTGTATGTGGGGCTGGCCACCAATGCCATTTCGCAGAGCCTCACCGGCAAAGTGGCCCTGATCCAGCGGGGGGTGAATTATTTCTACGAGAAGATCAACCTGGCCGCCCAGGCGGGCGCGGCGCTGGCCATCGTGTTTAATGACGTGAACCAAACCGAGATCATCAACATGGGCTTCTCGGAATACGGCCGGATCCCCGCCTGCTTCATCGGCCAGCTGGATGGGGAAGCCCTGCGGGACCGGCTGGCCGCCGGCAAACCCGTGACCGCCAAGCTGGTGGTGAATCCGGTTGCCTATGATTTTGATGTCACCAACACCCTGATCCTGGAGCATGTCCAGGTGGCGGTGGATTGGGTCCACCCGAGGCGCGGCGACGTGCGCATCCAGCTCACCCCGCCCCGGGGGGCTGGCAGCATCCTGCAGCGAGCCGGCCTGGACGACTCTCCGGCCTGGTCGCCGTGGACCTTTTGTTCCGCGCGGCATTTCTTCGAATCCAGCGCGGGCCATTGGCAGGTCCGCTTCCTCGATGAAGCGGCGGGCAACACCGGCCGCGTGAACTCCGTGACCTTGATCTTCAATGGGGTAACGATTGCCGATGCCGATCACGATGGCCTGCCGGATGAATGGGAAACGGCCCATTTCGGCAACTTGAATCAAACCGCCACGGACGATCCGGATCGGGACGGGCTCAACAACCTGCGCGAATATATTTTGGGCTCAAATCCGCAGCAGGAGGAACGCCCCCTGCGGCTGGATGCGGTGGCGTGGAACGACGAGGTCTATCGCTTGAGCTGGCCCGCTTCCGGCACGCACGCCTACGGGCTGGCGCGGAGCGCCGCCGTCACCGGGCCGTACCAAGTGGTCACCAATTTACCCGGGCTTTATCCCGAGTTGGAATGGTTTGTCCCGCATAGTGTGACCACCAACGCGTTCTTCGGCGTCCGTCAGGGGGACCGGTAAAGGGATTCTCCGGGATTCTTTGGGATTCGCCAAAGAACCGTTCCCCAGCCGGCGGAAGACGGTTTTCCCGCCAGGGCTGTCTAACTCAGCTGATCGCGGATGGCATCGGCGATTTTTTTGCTCCAAAGGTTCAGGGCGTTGGCGTCCGCGCCTTCCAGGAGCAGCCGGGCCTTGGGCTCCGTGCCGGAATACCGGAGCAGAATCCGTCCGCCTTGCGCTTTGAGTTCTTTATCCGCCTGGGCCACCAGTTCCATGACCTCGTCGAGTTCTTCCAGCGGCCTTTTTTCCCGCACCCGGACATTGGTGACCACTTGCGGGAAACGGGTCCAGCATTTGGTGAGGGAGGACAACGCGGCATTCCTGGCCTTCATGATCCGGAGGATCTGCAGGGCGCTCACCAGGCCATCGCCAGTGGTGCTGAAATCCCGGAAAATGATGTGCCCGCTTTGCTCCCCGCCAAAGCCGTAATCGCCCCGCAGCATTTCATCGATGACCAGTTTGTCCCCCACTCCCGTGCGGATCGCCCGGCCCCCGGCTTGCTGGAGGGCGGCGATCAGCCCGGCATTGCTCATCACGGTGGTCACCAGGGTTTTATGCGGCAGCTGCCCCTGGGCCAGCAGGTCCAAACCGGCCACGGCCATGATGTCGTCCCCATCGATCAACTTGCCATTTTCATCGCACAAGAGCACCCGGTCGGCATCGCCGTCGTGGGCAATGCCCAGGTGGGCCCGGTGCTCCCAAACCTTCTGGCAGATCAAATCCGGGTACATGGAGCCGCAATCCCGGTTGATGTTGGTGCCATCCGGGGCGTTCCCATACACAAACACCTCGGCCCCAAGCTCCCGCAGCACGCAGGGGCTGGATTTATAGGCCGCCCCGTGGGCGCAATCCACCACGATCCGCAGGCCATCCAGGGTCAGCCCCCGGGGAAAGGAGGATTTGGCGTATTCGATATACCGGCCCAAGGCATCGTCGATGCGCACCGCTTTGCCGATCTCCTCGGCGGTGGGCCGGATGTTTTCGATTTCGTGGTTGAAAACCAGGCTTTCAATCCGGCCCTCGATTTCCTCGTCCAATTTGAATCCGTCCGCCCGGAAGAACTTGATGCCATTGTCCGCGTAGGGATTGTGCGAGGCGGTGATGACAATTCCGGCGTCCGCGCGCAGGCTGCGGGTGACGTAGGCCACCCCCGGGGTGGGCAGCGGCCCGATGAACAGCACATCCACCCCCATGGAAAGTATGCCCGAGGAGATGGCGTTTTCCAGCAGGTAACCGGACAGGCGGGTGTCCTTGCCCAAAACGATTTTAGGCCGTCCGAATCCCCTGGGGCGCTGGGTGTTGCGCTTGAAAATATGGGCGGCCGCCCGGCCCAGCTTGAGCGCGGTCTCAGCGGTGACCGGCTCGATATTGGCGATGCCCCGAACTCCGTCGGTGCCGAATATTTTTTTGTCGTTTTCCATGGGCGGACTGGGCGTATTACGGGCCTTTCAATGATTTTGGCTGCTGGGGAACATCCAGCTGCACCTCCGTAGGCTGGACTCTGACCAGCGTGATGCCGGACGGGCAGGCCACTTCGATGCGGCGTTTGAGGCCGTTGGTGAGCTGGACATTAATCAGATTCACAAACACCTGCAGGTTCGTGCTGTTAAAGTTTTTCATGATCGACTGCATGGCGCTGATGGTGACGGCCACCTCGCTCGGCAATATCCGGAAGGAACGGCTGTCGCCGGAAGGCGTAAAAACATCGATCGGCAATTTCAGGGTCTGGGTGACCGGGACATCCTGGGCATTGAGGATTTCCCAGTGCATCAACTTCCAGGTGATGAACGCCAAGGCAAAGGAAAGGCATTTCAGCCCGAAGTTTTTGGTGATCAAGGAGGGGAGCGCCATGGCGATTGCCTAGGTTTTGGATACATTGGGTTTGCGGAATTGATACCACCAGCGCCGCAACCAGACGAGGCTCTTGTGCGAGTGGCTTGGCTTGAGCATGATTGAACTCAAGAAGGCCCGCAGCTCCTCCTCGGTGATGCCCCGCACCAGCTGTCCCTTGAAAGCATAGCCGATGCTGCCGGTTTCCTCCGAAACCACGATCACGATGGCGTCGGTCTCCTCGCTCAAACCGATGGCCGCCCGGTGCCGGGTTCCGAGCGAAGGATTCAAATCCTGGCGCTGGGTCAGCGGGAAAATGCAGGCGGCGAAGGTGATCCGGTCGCCCTTGATGATCACGCCGCCGTCATGGATGGCGTTGTTCGGGAAAAAGATCGTCTCCAGCATTTCCGGGGTGGCCTCGCAATCGACCATCAAGCCGGATTCCACCGCTTCCTGCACCATGATGGATTGCTCCAGGGCGATCAAGGCGCCGATGCGCATTTCGGAGAGCCGGTTGGCGGCCTGGATGATGATCTCAATGTTCTGGCGCTGCTGGCGGACGATCCCCTGCAGCGGCCGCTGGCCCAATTCCGCCAGGATCAGCCGCAGTTCCGGCTGGAACAAGACCATCGTGGCCACCACCAGGAACCCGGAGAAGTTCCGCAGCAGCCAGCCGAAAACCTCCAGGTGCAAAACCGCGGTCATCCCGGTCAGCAGCAGCATCAGGCCCAGGAAGCCGGCCAGCACCGCTGCCCCGCGGGTGCCGCGCAGCAGCACAAAAGCGGAGTAGAACCCCACTGCGAGAATAAATATCTCCAGCAAGGCCCGGGCTGTGTCGCCGATGCTGATCCAATCCATGATGCTTACGTTTTCGGTTCCGGTTTTGCCGCCTGCAGGGCTTCGGTCATGCGCAAGGCCTGCACCGTGGCCGCCACCTCGTGCGTCCGGATGATCTGCGCCCCCTGGCGCCTGGCCCAGCAGGCGCAAGCCAGGCCCGCCGGCCCGCGCTGGTGGGTCGCCACCCCCAATAGCTGGCCGATGAATGATTTGCGCGACACCCCCAACAATAAGGGCCGGTTAAATTCACTAAACTCGGATAGCGAATGAATCAAGCTTAGATTATGCTCCAGCCGCTTTCCGAAGCCGATCCCCACATCCAGCACCAACTGCTCGCTCCGGAGGCCGGCCGCCGCCAGCCGCCCCAGGTGCGCCTGGAAGAACGCCTTCACGTCGGCCACCACCTCGCCGTAATGCGGGTCCCTCTGCATGGTCCGCGGCGTGCCCTGCATGTGCATCATCACATATCCGGCCCCCGTTTCGGCGGCCAGCGCCGCCATGGCCGGGTCGGCCTGGGCAGCGGCAATATCATTGACCACGCAAGCCCCCGCCGCCACCGCCTCCCGCGCCACCCGCACCTTCTGGGTGTCGATGGAGATCGGGGTGCGAATCCGGCCGGCCAGCTTTTCCAGGACTGGCATCACCCGCCGCAGTTCCTCCTCCTCGGAAACCGGCTCCGCATTCGGCCGTGAGGATTCACCGCCCAGGTCGATCAAATCCGCCCCCTCCGCTTCCAGCTCGCACGCATGGGCCACCGCCGCTTCCAGCTGGAAATATTTGCCGCCATCCGAAAAAGAATCGGGGGTGACATTGACAATGCCCATGACCAAGGCGGGTCTGGGAAAAGTCCATTCATGCTGGCGAGCGCGCAGGATCATCTTTAACCTCCGCCAGCATATCCATTCAAGGGCGGTTGGCAAATGCCGATCTCAATTATCTGCGTTTTCCGGGCGGCGGGGCGGTGATTCTCATTGTTTCCCGGCGCTTTTTGCGCCAGGCTGGCGCCTGTAAATATGATCCGATCCGCCCCGTCATCCGGACCCGCCCGGCGCCCTCGCCCCGGCCTGCAACCCGCGCTGCCGATGCGTGGCGGCCATGCTGATTCACTCCGCCAACCGCCTGATTCATAACCTGCCATGACCTCCCCCACCTCCCAACAACTGGTATCGGATGCCCTCGCCGGAAAGCCCGCCCAGCGTGTTCCTTCCGGGCCGCTGGCGGTCCATTTTTGTGCGGGCCTGGCCGGCGCAACCATCCGGGATTATACCCTGGATGCCGGAGTGCTGGCCGGGTGCGTGATCCGCTACTACGAACGCTTCCAGCCGGATGCCGTCTGGCTCTCCGCGGACACCTGGGTCAGCGCCCAGGCCATGGGGGCCCAGGTGGGCTTTCCCGGCGATAACCAGCCCCTGGCGGGCACCGGCCAGCCTTTGATCCAAAGCCCCGCCGATTTGCGCCGGGTGCCCCCTCCCGATCCCACCTGCCAGGGCCGCTGGCCGTTGATGCTGGAGGCCTTGCGGCGCATCCGCCGGGCGCTTGGCCCCGGCGTTTTCCTCACCGCCTGTTTCGACCAATACCCCTTCTCGCTGGCCTGCGCGGTGCTGGGCATTGAAAAGGCCATGACGCTGGCCATCGAGCAAGCTCCCGAACTGGCGCCGGTGATGGAGCGCTGCGCTGAGTTCGCGGTGGCCTATGCCGTCGCCCTTGCCGAAAACGGGGCCGATTCGTTGAGCGGGGGGGATTCCCCGGCCGTTTTGCTGGGGCCGTCCCTTTACCGCCAGGTGGCGCTGCCTGGGGAGCAAAAGGTGATCTCCGCCGTGCGCGCCCGCTGCCCGCTCCCCATTTCCTTGCACATCTGCGGCAACGCCACCCCCATCCTGGGGGCCATGGCGCAATCCGGCGCCAATATCCTGGAATTGGACCACCAGGTGGATTTGGTCCGGGCCGCGGAAATCCTCCCCCCGGACATCGCGCTTTGGGGCAACTTGGATCCAGTCAGTTTGCTCGCCCGGGGCGCTCCCGGCCAGGTGCGGAAAACGTCCACCGAAGCCATGGCCGCCATGGGCCGCCTCCGCCGCCGGTTTGTCCTGAGCTCCGGCTGCACCCTGGCCATGGAAACCCCCGCCGAAAACCTGGACGCCCTGGTGGATAGCGCCCGCCGGTTCACCCCGGAATAGGCTGGTCATCCGGTTCCCCGTTTTCAAATCCTGTCCGCCATCGGAATGACCACGCTGGAACCTCCGCAGCAGCCAAACTGCAAGCCTGCGGGCCGCGTGATCAAGGCGTGCGCCGCCTGGCATTCAGGGCCTGGCCTCCCCGTGGCCGACATGCGGCTTGACGATCCGGTGAAAACCATGAACAAAGGTGCTTATGAAACGACTATTCTGGGCAATCCTGGCCTGGGCGCCGAGCTTGGTGCTTGCCGCCGTTCCCGGCCGGTTCATGCAGCATCCCGCAATCCACGGGGACCGCATTGTCTTCACCTATGAGGGGGATCTCTGGCTGGTGGGCAGCCAGGGCGGGGCGGCCACGCGGCTGACTTCGCATCCCGGGGTGGAATCCGCCGCCCGGTTCTCGCCGGATGGCCGGCAGATCGCCTTCACCGGCAATTACGATTCCGGGGCGAATGTCTACGTGATGCCCGCCGATGGCGGGGCGCCCAGGCGCCTGACCTGGGAGCACCCCCTGGCGCAGGTGATCGGCTGGACGCCCGACCACCGGGTGCTGTTCCGCTCCGCGGTGGAGAACACCTACCGCCCGATCCCCAAGCTGTTCGCGGTGTCCACCAACGCCACGCTGCCGGAGAAGCTGCCCGTGCCGGCGGGGGTGCAGGGATCCATCTCGGCCGATGGCGGCAAGCTGGCCTACAACCCGCGCGGGAACGAGGAGTATTACTGGAAACGTTACAAAGGGGGCCAGTACCAGGAGATCTGGATGTATGAATTCGGCAGCCGGAATTTCCAGCGGGTGACCGATTACGCCGGGAAAAACAGCTACCCGATGTGGGTGGGGCCAAAACTGTATTTCGTCTCGGACCGCGGCGAGGGCGGCATCGCCAACCTCTATGTGGAGGATTTTTCCGGCAAGCCGGCGGCGGCGGTGACCCATTACCGGGATTTCGACGTGCAAATGGCCTCCACGGACGGCCGCCAGGTGGTTTTCATGCACTCCGGGTATCTGTGCGTGCTGGATGGCGCGGAGGGAACGGTCCGCGAGGTGAACGTGCAGGTGCCCACCGATCAATGGAAACTGGCCAGCCGGGCCATCAACCCGCGCGATTACATCCAATACATGAATGTGGCCAACGACGGCAAAGCGGCCGTGTTCGAGGCCCGCGGGGACGCCTTCCTGGCGCCCGCCGATGAGCTGCTGCCGCCCCGGAACCTGACCCAGACCGCCGCCTCGCGGGAGCGTTATCCGCAGCCGTCGCCGGACGGCAAATCGGTGGCGTTTTTCTCGGATAAAACGGGCGAATACGAGCTTTATATGAAGCCGCTTGAGGCCGAAGGCGAATGGACGCGGCTGACCTTTGGCCTGAAGAAAACCGTTTACCGCCTGGAGTGGTCGCCGGACAGCTCCAAAATCCTGTTCAGCGACAAGGATTTCACCCTGTTCTACGTGGAGGTGGGGACCAAGCGGCTGGTGAAAGTCGATTCCTCCAACGTGCTCAAGAACGACGAGTTCACCTGGGAGGTCAGCGATTACACGTGGTCCCCGGACAGCCAGTGGATCGCCTATACGTTTGTGCAGCACAACCGCAACAGCCAGGTATTCCTTTACCACCTGCCGCCGGCGCGGGCCTATGCGCTCACCACCGATTTCTACGACAACCTGTATCCCACGTTCGACGCCGGCGGGGATTACCTCTACTATTGCTCCTACCGCAATTTCGAGGTGCAGATGGACGTGTTCGAGGACAACCACATCATCCCCAACCCGGTGCAGGTCATGGCCGTGCAATTGAAGAGCGGCCAGCGGCCCCCGTTCGAAAAAGCTCCGAAGGATGATAAAAAACCGGCCGGCCAGCCGTTCCGGATCGATCTGGACGGCCTCCAGGACCGCGTGTACCCGCTGCCGGTCAAGGCGGGCAATTATTTCTACGCCAAGGCGGGCAAAGGCAAGGTCACCTGGGCCTCGGTGAATGCCTTCACGGAAGCGGAATACGAGGAGATCTACAACCCCGGCGGCGCCGACAAATGGGATCTGCATATTTTCGACATGGCCACGCAAAAAGAGGTGGTCGTGGAGGGCAAGATCTCCGACTGGAAGCTCTCGGCCAGCCGCGAGCAGATGATCATCCAGCGGAACCGGGATTATTTCCTGACCAGCGTGGAGCAGGCCTTTGCCTCCCGGAGCCCCGGCAGCAAGCTGGCCTTGGACAACCTGGTTTACCTGGTGAAACCCCGGGAGGAATGGGCCCAGATCCTCAACGACACCTGGCGCTGGTACCGGGACTTTTTCTACGACCCGGACCTGCACGGCCGCGACTGGAAAAAGATCGGCGATGCCTACCGGGCCTACATCCCGCAGCTTTCGTCCCGCGCGGACCTGAATTGGGTGTTGTCGCAGATGGTCGGTGAGCTGTGTGTCTCCCACACCTATGTGGGCGGGGGGGATATGGGGCCGGGCCAGGCGGTGGAGAATCCGGTGTTCACCGGCCGCCTCGGGGTGGACCTGGCGCCGGATCCCGGCGGCTATTACAAGCTGGCGGTGATTTATGGCCCCACCGATTTCAACCGCGACGTGGCCTCGCCGCTGGTGCGGCCCGATTTCGCGGTCAAGGAGGGGGATTACCTGCTGGCCATCAATGACCGGGAAATCAAGTTTCCGCAGAACCCCTATGAATGGCTGCAGGTGACCCGGGGGCAGAAAGTGAAGCTCACCGTCAACGCCACCCCGGAGCTGGCCGGGGCCAAAAGCGCCCTGGTGGAGCCGATCCGGTCGGAGTCCGGCCTGCGCTACAACCGCTGGGTGGCCGACAACATCGCCAGGGTGCTGCAGGCCAGCGAAGGGGAGATCGGCTATGTGCATCTCACGGCCATGGCTTCGGGCAATGTGGCCCAATTCGACAAATTCTGGCGCGCTTTCCGCTACAAAAAGGGATTGGTCATCGATGTCCGCGGCAACGGGGGCGGCTGGACCGAGTATTTCATCATCGACAAGCTCGAGCGGAGGCAGGTGGCCTACAACGTGATGCAGAACATGGCCCCCTACCGCTATCCCAACAGCGCCTCCCGGGCCCATTATGCCGTGGTCAGCAACGAGGCCAACGGATCGGACGGGGAGGCGTTTGTGGAGGATTTCAAGGCCAGCCAGCTGGGCACCGTCATCGGCGTGCCCTCCTGGGGCGGGTTGGTGGGCATCATCAACGCCCAGAAAACGATCGACAACGGGAGCGTCAACCAGCCCAACAACGCCTTTTGGGGGCGCCAGGGCAAATGGCTGGTGGAAAACCACGGGGCCGATCCCGACATCCGGCTGGAAAACGACCCCGCCTCGCTCATGGCGGGGCGCGACCTCCAGCTGGAAAAGGCCATCGAGGTGCTGAAAAAGCAGATCCAGGAAAAGCCCTGGAACTTCCCCGCCCGGCCCGATTACCCGAAGAAATAACGGACCCGTTTAAAGACTGCGATTGGGGCGGACGAAGCACAATCGAGATAGGGGGGAGGCTTGCGCCTCCTCCCCTCTCACACCACCCGGCGTGCCGGCTGGGCACCGGGCGGTTCCAATCAACAAGCATTTCGCACCGCAAGATAGGCCTGATCCTGGTTCAGCGTGCCTATTGCTGCTGCTGGGCGCGGCGGTTGCCGCGGGGGGTGCTGAATCCGCGCACGTAGCCGATGCACTGGGCGATATCCGGCACCGAGTTGTCCCAGTTGTGCTCGTATTCGATGGAGATATTGCCCTTGAACTGCTGGCGGCGCAGTTCGTTCAGGATGCCCGGGATGTTGGCCACGCCGGTGCCATAGGGGACATCATGGCCGGCCGGCCCCATGACGTTGAGATCCTTGAGATGGCTGCTGATGATATGGCCTTCCAGAATCTTCAGGGATTCCACCGGGTTCAGGTTCGAGCGCAGCCAATGGCCGGTGTCGGCGCCGGAGCCGATGCGGGAATCACGATCCTTCACTACGGACAGCACGTAATTGGGGTCCCAGACCTTGTAGTTGGGGTTGTTTTCCTGGCGGGGATGATTGTGGATGGCGACCTTGATGTCGTATTCCTTCACGAATTTCTCGATGGTGTCCAGGGCGTCCACGGATTCGGTGGTCACCGCATCCAGCCCCATTTTTTTGGCGAAAACAAAGACCTTGCGGCATTCGTCCTCCTTGGCGGAGATGCCCACCACACCGTAATTGACGGCTTTGACGCCGTGTTTGTCGAGCTTGGCCTTCAGCTTGTCCAGGACTTCGTCCGAGGCGTTGTGGTCCACCTTGAGATTCGGCTCCTCTTTGCTGAGCTTCTGGCCGGGGAAGAACTCGATGACTTTGCCGCCCGCGGCGGCCGTCTTTTCGATCGCCTCAAAGGCGCTGAAACGGTTGAACGAATAGGCCTGGCAGCCGATGGCCACGCCGTTGATCCGGTTGGCGTCCGGGATTTCGGCGGCGGAGATGGAGAATCCGGCCAGGCAGGAAGCCACGGCTATGGCCGCGCCGAGTTTGGTTGTGTTGTTGATCATATGTCTTTTCATTAAGTGATGTTTTTTTCTGCGATGCCCCATAGCAACGGCAATCGCGGCCAGTGTCAAAACAAAAAGGATGCCGGCGGCGCGGGCGGGGGCGTTCCGAGGCGGGGCGAATCCCCGTCTGGCGTGCTTCAGCCAGGCCGCGGAAAGGCTGCGCAGAGATTGACCGCGGCCAAGCCCAGGGTATAACTTTCCCCCATATGACCACCCGATTTTCCCCTCCAAGCGGACCCGGATTGGGCTGCGCGCCCACCTTTCAGGATTCGCGCCTGCGCCGCAGCCTTTGCCCATGGGCCAAACCGCTCCTCTGGCTTTTGCCGCTGCTGGCGGGGGGCTGGCTGTTTTCAAGCTCGTTGCGGGGCGCGGAACCGGGCTGGCATCCCCATGAAGGCGGAGCGCTGAAATACCGGGTCAACCTCCGTTTTGGGGAAGAGCCTTACGATACCATGCCTGCGGGGTGGAAATTGGGCAGGGTATCCGCGGTGGCCACGGATGCCTCCGGGGAGGTTTATGTGTTTCAGCGCGGCCCCAAGGCCGACCCGTTGATTGTGTTCGATGGGCAGGGCCGTTACCTGCGGTCCTGGGGTGCGGGCCTGTTCAGCAGCCCGCATGGGATCCGGATCGGCCGCGCAGGCAGCCTTTGGATCACCGACACCGGCCTGCACCAGGTCTTGAAATTCGACCGCCAGGGGAAATTATTGCTCACCCTGGGCACGCAGCGGCAGCCAGGCGCCACGGCCCAAACCTTCAACCGCCCAACCGATGTCGGTTTGGCAGCCAATGGCGATTTTTATGTCACCGATGGCTATGGCAATTCCCGGGTGGTCAAGTTTTCCGCGGCGGGCAAATACCTGCTGGCGTGGGGTGAACCAGGGTCCGGGCCCGGTCAATTCCATCTGCCCCATGCGGTGGTGGTGGATGCGAGCGGCCTGGTTTATGTCAGCGACCGGGAAAACGACCGCATCCAGATTTTCGATTCCGACGGGAAGTTCCTGAAACAATGGACCCACCTGGGCGCCACGCAGGGCATGTCCCTCACCCCCGGCGAAGACTTGTGGATCGTCACCCATCGCAACCACCAGGAAAACGCCGATTTTGACACCCTCTCCGGCCGGATCATGCGCCTCGATAAGAACACCGGCAAAATCTTGGGGTCCATCGAGAGCCCGGGCCATGGGATCCACGCCGCCCCGGATGGTAAAATCTACATCGCCAGCCTCACGGGCAACGTATTCTGCTGGCAGCCGAAATAAGCCGTGCCTGGAACAGCGGGCCAGCCGCCCCCTGCGGGCCGGGTCCCCTGACCCGGCGGCTGCCCGGGGTCTTGACGCCAACGGCCTGCCCAGGGCTTTCAAAGGCGGGCCATGACCCAGCCCAGTTCCAGCTTGAGGCTTTGGACGATATCCGGCGGGCGCACGGCGGCGGGCATCATGCCGAAGGAATAGGTTTCCACCTCCAGGTGGCGCGTGGCGCCGGCGGCCACGACCGCCGCCCAAAATTCCGGCCCCAGGCAGCCGCTGGTGGGCTTGATGCCCGGGGCGCCGTCCCAAAAGAGCGGCACATGGAAGTGGACCCGGATTTTTTGCGCCGCCGCCGGCCAATCCGCCAGGGCGTCGGGCAGGTCGCGCCAGGATTGTTTACACCCCTGGGCGTCGAGCGCTTTGACCTGGTGCATATAGACCGGCTCGTCAAAGGGTTTGATCTCCTCGGCGTGGCGGGCATCCACTTCCAGGGCGGCGCTGACCTGGATCTTGGAAACCAGGATGCCCTCGGCCACATACCGGCGCAGCATGGCGGCCGGGTCTTCAAATTGCAGCGCCACATGGCAGGTGTCGAAGCAGACCCCCAGGTGTTTCCGGATGATGGCCTCCTCGGCGCCGGCGGGCACCTGCCCGCGCAGCCAGCGCGGCCCCTCCCGAAAGGCCCGGTGGAGGAAGCTGATGGTCTCTTCCGTGGTCTCCAGGACGCAATCCGGCTCCGGCTCCAAGCCGGCATGCACCAGGCAGCCGGTGGTTTCGCCCAGGTGATGGAGGTGGGCCACGGTCTCCATCAGCCGCTGGATGGCGGGGGATTCCGAGCCTTCCGGCCAGGCGGCCCGGTACCCCAGCGGCACGGTGCTGATGCTGCCGCCCGCCGCCTTGGGCGCCAGGGTGGCCAGGATGCTGGCCAATTGGCAGGTGTAATCCCGGCGCAAAGGGCTGCGCCAATCCGGCTCGTAAACTTTTTCTTTGACCCGCACGCCGTGGAACTGCCCATAAGGGAAACCGTTGATGCTGAAGGCATACATCCCCGAGGCCTGCAGGGTGGCATGGAATTCCGCCAGCCGGCCCGGGGCCGCAAGCTCCTGGGCGGCCTGGCAGCTAAGGCGCAGTCCGAGCCCGAATTCACCGGGCCAGGCCAGCGCCTGGCGCACCGCGGTGGCGTAATGCTGGATGGCGTGGACCACCTCGGGCAGCGTCTCGCCGGGATGGATGTTCAGGCAATAGGCGAGATGCAGGGGGGGATTTTTCTGGATCAACATGGCGGATTGGCGGTTGAGGAGCGCTGTTTTAAAAGGCGGATGGCGGATTCCACCCGGGCGAAATCCATTTCGTGCACATCCACGCTCCGGCCCAACCCCCGGGGGAGGGTGATGGTCAAAACGCCCCCCAGGTGTTCCTGGAAGCTGCGCAGGCCATCGAGGATCTCCAGGGAGCCATCCGCGCTCCGGCGCTCCAGCAAATCATGCCAGAGCGTCACCCCGGATTGGGCCAGGCCCTGGTGGATGCGGGCGATCTCCGCCGCGGAGAGCCACCCGAGCAGGCCGGCGTAAAGGGAATCAAGCAGGATGCCGATGCCCACCGCCTGGCCGTGGCTCACCTGGTAGCCGGACATCAATTCCAGCTGGTGGGCGGACCAATGGCCAAAATCCAGCGGCCGGCTGCGGCCGAATTCAAACGGATCCCCACCGGCGCCGATATGCTCCAGATGGATGCGGGCGGAGCGGTGGATCAACTCCGCCATGGCCGGTTCGCCGCGGGCCGCCAGGGCCGGGGCCTGGGCGCAGAGGAAATCGAAGAATTCCAGATCCTTGATGATGGCCACCTTGAAGGCCTCGGCGATGCCATCCGCCCAGCCCGGTTGGGGCAGCGTGCGGATGAACTCGAAATCGTTGATGACCCCGAAGGGCGGGGCGAAAGTGCCGAGGAAGTTTTTCGCCCCCCGGTAGTTGACGCCGTTCTTGACCCCCACGCCCGCGTCGTTCTGGGCCAGCACGGTGGTGGGGATCCGGATCAGCCGCAGGCCGCGATGCACGAGCGCGGTGGCCAGCCCGACGGTGTCCAGGAGGCTGCCGCCGCCCACGGCCACCGCATACGAATGCCGGCAGAGGCGGCAATCGGCCAGCTGATCGGCAATGCGGAGCACGCCATCCAGGCTGTCTTTGGCGCTTTCCCCACCCGGGATGATGAACGGCGGGGCGGCCAGCTGGATATGCCCGGCATCGGCTGCGAAATAACGGCTGATGGCGGTGGATAACGTGGGCATGACCCCGGCCAGGCCGGCCTCCAGGAACAGGGCGCACCGCTGGGGCTGGCGGGTTTCCCCGCCGCCTTGAATCACCTCCAGCAGCGCGCGATTAACCGGGTCAAAAACCTTGCGGGTGAAGACCACGGGATAAGCGAAGCGAACTGAAAAGGACTGGTGCAATATCGACCGCTCATTCATGCCTTGTACAACTAACCGATGCGCGCCACCATGTCCCAACCCCGGGGTGTTTTCAAGCGCAATCCCCGGTGTTTTCCGCCCGCTCCGGATCGCTTTGCGCTTCCCGTCCGGCAGCGCCGGCCAGGCCCAAAACCAAAACCACACCCGGGACGGGCGCAAAAAGCATCCGCCTCATGCGGAACCTCCGTGCTTGAAACCAGGAAACAGAGAAAGGGGCCCCCATTTCGTTTTTGTGTCCATGGCGCCTTTCGTGGCCATTCCCCATTCCCTCCCCGAATCCCTTTGGGGTTCTTCGCGGATGAGGGGAAGACGAACCCCGCCGATGGAAAAGAATGGACCCGATTCCAGTCCGCAGGACGGTGGATCATAGCCCGGCATTTCAACGGTGGATTGGCCGATGGAACATATTAAAAGCCCCGCAATGGCCGGCCGATTAGTTTTTCCGCAAGCCGCGTATGGGATTCATCCCCCCGGATCCGGAGCGAATAATCACGGGGTGACTCCCAGCGCCGGTTTGCTGGACTTGGCCCCTTTTCTGATAGCGTTATCGACCATTTCGCCGATGTATTGGCGGCGGGCGGCCAGGGGCAGGCGGTTCACCCGGGCCATTTCTTCTCCGAAAGCGCGGACATGGAAGTCGAAAATGGCCCGGCGCAGCCTCCGCCGGAAAGCCGGGGTGTAAGGTTTCGCCGGTTGTCCCGAGTGCTTCATGCCGCAAACAAGGTGAAATGCTGCCGGACCTCAGGCAGCCAGGCCATCATTGCGGGCTGGATCAGCCGGGCTAACGCCTCGCGCGCCTCGGAAATCATCCGCGATACTCCGTAATCCCGCAAAGGGCTGAGCGGGAGATGTTTTTCAGCGAGGCGGACGCGGAGTTCGTGTTGGGCTGCCAATCCGGCGCCGGGAGGAAGGCGCGATTTGCGCACTTCCACCAAGTATCGGCGCACAGCTTTTTCATAAACGCGCAAACGAACCCGATCCAGTTCGTGCCAGTATTCGATCTCGGCGCGCAAGGCGGGCCGCAGCCTGGGATCCTTATTGGCTGCCAATTCCAAAAGGGGCCGCCGCTGGCAAAAATCAGCGTGTTGTTTGGCAGCCGCGGGAAAAGCGCGGAACAGATTCTCATCGTAGATATGGAGCCAGCCGCGTTGGTCCCCCATCTCGATCATCCGGGCGCCGAGACCGGTTACAAACGGCCAGTCCTTTTCGCGGTTGGTGCGCTTCATCTCCGCCACGGTGTGCGGGCCGGCATAAAAACCCTGGATTTCCGGCTCCCAAGGCGAGCTGCCACGGGGGGCGACGCCGAAAATGTCCAAATACGCGCCCGATCCTTCGGGCAGCCACACAAAGTGGCTGGTCCAGCCGCCCAGCAACCAGCGTTGATCCAAAGGCGGGGAAAGATGCCCCCGATAGCTGGGCAGGCACCCTTCCAGTCCGGCTTCGCCAAGCAAACTCAAAAGCCTGCCAGCCGAGTCTGGCGAGCAAAGCAGGTCGCAGTCTTGGGTGGCTTCGGAAACACCAAAATTCACGCAGGCCATGCCGCTGGTAATGGCACAAGCCACTCCCCGGCCGCGGGCGCGGGCGACCAATCCCTCGTAGAAGCGCTCCAGCTCAACGTAACTCAACGGCATGACCTTTGCTTACTACGCGGCAGCAAGCGCGTCGAGAAGTTATTGGAAGACGATGCGTTTTCCGCCTCCTATGGACCAAGCCTGGCTGGCCCGGCTTGGGCGCAAACTGCGGGAAGACTCTCCGCACTCAATCCCCAAAAGGGAACCGGGCTGGTCCTGACCCCTTGCCCCGTCCTTTAAATTCTCGGCGAGCACGGCAGCCCCCGGCCAGCCAGCACCGGTGCCGGACGGTGGCACCATCCTCGCCTTGCTTGGCTGCGGATTGAGCTTGATGCTTCAGGCTCATCCCCTTGGTGTTTTTATAACCGGTGCTTCATGGCCTGAATAATGGCGGCCCAAACATCGGGCTTGAGGATGGCGGGGTGGCGGATTAAGGTGCCGCCGCATGCACGAAGCCGATCCAATCGTCCGCCCGCCCGGCCGGGGTCCGCATTATGGGCTGGTGGTGCTGGGGCTGGTGGTCCTGGTGGTCTTCAGCGCCCTGGGGCTGGGGCGGCATGGCTATACCATCGTGCTGCCGGCCATGCAGGAGGCCCTGCACCTCACCAACACCCAGACCGGCGCGCTGCAGTCCTGGAACCTGGTGGGCTACCTGAGCACGGTGATCCTGGCCGGTTTTCTGGCTTCGCGCCACGGACCGCGGCTGGTCATCGCCATCGCTTTGGGGATCACCGCGGCGGGCATGGTGGTGACCGGCTGCGCGCCGTCGTATGGCGCCACCTGTGCCGGACGGTTCCTGGCGGGGGTGGGGGGGGCCGGGGCCAATGTGCCGGCCATGGGGCTGGTCTCGGCGTGGTTCGGCCCCCGCCGGCGCGGGGTGGCGGCGGGGGTGGCGGTGGCGGGGTCCAGCCTGGGGCTGGTGGTCACGGGGCCATTGGCGCCGCTGATCCTGAGCCGTTCCGCGCCGGGGCAGGGCTGGCGGATCTGCTGGCTGGTGCTGGCGCTGCTGACGCTGGCGGTGCTGGTGGCAGCGGCCCGCTTCCTGCGCAACCGCCCCGCGGAGAAAGGCCTGCGGCCCATCGGCCAGGAAGGGCCGGACACCCCGGCCGGCCCGGCGGCGGCGGGAACCCTGGATTGGGGCCTGGTCTGCCGGTCCCGGCGGCTCTGGCACCTGGCGGCCATTTATTTCGCCTTCGGCTTTTCCTACATCATTTACGCCACCTTTTTCGTGCGGCACCTCACCAGCGAGCTGGGATACACCCGCGCGGGTGCGGGCGCGCTGTGGTTCCAGGTCGGGGTGGTCTCCATCCTCAGCGGCTTCATCTGGGGCAGCGTATCGGATCACTGGGGCCGCCGCTGCGCGCTGCTCTGGGTGTTTTGCCTGCAGGGCGCCTCCTTCCTGCTCCTGGGCCTGAGCCAGCAGGCCGCCGGCCTGTATGCCTCGGCGATCCTGTTCGCCTTCACGGCCTGGAGCGTCCCGGCCTTGATGGCGGCGGTGTGCGGGGATCTGTTTGGCGCCCGCCTGGCGCCCGCCGCGCTGGGGTTGATCACCATTGTCTTCGGCGCCGGGCAGGCGCTCGGCCCTTATCTGGCCGGGCGGATTGCCGATGCCACCCAATCCTTCAGCCTGGCGTTCAGCCTGGCGGGCGCGGTGGCTTTGATCCTGGGGGCCGGCGGGTCGTTCATCCTGGCCGGGCACGGGCGGCGGCCGGCCTGACCGCCCAGCCGGGCGCGGAGGCCGCAAAAAATCCCCGGGTTGCCCCGGGGATTTTGCGTTTGGGCCGGGCTTCCGCCGGGCGTCAGCTCACCGCGATTTTGCGCGGTTTGACCTGCTCGGTCTTGGGCAGGGTCAGCGTCAGAACCCCTTGCTCCATCCGGGCTTCGATGCGGGCCGAGTCCACGGCCGGGTCCAGTTCAAACACCCGCCGGAAGTGGCGCGGCTTGGTTTCCCGCACCAGGAGCCCGGCCCCTTCGGGGGCGGCCCAATTCCGGCGGCCGATGAGGGTCAGCTCGTGGTTTTCCAGGAGGATCTCCAGGTTCTGCCGGGTCACGCCCGGCATTTCCGCCACCAGCGTGTAGGCCTCCTTGTCCTCGGCGATGTCCACCAGGGGGATCAAGCCGGGCGCCTCCTCGGCGGCGGGCAGGCTGGGATTTCGTTTTTCAGTGGTCAATGTATGGTTCATAAGCAGCTCCTCTCTTGATTTCAGTTCCCGCGGTTCAGCCCACGCAGACTTCGATCTGCCGGGGCTTGGCCGCCTCGGTCTTGGGCAGGGTGATCGTCAATATGCCCTCTTTGTAGGCCGCGCTGATTTGCTCCACATGCACCGGTTTGGGCAGCGTCACCGAGCGGTTGAACCGCCCGAAATAACGCTCCGTGCGGAATAGCTCCGACGGTTCCTTGGCGGCTTCGCGTTTGCGCTCGCCCGAGATGCTGAGCACTCCCTCGTGCACGGAGATGTCAATGTCCTCCTTTTTCAGGCCGGGCAATTCCAGGCGCACCAGGAGGTTGTTTTTCTCCTCCAGCACATCCATGGCCGGCACCCACCCGTGGAAGTATTCCATGCCCTTGGTGAAATCTTGAAAAAAGTCCTTCACCACCCGGTCCAGGTCATTCCGCACGCCAAACAATTGGCTCATGGGCAGCCAGTTCGTCGTTTCATATCGGGGTTGATGTATCAGTCTCATATTCATTTTCCTTTCGTTCAAAGACACCTGGCTGATCAGCTTGCCGCATGCCACGGTTTGAAGGCTGCCAGGCAATATTGATAAGTGACTGGTTTAAAGCGAGATATGAAAACAACCTCGCAACCCAACCCCCGTAAAAGCGCCATAATGACACACCATTGCGGGACTTTTTGGTGTGTCATTATGTCCCATTCAGCGCTGGTTCAAGGCTCCCATCCAGGCTTGGAAATGAACCCGGCCTGATCCGCCTGGACGAGGGGGGAAATGCCGGATCGAACGCGAGGCATTATTTGAGGCTTGATCTTTGGCCCGGTGGCGGGCATATAGTTTTGTAAATTGAAGGAATAGATATGGCCGATAAAGCAAATAAATATTCAGATAACGTGGCGGGCAAATACTACGTGGACAATCAGTGCATCGACTGCGATCTTTGCCGCGAAACCGCTCCCGCCAATTTCAACCGCAACAGCGACGGGGGTTACTCCTTCCTTTCGAAACAGCCCGGCACGGCTGAAGAGGAAAGCCAGTGCAAGGACGCCAAAGAAGGCTGCCCGGTGGAAGCCATTGGCGATGATGGCGAATAATTTCGCCCGTAATTGAATTTCACCAAAACCGCTGGCGCCACCGCTGGCGGTTTTTGCTTTTTTGCGGGGTGAAGGGAGTGTCCGGAGCGGGGAAACCGCCGCTTTGGAAAGCGTTTCAAAAACGGCCAAAGGCTCTTCAGAATCTCCCCATTCGCCCTCTTTTTGGGGCTGGAGCGTCCCGTGCAAGCGTTTTTTTGCCCGCCAGTTGGCGGTTTTTCACCCGGTTTCCGCTCCCTTCATCCCGTTTGCCCCAGTGGCCCTGCCCTATTCATTGCGCTAATGTAAACTATTACCGTTCAGTCTTTTAAGGTTTTCCAGGCAGGCCTGTCCACCCGTCTGGAGGCTGCCATATCAAGCTTTAGGCACCGATTCCCCCGGTTGCCCAGGACCAACGCAGTACGACTAAGGTCCAATAGCGGATCTGATGCCGATCGGATATTTTTCTAACCGTATTGGAAAGATACGCACCAGTTGAACCGTCAACCAAAGAACGAAAATGACTAGAATACAGAAAAACCTAATGCTGCTGAGCACGGCCATCACCGCCCTGCTCGCGGGCGCGGGTCCCGGACAGGCCCAGTCGCCCGGCCCGGTTGCTAACGGGCCGATCAATTACGACCTGCCCAATTACGCCTACAGCCCGCTGCCCACGGTGAACGCGGATGGGTCAGTGACGGGCGGGTTGCGGAAATTCGTCGATTCGCTGGCCGGCCTTTCGGCGAACAACCTGGGCCAGTACATTCCCATTGCTCAAGCCATGGGCACTGCAACCCCCGCCGGCGTTCCCCGGGATGGCGATTATTACGAAATTGCGGTGGTGGATTACACCGAGAAGATGCACAGCGATCTGCCCGGGGTTACCCATCTGCGCGGTTACGTGCAGATTGAGCCTCCCGGCGGTCCCCAGCCAACCGGCAGTGACCATGTCCCCCTGACTTATCCCAATGGCAGTCCCATTACTTTCAGTGGCCAGCCGGTTTTTGCCTACAAACAGCCCCATTACCTCGGGCCGTTGATCCTCGCCACCAAGAACAAGCCGACCCGCGTCAAATTCTACAACCTCATCGCCACCGGTGCTGCAGGCAAACTGCTTTTGCCGGTGGATCCCACGATCATGGGCGCGGGCAAATTCGACATCGACTGGGATCCCAATGATCCCAACCATCCCCTGCTGCCCGGTGGCCAGCACCTCACGGGCACCTTCCCGCAGAATCGCGCCACGCTGCACCTGCACGGCGGCAATACCCCGTGGGTCAGCGATGGCACCCCGCACCAGTGGGTGGTTCCCCAAGGGGAAACCAGCGCTGGAGCCTACACCAAGGGCGTAAGCACCCGCGACGTGCCGGATATGCCGGCCGCCCTGCCCAATGGCGGAGCGATGACTTTTTTCTGGTCCAATGAACAGAGCGGCCGCCTGATGTTCTACCATGACCATGTGCACGGCCTCACCCGCCTGAACGTTTACGCTGGCGAAGCCGCCGGCTACCTCCTGGTGGACCCCATCGAGGAAGACGCCCTGGCCGCCCAAGGTTATCCCGGCACCATCGGCGCGGCGCCCGACTTGGGCCATATCATCCCGCTGATCATCCAGGACAAAACGTATGTTTGGTCGAATCCCTCGGCTTCCACCACCACCCCGAGCGGCAACGCCGCCGACGGCACCTGGAATGTCGATCCGCTGTGGTTTGACGCCGGCTGCGTCCCGACTTCCCAACCAGGCGATTTCTGGTTCCCGCACATCTACATGGTCAACCAGAATCCGCTGGACCTTACCGGCGCCAACTCCTTGGGCCGCTGGGATTACGGTCCCTGGTTCTGGCCGCCCACGCCCAGCCTCGTGCCGATGCCGGTGCACAGCGTTATTCCCGAATCGTTCATGGACACGCCCGTGATCAACGGGACCGTGTATCCCTATGCCGAGGTGCAGCCCGCCAAGTACCGCCTGCGCATCCTGAATGCGTGCAATGACCGGTTCGTGAACCTCCAGTTCTACCAGGCCGAGCCAGTGACGATCCAAGTCACCAAAGGTGGTGCTGGCTATACCTCCGCCCCCACCGTGACCGTCACTCCCGCCGCGGCGGAAGTATTTGTCGCTTCTATCAAAGTGGACATTGGCGGATCCGGCTATACGACCCCCGTGGTGGCCATCGAAAACATCGGCACGACCGCCGCGACCGCCGAAGCGGTTGTCGATCCTTCGGGGACGATCACAGCCATTAATATCACTGCCGCCGGGGCAGGTTTTGCCACGGTTCCCACGGTGACGATCACCGATGCGGGCGGCACACCCACCGCGGCGGCCACGGCCACGGCCGTGCTGGGCCCGGTAGTCACGGCGGTAGCCACCATCACCGGAGATGCAGTCACCGGCATCAAGGTGACCTCCCTCTCCAAGACCTTGGTGGCAGTGCCCACCATCACCATCGCAGGCGGCGGCGGCAGTGGTGCGGCGGCCTATGCGGCGGTGAATACGGAAATCCCCATGGTTCCTGCGGTGTTGAATCCGGCCATCAAATTCCCGGCCATCTGGAAAACCCAGACCCCGGGCATGACGCCCGACATCCTGGACCAGCGCCAAAGCGGCGTGCCGGATCCCGAGCATCGCGGCCCGGCCATGATCCAGATCGCCACGGAAGGCGGCCTGCTGCCCTCCCCGGTGGTCATCAACAACGTCCCCGTCGGCTTCGAGCAGAACAAACGCAACATCGTGGTGCTGAACGTGGCGGAGAAGAGCCTCTTCCTCGGGCCGGCGGAACGCGCCGATGTGGTAGTGGACTTCAGCCCTTATGCTGGCAAGACGATCATCCTCTACAATGATTCCCCGGCGCCGGTCCCGGCCGGCGATCCGCGCAACGACTTCTACACCGGAGATCTGGATTACTCGATCACCGCTGGTGACTGGAACCAAGGTGGCGCGCCTACAACCCTGGCTGGCTACGGCCCCAATATCCGCACCATCATGCAGTTCCGCGTGGCGGGCAATGATGCAAATCCCAATACTCCCGCCGTGCAGGATTACGTCGATGCGGCCCTGCTTGGAAATCTGCAAACCGCCTTGCCCGCCATCTATAAGGGCGCCACCGCCCCGAACCAGCCGGCTCCGATCATTCCCCAGCCCACTTATCCCGCCGGCTCCGGCGGCAACGCCAGCATAGCCACGTATGCCCACATCCAAAACACCTCGCTGACCTTCACGCCCGTGGTGCCGCTGATCATCGGCGGGACAGTCCGGCCCGCGGGCACGGCGACCACCGTGCAGATGCAGCCCAAGTGCATCCAGGAGTTGTTCGATCTCAGCGGCCGCATGAATTCGCTGCTCGGCACGGAATTGCCGTTCACCACTGCGTTCATCCAGACCACCCTGCCCTACGGGTATGTGGATCCGACCACCGAGACCATCCCGGCGGGCGAGACCCAGATCTGGAAGATCACCCACAACGGCGTGGATACCCACGCCATCCACTTCCACCTGGTCAACGTGCAGATCATCAACCGCGTGGGCTGGGACGGCGCGATCCGCGTGCCTGACGAAAACGAACTGGGCTGGAAGGAAACCGTCCGGATGAATCCCTTGGAAGACATCGTGGTCGCTGCCACGGCGATCCCGCAGACGCTGCCGTTCCCGCTGCCAGTCAGCAAACGTCCGCTGGATGTAACCGCCACTCAGTCAACCTTCACCGCCGGCGGCGCCGTCACCGGACCCTTCACGGCGGTTGATCCCGTTACTGGCAATCCGCTCAACGTCACCAATGTGGTCACCGACTTCGGCTGGGAATATGTGTGGCACTGCCACCTGCTCGGCCACGAAGAGAACGACATGATGCGCCCCTTGGTGATGCCTGTGGCCAACACTTACCGTTACGTGGATAATGCCTATGTGCCATCGGTGACCATCACCCCCATGGGCACGCCATTCAATGGCTGGTATAAGAGCGCCGCGGTAAACATCGCCGGCACTTCCCTGCCTTTGGGAGCCCCCGTGGCCTCCATCACCTACTGGACCTCCGCTAACACCACCCCGATCACCGTGGCTGGCTCGAGTGCCACGGTCACCTTGGGCGGATCGGGCACGGTTTATGCCTACGCCACCGATTCGGCGGTTAATCAGCATCAAAGCGCCCAGGCTTCGCTGGTCATCCAGGTGGATACCGTCCCGCCGGTCCTGACCGGTGCAGCGGTGGCGGCCAACGCCGCGGGCTGGAACAACGCGAACGTTTCAGGCATCATCCTCACGGCGGCGGATGCCCAATCCGGCTTGGGCGGGACTTTCACCTACAAAGTCACCCAGGGCAATCGCACCACCACCCCGGTTTCGGTGGCGGTCAGCGGGCCGACTTACACCACGCCGGCCATCAACCTGCCCAGTGCCGTGACTGCGAGGCAGGTGGTTTACGTCACTTACACATTGAGCGATCTGGCGGGCAATGCCATCGTCAATGGCACCCTGCCGGTTAGCATCAAAATCGACAAGGCCAGCCCCACGGTAGCTTCTGCGGTGCTGCCTGCCCCGGTAGGTGGCTGGATCAAAGCCGCCAGCGCCACCGTGACCTTGACCGGCACGGATAATGCCGGCGGTTCCGGGATCGCCCTGCTGACCTACTCCATCAACGGGGGCGCTGCCCAAACTGTGGCCGCCGCCACCACGCAGCTGCCCGTCACGGCCCAAGGCGTGACGACCATCGTGGTTTCCGCGACCGATGTGGCCGGCAATAAGAGCGCGAACAGCACCGTGACGGTGCGTATGGACAATGTGGCGCCGGCAGTGACGCTGGGCGCGGTCACCGGCAACTATTCGGGCGCTGGCACCAGCCGCCGGCTGGTATCGGTCCGCGTGCCGGTCACCGTGGTTGAAACGGGTTCCGGCATCAATACCACGGTCATAACTGTGACCAGCACGGGCGGCGCCGCCAATGGATATGGCACCGCCACCTTCAACGGCGGCACCAGTGGCACCGTCGCCAACCGGACCGTGACGCTATCGACGCCGGGCGTGCAAAACACCACCTCCACCTACACGGTGACCGTGGTTGTCACGGATATCGCCACCAACCGAACGACGACCACGGTAACCACCGGGGCCTTGTAAGCCGGTTAAAGCGAGCACGGGGTTCGCGCCCCGCCCACCCGGATGGTGGCAGCGCGGCGCGAGCCACCGGTAAAAAGAATAACTGAATGCAACAACCTCCCTCCTTGACCGGCGGGAGGTTTTTTGTTAAAATCCAAGTCATGAATATTACTAAGAAATTGAACGGCATGGGGCTGCTGGTTCTGGGCCTCCTGGCCAGCACCGGCCGGGGCGCGGAAACCCCCAAGATCGAAACTGGCGAGGATCGCTTCAGCTACGGCATCGGGGTGGATATCGCCCGGAACAGCCGGCGGCAGGGGATCGAATTGAATTTGGACCTGGTCATCCGGGGCTTGAAGGATGGATTGAGCGGCGAACGGCTGCTCATCCCGGAAGACGAATTGCGCAAGGCCATGGTGCAGGTGCAGGCGGAGATGCGGCAGCGGCGGGGCCCCAACCAGCGGACCGCGGCGGAAGCCAACAAACTGCGCGGGGAGGCTTTCATGAAGGAGAACCTGGCCAAGCCCGGCGTGACCGCCCTGGCGAACGGGGTGCAATACAAGATCCTCAAGGCGGGCAACGGGCCGAAGCCCGGGACCAATGACATTGTGGAATGCTATTTTCGGTGTATGTTAATGGAGGGGACGGAAATCGTCGGCTCCCCGGAAGGCAAGCCCGGAACCTTCAAGGTTAGCGATGCCTTCATGGCCGGCTGGGTGGAGGTGCTGCCGTTGATGCCGGTTGGCTCCAAGTGGCAGGTCATCGTTCCCCCGCAGCTGGCCTATGGGCCGCGCGGTGCGGGCCGGAAAGTGGGACCGAATGAGACGATCGTCACCGAGCTGGAGCTGGCGGCCATCAAGCCGGCCACTGAGCCGGATAAAGCCAGGTGATATTTTCAACCAAATAAATGAACATGAATGCTCAACCAAATAACGGATTGAAATCCCCCGCGGCGGGTGCGGGGGGCAAGGGTAAATTAGTGGTGGTGGCGGGTGTCTGCGCGCTGATTGCGGTGGCAGCTTGGGGTTTGAAGGGCCGCTTCAGCGGCGCCTCCCAGCCGGCGGACGCGGCTCCAGCGGAGGCGGGCGCTCCGGCGGGCGAGGCCACCACCCGGTGGGGGCGCCAGCGCCAGCAGGCGGCGCCCGCCCCTGGCGATCCCGCACAACCCCTGGCCGCCCAGGCGCCGAACCCGGCGGACGCGGCCAACCCGATCTATGTGACCCAGGCCGTGGCCTCCGCGGAACGGGCGGTGGACGTGCTGCAAAGCCGTGCCGCCGGCGCCAGTGCCGCGGCGGCCCGGGCGGCCGGATCGGGCGGTTCCGGGGGTGGGAGCGCCGCGGCGGGTGGCATGGGAGCGACCCCGGCCATGGATCCCACCGCCATCCCGCTGGCCAGCGGGGGCGGGGCGAAAGCCGCCATCGTCTCCAAGCAAGTGCTATCCAACGAGGTGGAAGGCTACCGGGAGGGCGACCGCGTGCGCAAAGCCATCAGTGACGAGATGTGGAAACTGCGCCAGACGGCCATCGCCGCTGAGGCCCAGAAACAGCAGGCCGCTGCCGCTCAGCAGGCCGCCGAGGCCCAGAAACAGGCCCCGCCCAAGTAACCAACCGGGGCCGCTGCTTCCGGATTCCAGCCGGCAGCCATTCCGGATGCCTTCCGTCCGCCTCCTCCCGTCGGCGGCTACCCGCCGCGGGCTGGCGAAAGGCTCCGTTGCATGCGCAAACCAAACGCTGGCAGCCGCCGAGGTCACGAGGCGGATCTGCCGCGGGCGAATTTCAAGCCAAGCTCAATTTACCCAAGACCCGGCACCCGCAATTCCCGCAGCATAGATATACGCACGGTCCAGATCCGCCTCCGCACGTCGGCGGCTACCCGCACTGGGCCGGCGATCAATTCCGTTGCAGGCGTAAATCAAACGCTGGTAGCCGCCGAGGTCACGAGGCGGATCTGCCGCGGGCGAATTTCAATTCAGGCTCAATTTACCCCAGACCCGGCACCCGCAATTCCCGCAGCATAGACATACGCACGGTCCAGGTCCGCCTCCGCACGTCGGCGGCTACCCGCGTTGGGCGGGCGAATACTGCCGTTGCATGAGCTAACCAGCGGCGGGTAGCCGCCGAGGTCACGAGGCGGATCTGCCGCGGGCGAATTTCAATTCAGGCT
>CAYPCQ010000047.1:0-59750 GCA_964409245.1 uncultured Verrucomicrobiota bacterium
GGAGATCCGGTCCACCTGGGAGATCCGGTCCACCTGGGAGATCCGGTCCACCTGGAAGATCCGGTCCACCTGGGAGATCCGGTCCACCTGGGAGATCCGGCAGGCCCGTAGGCGCGTCCGCCAACCTGGCCCCGTAAAAGCCAATCCGGCGCGATGCTCCAACGCTTTCACACCTCCCCGGCTTGTTAGATTTATGATAGACTATTTTGTAACGCAAGCTGCGGAAACGTGCTGCAATCAAGCGCAAATCCAAAAGGCAGGAACCAATGTAAGCCGTTGGCAATGACCGTATTACGTTGGTATTATTGGCGTTTTCTGGAATCGGTCATTTTCGCTGCAATAAATGGTCGCATCATACCAGCTCACCTGCTCCACCGGCAGCGATGGATCACCCGTGAAGTGAGAGGGATTATCCCCCATCACCGATTGATACTCGGCTTGGGTGATCTCATACTGGCCCATCCAAAAACCCCGCTTAAAGGTCACCAACGTCTGCGGACTTTCACTCCAGCGATGGTTCGCCTCGGTCGCTGGACTCCCCATCGTGAACGTGCCCGGCGGAATCCACGCCATGCCGGGAAAACTCAAGCGATCCAAGGCTTTCAGCTCGCCCGTCATCCAATCCCAATTGAACACCGAATTCGCCGGGCAGCCGATGATCGGCCGCACCAGGTATTGTTCACTGTTCAGCACCTCGCCGTTATAAAGCTGCACCAGGAAGGTGTTGTCCAAAGTTTCCATTCCAAAAGACCAGCCATAATCGGCCGTCAACTCAAAAGTGGCCGACTTCCACATCTGCGTATCGTTGGTGGTGGTGACCGCGCTTCTCCTCACTGCCACCGCATCGTAAAACCCGGGGAATCCCCCCCCCCAATACACCCGCCGCTGGTACATGGTAAGGTTGGTGTTCACCACATCCAGTGGGATGTTCACGACCCAGATTTGGACCTTGAACTGGCCCTCCTTGACCAGCCGGCCATCCTCCGCGGTGAAATCCACTGACCGCTGGTCGTTGCTCACCGCCAGGAACAGGCTTGCCGAAGCTCCGGCGGCCGAAAGTTGCCAGGACGATCCGTTCCCCGAGTTCATCGGCGCCACCTCGTAGCCCCCCGGCTTTACGTTGCTGAAACTATATCTCCCATCCCGCCCCGTCACCGTCGCCGCCACCATCCCCTGCCGGCTGCCCTGGCCGTTGTTCGTGCTCACCAGGCAAACCGGCACCCCGGCCACCGGGATCCCGCTATCCTTGGTGGCCACCAACCCGGAGACGATCCCCCCCACCGCCGCCGGATTCACCACCGCCTCCGCCCGCCCATAGGCCAGCGCCACCCGGAACCCCACCCAGGCGTCCCGGTAAGCCACCCCGTCCCGCGCATCCCGGGCCCCCGCCCGGCAGAAACCCAGGGGCGACAAATAACTGCCGCCCCGCACTACCCGCGCCTGGCCATTAGTGGCCCCCAGGGGATTTACTGCGGACGTGCCGGGGTAATCCCCATAGGCGTCGGCACACCACTCCGCCACGTTGCCCGCCAGATCGTACAAACCCCAGGCATTGGGCCGCTGCGCCCCCGCCGGATGCGTCACCTCCAGGCTGTTGTTCTGCTGCCAGGCGGATTCACCCGCCATGGCCTCACTGATCCCGAACCGGTTCGTCCCCCCCGCCCGCGCCGCGTATTCCCACTCCGCCTCCGTGGGCAGCCGGTAGCGCCAGGTGGCGGGGATCCGGCCCGCCGCCTGCTCCCGCTGGGTCAGCTTGGCGCAATAGTTCGTGGCCTCCGCCCAGTTCACCGTCTCCACCGGTCGATTGCTCTCAGAATTGAAGGTGGCCGGATTGGTCCCCATCAACGACAGGTATTCCCCCTGGCTCACCTCTTTCCGCCCCAGGAAGAAACCCTGGGTGAGCCGGACTTGGGTCTGCGGTCTCTCGTTGGCGAAGTAATCGGGATCGGCTAGCGGGCTGCCCATGAGGAAGGAACCCGGCGGCAGCCAGACCATCCCCTCCGGTGTGGCGGGCCGCACCCCGCCCCGCGCCACCGCCCGGTAGAACCGCTGGCCGCTGGCATTGATATTCTGGAAATTCCACACGCCGTCAGTCATCACGACGGACGTCACGGTGGCCCACTCCTGGCTGCCGCCCAAGGTCTCCACCGACTGCACCTCCTGCGTGGAGCCGATCTCCCCCGTCAGTGTCAAAATCGCCCCCCGGCGCAGGCCCAGCACGGTCAAAAGCGCATCCGGGGGATCGATGCCCACGGAAGGCGCATTGGTGTAGCCGGAACCGCCGGCAAGGAGTTGGATGGCGGCCACCGAGCCATCGACGACGGTCGCCCGGGCGGTGGCATTGGAGCCACCCCCACCGCCGATGACCACGGCCGGAGTGGCCACGTAACCAGTGCCGCCGCCGCTCACGGTGATATTGGTCACCGCGCCGTTGGGACCCACGGAGGCCCAAGCTTCCGCCACCCGCTGGGCATGAAGATTATTCAGATTGCCTAGGCCTAAAGTGGCTAATGCCACCCATGATAATAATTTTCGTTTCATTTTGTTTGCTATCTTTCCTGCACATTCAAACCGGCAGTGCCACACGCGCATTCCCAAATGCCCGCGCCCCCACCACCGCCCTATTCACCACCGAAACTTCGTGATCTCCGCCAGGCTTTGGACGGTGCTGTCCCTTTAACCTTGCGATTTGAGACATCTTGAGACATCTGTAGTGGAATTATCCCATATGCTTTATACACGCTGTCTGACAACGATATTCCCAGCACCAGGTCCATCATTTCATCATTGGGGATTGGATCTCGCGTAACGCCTGCATCCCGGATGAATGCCATGGCATTTTGGACAGAATCCGCCGTTAAGCCAGGCAACCATGATTTTAGCAAAATTGGTTTGGCCTCAAAAACATGTCCAACCTCCAACCTTTCTTTGGCCAAGATACAGGCTGTTTTAACATTATGTCAAACTTATATCATTTTTTTAAAATATATTTAACATACTAATTCTTGGGGTGTTTTCCATCCATATAGATCGGCATTTGCAGGCTTAGGCTTACATGTTTGTAGGCTTAGGCTTACATACATGTGTCAGGGTTTTCGTTACAAATACTAATATAGCGGATATAAGCCTGTAATGAAATCCCTTATATTTCTTACCTTATGCTTTCAAAACAAGCCCGATGAAAAAGCCAAGAATATTTCCCTATCCCATTGCGAATGCGCGAGTTAAGAAAATACAGAAACACCACAAAATCGGCAAGTCGCACTTATGGAGCATTCGGAATTGATTTTCCTGCTATAACTCCAAAACGAGAGCGAAACCTCCTTTAAAGGAGTGACAGGGAATTAAAAGGAGGTGCGAGCCCAGCAGCGTCAGGGATGACGGAACGGTTGTACTGGATCGTACGGTGGGATTCCACCTGCGAAGACGGACGGCCTCTTCCAAATTCCTGCCAACCTCGGATTGGGACAACAAAGATCAAGCAAGCACGACTGAATCAATGCATGGGCACCACAAAAGGCACTTTTAGGAACGCCATCGCTGATGCATCCAAACCAATCCAAATCACTTGGTTGGTTAAAGGACCAAATCACTTCGTGAAAGGAATCTTGAATTGTAACCCAGACTGAATAATCTGTGAACCGGAGATGACGGGAAATGCCAAGGCAAAAAACCAAGCTGTTTTGATCAGGATCATTTATGATTTTTCCCGCCTGGCCCAATAGCGCACCCTCCAAAACCTGCGATGCAGCCGGTTCAGGTATTCTGGTTCAGGTATTGCTGCCAAGCAGGTTACATCTCGCCGGCTCCCCCCTGCCGCATTGCAGACATGATATGAAAAAGAGCGAACCGGCAACGAGTTCATGAGCCCTGAGCCGCATGGTTCATTGTCCTGCTGTCGATATATTCTCGTTACTCGTTTTCAACCAAGCTGGCGGCTGATTTGGTCATTTTTCAAACTGATCAATGGATCCACCCGGATAAATCCCCCCAAGGCCCCGCCGACAACCCACCCGGCCAAAAGCATCCCCAATCAATCAGGGAGTTTGTGGTTCTTCAAATGGGGATCGTCGGGCTTATGATTCGGGCACTTGGGATTGGCGCCAATGGGATTCGGAATATAGGCGCCGCCAGCCGGGCACCTTGGCTCCACTTTGATATAATCCGGGACCAAATCGCTCATTTTGCACTCATCGCCGCTTTCCTTCTTATTTTCCGCGGCCCAGACCTCCTTGGCGCCATCCAATTGTTTGAGATTGGCGAGGCAGCCGTTCTCCTTCGCCGCCATTCGATCCTGAACAGGACGAGACAATTTCAACGTCCAAGCGCCGCCCCAGGAGAGTCCGGCCAGGTCCAAGCCGTTTTCGGATGGCAATTGGATCAAGGTTTCCTTGGTCTTGCCCACCGACAGGGTGACGAAGGTATTGCCGCCCGATTTCCGCACCGAGGCGATCTGGTAGTTGTGAGTGGCTTCGGCGTCATCGCCGGAAACCCGCAGCCTGCCGCCAGTGAATTCAAAACTGGCGCCTTTCATGAGTCCCGAACCGCCCTGGCCACCGCTTTTGGATGTGGCATCCACGCATTTCCAAGGCGCTTCAGCCAGCCAGGCCTGGACCTCATTTTTCAATGCATCATCGCCGGTCGCCGCCGCCCCATCATCTTTTTTGCCGGCCGGGGATTCGACCTTGGTAACAGCCTTCTCTTTGGGGGCGGAACTCTCCTCCAATTTGTATACCACGTCGCTGCCGTTCTGCTCGAATACCAACTCGCCTTTTTCCCCGACTTTCAGGATCGTGTCCCCGGCTTGGTGCTCGCTGTCCCCGAGCTTCCTGGCTTTCAGCCGGACAGTCTCGCCCTCTAATGCCCAAGTGCCGCCGAATTCATTGCCGCTCCCATCCATTTTCAAGGTGTAATTCCCATCCAGGGAGAGCGTCAGGGCGCCGGTGAACGATTTCGAGCCGGCCACCGTGACGTAGCGGCCGGCCAGAGCCGCGCGCCCAGCGGCCTCCTTTCTCTCAGACTCAGTGGGGCTGAAAATGACCACCGCCACAACCAGCATGGCTAACAGGCCCAGGCACCCCAGGCAGCCGGAGGAACCCTTTTTTTCATCTCCAGCATTCGCCGGTGAGTTATTTGCAGTTGTGTCCATGACCAATTAATCAGTTTTATTAAGCACAATGTCAACCATCTATTTTATTTTTCATATCAACAAACCACTGTCATATAATATTATCCATTGACTTTATGGCCAGGCTGGAAAAAGCCGCCCGGCCGGTCAGGAAAACCCTACAAGAACTTGTAGGGTTTACCTGACAAACGGGAACCGGCGAGCTGGATGGCTATAATACGTCAAGTGTTATATATTCATTCATGGCCGTTCAACTGCTGGAATCAGGCGGCCATATGCCGGAATTCCGCTGCGGGACTTGAAAAAGGGCCGGCTTCCGCCTAAGTTGATGGCATTCAATGAACTCAGGCAGGTTATTTCGGAATGCAAAGCTGAGGTCCGCCAGGCGGACGGCCCGGAAGGCGGTGGCCTTGCTGCTGCTGGCAGCGGCAGGCTATTGGGTGCCCGCCATCACCGCGGGCCAGCCGGTGGCGATCAGCGAAATCATGTATCACCCGGTCGAGGAGCCGGCTTTCAACGCCGATGCCACGCCGGCCCTGGACCTCACGCAGGACATGCACGAGTTCGTGGAGATCGTCAACCATGGATCCCAGGCCATCCCGCTGGACGGCTGGTCGCTGGACGGCGGAATCCGCTACACTTTCCCGTTGGGAGCCTGGATCAATCCCGGCGAATACCGGGTTGTGGCCCGGGACAAATCGCGCCTCGCCGCGGTGAAGGAATACGGGTTGAGCGAAGCCAGCCTGTTCGGGCCTTATGCGGGCGGGCTGGGGAACGCGGGAGACAAGGTGGTATTGCGGGACAGCCAAGGCCGGACGGTGGACGCGGTGAATTACTCGGCGGGATTCCCCTGGCCGATTGCGGCGGACGGCCTGGGGGCGGGCGAGGATTGGACCCGCCTGAGGCATGCCGATTACCAATACCGCGGCCGCTCGCTCGAGCGGATCAGCTTCCAAACCTCCGGGCATGATCCCGCCAATTGGCTGGCTTCGCCGCTGGCCACCGGACCCAGCCCCGGCCGGCCTAATGCCACGCACCGGGAATTGCCGTTGCCGGTGGTGGTGGAGCTTTCCGCCACCCAGGCCCAGGACGGGCAAACTGCCATCCGGGGCGGCCAGGCGGTGCGCCTCCAGGCGGGCTTCTCCGCCACGAACGAGTTGGGAGCCGTGCAGGTGGAGTATTTCCTGGACAATCCCAACGCCACCAACGAGCCGGCCGCCCAGGTGGCCATGAGCGCCGCCGGGAACCCGGCGGAAGGCCGCTTCACGGCGCCGCTGCCCGGCCAGGCGGACCGCAGCGTGGTCCGCTACCGGATCAAGGCGGAGCGGGCCGGCCGCTGGGAAGTGGTGTCGCCCCGGGCGGAGGATCCCTTCGCCTGGCACGCCTGCTTCGTGAGCCCGGCGCGCACCTCCACCTACCCGGCGTATGATTTGTTCATTTCCACCGCCAGCCTGAATACCCTGTCCACCAACATCAGCCAAAACCCGCGCCGGGTGGCCAGCCCCGATCCGCCGGGCTATCCCCGGGCCTCCTGGGATGCCACCGAACCGGCCATATTTGTGGCGGACGGCATCGTCCACGACATCCAGGTGCGTTACCACGGCAGCCGTTACAACCGCAGCCCGGGCAAGCAGTCCTACAAATTTTTCTTCCCGCGTTATCGCCTGCACCAGGGACAGCAGACCCTGCTGGTGACCGAAAAAGGCAACGACAACGTGGCTGCCTATGGCCTGTTCCGCGCGGCGGGGCTGCCGGCCAGCGGCACCCGCTGGGTGGACCTTTATGTGAACGATCATGGGCGCCTGACCCGGCTGGAGCTGGAGGATTACACGGAGGAGATGCTGCAGCGTTATCACCGGGAGCAGGCGGCGCTGAATCCGGGGACGCCGGAGGAAAAACCGGGGGAATTCTACAAATCCATGGGGGTCATCGATCCCCCCGCTGGCGAAGGGCCTTACGGGCGCGGGGATGGCTCCCTGCTGCCCGCCAGGCCGCCCTACTGGACACCGCTGGCGCGCTATCAGTGGACCTATCCCATCCAGGACCACGATTGGAAAGGCGGCACTTTTTTTCAGAACCTGATCGAAGGGATGTGGCAGGCCCGGGGAGACACCGCCGCCGCGGCCAACCCGAAGGTTCCGGCCCTGCGGGCCTTTTTCCTGGAGCATTTCGACATCGATAAAATGCTCACCTACCATGCGGTGCTCAATTGGATGTGCCCCTGGGACGACACCACCCAGAACCACTTTTTCTGGCAGCAAGCCAATGGTTTGTGGACCATGCTGCCCTGGGACATGGACGCCATGTTCGGCGATGCAGGCGCTTCCATTTTCGCGGGCGAGGCCGGCGACCGCAGCAACAATTTCCGCGGCCCGAACTTCTTCAAGGACAGCTTCATCAAGGCGTTCCGGCAGGAACTCAAAGAGCGGAATTTTCTCCTCGTCAACACCCTGCTCCACCCGGACAACGTGGCCGCCCTGGGCTACGGGAGCTACCGGAGCTTCGCTGCCAGCCGCCAGACCTCCGTGATGAGCCAGTGCGGCCTCGGGATCTTCCAGCGGCCGGTCAAACCGGTGAATCAATGGCCTTTAAATGGCGCCACCGCCCTGCCGCCATCGGAGCTGCGGGCCAGCGGATACCTGCATAGCACCAATCCCGCCCCGGCGCAGACCTCCACCACCTGGGAGATCCGGTCCGCCAGCGGATCCTACGCCGCGCCGGTGTTCCGGCTGGAATCCACCAACTGGCTGGTTTCCCTGCCGATCCCCTTCGCACAGCTGCGCTTCGGGGAAACTTATTACTGGCGGTGCACTTACCAGGACACCAATGGCCACCCCTCCCTGGTTTCGGATGAAACCGCCTTCGCCTTCGGGCTGGTGAGCCGGCCGCAGACCAACGTGGTCTCCCTGGCCGCCATCGATGCCAGCACCACCTGGAAATACAACCAGACCGCCACGAACCTGGACGCCAGCTGGCGCCAGGCCGCCTACGATGACCGCTCCTGGCCCGGCGGCCCGGCCTTGCTCGCCGTGGAAACCGCGGCGCTGCCCGAAGCCATCCGCACCCCGCTCAAGCTGGGGCAATTGGCCTATTATTTCCGGACCCACTTCACGTTTTCGGGGAATGCCGCCAGCGCCCGCCTGCGGATGAACGTGGTGCTCGACGATGGCGCGGCATTCTATTTGAACGGCCAGGAATTCCAGCGCCTGAGGATGCCCGGCCAGGCCGTTTCCTACTCCACCCTGGCTAGTTCAAGCGTGGGTGATGCCGTTTACGAAGGCCCCATCGACGTTGCCACCACCAACCTGGCGGCAGGAGACAACGTCCTGGCCGTGGAGGTTCACCAATCCAGCGCCGCCAGCTCCGACCTCGTTTTCGGGCTGTCATTGGAGGAAATTCGGATCACCACCTTCGGCGGGAGCGAGGTGGTGTTGAATGAGATCGCCGCCGGCAACCGCACCCCCCAGCCGGGCAATCCCTCCCTGGCGGATTGGGTGGAACTTCACAACCCCGGTTCGCAGCCGGTGGATATCTCTGGCTGGAGCCTCAGCGACGACGTGTTCGCCCCGCAAAAATACCTGTTCCCGCCCGGAACCGTCCTGCCTCCCCACGCCGGACAGGTGGTGTGGTGCGACCGCATCCTCACCAACCCGGGATGGCACACCGGCTTCGGGCTGAAGGCGGAGGGGGAAACGGTGCTGCTTTTCAGCCCGGGCGCCGCCGGCCCCGTATTGAAGGACGCCGTGCAGTATGGCCTGCAGGCGCCCGATCTCTCGATCGGCCGGGTGCCCGATGGCAGCGGCGCCTGGCAATTGGCCCGTCCCACCCCCGGCGCCGCCAATGCGGCGCAGCCGTTGGGTCCGGCCGGCCCGCTCAAGATCAACGAGTGGATGGCCAGCCCGGTGGCGGGCGAGGACTGGCTTGAATTATACAATCCCCAACCCCTGCCCGTGCCGCTGACTGGATTAACGCTTGCCGGCCAGGGGGCGGCGGCCGATTCGCCAATCGCCCCCCTGTCGTTTATCGGCGCCCGGGGCTTTGCCACGTTTTTCGCCGGCCAGCCGGCCGGCATGGAGGCGGACCACACCCCCTTCAAATTGAGCGCCTCCGGGGAAACCATCTGGCTGCTCGACACCAATCTGGCGGTGATCGACCGTGTGGCCTATGCTGCCCAATCGCCAGGCATCTCCCAAGGGCGGTGGCCCGATGGAGCCGCCCGAATCCTCTCCTTTCCCGGTTCAGCGTCGCCCGGGGCGGCCAATTACCTGGCAGGCGCCGACCCGAACAAATTAATAATTGGCCAGGCGCAGTGGCTGGAGGGGGCATTCGTGCTGACTTTCGAGGCACCCGCCAACCGGGCGTGCCAGGTGGAATTTTCGGAGTCGCTCTCGGCCCCCCAATGGGTGGTCCTGGCCAATTTTGCCGCTGAGGCTTCCCGCCGCAGCGTGGCCCTCACCAACCGCCTGCCGGAAATGCCTCGCGAGCGCTTTTACCGGCTGCGCTTCAGTGGTTTTTGACGAGCGGTCCGGCGGGTCTCGGAGCGGTTTGGCGGTTAAGGATATCCCCCCGGATGCCGACCTGGATGAGCGTGACGGGGAGATTGATGCCCGAGGCTTCCAGCGTTTCCTGCACCAGGCGCACCAACCCGCCACAGCAGGGCACTTCCATATAGGCGATCTCGATGGATTGCAGGGCGTTTTGGGTGAAAATCTGCTCCAGCTTGGGGCGGCAGGCCGCCACGTTGTCCAGCTTGGGGCAGGCGATCAGCAGCACGCGGTCCCGCAGCATCTGGCGGTGGAAATCCGGGAAGGCGAACGGCACGCAATCGGCCGCCAGGAGCAGCCGGGCCTGATCGAAATATGGCGCGCGGACAGGCACGAGGTGCAGCTGCACCGGCCAATTCCGGAGCTGCGCAGCCGGGGCTGGGGCCGCCGCCAGAGCTTCCGGGACCGCGCCCCGGGCAGCCTCGAACCGCGGCATGCGCGAGCTGGGGCAGCCCTGGAACAGCGGTTCCAGGATCGGTATGGGCGGCCGGGCAGACGGCGCTTTGGCCAGGTGCTGCTGGACGGCGGCCTCATCAAATTCCGCCGCCTCCCGCTCCACCATCGAGATGGCCCCCTGGGGGCATTCCCCCAGGCAGGCTCCCAGGCCATCGCAATAGACCTCGCTCACCAACCGGGCCTTGCCCGCCACAATTTTGAGCGCACCCTCAGCACAGCCCGGCACGCACTGGCCGCAGCCGTCGCACTTCTGCTCATCGATCTGGATTATTTTCCTTTTAGCCATAATTCAACCTTCAGCCCACACTACCGCACTCAACAGAATCCCGCTTTGATCCAGGTCAAAGTTGCTTGAGGTGGCTGGGGCAGGAAACGCTCCCCGCTAAACACCGTTCAACTCCAAAATATCGCGCAGGGCTTCCTGCAGGCTAAGCAACAGCTCAGCTTTGGTTTTTTCCTGGGCATTGGCTCCAGGCACCTCTGCCACCCAGCCGATCCACCAATCACCATCCTGCTGGATTATGGCAGTATATCCGTTTTTCACTTGCCAACTCTACGATGGCGGCCAGGCTCCCGCCAGGATCCTCTTTTTCATGGGCGGTTCAGGCCCCTCCCGCCAACCCGCGCGGCTGGATAGTGCCAGGCAGATCGAACCGTTGGTTATCAACGGTTTATATCTCCAAATGCGAAACCTGGGCTAATCTCCGCCGGCCGGTTTGGCCGCCGTCCAAAAAGCCATCATGATCCTGGCCAGGATCTGCTCGCCCGCCTCGTTGGCGTGGACCGCGTCGCGATAGAACAGATGGGGGTGCAGCTGCGTGGACCGGATGTATTCGGCCCACGGGGAAGTCAGGTCGAGGCAGGCGCAGCGCTCCTCAGCGGCGAGCGCGTGCAATGCCAGGCCATAAGCGCCGGTCCCGGAATGGGGGGCCTTGGCGAGGGCATCGGCGTCGCGCGGATCGGTGGTGCCGAAGGTGCCGGTGGCCAGCAGGATCTCCACCTCGGGCAGCCCGGCGCGCAACTGCCGGATGACTTCGCGGATGCTGGCAATATCCCGCTGGCTGATGCCACCGATGTAAACCAAATTCGGCCGCCAGGGGAGGATGTATTTGGCAACCCGGTCGCCTTCCTTGTAATGCTGGCAGCCGCCGCCGCCTCGCACATAAACCATCGCTTCGATCCTGGCCTTTGGATAAGCCGCCCGCAGCTGCGCCACCCAGCCGGAGCGCATCGTGTCGTTGACAATGCTGTCGCCCAGAGCGAGCAGCCGCAGTTCGCCGCCGCCGGCCAGAATCCGGCGTGTGCGCGGGAGCTGCCGCCAATCATTCGCGGGCGGGGTGAATTTGCCCGCCGGCAAGCCGGCCTGGATTTCGGCGATCTGGGCCAGCGAGCGGCAGGGCGTGCTGAAGAGATAATAATCTTTTTCCGCTGGCTCGTTGCGCACCGGCACATCGGGCGGGTATTTGGCAGGCAGCGCCCCCTGCATGGGGAACTTCACCGGGGAGTCCGCCAGCATGCCGCCCGGCCGGGCGGTGGTGTTGACGGCGTTGCGATCCGCCGGAGCGGCGTTTTGGGCGTGCAACGGAGCGGCCGCCAGCAAGTTTATAACCAGTGCCAAAATGGATGCATGGGTATTCATGGCGGCATTATCGGGGCGGCACGCCTGGATTTCCAGCAACTTTTCAGGGGGACGGGGGCGGAAGTGAAGATCTGCCAGCGCTGCTGATCCGCCGCGCACGGCCCGGCGGCCATCCCCGGCAGGCCTGGCTGAACTCCTGCAAAACCCGCGCCGGGCTGAGGCGGGCCATTAAAAAGGACGTGGCGGGCGGACGGGTGGCGCGGATTGATCCAGTGAAAAAAACGGGGGGAGGAAAAGCGCTTCCGCTCCTCCTCCCCCGCGGGGAAGACATCTGCTCCAGTCCTACTGGGATAGCACGTACTCGGCCAGGTCGTTCAATTCCTGGGCGGTCAGGTTGGAGGTGGTACCGTGCTGGTCGCCGATATTGTATTTCTGGAAAATATCCTGGATCGTGGCCGCGCGCCCATCGTGCAGGTAAGGGGCCGTGCGCCACACTTCCACCAGGGTGGGGGTGTCCATGGCCATGTAGGCTTCACGGTCGCGCCCGGTGCCCACATCGTATTGGTTCAAGTTGGTGAACAGCGGCGAGGGATGGCAGGTGGTGCAGCCGGCGCCCCCCTCGAAGATCTTTTTGCCGCGTTCGGCGGCCTTGCTGAGCTGGCCGTTGGCCAGCCGCGGGCTGGCCACCGGCTGGAGCGATTTCAGGAATTCGTCAATGGCGACCGCGTCGGCGTCGGGCCGCACGGCAAACTGGATGCTGCGGATGCCGGCGCGGACCGCGGTTTCGGCGGTGTCGCGCACACCGAGGGACATCGCGGGGGGGGTCCGGTGCGCCAGGAGCATGTTCTTGGTGTTCTTGGGATTGCCCAAACCATCGTTCAGCAGATCCCAATTCAGGGCATCCACGCGCACATCCGGATGGCAGGTGGCGCAGCTTTGCCAATGCTGGAAGCACAGGTCGGCATCGTGGAAGAACATCTCACCCTTGCGTAACTGGCTCAAGGGCAGCTCCGGCCCCAGCGCGATCTTGCGGACCTGCTTGTAGCCTTCAGTGTCCAGCTCCACCACGCTCATGCTGTCGGTGAAATACTCAACCGTGTAAACCTGCCGGCCGATGGCCGCCAAACCGCGGGGCCCGTTGCCAGTCAGCTTGATGCGCTTGCGCAGCGAATACATGAAACTCAGATCGTTGGGCACGTCGTCCGGGGTCGCGGAAACCTCGGTGACCTTCTCGCCCTTGGCCACCCGGTTCAGCTTGTCCAGCAGGGCGGCCTGGTCGATGACGCTCAGCTCATGGGTGCCGGAGTGGATCACCAGCACATTGCGGCCATCGGCGGTGCAGGCCACGCCGGAGGGATTGGCAGCGCCGAGATCCACATCATCCAGCAGCGGGGTGTTCAGCCGTTTTTTGGCGGCCACGTCGATGACCGTGAGGGCGGAGGTGTTCATCCAGCCGCGCTCGAGCTGGGTGGTGGGGAGCTGGTAGCGGGAGAGGGTGTGCACCACGTAGGCGTAGCGGCCGTCACGCGACACGCAGACGCTCTGCAGGCTGGTGCTGCCGTTGGGCAGCTGGATGTCCGCGACCACCTTGGCGGCGGCCGTGTCGATCACGCTCACCACCGCCGACACGTAATCCTGGTCAGCCGGCTGGGTGGGCAGGAGGTTGGCCACGAACAGGTATTTGCCATCCGGAGTCAGCGCGGCGGCCACCGGTTCGCGGGCCACCGGCACGCGGGCCACTTCCTTCCGGGCGGCGAGATCGAAAATGGCGACCTGGTTGATGAACCGGTTGCAGACATACAGCCGCTGGCCATCGGGGCTGGCCACCGGCGCCGCCGGCGAATGGCCGGTTTTCAGGGATCCCACCGATTTGCCATCGGATAGCTGGAGGATCTCCACGCGGCCGTCGGCCACGCCGCAGGTCACATAGAGGCGGCCGCCCTCCGGGGCCAGCGCCAGGCCGGTGGGCTTGGCGGGGAGCTTCCAGGTTTGGGCCACCTTGCCCGCCGCCACGTCAAACACAGCCACCTGCCCGGCGGTGGCTTCGGCAATGTATAATTGTTTGCCATCGGAGCTGGCCACGACCGCCGAAGGCGAGAGATAATTCTCCGCGGCCGCCGCGCTGGAAACCAGGCAGGCCAGCAACAGACTCCAGTGTAGGTTGATATTTGTTTTCATATTCATTTCGGTGTCCCATCATTCTGCATTATTCAATCGGTTCAGCAACGCCTGAATACCGCGTTGCTCTGCGCGCTCCAGCTGCCGCCGCTTCTCCAGGAAATGCGCATATTTCCCGGCTTCCGCCGCGGACCAACCATTGGCCTCGGCGTAATCGCCACAAAACGGCACCAGCAAATCAATCCAACAGGCCATTTTTTCGAGTTCTTCGCGGGAGAGTGTCACACCCTCATGGCCGTTGGCGAGCAAATTCATCAACCGGCTGCGCGCGGCCCCCTGGAAATAGGGCGGGAGCATTTCCGGAACCGATTGCGCGCCGATCCAGTTGACCAATTCGCCCGCCTCCCCCGCCAGGTGGGGATTGTTGAAACGATCCGACAACCGGGCTTGTGACAAAGCCAGGTAGGAGGCGCTCCACAGGCGGCGCGACAGCTCCTCCCGCACCGGGGTGTCCCGGAGGCTGAAAACCGAATTGGTCTGGATGGCGGGCCGCACCGCGGGGGGCGGCTGCAGGCCGGCGCGCTGGAGCAGCAGCTCGTGGTGGTTATGGCACCGGACGCAGTGGCGGTCCAGCACGGGCTGGATTTCCCGGGCGAAACTGAAGCCGCGGGGCGGACCGTAAAAAGGCTCGAGCGCCTGGGGTCCGGCTTTGAACGCCAGCGTCAGGCCGTCCAAATTGGGCGGAGTGGCGTTCTTGGGTTCGTGGCAGCCCACGCAGGAGGATTTCTCGCCGGGCTGCAAGGTGCTCCAGCTGCGCATGGTCTGCACCACATAGCCGCGCTCGTCCAGCGCCTGGAAATAGACCGGGGTGCGGGCGGGCACCGTGAAACAGGCCGAGCCATCGGGAAAAACCCGGGCGCTGCCGAGCACCACCTTGACGTCCCAGGCGCCGTTGCCGATGGAGATGGGGGTGCTGGAGAGGGCCCCGCCGGCCGGGCCGGAGCTGTAGTTGCAGCCGATGCCGGCGGCGCGGAAATCCAGCGCCACCACGCGCAGGCGGGGGATGCTCCCCCGGGGAATGCCCCGCAATCCCGGCCCGCTGTAAATATCCTGCAGATAGTAAACCCCGGTGTCCTGGCGGTAATCGACCAGGCTGGGCCGCACCGGCGGCTCCACGCGGGGCGCCAGGGGAACCGGCTGGCTGCAGGAGGTGGCTGGATCCGCGGCCAGCAATTCGCGGCGGCCATCAGCCATTACCAGGTAAATCCCAAAATGAGCGGGCGAACGCGCCCAGCCATGGGGCGAGTAAGCGGCGAGGAAGGTTTGTTCGTCGAACGGATAAGGGTATTGGAAAAGTTCCCCCTGCTGCCCGTAGGCATCGATTTTATCGGCCGGGGTGGGCCGCACTGGCGCGATCAGCTGGGCGCCCGAATTCTCCTGGCGGCCGCGGGACGGATCCAGGATGCCCAGCTTGCCGGTCTGCCGGGTGTGATGGCCGGCGAAGATGGCCACCACCTTCTGCGTGCCGGGAATGCCCCGGGCGTGCAGCACCGACGTGGGGAACCAGGAATTGTTGCCGTAGAATTCGGCCTGGGCGGTCCCGTCCGGGTTCATCTGGAACAAGCCCTGCACATAGATCTGGCCGCGGTCATTGTATTCCCAGCGGGTGTAAATGATCCGCCCATCCGCCAGCACCGCCGGGTAGTTGTCGTGCACCTGGTCGAAGGTAAGCCGCCGCATGAACTGGCCGTTGGGATCACAGCGGTAAAGGTTGCTCACCTCGGTCCACCAGCAATCCACCGTCTGCACGCAGCGCGTGGAGTTGAAAAGGATGTCCCCCCCGGGCAGATAAGCGCCCTCATAATCCGCGCAGCCCAGGCCGGTGGTCAACTGCCGGGCCTGGCCCGTTTCGACCTGCCATTCATACAGATGGTAATCGTCTTGTTGGTTCGATTTTTTCCAGGCGAAGAGGATGCGCCGGCCATCCCAGGAAACATCCGGGTCGCGCACCACACCCCGGGGATCGTCCACCAGGGTTTGGACTTTCCCTGCGGCCCCGGCAAGATCCAGGATGCAGAGGGCTGCCCCCGGATCGAATTGCCGCTCATTCTGGGCATCGGACTGGCCCTCAGTATAAGCGTAATGCGATCCGCCGAGCACCTGGTGCTTGGTGAACACTATCTTCGGCCACCGGGCCACCAAGGGCCGCAGCCTGGCCTCCCGGCGCAAACCGGCCGCCCGTTCGTAGAACGCCAGCCAGCGGGCATCCCCGGGCGCCACCGCCCCCAATTCCGCCAATTCGTTCCGCAGTGGTCCGCCCGCCGCCCCGGCCTCGGCCAGCACCCGCTCCAAGACGGGCTGGCTGAGGGGCGCGCTGCTTTCCAGCCAGGCGGGCAGGTTCTTGCCAAAATCCTGCATCACCCAATCCATCTGCCGGGGGAATTCGGTTTCCAGGGAACGGGCCAGGGCCGTGGCGGCTTTTTGGCGGGCGGGCTGGTCGTTGCCGATCTGAACCAGGCTCTGGCGGCCACGGATCACCGCTCCCGGCCAGCCACCCGGCTGGGCGCCAGCCGGCGAATTCTCCGCACGGGCCATCAACAGCCCCAGACAAACCCAGGCGGCAAGGCCCGCCAGACGCCGGCCCCACGGGATTACGCCGGCGGCCGGTTTCACAATACGCATCATAAAGCGCCTAGCGGATGGGGCTAATCTCCATGCCCTGGTCGTAGATTTTTTCACCGGTGCGGATGGCCAGGCGGTTGCGCTGCTCGATTTCCTGGCGGGCCACATACTTGGCGTCGCGCCAGCGGTCCATCTCGCACGGCTGGAATTCATCGCGGTCGGCCTCCGGGTTCGCGGCCAGCCGCTCGCGCCCGGTCCGGATGATGGCCAGCGCCCCGGCGTAAGCATCGGGGTTCTTTCCCTTCAAACCGGCCAGGCAGGGGCTCAGTTCCGGGCGGTCAAAACTGATTTGCGGCCCCCGGTTCTGGTCGTGGCTCGCCAGATTGGCCAGGGGTATCCCGGTCCATTTCTTCAGCTGCTCGAGTTCCGCGCCAGTCAACGGCGCCCGCCCGGCCAGGTGGCCCGGGAACGCGCTGGCATAGGAAGGGTAATACGGGGCGTTGATGTCGATCCAGGTGACCACCCGGGCGAAATCCTCCGCGCTGAGCTTCACGCCGTGGTGCTCCCGGCGCAGCGTGGCCGCCAGCGGGCTGCGGTGGGATCCCCAGCTTAAGGCCGGCAGGTTCTGCGCCGGGCCGGCCCCGACCGACCGGATGTATTTCTTCTGCCACAGATCTATATAAGATGCATTGAAGGCCAGATCCCGGTCGCCACTCAGGATGGGCTTGGCGCCGTCCGGCTTGCTGTAATCATGGCAGCTCACGCAGTGGCGGTCGAACACCGGCTGGACCTCCTTGGCGTAATTGAAAAACCGGACCGGCCCATACCAGCCATCCAGGCTGGTGGGTGCCCGCTTGAGGGCCAGGGGCATGGTGGCGGCGGCGGGAGAAGGCGCGCGGCGGCGATCCTCGTGGCAGCCCACACAGCCCTGGCGCTCGCCCGGCTGCACCTGGGCCCCGCTGCGCATGGACTGCACCATCATGCCGTTTTCGTCCAGCAGCTGGAAATAGACAAACCGCTCCGCTGGCACCGTGAAATAAGCCGAGCCATCGGCCTCCACGGGCACCGTGCCCAGAATCCGCTTGTTGTTGAAATCATGCCAGTTCATCGCGGGGGCTTCCTGGCCCTGCCCGCCCCAGGCGGGATCGGTCCAGAACCGTTTCTCCGGGGATTCCACCACCCGCAGGAATTTCACCGAACCGCGCGCCACCCCCACCATGTGGGTGCCTTCGTAAACATCCTGCACATAGAACGTGCCCGCCGGCTCCTCGTAGTTGCGGCGGGCCGGGATCACCGGGGGCCGGGGCCGGGCCGCCAGCGGCAGGGGATCGAAACAGCCGCGTTCGTCCGTGTGCACCAGGATTTCGTTGCCGAAGGTGTCCAGCAGATAAATCCCCATCTGCTCGCCCTGGCCGGTCATGCGGGAGCATAGGAAGTATTTGCCGGCCGTCTGCGGCCGGGCCGGATCATACAGCGGGCACGGATCCTCGTAGCGCAGCCGCACCCGGGTGAAGGTGTCGAAATCCCCCACCCCGATCAGGCTGCGGGCGCTGGCGGGCCAGATATGGATCACCGGGTTGCCGCCGTCCAGGCCCAGGCGGCGGTCCACAATGGCCAGCGCGCCCCAGGGCCGGTCGTGGCACGATCCGAATACGCACACGGCCCGCTGCGTGCCGGGGATCATGCGGGCGTCGATCACCGCCCCCGGGGAGGCGGTATTGTTGCCCCAGAAGACCGTGTGGGCCGTGCCATCCGGGTTCACGGTCCATAGAGCCTGGCCATCGCCGAAGTTGCGGTCCACATACTCCCACCGGTCATATAGAATGCGGCCATCGTCCATCACGCTGCCGTGGCCCTCGAAGAGCGTGCTCTTGCCGATCTGGTGGATGTTGGCCCCGTCCGGCTCCATGCGGTAGAGGTTGGCCATGATGTGCCGGTTGCACATGCAATATTTGGGCTCGCGGGTCGAGGTGAAGGCGATGTGGTCGTCCGGCAGGAAAAACGGGTCAAAATCGTCCACGTCCGCCGCGGTGGTCAGCTGTTTGAGCGCGGAACCATCGCTCTGTGCCGTGTAAATGTGATAGCTGTCCGCCGGGGTGCGCCGCAGGGCGAACACCATCCGGCGGCCGTCGAAATTCACCTCGGGATCGCGCACCATCCCCTGCGGGACATCCAGGATCGTGGCCACGCGCCGGGTGGCTCCCAGGTGCAGCACCCTCAACGCCCCGCCCTGCGTGAACGAGCCGCTGTTAAACTCCCCGCGGGCGTTCGGGAAAAACGTGGCGGTGTTGTGATGGTCCGGTTTGTATTGGGGGCGGGACACATACAGGATCGGCTGGCCGGAGACGAGCGGGTTGGCCAGGAGCGCCTCCTGGCGCAATTCCGACCACGCCTGGCGCAGGCGCTGGGTGTCGCCGCCGCTGGTGGCTTCCCCCTCCAGCGCCGCCAGGCGCTGCAGATATTGCGGGGCGCCGGGGTAAGCCGGGCCATAGGTGGCGGCCAGATCCCGGATGGCGGCCCGGAGCGCCGTGGCATCCTCCGGGGCGAGGGGTGTTTCAACCGCCCGGCCTGCCGGACCGGCCAGCAGGAGCAGGCAAATGATCGTGTGCGTTGTTTTCATCCAAACTTTTCCTATTCGCAATCCAAGTCCGCCAAACCACTGACCGGGACTGCGCCCGGTGGTCCGGGGAGCGGTTTGGCTGATCCTTATTTCATGCATGAGATCGACGCTAACACGCTGCCCGGCTCCTGCCAAGCGGTATTGCGCGGCTTGACTTATCGGGCCGAATGCCTATGATATGCCCAAAAAAAGGAATCCATTATATGAAGTTTGGCATAAACACATTTTTGTTCACCTCGCCTTTCACCAACGAAAGCACCCGCCTGTTCAAGGATTTCAAGGCTTGGGGCTTTGACGCGGTGGAACTGGCCATCGAGGACGCCGCCCACATCGATCCCGCCTTCGTCAAGGCCGAGCTGGATAAATATGGCCTGGTGTGCAGCACCATGTGCGGCGCCTTCGGCCCGGATCGGGACCTGCGCGGCGATGCCCAGCAGCAGAAAAACAGCTTCGATTACATTTTCAAGATGATTGATTACTGCCAGGTGCTGGGCTGCCCCACCTTCGCCGGACCCTTGTATTCCTCGGTGGGCCGCGCCGACGCGGTGCCGGACAAGGAGCGCAAGACCCAGTGGGCCACCGTGGTCCGCAACCTGAAGAAAGTCTGCGCCTACGCCGCCAAACGCAACGTCAAGATCGCCCTCGAGCCGCTGAACCGGTTTGAGACCGATTTCATCAACACCGCCGACCAGGCCCTCCAGATGGTCAAGGATGTCGGCCACCCCGCCCTGCTGATCCACCTGGACACCTTCCATATGAACATCGAGGAGAAATCCTCGCCCAAGGCCATCCGCAAGGTCGGCAAGCTGCTGGGCCATTTCCACGCCTGCGGCAGCGACCGCGGCACTCCGGGCAGCGACCATACCGACTGGCCCGGCATCGCCACAGCCTTGAAGCAGGTTGGCTACAAGCAATTCGCGGTGATCGAATCCTTCACGCCGGACGTCAAAGTGATCGCCAAGGCGGCCTCCATCTGGCGCATGATCGAAAAGAGCCAGAAAGAGATCGCCGTCAAGGGCCTGAAGTTCCTGCAAAAGGCCCTCGCCTGATCGCATCAAGATCCTGATCCACGAAGTGGTGGCGCGCAGCCGGGCCAACGGCCCCGGCTGCCGCTGGGTGCTTTGGGTCCAGGGCTGCTCATTGCGGTGCCCTGGCTGTTTCAATCCCCAAACCCATCCTTCCGGCGCTGGCCGCCGTGCCGGCGTGGATGATCTTTTCGGCCAGGCCGCCGCCCTCGGCGGGGATATCGAAGGAGTAACCATCACCGGCGGCGAACCGCTGGAACAATGCGCTGGCCTGCTGCCCCTGCTCCAGCGCATCCGGCGGGAAACCCCGTTAAGCGTCCTCGTTTTCACCGGTTTCACCTGGGAGGAACTCCAAGGCCGCCCCGCTTTTCCGCCTGGATTCCGCCCGGAGATCCTTTCTTATATCGATCTCCTGCTGGCCGGTCGGTTCACGGCTCAGCCTGTCTCCTCCCCCGGCCCGCCCGGCTTGGAGCATAAATCCTGCCATTTCCTGTCCAGCCGTTACACGGGTCAAGACCTGGCCGCGCTGGCGCCCGCGGAGGCCTTCATCCGTCCGGATGGCGCCATCCTGTATTCCGGTTTGCAGCCGCCCCGGGCGGCATAAGGTGTTTGGCTGGCACCCAGCCGGGATGGATAAGCCATTGCTTTGTCCACGCTGATGGGGCATGTAATCAGCCAGGCATGGCGCGAAAATTACACAGCCAAGGCATGCGGCCGGCGGCCTGGTGGGGGCTGGGGCTGCTGGTGGTCCTGCCCGTGGCCGTTTTGACCGGCTTGGGCATCGTGGCCTTGCGCCAGGACCGCCTGGCGGTCCAGCGCGAAGCCCGCGAGCGGGCCGATTATCTCGCCAGCGGCCTGGCGGACCAGGCCTGGCGCGCCTTGCAATCGGCGAGCCAGGAAGCCATCGCCTGGAGCCAGTCCCCGGCCTCCAACCGGCTCGCGGCGGACGCCCTCCGTGCCGGACAACGCGGACAACGCGGCCAGGGCTGCGCCTTCCAAATGGACAGCCAGGGCCAGCTGGCGCTTCCCCCGCCCCTGCTGGCGGCGCCCCCCTCCCAGGATTCCGGCCGCGCGGCACTGGCGCCCCGGCAGCTTCAGCTGTGGGAAACTGCCCAAGCCGCCGAATACGTGGAACAGGACACCCCCAAAGCCAGCGCCAGCCTCGAAGCTTTGCTGGCCGCCGGAGAGCCGGCCCCCTTCACCGTGCGGGCCCGCTATTTCCTGGGGGTTCTGCGGCTGAAACAAGCGGAATGGCCGGCCGGCCGGGCTTTGCTGGAGGAGGTGTCCGATCATCATCCTGGCGTTTTGGCGGAAAGCGGCCTGCCCCTAAAAACCCTGGCCGATACCCACCTGGTGCGCCTGCTGCTCAAGCCAGGCGCCATCGCCACCGGCAATTTGCCCGCCCGCCCGCCCGCGGCCCAGCCCCCAATAACGCCAGCCACGCCGTCTCCCAGCCTCCAGGCCTGGCTGCTGGCTGCCTGCGCCCACGCCTTGGAAAATCCCTCCCCGGCCTCCCGTCCGTTCCTGGCCCTGGCAGAGGAAGCCTGGCCGCTGGTTTCTCCCCCGCCGCCCGCCCACCCACTGGCCGCCCTGGCGCTTTGGGAAGGTGATGAAACCGCGCGGATGCTCCACCGGGCTTGCGCAAAAACCGCGGCTGGGCGGGCCGTCATCGGCGCCAGCCTGGGCGCGGGTGGGGAAGGAACTGTTGGCTCGGCCCGGCCCGAACCTGCGCGCCTGGAATTGGAAGCCGATGCCGCCCGGCTGGCCTGGGTGGAGGGCCATGGCTCCTGGCTGGCCAGCCGCACGCCTGGCTCCCGCTGGGTGGCCGCCCTGCCCATCCTGGAAGTGCAAAACCTGCTGGCCCGATTGGTGGCGGCCAATTCCAATGCCATCCCGGGCTATTGCAGCATCCGGTTTGAGGCCGCCGGACGCGCCGTGGCCAGCCCCAGCGCCGCCGGGCCATCGCCAGGCCAGGTTCTGGCCTCAGCCACCCGGCTGGGCGGGCAAATCAAAGTGGCCATCGCCCTGAGCCAGCCGGCGCTCCTGTTCGCCCGGCAGCAGCAGCGCACCACCTGGTTTGGGATCCTGGTGGCAGCCTCCTCCCTCGGCACTCTGGCCGGCCTCGGCGCCACCGGCCTGGCCTACTGGCGGCAGCGCCACTTGAACCAGCTGAAAAGCAATTTCGTCTCCAGCGTTTCCCATGAGCTTCGCGCCCCCATCGCCTCCCTGCGGCTGATGGCTGAAAGCCTCGCGCAGGGGCGCGTGCCGGGCGAAGCCCGCCGCCAGGAATATTTCCAATGTATGATCCAGGAATGCCGGCGGCTGGGAGCGTTGATCGAGAACGCCCTGGATTTCGCCCGCATCGAGCAGGGCCGCTGCCAGTATGAATTCGAGTCCACCGACCTCGGCGAAGTGATCCACCAAACCCTCGAGATCATGGAGCCTGCCGCCGCCGCCCGGAAAATCACCTTGCGGCGGGATCCCCGACCCGACGGTGCAGTTCTCCCCAATCCAGCGGCCGACGCACCAGCGCAAGCCGGACTGGCCATGGTGGATGGCCGGGCCATCCAGCAGGCCCTGCTGAACCTCGTCGATAACGCCTTGAAATATTCCCCAGCAGGCTCCGAAGTAAGGATCGGCCTGGCAATTCCCAGCCAGGGTCGCTCCCCTTCCACCGGCCCCGGCTGGATCGAGCTGTGGGTGCAGGACCAGGGTCCGGGCGTGCCCCCTGCCGAGCGGCGGCGCATTTTCGAATGGTTTTACCGGGTGGGCAACGAGCTGCGCCGCGAAACCCAGGGCGCCGGCATCGGCCTGGCGATCGTCCACCACATCGTCCAGGCCCACCGGGGCCAGGTGTTTGTGGCCGACACGCCCGGCCAGGGCAGCCGGTTTGTCATGCGCCTGCCCGCAGCAGAAACTTTGCCATGGAACGAATCCTGATCATCGAAGACGAAGCCCCCATGCGGATGGCCCTCCAGGATTGCCTGGCCGCCGAAGGCTACCGCGTTTTCTCCGAGGCCGATGGCGCCGCCGGCCTGGCCCGCGCCCTGGAGGAAAAGCCGGACCTGCTCCTGCTCGATGTCATGCTGCCCAAGCTCGACGGCTTCGCCCTGTGTGCGGAGCTGCGCCGGTGCGGCCGGGAACTGCCGGTGCTGATGCTCACCGCCAAAGGCCAGGTGGAGGACCGGGTGGACGGCCTGGATGCCGGAGCCGACGATTACCTGGTGAAGCCGTTCAGCACCCGCGAGCTGCTGGCCCGGGTGCGCGCCTTGCTGCGCCGCACCCACCGGGGCCGCCCGGTGGCGGCCACCCTGCGGCTGGGCGAGGTGGGCATCGACTTCCAACAGCAGCGCGCCTGGCGCGGCCGGCAAGAGCTGCATTTGACCGCCAAGGAGATGGCCATGCTCAAGCTGATGGCCGAGTGCCCCGGCGAACCCGTGTCGCGCGACCGGTTCCTGGATGTGGTATGGGGCTACGGCGCCTTCCCCACCACCCGCACGGTGGACAACCACCTGGCCGCCCTGCGCGCCAAAATCGAGCTTGATCCCAACCACCCGCGCTGGCTGAAAACGGTGCACGGCATCGGCTACCGCCTGGAACCTGATCCCGAAAGCCACGAAAACCGGAGCGATTTTACAAAACCGTGACAACCACCCGCCGGCCCCCGGCCCATAATGACCGCCTATGAAAATGCTTAAGATCTTCTGCGCGCTGGCCCTCGCCTGCGGGGCGCTGGCAGTCCCGGCCGCCACCGCCGATCAGCTCACCGAGGCCCTTCAAAAAGGCCTGCTCGAGGAGGAGGCCAACCACAACCTGGAGGCCGCGATCGAGGCTTACCAATCCGTGATCCAGCAAAGCGCCGAGCAGCGCCGGATCGTCGCCACCGCCCTCTACCGCCTGGGCGAATGCTACCGCAAGCAAAGCAAAACCGCCCTCGCCGCCGCCCAATATGAGCGGCTCCTGGCCGAATACACGGACCAAACCATCCTGGCTAATTTGTGCCGTCAAAATCTGGTGGCTCTGAACGCCAGCACCAACCGGACTGAGCCGGGAAAGGATTTTAAGGAACGTATCCTGCTCGACACTGAAGCCGGGGAGGTCAAACGCATCCAGATTCTGATCAAGGACAGCCCCGACCTCATCAATGTCCCGGGCGCGGATGGCCTGACTCCCCTGGGCAAAGCGGCCCGCGACGGCCAGCAGATGGTGGCGAAATTCCTGCTCGAAAGCCACGCCGACCTCGAGCTGAAAGGCAGCGGCAAGACCCCCTTGCATTGGGCGGCCCAATCCGGCCACAAAGCCATGGTGGACCTGCTCCTCCAGCACGGCGCCAGCGTGAACGCCCGCGCGGACCAGACTGGCGCCACCGCCCTCCTGCTGGCCGCCAGCAAAGGTTTCAAAACCATCGTCCAGGTCCTCCTTGACCAAAAGGCCGATATCCATATCCCCGCCTGCCTCTCCGGCCCCGCGGAAGCCAACGGCAACAGCACCGCCCTCCACTACGCGGCCGCCCAGGGCCTCAAGACCGTAGCCGATCTCCTCCTGGACCATGGCGCCGACGTCAATGCCCTCAACCAGGGCCAGGTCACCCCGCTCTACAAGGCGGTGGCCGGGGACCATCTCGCGCTGGCCGAACTCCTGGTGCGGCGCGGCGCCGACGCCAACCGGGGGGATCATTCACCGCTGTTCCAGGCGGCAGCCAATGGCTCGGAGGAAATGGTCCGCTTCCTGCTGGAGAACCACGCCTCACCCCAGGTGAAGGAAACCTACGACAATCAACATAACGTCACCACGCCGCTGCACGTGGCGGTAATCAAAAACAACCTGCCCCTGGCCGCCTGCCTCCTGAAGTTCAAGGCTAATCCCAACGCCACGGAACTGGGCCAGGCGACCCCGCTGCACCTGGCGGTGGCCCTGGGTGAGGTCTCCCTCGCGGAACTCCTTTTAAAACAAGGCGCCGATCCCAACTGCCTGGCCCAAAACGTGAACGGAGCAGTTTGGCATGGCGCTGCGCCATTGATGCTGGTGATCCGACCCAGTTTCTTCAACCGGACCATGGCCGAACTTCTGGTGCGCCACGGCGCTAATGTCAATTTTACGATTAAAAACGATTCGAACCGGACCTTGTTGCATCAAGCGGCATTGAGGGGACAGCGGGACGCCGTGGATTTCCTGGTCAACGCAGGCGCAGCGGTCAATGTATTGGACGAATCCGGATCAACCCCCTTGGATTATGCCAGGGGATCAACCGCGGCCAACCTGCCAAGACCGGGCATGCCTGGGTTTTCTGGAGCCATGCCCCAACCTCCTGGAATGCCCGGAGGGCCAATTCCCGCCCGGACCATTCGTCCCAATCCAGGTGCCGAGGCCAATCCCGACGATCCCGCGAAGAACCAATCCAATATCCAGGCTTTGCTCCGGACTAAAGGGGCTGTGGATGACCTGCAACGCCGCAACTTCATTTCGGCCAGCCGCGGCCCCGAAGTGCAGCGGATGTTCAAGAAAACCCCGGAAGATTGGAATCGCTACACCCTCTTCCAGCTGATGGCTCAAATCTATCACCCTTCCCCTTTTCCATCCGCGAATCCATTCGCAAATCCTCATCGTTATCGTTTTCCAGACCTGTCCCAGATCATGATCAAGCGCATCCGCAACCAGGCGGCCGATGCTCCAGACCTTCCTGAAAAGCAAAGGCCGGTTCTCCCTGAAACCAACCTGCTCCTGAATCTTGAAGCCGCCTTGAAGATGAAGGATCGGACCAAGGATGTGCTGCTGGAGTGGGGCGACATCGTGGAAATCCCCGAGTCCGATCACCCGATCAACCAGCAATGGTCCGGCCTGGACCACAACCTGGCGGAAACACTAGCTGAATGCCTGAAGCGTGAGGTGCAGATCATCGTCAAGGGGAAAACCAATCTGGTTTCGCTGTCGCCAACCATTATGCTCGGCTCGTCGCCGCCACCGGCTTTCACCACCATAGCAGCCCCCATGAACATCCAATTTCCTGACGGCGCTTCCTCAGTGCCGGAACCCAAAAAGAATCTATCCACCTTTGCGCTGTATGAGGTGGTCTTTGGCGCGGATGTGCTGCGCGCGTCTTCGGACATCACCCGCATCGTCGTCAAACGATCCAGCCCCGGCCAGCTAAAAAGCCAGGAATGGACCTTCAACCTCGAAAAACGCGATCCGGCCAACACTTTTCTGCTGCAGGATGGCGACCTCATCGAAATCCCGGAAAAAAACGCCGCCGTGGAGGCCACCAAGGGCTGAAATCCGCCGCCTGGTCCCAACTTGCCCGGCGCCCGGCACCGGGGAACGCCGCCCGGAATTGGGGATCTCGTCCTTCCGGCCGGCCGTTTTTTTTAGTTTCTTAAGGCTTGCCAAGCATTTCCCGGATGTATATTCTCCAAAGCTGTCCGAATGCGGAGGGATTCCGCGGCGTCAAAAGTGTGCGGGACCATGCGGTTATGAATCCAGCAAATTGCATCAAGCTGTGCCAAAGTGGCAAAGGTTTCACCTTAGCCACTGATAATCAATTATTTAGGAAACCCATCCCGCCGGGCATGGCGGCCGTGAAACGCCCGCGGTGAAGCCTTTATCGTATGCCAAAATCAGCCCACGATCACGCGCAACCGAGGACTTTGATCCTGGTGGATATCCAAAACGATTTTCTGCCGGAGGGCGCCTTGGCCGTGCCGGGGGGCAATGAAATCATCCAGGTCGCCAACCGGCTGCAAAACCGGTTCGATCTCCTGGTGGCAACCCAGGATTGGCACCCCGCCAACCATTCCAGTTTTGCCCGCAACCACCCCAACCGCAATCCGGGCGACATCATCCAGGTAGGCCAGGTGGAGCAGACGCTCTGGCCTGCCCATTGCGTTCAAGGCACTTTGGGGGCCGCGTTCCCGCCCCGGCTGATCCAAAACCGGCTCGACCGGATCATCAAAAAGGGCACCTTGCCCGAGGCGGACAGCTATAGCGCCTTTTTCGACAACGCCCGCCTCAAGGCCACCGGCTTGTTGGAATACCTGAAGGAAAAGCGGGTGGTGGAGGTCTATATCTGCGGCCTGGCCACCGATTATTGCGTGAAATACACCGCCTTGGACGCCCTTTCCCTGGGCTTCAAAACCTGGGTGGTGGAGGATGCCTGCCGCGGCGTGAATCTCCAGCCCTACGATGCCCCCCATGCCCTCCAGGCGATGAACAAGGCCGGCATCAAGATTGTGAGCAGCCGGCGCCTGCCGTTCTGACCGCCTGGCGGATCTTCACGGCTTGGGAGCGGCGGACCGCCTTTTCTCCAAATCGCTGATCTGCTGCTGGATCAGGACGGGATTGGTGGAAACGGCCTGCAGCTTGCGCAAATAGCCGATGGCGGCGCCCAGGTTCCCCTCCGCCTCCTCCAAATGGGCCAGGTGGATGATGATTTGCATCTCCAGCAGGCGGTCAGGATCTTTCTGGCCTGCGGCGCGCCGTTCCCACTCGCGCAGCGCCACCTCCCAGATGTTGCGTGCCCGCACGGAATCCTGGCGGTTTTCGTGCAGCACCCGGCCCAGCTCGAACAAAATGTCCGGATTGCGGGGATTATGCTTCAGGCCCTCCCGTAAAAACCGCTCCGCCTGGTCGGGCTTCTGTAGCCGGGTGCGGAGCCAGAAAGCGGCAATGGTGTAGGTTTTAACCTGGTAGGGATCCAGCCGGGCGGAAGCCATCAACCACGGCAGCATCTCCCGCTCGTCGGCGGCTTTTTCGGGGTGGAGGTGTTCGGTGAGGATGAAATTCCGCCCGAACCGGTCGATCCAGTTGACCGGTTTTTTGAGGAAATCCGGCAGGTCGTCATGCTCATCGTGGCCCTCGTGGGCGTCGTGCTGACCGCCCTCGGCGGCCATCGTCCCCTCTTCCATGTGCAGCCGTTTGGCGGCCGCCTGCTGGTCGAAAATGCTGGGGTAATACCCGCTGTGAAAATAAACATCGGCTTTGATGAAAAAATGGTTGGCGAACATGCGGCGGCTGTCGCCGATCAATACGCTCAACACATCGGCCTCGTCCATCCGGTTGCCGGCCCAGGAGAGAAACCAGCGTTGCAAGGCGGTGGCCAGGGTCATGCTCAAGGCCAGCAGCAGCACCAGGATGGATTGGGGGGATAACATCGGGGTTCAGCTGATCGTCTGGCGGCGGAAAACGAGCCAGCCGCCCAGCAGGAAAAACGCGCTATAAGCCATCGCGTAAGCCGTGGCTCCGGCCACCGCCCACCAGGGCACCGGGGCCACGTTGTGGATCACCAAGTCCCGCAAATCGAAAAACTCCAGGTGCGGGATGGCATAATAGATCACATACAGCAGCGCCCGCCCGGGCTCGGGCAATTGATCGGCCACCTTGAACAGATGCCGCCCCAGCATCAGGATGCCCGCGATCGCGCAGAACAGGATCGTGACCGTGGAAGAGGGCGCCGCGAACACCACCGAACCGCAAACCGCCATGGCGACCACGATCGCCAGCATCCACCAGTGCAGCCACAGCGCCTGGAAATAGTTCGCCCACATCACAGAGTGCTCGCGCGAAGCGCTCACCAGGCAGAAAAAGGTGTAAAAAACCACCAGCGAAATGCCTGCGGCCAGCCAGCAGCCCAGGAACTTGCCCAGCACCACGTGCCCGCGCGTGACGGGTTTGGCCAGCAGCGGGAATATCGTGCGGCTTTCCCGCTCGGCGGGGATCTGCCGGGCGGTGGTCACCAGGGCGATCACCAGGGCCGAGATCCAGATCAGCAGCAGGCAGATTTCCTTGAGGTAGCGCACCACCCGGCCGTCGTCGAATACATTCAGGGCGCCCATCAGCAGGGTCACCAGCGCGGTGAGGAAAAACAGGACATAAAAATCCTTCCGGCGGTAAAGCTCTTTGATGACCACCCCAGCCAGTGCAAAAACGATTTTCATAAGGTCAGGCCCGGAATCGGTTAAGCGGCGCCGGCGAAGCCGGCCAGTTTGAGGAATATTTGTTCCAGGTTGCACTGGTGCTGGCGCACCAGGTCATCGATGCGCCCCTCCACTTTCAGCTCGCCCTGGTGCAGCATGGCCACCCGGTCGCACACCGTTTCCACCTCCCCCAGCTCGTGGGAGGAGAAGAACACCGTCTTGCCCTCCTGCTTCAGGCGCTGGATGATTTCACGCACTTTCATGCGGCCGATGGGATCGAGCCCGCTGGTGGGCTCGTCCAGGATCAGCAGGTCCGGCTGGTTGATCAAGGCCTGCGCCAGCCCGATGCGCTGCTGCATGCCCTTGGAGTAAGTCTTGATCTGCCGTTTGCGCGCCGGCTCCAGCTCCACCAGCTTGAGCACCGCATCGATGCGCCGGTCCGCTTCCGCCGGGGGGATGCCAAAGATGCGCGCGTAGAACCGCAGCAGTTCCTCCGCGTTGAGGAATTTGTAGTAATAGGTCAGCTCAGGCAGATACCCGATGCGCTGGCGGGCGATCGGCTGGCGCACATCCACGCCAAACAGCCAGGCCGCCCCTTGGGTGGGCGGCACAAAGCCCAGCAGCACCTGAATCGTGGAAGTCTTGCCGGCGCCGTTCGGCCCCAGGAATCCCACCACTTCACCCTGGCATACCTGCAAGTTCAGCCCGTTGACGGCCACCTTGACCGCCTGGCCAAATTCCCGGCTGCGATACTCGACCCTTAGATTTTCAATCTTTAGAATCGTGTCCATTCTGGTCTCATAGTAGCGGAGCCGCCGCTGGTTTGCCAGTGTTTTCTAAAACCACGGCCGCTCGCGCTGCTTGATCTTGTCGAGCGTGTTCCGGCAAATCTGGGCATCCTCCGCCACTTGGAAATCGAACATTCCCACACACAGGAAATCCGCGCCGTTCTCAAACGCATACGCAAAACCCTCGCGGGGATGGATGGCGCCCGCGCCCAGCACTTTGTAGGCGATCCACGACCGGTCAACCTCCGCCATGAACGCCTTCGTCGCCTGGGGGTTTTCCTCCCATAAATTATCCCGGCGCTCCTTGGGCCCGGCGGACCAATAGCTCTTGCTGTTGAAGGTTTTCATGTAGAAATCCGGCTTCAGCCCCGCCTTTTCGCAGGCCATGGGCACCTCGATCAGGTGCCCCGCCAGGCCAGCCGTTACCCGGCTCTTTTTGATCACTTCCAGGGCCTGCCCCAGGATTTCCACCTGCCCGGCTTTTACCAGCTCGTCCCCCACCCCGCCATGGATGTAAACACCCTCCGCCCCCGCGTCGATGGCCCGCTTGATTTCGGACCACCGGTCCGTCTCGGGCAGTTTCACCTGGGCGATCCATTGCAGCTTGCCCCCGCGCTCCTGGCGGAAAGCCCGGATTACCCGCAGCGTGTCGTCATCCAGCCGCAGGATCATTGTATTGATCCCCGATTTCTCGCACAGCGCCAGCGTCTCGAGGATTTTGGCGTCCGTGAAATAATGCTTCAGCAGGGGCGACACATAGATCAGATCCCGGCTGTGGGCGAATCCGCTGATCAGGTTCCCGCCGCAGATCAGGCGCGTCACTGACAATTTGCCCAATTTCCCCCGGGGCAGGCTGGCGGCCGCCTGCCCGGCGCTGCCCGGGGCAGCAGCCGGAGCCGCTTGCGCCAGCAGCGCCCGCTCCTCAAAACTGATCCCTGCCACCGCCGCGGAGGCCAGGGCAGACTGTTTCAGAAAATTACGCCGGTTCACTTGTTCTCGCATATCGTGCCTTTGGTCCAATTTGGTGAACTACGGCCTGATGTTCCATAATCTGCGAGGCCACAGCAAGTCAAATGGCGAACCGCAGCCACCTCCGATCCGGATTCGTGGCTTGGCCAGCGGCCACGGCGCACAACCTTTCCCATGGGGAGAAAAGCCAAAGGGCCTTGAAAGCTCAAGGCCCTTGGATGTGCCTCCGGGAGGCATGATTAAAATGCAGAGTAAAAATCGCTGCGATCAGGCGCGGATTATTGTTGTGCTCCACCACCGCCACCGCCACCGCCGCCCCGGTTGCCACGGGCGCCGAAGCCTCCACCCATGCCGAACATCGACATGAAGCCCATGGGCGAGCTTTCCAGCTGGGATTTCTGATCGGCAGTAAGGCTGACCTTTTTCAGCGCCTTGAAGCGGACCATGGCCATTTCCGCCTGGATCTTATAGACGGCCTCCACTTTGGCCTTCACCGCGGCTTCACTGGCATCCGCCGCCAGGGCGGCTTTGACCGCCTCTTTTTGGGCTTCGTTGAGCTTCTCCCGCAGGGGGGTCATGTCCGCCTGGATGGCTTCGCGCAGCTGGGTGTTCTGGTCCTGGGTCAAAATCATTCCACGCCCCCCCTGGCCGCCGCCGCCGCCACCTTGTTGTGCGGCCGCCTGGAACGTGAGAGCGCAGAACAAGCCAGCTACCAGGGCGGTGCATTTGAGAAACATTCTTGAGTTCATAGAATCCTTCGAGTTTTGTTAATTGGTCGTGAACAGGCCAAACCGGCGCGTAAGAGAGTCAGCCCGGCAATAACTTGCCGCAGCCATCCCCCCAGCGGGATCAGGGTCTGGTCACTAATCATAGAGACGCCAAAGGGGAGGATGAGGTTACGGATTATTTGCCGATCCTGGGATTGAGTAATCCTGTCTATGGGTTATCCTTCGCGCCCAGGTTTGCGCACCCATCCAGCCGCATTGGAACTGGTTGGATTACTGCCCCAGTGTTCGCAAATTCAAGTCCGCCCAGTTATGAATGCGGATCGAAGATTGCGGCAGGAAACGCCAACCGAGCTGAACCAGCATATGCAACTGCCCAAAGCCCGGCATCGTTGGAGTGTGAGTCCCCGGCAGGCGATCACCATCCAGCGACGGCTCGCACAAACGGTGGTGATTGAAAAACCGGCTTCACCCATCGCCCGGGTGGCCGGGGTGGATTGCGCCTTCAGCCGGGACGGCCGCCACTGCCTGGCGGCGGTGGTGGTTTGGGATCTCGCTCAAAACCGGGTGTGTGAAGAACGGGTGGCCCGGCGCCAGCTCCGTTTCCCTTACATCCCTGGATTATTGTCCTTCCGGGAAGCGCCAGCCATCCTCGCCGCCCTGCGTTTGCTGCGGCAAATCCCGGACGCCCTCATGTGTGATGGGCAGGGATTGGCCCATCCGCGGCGTTTCGGCCTCGCCTGCCACTTGGGGATCCTGACCGGTTTGCCCGCCTTGGGCTGCGCCAAAAGCCGGCTGATCGGCGAGGCGCCGGAACCGGAACCACGGCGCGGATCGCAAGCAGAACTGCGGATTGGCGGGGAAACGGTTGGCCTGGTTCTCCGCACCCAGGACCGCGTGAAACCGGTGTATTTGAGCGTGGGCCACCGGCTGGATCTGGGCACGGCGGTGGACCTGGTGCTGCGCTGCGCCATCCGCTGCCGCTTGCCTGAACCGACCCGGCTGGCTGATCGGCTCGTGGCCGCGTATAAACGGGAATTGGAAACCGGGCACTGCCCCCCAGCATTGGTTAATATTCGAAAACCACCGCCGTATGGCAGCTGAATTTCGGAACCTTGACGGCGGCGGCGCCCCGGCTCCGCCGGATGGCCAGCGATTGTTTGCCGGGCACCGAATAAGCCCTTTTGATCGCTTCCGGCACGCGGATTTCCACGGCCACGTTTTCCACCGCCGGGAGGTCTTCGATCACCAGGCAGCGGCCCCGCTGCAAGGGTGGACCGTAGAGCAAATGAGCCACATACCGTTTGGCTTGCGGCTGGTGCAGCAAGCTGACCCGGCCGGCGCTCGGCAGGCGGTCCACCTGGAGCATGGGATGGCGGTAAACCAAGGCGAGGGCATTGGCGAAAAGCTGCCGGTGCAGGCGCGCCCCGTTTTTGTAGTAGATTTCCCCCAGCCGGTGAGGCAGGAAAACCACCTGCCCATTACGGACTGCACCCGGATGCGCCGCCTCCTCGAGCTGATAGGGCGTGTTCTGATGAGAGCAATACTGGGCATAGGTCCGGTTGAAATAAGGCTCCCGCAAACGGGCCAGGATTTCCGCGCCCGGGCGCGGCTCCACCCGCATGGCAGCCTGGTAATTCAGGAAGGGGGTGGCAACCATTTCCCGCTCCAGGGCCGGCCCCACCACCAGGTAATCCTCCTGGTATTTGGCCGGGCCCAGGTAGGTGGCGCCCACGTCGAGCAGGAATCCCTTTTTTTCGGCATCCAGGGCGCTCTCGCCCAGCACCAGCAAACTGCCACCCTGCCGGACATAGCCGGCCAGTTTGTCCGCCAGATCCCGGGTCAACCCGGCGGCGCCAGTCAGGATAATGGTCTCGAGGCCCGGCCAATCGCGGGCAGGATCGGCCACCACGTAATCCTGGTGGATCTCCATCAGCATGGTGGAAACCCCCTCGTCGTCCGGAGCGGAGCCGGTGCGCAGCAGGCCCAGGCGCGAGGCCGGCCGGCCCCCGATGCCGTAGGCTTCGATCTTCTCCACATACTCGTAGGCATAACCGAGGTTCCGGTAGGTCTCCAAATCCATCTCGCCGGAGGGGTGCAACTGGTCGCCAAAATTGCAGGCGGCCCCGAAAGCGATCATGGAGGCGGCCTCGTACCGGATGGCATCCCGGTGCTTGAAGCCGCCGAATTCCCCCCAGGACGTGTGGAATTTGCCGCTCATGGCCACAATCGGCTTGCCGAAGTTATGGAAGAACTTGGCCCGCAGGGGCAGCTTGTCATACCCGCCCCAGGTGGTGGGCAGATCCTCCAGCTGCTGCTCGGTGTTGCGGGCGGCCATATCCCATTGCAGATCCTCCGGGATCAGCTTGGTCGTGCCGTTGAAAAACACGGTGGCCAGCGGGCGATACTTGGTGATGACCCTCCGCGCCTCCTGGAAAAAACGTTTCCATTTGCGGGCGTTGTATTCCGCCACCGCCCGGTCATCGTCGATGGCAATGCCCGCCGCCTGCATGCCCTGGCGGCAGGTGGCGCAGTAGCACGGCGGACTGACGTTGCAGATGTCGAAGAAAAACCCATCGACGAGGTAGCGGATGCAAATCTCCTCCACCTGGCTCAGCATCAGGTGCAGGTATTGGCCGCTGGGGCAGAGGAATTTCCAGGAAGTGGCCGGCCGCGGATCCCCTGGCTGGGCTGCGCCATCCCAGTTGCGGGCGGCGATGGCCCCATCCCGGTTGCGCACGCACCATTCCGGGTGTTGCTCGGCCTCCGCAGCCGACCAGCCCACCGTGTAATAGATGGGGCATTTGATCCCCAGCTCATGGCAGGCGGCGATCTGCTGGCCGAGCTGATCGATCTGCAGGCTGGGATGTTTCTGCCCGATTTTGGTGGGATAATAGCTCCAGCTATGGTGGCATTTGGCGAAAATATTGATCCAGTTCACATGCCCCAGCCGGAGGGCCTCCTGCCACTGCCGTTTGTCGAACCGGGCCCCCACGCCGGGAATGTCCGGCGAGGTGTGGAAATCCAGATGTACCTGCCGGGCCGGCAGAACAATCTCCGGCGCCGGCTCGGAGGCGGACCTCAAATTGAACGCCTGGCAGGCCAGCACCAGCAGCCAGGCGGTCCGCAGGGCTGGCCATAATCGATTGGAACGGCATCGCATCATAACTTCGTCAGCGTGCCACAAGCCGTAAAACCGCGCAAGCCGGTCATCCTTTCGTTCTTTCCAGTTCCACCGGCGTAACCTAATCTTGATGCATGACTACTGCCACCATCCCCCAGGGATCGAAGCGCAAGGGAACTTGCATACAGGAATACCATTCCGCAGCGGGCAGCCCGGCCCGGCCCGCGGATCCACTCCCCCGCGGAGGACCGGCCGGCCGGCCGGCCTGGGCACACCTGCTGCTTTTGGGCTGGCTGGCCTTGAAAATGAGCGGACTGCCCGTCCAGGCCGCCGATTATTTTGTATCGCCCCAAGGCCGGGATGACCAGCCAGGCACACGGGACCAGCCTTTTGCCAGCCTTAAACGGGCCCAGCAGGCGGCCCGCCTGGCTGCGGGACGCGAACCCGCCACCGTTTTCCTCCGGGCCGGAACCTATTATTTAACCGAACCGATGGTGTTCACCCCCGAGGATTCCGGCACCCGGGAAGCGCCGGTCAATTACCAGGCCTGGGGGGAGGAGACCGTGGTGATCAGCGGCGGCGCGCGTTTGAACGGTTTGAAGTGGGAGGCCTGGCGGGATGGGATCCTGCAGGCGGAAGTTCCCGCCGGCCTGGAAACCGACCAGCTATTCGTGAATGGCGAACGCCAGCACATGGCCCGCTATCCCAATTTCAACGCCAGCGAGCGCATTTACAATGGCTACGCCGCGGACGCCATCAGCCCGGAGCGGGTCCGGCGCTGGGCCGATCCGCGCGGCGGCTACCTGCACGCCATGCACGAAGCGATGTGGGGGGGATTCCACTACCGCATCACCGGCAAGGATGCCGGAGGCAAAGCGGCCTATGAAGGGGGCTGGCAGAACAACCGCCCCGCCCGCATGCACGACCGCTACCGGTTCGTGGAGAACATCCTGGAGGAACTGGACGCCCCGGGTGAATGGTTCCTCGACAGCCCGCGCCACCAGCTCTTGTTTTTCCCGCCCGCGGGCCTTGATCTGTCCTCCGCCACCATCGAAACCGTCCGCTTGCGCCATTTGTTCGAGCTGCGGGGCACGCCGCAAAAGCCGGTGCGTTTCCTGGCCCTCAAAGGGCTGGTGCTCCGCCACACGGCCCGCACCTTCATGGACAACCGGGAGCCGCTGGTCCGCAGCGATTGGACCACCTACCGGGGCGGCGCGATATTCATTACCGGCAGCGAAGATTGCGCGGTGGAGGATTGTTTCCTGGACCAGGTCGGAGGCAACGCCATCTTCGTGAACGAATACAACCGCCGGCTGGCGGTGCGCGGCTGCCACATCGCCAAGGCGGGCGCCAACGGCGTCGCTTTCGTGGGGGATCGCAGCGCGGCCCGTGTTCCGCGCGATTGGCAGGATCGTTCCCAGAGTTTCGCCACGCTGGACCGCACCCCCGGCCCCAAAACGGATAATTACCCGGCCGATTGCCTCGTGGAGGATTGCCTGATTTATCTCAGCGGGCGGGTGGAAAAACAAACCTCGCCCGTGCAGATCGAGCTGGCCGAAGGCATCACGGTCCGCCATTGCTCGCTCTACCAGGTGCCGCGGGCGGGCATCAACATCGGCGACGGTTGCTGGGGCGGCCACGTGATCGAGTTCTGCGATATCTTCGACACGGTGCTCGAAACCGGCGATCACGGCTCTTTCAACTCCTGGGGCCGGGACCGTTTTTGGAACCTCAGCGGGCTGGACCTCAATGACGACCGCACCTGGGAGCGGGAAAAGGAAACGCCGATGCTGGATGCCAGGAAAACGGTGATCCTGCGCAACAACCGGTGGCGCTGCGACCACGGGTGGGATATCGACCTGGATGATGGCTCCACCAATTTCCGGATTTACAACAACCTGTGCCTGAATGGCGGCCTCAAAAACCGGGAGGGCTTTTACCGGGTGGTGGAGAACAACATCATCGTGAACAACGGATTCCACCCGCATGTCTGGTATAAGCACAGCCAGGACATCGTCCGCCGCAACCTCATGCTAACCGATCATTATCTGCCGGCGGGCGGCATGCCCTCCACTCCCTGGGGCGGGGAAATGGATTACAACCTGGTGCACCGGCCGGGTGTCAATCCGCCGCAGCCGGCCGCCAAGCTGGCGCAGCAATCCCAGCGGGATGCCCATTCCGTCATCGCCGATGCCGGGTTTATCAATCCCGCCCAAGGGGACTTCCGGGTGCGGGAGGATTCGCCCGCGTTGAAGCTGGGGTTTGTGAATTTCCCGATGGACCAATTCGGCGTGCGCAAACCGGCGTTGAAAGCCATCGCCCGCACCCCGCAAATCCCCCCCCTGGCGATCCCCGGCGCCGAACCGGACCGGCCCGCCCGCCCGCGGCGCATTCATCTTTGGCAGGCGCAGGTGCGGAATATCACCGGCCTGGGGGATCGCTCAGCCTACGGATTGCCCGATGAAAGCGGAGTGCTGCTGGTGAATGTTCCCGCGGGCACCCCGGCCGCCAAGGCCGGCCTGCGGAAGGACGATGTGATCCTGGCGTGCCAGGGCAAGCCGGTGCGCACGGTGCAGGATGTGCTGGCGCGCCAGAACGCAGCAGCCGGAAGCAAGCTGTCGCTCGAAGTCCGGCGCCAGCAGCAGAATGTTTCCCTGGAGGTTTCGGATTACGCCTATTTTATCACCGAGCTGCGGGACGATGCCGCTTTCAAGACCATCCCGCTGCTGGCTTCCGCCGCCGTTTTGCCGGTCAAAGCCAGCGCCAGCGAACCAGCCACCGTGAATGAGCCGCTGGCCACCCTGGCGGACGGCCAGCTGGCCCGCAATTACGGCCCGGTGTTCCCCAACGGGATCAGCGGCGGGCTTTACAAGCTCGACCTGGGCAGCGTGAAGAACATCGCCCGCGTGAACAGCTTCTCTTTCAACGAGGGGGGCGGGCGGGGGCGGCAGCGCTTCAGCCTCTTCGGCAGCCAGGCGGACTCCGATCCAGGCTGGAATGTGGAGGATTCGCGGAGGTTCACCCCGATTGCGGAGGTGGACATGGCGGACGCGCCCAAGACAGGCTTTGCCGCCACCAGCCTCCGCCGCGGCGGCGGCCAGGCGCTGGGCGCTTTCCGCTGGCTGGTCTGGCGGGTGCTGCCGGTCACCGCCTCGGGCGGCGGGGAAAACACCTCGTTCCAGGAATTTCAGGTGATTCCCCTGCCCGCCGGGCCCCAGAGCTGGAACCGAACCGGGCCGCTGGGCAAAACACCGGCACGCTCCAATGATGCCTATCCCCTCTCGGACCAGGCAAACCGCGCGGGCTGGAGGAAGTTCGAACCGATGTGGGATGAGTTCGATGGTCCGGCGCTCAACACGAACCGCTGGCAGCTCAACATGAGCTGGTGGAAAGGCCGCCAGCCGGCGCTGTTCAGCGAGCATAATGTCACTGTCAGCAACCGCCAGTTGCATTTGACCATGCGCCAGGAGCCGCTGCCGGAAAGCGCCGCGCGCCAGGGATACACCAACTACACTTCAGCCGCCCTGCATACCCGGGCCAGGACCGCCTACGGTTATTTCGAAGTCCGGGCCAGGCCGATGAATTCGGCAGGCTCCAGCTCATTCTGGTTCCAGCAGGATGAGGCCCCCGGCTGGGGCACGGAAATCGATGTGTTCGAGATCGGCGGCAAGGCCAAAGGCTTCGAGCGCAAATACAATATGAACGCCCACGTGTTCCGCACCCCCACTGAAACCCGCCATTGGAGCGCGGGGGGGGAATGGCTGGCGCCCTGGCCGCTGGCCGCCGACTACCACGTGTACGGCTTGGAATGGGATGCGAAGCAGCTGAGGTATTTTGTCGATGGCGTGCTGGTCCGCACCGTGGAAAACACCCACTGGCATCAGCCCTTGCACCTCATCTTCGACAGCGAAACCATGCCCGGCTGGTTCGGCATGCCGGAGGACGCGGATCTGCCATCCACCTTCAGCATCGACTATGTGCGCGCGTGGAAAAAGGAGGGCAACCTCGTGGCCAACGGCGGATTCGAAAACGGGCTGGCGGACTGGCGGCCGTTTTGGAGCCGGCAGGCCGGGGCCGGTTCCGCGGTGATCGACCAGGCCGAAACCCACAGCGGCACGGCCGCGGCACGCATCGACCACCGCGGCCATGACGATTGGGCCTTGGAGCCCAATCTGCGCCTGCCGGTGCAAAGCGGCCAGGAATTCGAGCTGGCGGCGTGGATCAGGCTCCAGGGCGCCGGATCCGCCACCTTGTGTGTGTCCACCTGGGGGCCGGATGGCCGGAACCTCGACTGGTCGTACGCCGAACGCACGACCGAGTCGGCCCCGGATTGGGTCCGCCTGCAAACCCGCTTTTACATCCCCCCGGGCGTGAGCCAGATCCAGCCGCGGCTGATCGGCTACGAGGCCGCCAAAGTCTGGGTGGACGATGTTTCCCTCGTCCAGCAAGCCGGCCTCAAACTCGAGCGCCCGCCGGATTTGCCGGCCCAGCTGGCCCAGACCAACGAGTTCCTGGAGCTGCGGGTCCAAACCGCGGAAGGCACCTGGTCCGTCCTGGACCGCCGCTCCGGCCGGCTCTGGCGGCAAGCCGCGGCGCAAAAGGATCTGGTGGTGGCCGGCGGCCGGACCCGGAACGGGGAAATTGAGCTCGATCTGATCCACCTCACCTCCGGCCTCAAACTGCGGGCCGTCCTCCAGCTGGATCCCGGGCGCCCGGAATTCACGGTGCGCCTGGCCGCCGAGGGGGAAATGCGGACCCCGCTGAAATATCCCCATCCGTTTGCCAGCGAACCGGGCGACCGCTTGGTGGTGCCCATGAACGAGGGCATATCCTATCCGGTGGAAGACCAATCCGTGGAGCCATTCCGATTGATCGCCTACGGCGGCCATGGCATCTGCATGGCTTTCTGGGGTGTGACCGGCGACCGCCAGGGATACTCGGCGATCATCGAGACCCCGGATGACGCCGCCATCCGGATCCAACGGCTGGCGGATCGCCTGGCCATCGCGCCGGAGTGGGATCCGCAAAAGGGCCGGTTCGGTTATGCGCGGCGGTTGCGTTATGTCTTTCACGACGGCGGCGGCCACGTGGCCATCGCCAAGCGCTACCGGGAACATGCCCGGCAAAACGGCCTCCTGAAAACCCTGGCCGAAAAACGGAAGGAGAATCCGGAGGTTGATCTCCTCATCGGCGCGGCCAACATCTGGAATTGGGACGCCGACCCGGCGGCCCTCGTGCGGGAGATGAAGGAAGCGGGCCTCGAGCGGATCCTCTGGAGCCGGGGTGGCTCCCCGGAGGCGGTGCGTGCCTTGAACGATTTGCAGGTCCTGACCAGCCGCTACGACATCTACCAGGACGTGATGGACCCGGCAAATTTCCCATTCCTCCGTGGTGTCCACGGCGATTGGACCACCGCTGCCTGGCCCCAGGACATCATCCGCCGCCAGGATGGCAACTGGCAGCACGGCTGGGGCGTGCAGGGCAAAAAAGGCGAGTGGTTTTATTGCGGGGTCACCTGCGACCGCCAAGCCCTGGCCTATGCCCGCCAGCGCATTCCCGCCGAACTGGCCAGCCGCCCCTACAAATGCCGGTTTATCGACACCACCACAGCCTCCCCCTGGAACGAGTGCTGCCACACGGATCATCCCCTCACGCGATCCGAAAGCCGGGAGTGGAAAATGAAGCTCCTGGATTATGTTTCCAAGGATATGAAGCTGGTGACCGGCTGCGAGACGGGCCACGACGCGGCCGTGCCGTTCCTCCATTATTTCGAGGGCATGCTCAGCCTCGGCCCCTACCGGGTGCCCGACGCGGGGCGCGACATGCAACGGATCTGGACCGAGGTGCCCGAACCGGTGGCCAAATTCCAGCTCGGCCAGGCCTATCGCCTGCCGCTTTGGGAGCTGGTTTACCACGACTGCGTGGTAGCCCAGTGGTATTGGGGCGACTATAATAACAAGCTGCCCGCCTTGTGGGAAAAACGCGACCTTTTCAACCTCCTCTACGGCACGCCCCCTATGTACATGTTCAACCGCAAGCTTTGGCAGGCCGAGCACGGGCATTTTGCGCGCAGCTATCAGAATATCTGCCCGGCCGTGCGCGCCACTGGCTATGCGGAGATGACCAACCACCTTTTCCTGACCCCGGACCGCAATGTCCAGCAGAGCGCCTTCGCCAATGGCGTCACCGTCACCGTGAATTTCGGCGCCTCCGCCTATCAGCTCCCCTCCGGGGAAAGCGTGCAGCCCATGGGCTTCCGCGTGGCAGGCATGCCCTGATAAGAACAGGTCGGGCCACTTTCCGGGTTTTTAAAAACCCCTGGAGTTCCGTCAAGTGAAAAACCACCCTGCTCCCTACAGCCTGCTCAGCCAGAATCAAGGTTTGGCGGCTAGCGACACGCAAACCATCTCATGGTCGTTGCGGGCGTAAACGCTGCGGTTGGCAAAGGCCGGATGCGACCAGATCACCTTGCGCCCGCCGCCGGAGGAAGCCATGTCCGGGTCCAGGATGTGGGCCCGGCTGATCTCCTCATATCCTTTGGCGGATAGCCGGCAGAGGATCAGATCGCCCAGCTCGTTGAAAATAAGCACGCGATCACGATGCGTCACCATGAACACAGTACACCAGCGTTCCTTGGGTTTCGTTCCCCCGCTGGTGGGCGCCAGGGTGGTCCAGAGACGTGCCCCGTTGTGGCCGTCCAGGCAGCAGAATTCCCCATAAAGTGAAACCCCATACAGGCAATTATCCCGCAGCAGCACGGTGCTCAGAGTGGTGTTGAACCCTGCCTTCTTCCACTCCTTCTCCGGAGCGCCGCCGGTGGAAGCTTTCCACAGGATTCCTGGCTCCGCCACGCCGGGCTTGAATTGCAGCATCATGGCCCCTTCATACTGGCTGCAGACTGCCAGCCGGTCGCCCTCGATGGCAGGCGTGGTGATGGCCAGGCCGACGTAGGTGGGATGCGCCACCGACCACAGGGGCTTGCCCGTCTCCGGAACCAATCCCGCCAGGCCGCCCCCGTGCCAGACGATCAGTTGGCGCTGCCCGGCCAGGGTATGGATCAGCGGTGCGCTGTAGCCCGGCTCGGTGGCATCCAGCGCCTTCCAAAGCTCCCGGCCGGTGTGGCGGTCAAACGCCACCACCGCCTGCCCGGCCCCGCCCACCAGCAGGATCAGCTGTTCCCCCTCCACCAGCGGCTGGATGGCAAATCCGTACTGCGGCACTTTCGCGCCGTATTCCTGGACCAGGTTTTTCTGCCAGACCGGTTTGCCCGTGGCGGCGGCCAGGCAGCGGAGGTCGCCCATGGTGCCCAGGGTGTAAACATGATCACCCCGCACGGTGGGTGTGGCCCGCGGCCCGGAGCCATAAGCGGCGGAATATTTGCACGGGTATTCGTGCGCCCAGAGCCTCCTCCCGGTGGCTTCGTCCACTCCCAAAACGCGCTCCAAGCCGGTGGTTTTATCCCGGAAATCCCAGGTGGTTTTGACCTCGGTGTCCGGGGCATCCTGGTGCTGCCGGTCCATGACAAAGACGCGCCCCCCAGCCACCGCGGGCCCGGAAAAACCGGCGCCCAGGGCGAGCCGCCACCGGACCGGCAAGCCGTTGGTGGGGAAGGCCTCCAGGATGCCCTCTTCCCGCCATGCGCCATCGCGGTTCGCGCCCCGCCATTGCGGCCAGTCCTCCGCCCAAACGCAGGAACCGGCCAGCCACAACCCCAGGAGGGCGCGGAGAAAAGGGCGGAAGGCAACAAGGCTGGATGATGCCGGATGAAGTGGCTGGATCCCCGCCGCTGAAGGGGCCGGCTGGCGTTGGCTGTGTGGCATTGATTTCATGAATTTGAACCTGAGGTTAGGATCGCCGCTCCCAGCCGTCAACTGCCGACTATCCAGTTGACGGCCCGGGGGAAAATGCTCAACGATGGGGCATGAAGCATTCATTTCTTGCCCTATGGTGTGTTCTGGCGGTGGCCGCCCAGGCCGGAGCCATTGATGTGACCAGCCCCGACAACACAGTGCGTTGCCGGATTTCCACCGACCCGGAGGGGCATCTCACCTATTCCGTCGCCCAGGGCGGCCAGCCAAGGCTGGCCCCCGCCCGGGCCGGCGTGATCGTGGACCAGGTTGACCTGGGCGGCAACGTGGCTCTGGGCGAACCACAAACGCGGGATGTTTCCGAGGTTTTTCCCTGGCGGGGGAACAAGACCCTGGCAACCAATCTTTGCCGGGCCGCCGAGATCCCCATCCGGACGCCAGGCGGCAGCGGATGGACCCTGGAAGTGCGCGTGTTCAACGACGGCTGCGGGCTGCGCTATCGCGTGCCCGGCGCCGGACCCCGGCGCGTCCAGGGGGAATCCACCCAATGGCAGCTGCCCCAGGACTGTACCGTCTGGCTCCAGACCGACACGGGGAACTATGAAGGCGAGTATCATGCGGCGCCCGCGGATCGCATCCCCCTGGAGAAGGAGGTCAAAAAGAAAATGCAGCCGCTGCATGTGGGTCTGCCCATGACCGCCATCTTCCAGGACGGAACCTTTGGCCTGGTCAGCGAGGCGGCGCTCCGCAATTACAGCGGGTTGACGCTCCGCCCCGAGGGGGGCGCCCGGTTCCGGGCAGCCTTTGAGGACGACCCCCAAGGCTGGTCCCTGGATGGTCCCATCGTCTCCCCCTGGCGGGTGATCGTGCTGGCTAAAGACCTTCAGGCGCTGGTCAACAGCGACGTGATCGCTTCGCTCTGCGAGCCTCCCGATCCCGAACTCTTCCCCAAGGGTTTGGATACCCCGTGGATCCGCCCGGGCAAGGCCCCTTGCACCTGGATGGTTTTTGGGAACGACGGCGGCCAGTGGGACCGCCAGCGATGGTTTGTGGATGTGTCGGCCGCCACCGGCTGCGAATACCTGCTGGTGGATGGCGGCTGGCAGACCGAAAAGTGGGGCTGGCTCAAGGATGGCGGCGACCCGTGGAAACGCGCCGCCGAGCTGTGCCAATACGCGGCCGGCCGCGGGGTGGGCATCCTCCTGTGGCACGCCTACCCGGAAGGGCGCGAGGACGGACCCGGCCTGACGACGGTGGAAGCCCGCGAGCGGCTCTTCCAGAATTGCCGGAAAGCGGGGGTCAAAGGGGTTAAGATCGATTTCTTCGACTCGGAAAGCCACGCCGTGCTCGAGGCCTACGAGGACATCGCCCGCCGGGCGGCGAAATACCAAATCATGATTAATTTCCACGGCGCCAACAAACCCACCGGCGAAATGCGGACCTGGCCGCACGAGATGACGCGCGAGGGCATCCGCGAGCAGGAATACCTGCTGTGGGGATCGATGCCGCTCGGGCACTACGGAGCGCTGCCCTTCACGCGGATGGCCGCCGGCCATGGGGATTTCCTGCCCGGCTTTGTGCGGCCCCAGTACCTGAAAAACACCACCAGCCTGTTCCAGATGGCTTCGGTGATCGTTTTCAGCACGCCGTTCCTCTGCTGGCCCGACAATCCCGAAGCCTACCTGGACAGCCCGCTGCTCCAGTTCGTGCGCACCGTCCCGGTCACCTGGGATGAAACCCGAGTCCTGCCCGGCTCAGTGATTGGCGATACGGTCATCATGGCCCGCCGCAAAGGCGCCGAATGGTATGTGGCAGCGCTCAACTGCCGGCCGGAATCCCGCCACCTCGGCCTCGACCTCTCCAGCCTCGGCCTGGCCGGCCAGGAAATGACCCTCTACCGCGACGGTCCGGCCACCCCGTCCTGCCAGATCGAGACCGGCTTGAAACCGCCCGGCGGCGGCCAGCTATCCGTCGCGCTGCGGCCCGGCGGTGGTTTCCTGGCGCACCTTTTCCCGCCCAAAAAATACGGCGGCTGGAAATAGCGGGCTTTATTTGCGCCCGGATTTAGGGCGTGCGGGCGCGGTAAAAGCGCCCGGTTTGTGGCGTCGAGGCCGGCTCGATCACCGTTGCAGATCCGCCGGTCAGGGTATTGGTCGAGATGGGCAGCCAGCGGATCAGATCGCTGGAAGCTTCCAGCACCACCCGCTGGCCCGGCTGGCCCTGGATCTGGATCGCAAAACCCTGGCTGGCATTCCAGGTTCCGGCCAGCCGGATGGCTGGGGCCTCCAGGGGCAGGTAAAGGTTGTCGATGAAGGCTGCATCCAAGCCGGAGCCGAAGCTGGTGTCTTTGACATAGCGCCAGGCCAGCTGGTTGGTACCCGCCGGGAGGCGGAATTGAAAGTCCTGCCACGGCAGGTCACCCGACCAGCGCTGGAGGACCACGCCATTGGCGGAAAACTCCAGGAAATCCCAGCCTTCCTCGCAGCTGACCCGGAAGTCGAAACTGGCCGACCCGGCCAGGGTGATGCCGGTCCATTCCAGGACACTTTGCTGGCGGTCGCCGATCGGGCCGGAGCGCAGCGTGGGATTGTTGTCGCCGCCTGCCTCGGTGTCATCCGGCAGCCACCCGGCGGCGCCGGAAGTTTTCCAAGGCGCTTGGCGGAGATCGGCGGCTGAGAAGGGCAGGCCAAACTGGTAAGTGAACACCGTGGCCCGGAACACCGCCGTGAGCGCGTAGTCATGGCTGATGGCCAGGGTCAGCGGATTAAGCGCGGAGTTGGTGGCCCCTTCCCAGCCCACGAATTCAAAATCCGGCTCGGGCACGGCCGTGAAGGTCTTGACCGTGCCGGCCGGATAATAGCCGGAGCCAGGCGTCACCGAACCGCCGCCCGGAACGGCAATGTTGACGGCGTAAAACGGCCCCTGGTCATCGTCATGGATGGTGAGCACCGCATTGGTCCAGGCGCCCGGGACGGCGTTGCCTTGGAGGTTGGATAGCTTGAGCAGCACCGTCCGGTCATTATCCGGCAGGCTGTTATTGAGGATGGGGACCGTGAAGGTCCGGTTGGTTTCGCCCACGGCGAAACGCAAAATCCCCTGGGCCGGGGTGTAATCCCGGCCGGCCCTGGCGGTCCCATCCACGGTGGCGTATTCCAGGCTGACCTCGTCCTGAGCCGCGCCGGTTCGCTTGACCGAGATGGTGGCCAGGCCATCGCTTTCACTGGCGGTATAATTGGTGGCAGTGAAGGAGATGGACCCCTCCATGCCCTCAATGGTGAGCACCGCGGCCAGCGGCACATTCAGGCTGAAACCGGCGGGGATATTGGTCAGCGCCAGCAGGACGGTGGCATCCCCCCGGGGCAGGTTGTCGTTCAGCACCGGCACCACAAACGATTTCTGGCTTTCGCCGGCCGCGAACTGGAGATCCCCCTGGGTGGCCGTGTAATTCACCCCCGCCCGGGCGGTGCCGTCCTGGGTGCGGTAGCCCACGCTCACGGCCGTGCTGGTATTGCCGCTGCGCTTGACGCTGATGACCGCCTGCCCGGCATTTTCGAGCACCCGGTATTCGGTGGCGGCAAACTGCAGCGCGTTCATCACATACTTGTCGTCCCCGTGGAGGCGGGCGATGCGATTGCGGGGCAGCCCCCGCACCTGGGTGAAATCACCCCCGATGACCACCGCCGTGTCCGGCTGCACCACCAGGGTGCGCACGGTGCCATTGGCGCCGCTGCCGATATCAAACTGCGGATCCACCGATCCGTCCGGGTTCAGCCGGGCCAGGCGGTTGATGGCCGTACCGTTCAGGTTGGTGAAAGCGCCGCCCGCCAGCACGCGGCCGTCCCGGGTTGCCCCCACCGCGAATACCGTGCCGTCCGCGCCCGTTCCGGGATCGAAGGTGGCATCCAGGGAGCCGTCCGGATTCAGCCGGGCGAGGCGGTTGCGGGGCTGTCCGCCCACGGTGGTGAATTCCCCGCCCACCACCACGCGCCCATCAGCCAGCGGGGCCAGGGACCAAACCGTTTGATCCGGGCCCAGGCCGGCGCCGAAGCCGGGGTCGAACGACCCATCGGGATTCAACCGGGCCACGTAGGGCCGGCTGTTGCCCTGGAATGCGAGGAACGAGCCGGCGATCAGGATCCGGCCGTCGGCCAGCGCGGCCATGGCCAGCACGGATCCGCCGGATGCGCCCAGCCCGGGATTAAAGGACGGATCCAGCGAGCCGTCCGCATTCAACCGGGCCACCCCGCCCCGGTACTCGCCATTGATGCGGGTGAACGCGCCACCCAGCAGGAGGCCGCCATCCGCCTGGGCGGCGATGGCCTGCACGGGGCCATCGGCGCTGGCGCCCGCCAGGAATGAATCGTCCAGCGTGCCATCAATGCGCAGGCGGGCAAGACGGCTGCGGGCCGCCCCGTTCACGCTCGTGAAAACACCGCCCGCCACGATGCGGCCGCTCGGCTGGGCCGCCAGGGCGAGCACGCTGTTGTCGGCCCCGTCGCCGGGATTGAGGAAGCTGTCGAGGTAGCCATCCACGTGGAGCCGGGCGAGATGGTTCAAGTTGATGTTGTTCACCTTGGTGAAATCACCCCCCAGCAGCACCTTGCCATCCGCCTGCAAGGCCAGCGCCAGCACCGGGGCGTTGGCGCCCTGGCCGGGGTTGAACTCGTAATCCACGTTGCCCGGCATTTCATTATCCTTGATGGTGACCACCACGTTGCTTTGAGCGCCGAGGCTGGCGGATCCCGCCAGCGCGTTGGCTGGGGCGCGCGGATTGCTCAAGACCACCTGGAACTGCCGGTCCCCGTCCCCGAGGACATTATCCAGGATGCGGATTTGCAGGGTCTGGCGGATGTCCCCCGGGTGGAATTCCAGGGCGCCGCTGCCATCCTTGGCCAGCGCGTAGGAATCGCCATTGAAGGAGACAACCCCGGAGGCTTGCACAAAATCACGGCCGGATTTGGCCGTGCCAGCCTTCGTGGTGTAGGCCACGGTGACTGGATTGACGGTGCCGCCCAAGCGGTGGACCTCCACCCGCGCCACCCCCGCAAATTCATCCACGGTGAACGTGGGGGCGGAAAATTCGATCTGGCTCTCATCGTCCACAATCACCAGGGTGGCGGTGGCCTGGGGCCCCAGCACGGCGCTGCCCGTGACATTCGTCAGCAGCAACTGCGCCACCTCGTCCCCCTCCAGCAGGATATCGTCGCGCAAACCAGCCTTGAAAACCGCCTCCGCCTGGCCCGGCTCAAACCGCAGGGTGACATTGGTCGCGTTATAATCCAGGCCGGCCTCGGCCACGCCACTGGCGCTTTCCGCGTTGGTCAAGACAAGGTCCACGGTAAAGGCGTTGGTGGCGATGCCCAACCGCCGGATGGTGATCAAGGCATTGGCGCCGTTTTCATTGGCCTGGAAGGTGGCCCGGGCAAACTCCACCGCCGTGTCGTCGTCCAGGATGGACAGCACCGCGGTGTCCTGCCCACCCAGCGGTGCGCCGTCCCCGGCATTGCTCAACCGCAGATTCACCGTCCCCACCGGGTTCACCTCCGTATTGTCCAGGATCGTGACCGGCGCCAACTTGAGGGTTTCGCCCGGCTCAAAGACCAGCACGCCGTTGGTGGCGATAAAATCCTTGCCCGGCGCGGCCGTGCCGCCTGTGATCCAATACTCCACCGAGGCCAGAATGGAGGTGTCGCCGGTGCGGCGCACGGGGATCAGCGCCAATCCGGCGCTTTCATTGGTGGCATAAGCGGTGCGCGTGAACTCAATCGCCCCGTCATTGTCGATGATATTCACGCTGGCCGGACTGGAACCGCCCAGGCGCGCTCCCGGAGCGCTCAGCAGGGTGATTTTCACATCCTCCATGTATTCCTGCACCGCGTCGTCGATGGGGATGATCGGCACCGCGACCGAATCCTGGCCAGCCGGGATCGCGATGGGGCTGGCCACCATTTCATAATCGCTGCCCGGGGAGGCCGAGCCGGACAGCTCGAAAAACACCTGCTGGACCCCGTTGGTTTTGCTCCGCCGGATGGTGATCAAGCCGGCCTTGGAACCTTCCTCGCGCGCGGTGGCATCGGTGGCTTCGACGGTCACTTCGGAGGCATCGTCATCCAGGATGGTCAGCGTATGGGACACGTAAGTGTCGAAATAGGCGTTCATGGGCACGGGCGTGACGATGATGTTTGTGACGACGTTGGTCACGCTGATATCGGGGTTCGTCGCGTCCTGCACCACGTTGGTGACCACCTCGTTGGTGACATCCGGCGCAGGTTCCACCAGGGTGATCACGATGGTCCGGTTCGGCTGGGCATTGGTATTATCCAACAGCGGGATCTGGATGGCCAGCGTCCGCAGCTTGTAGGCATCCTCGCCTCCCTTGGCGTTATGGGCAAACACCAGCCGCCCGGTGTTATTAGTGGCCGGGTAATCAATCCCGGGGATGGCCGTGCCGCCGGTGATCTTATAATCGACAGTCACATCGCTGTTCTCAGCCGGGTTGGCCGACACCACGACGTCCACCAGCGCCGGGCCGGCGCCTTCCGCCACGCTGGAGGCCAGCAGGCCAAACCCCACCGCCGGCTGGCCGGAATCGTTGTCGGTGATGGTGATCGACGCCTGCGCGGGAGATCCCACGCTATAGCCATCCCCGGGCAGGATCGCCAGAGTTGCTTTTTCCTCCGGCTCCTCCCGGAAGGGATCGTCCACAGCCGTAAGCGGCAGGCTGACCTGCCGCACCCCGGCCGGGATCCGCACCTGGCTGCCCACGCCGGCATAATCCGCCAGCGATCTGGCGGTGCCGCCCGCCTGGATGCGCACCCACACCTCGGAATTCACAGCGCCGGCGCGCTGGATGGTGAATTCGGCCGAGCCGGCGCCTTCGCCGAATCCGTTATTGGTGGCGGTGATCGAGATGACCGGCCGCGCGGCATCCTGGATCACCACCTGCGCCTGGTTGGGATTCCCAATATTATAAGTGGGGCTGTCGGAAACCAGCAGGTTCACGGTCAGGTCGCCATTGGCCTGGAAGTCGTTGCGCGGATTGATGAGGATCGTGGCCGAAGGCTGCCCGGCCGGGATGGTCACCGAGCCGGGCAAGGCCTGGAAATTCAGGCCGCTAAGAGCGGTGCCGCTCACCAGGTAATTGACCACCAAGTCCTGGATCAGGTCGCCACTCCGCGTCACAATCACCGAGCCGGGCGTCCCGCCCGCTTCGTTGATCAGGCCTTCGACAGTGTTGATGGTGATCCTGGGCAAATCATTATCCATGATGGTCACCGTGGCCATCGCCGCGCCCACTTGGTAGGCGGCATCGGGCAGTATCGAGGCCAGGACCGTCTTGTTGCCTTGCAGGTAAAGCTCCGGCCGCAGGAACACCGGCAGGTTGATGAAGGTCTGGCCGGCGGGGATGACCACCGTGGTTGGCAAGGCATCGTAATCCGAGCCGGGCACCGCGGTGCCGCTGATCAAAAGCTGCACGGTCACGGGCAAATCGAGGCGGCCCGCCCGCACCACCGTCAACAGCCCCGCATCGTTGCGGTTTTCCGTGGCCACCGGCCCGGTGGCCACAATGCCAACGATCGGCAGGGCGGAGGCCTTGCCGCGGATATAAAGGGTGGCCTCCGCGGGCGCGCGGGGCACGTAATCGGGATCCGTTTGAAACCACGTGTCCTGGCCGCGCACCGGCCGCACTTCCCACCCGGTGAAGTCGAACCAATTGGTATTGGTGACCATCTGGATCCGCTGCGATTGCAGGGCATACATCAGCGTGAGCGTCACGCTGACATCGCCAGCCAGGACATTGGTGCCGGGAACGACGGCCAGGTTGGTGTCCGACATCCCGGGGGAGAACTCCACCGCATAGAAATTGACCCGGCTGGTAACCGGGCCGAACGGATTGGGATTCACATTGGTTTGCGTGACCAGGTTGGTCCACGCCTTGTAGTCGTTGGTGGTGGCGGTGCCGCCCACCGCGAAAACCGCCTTGAAGGAGGTGTTGGTGTCCCCCGTCCGGGTGAGTTTGAGCAGGCCGGTCCGGGCGGGGCTGTTGCTGGCGTTGTTGAGCACCTGAACGGTCACCACGGGCAGGGCCTGGGCCTGAAATAGCGCGTCGGTGGCATCCCGGTCACCCAAATTGAGGGGGGTGTCAAAATTGAGCGGTTTGATGACCCACCCATTCAAATAAGCCCCGATGGCATAGGAGGTGTTGGTGGACAGCCCGGCCAGGGTGAAGGCCCCGCCGCTGTCGCTATAGGTCCATTGGTAATCCGCCGCCAGGTCGTTGTTCGTCAGCGCGCCGTTGCTGATGCGCACCCCCGCCAGCGGAAGGCCATCTGTATTATAGATCCGGCCGCTGATCCGCACCGTTTCCGGAGCGCCCACGCGGATGGCCAGGTGCTGGCTGAATACCCCCCCTTTCAGGTCGCTGATTTCACAACGCACCACGTAGTCGCCCGCATTGGTCCAGGCCTTGGTGCAGGCGGCGCCCGCCTGGAACGTCCCGTCGCCCAGATCCCAAAAAACCGAGGTGGGGTCGCCATCGGCATCCGTGACCTCCACGGAAAACTCCACCGCCCGGCCCACCGCGAGTTGGTTGGTGGGCCAATGAATGTCGGCGGTGGGCGCCGAGTTATTCGGAAAAGAACCCTTGTTAGCCACCACGTCATACCAGGTTTCCAAGCCTGTCCCGCCTTTGGCCACGGGCGTGATATGGATATTGGATTCGGCATCGGTATACGTCCGGCCCAACACCAGCGGCGCATCCTGAACCCCCTTGCCCGAGCCTGGGGTGGTATCGAGCAGGTGGCTGTAGCCCAAGGCCTGCTGCCAGGGCCCCCAGTGCAATTCCACCCCGTTGTCCAGCCAGGGGTTGCCCGGAAAACGGGCCCGCGCGCTGACCCAATAGGTTCTTTGTTCGTCCTTCCGGACGGTCAACGCATAGCTCCGCCCCGCCACCAGGCTGGGGGTGTCGTGCACATAAAGCCGGTTGGTGCCTGCGCCGCTGCTGCGCTTGATGTACGCTTCCGGGAGCCAGCCCAGCAGATATTTTCCGATCACATTGAAATGCCCGTTGAGGGTGGAAATGATGTTGGTGTCCCCCTTGGTGGGCGACTCGCCGCCGCCGCTGCCCATGATGTCATGGATGTCCCCGTAGGCCACGTCGTCCCCCGGGCCGATGACGGTGTCGCGGCCCACGAGGCTGTCGCTGTCAAATGGCAGGTTGTTCGGGTTAGGTGGCAAGGCGTTCCGCCGGGTGTCCCAGTAATTGGCGTGCCCCAGCCCATAGCAATGGCCCAATTCGTGGGCCGTCACTCCCGCGCCGGAGGATTGCAGCCAGGCGGTCCCCCCCCCTCCCAGCCCCCCCCAGGTGAAGCCCGGCACGTTGCTGTGGCGGATCACCAGCAGCCCGTAATTCGCCGGATCGTACCCGGCGGCTTTGGCGGCCACGCCCGCATCCTGGGCGATCGCCCCGGGGCCGGCCACCGCGTAATGCATCTTGAATTGCGGCAGCCGCAACAAAGGCGGAATGACATAGGACAAAGCGGTTTTGTTGTAGGAGGCTTCCACGTAAAAATCGTTGACCTGGTCCATCACCGAGGCGGCTTCGGCCTCGCTGATGGGCGCCTCAATGTCGTCGGCAAACACCACCCGCAGGTAGAGTACTTTCTTGAGCCCGTAGCTTGACGCCACGCTGCCCGGCTGGGGGGTGCCCCCGGGGCCCGCCGCGGCCGCCGCCAGCTTCAAGTCCTCCGCGCCCGCCAGGGTGGCGCTCATCCGGGCGGCGTGCGCCGGGCTGCAGAAGGCCAGCAAGCCTGCACCGTGGTCAGCGATGGTGACCGCCGGGCTGGCCGCCAGCGCCCCGGCACACAGGGCGCAGGCAGAGGGCGCCGCTGCTGGGGCCGGACGCAGCCTGGCTTGCGCCTCGTCCGTGGCCAGCAGGCGCAACGGCTCCTCGGACAAGGCGATCAGGTTATCCACCGCCACGCCGTGCAAGACCGCATCCGCCTGGGTCATCTGCCGGACCCGGCGGCCGTAAACATAAGCCCGGTAAGCTTTGCCCTGCAGAGTGGCATAGCGGATCACCCCGCCATCAAACTCCCGGTAATCCTGGCCCGGCAACGGCTCAGCGCAATAAACATCCAAGCGCCCCACGCCGTCCACCTGTTCCTCCAGGCGGGCGGCGATACTGGCCGGCAAATCCCGCCGCCAACTCCACGGCGCCGCCAATCGCACCGCCAGCTGCGGATCCTGCCGGATCAGTTGCCGCATCGCCTCCCGGCGCTGTTCCACCAGGACCATCCCTTCCGCCATCGCTTGAGCCTGACGCTGGCCCGCCTTATCAGCCAAATACGCGTCCGCCCACCGGGCAAAACTCTCGACCACCTGCCGCGGAGTGCCCCCGGCCTCCGCTGGAATCCGGGGACTTTCAAACGGCGGTACGGAGCTATCCAGAACCGGGACGCTGGCTTCAAACCAGCCTTCCGCATTGGTGCCGAAAGACGTCACCAATCCCATCGCCGCGGCGCCCCGGCCAGGGGTGGATGGAGCGGAACTGTTCAGCCACTGGCCGGCCAGGCCGGCCCCGAGCAAAAGGATGACCCCAGCCACCCAGCGGATCCGGTTCACTGCAAATGTAATTCGCATTAGGAATAATTGATTTTAACACCGATATTGTCAACAAGCATTTACCAAGCCTGATCCCCACTGATTTTGACCCCGGCGGCCGGGGTCTAAAGCGCTCACACTCTCCCACCACAGAAAAAATATAGCACAAACCGTGCCAAAACCCATCCCCCACCCAAACTGCCTCCCAATCCCGCGCTGGACAAGCGCAGGCTTATGTCGTTGAATTTCCCAGCCATTGGCGGCAGAGTAGCCTGGCATTCAATGATGCGGGCATGTCAACGAATCGGGATCCTGGCGGCAGCCGGGTGGCTGATGGCCGGGCTGGTTCCCGCCTGGCCAGCCGCCGCCTGGCCGGAGGGCGCATTTACCGGGCGCGTGCGGATCGAGCGGATCAAGGGTTCCGCCGGCGGCGCCAGCCTGGGCCTGGTGGATGTCTGGCCCGACCATGCCAATCCGGGCCATCACCTGGTTTGCACCGCCGGAGGCCAGCCGGCCGCCTCCCAAGTCTATTGGCAGGAACCGCTGGGAGGTGCGCGCCTGCGCTTCGACGCCCGGGGCGGCCAAAGTGTTTACTACGTGTATTTCAGCCGCACGGCACCCGGCCTGGCAGCGGGCTGGCGGCCGGAAGCCGGGGTGCTGCTGGAAACGCGCGCCGGCCGGGAAACTCCCGTCAAAACCATTGAGCAAATGCGCCAGGTATTGGCCGGGACCGCCCAGATCCAGGGGCGCAGTTACGTGCCGGAGGTTTTCCTGGGCCTGAATCCCCACGGCCCCACCACCGGATATATGGCATTGTTCACTGGTTATTTTCACGCCCCCAAGGGCGGCGATTACGGCTTCGCCACGGTTTCGTCGGATGCCTCCTACCTGGCGGTGGATGGCAAAATTGCCGCGGAATGGCTGGGCAGGCACGCCCCGGGGGGCGGCCTCCGCGGCGAACACAGCGGATCGCTGCGCCTGGAGCCCGGCCTCCACCGCCTGGAATTCGCCCAGATCCACCTCGACGGCGCCCCGGCCGCCGTGGCCGCCTGGAAATTGCCGGGCCAGGGCCGCTTCGAGGTCATGCCCGCCGCGGTGTTCCCGGCGGTGGCCCGCTACCAGGTCACAGCCTTCGAAACCGCCCCGGACCAACCGGAGAATTTCTATTGCGAAGCCGCGGTGGTGGACCACTGCGCCCGGCAGGATGCCATGGTGGCCCGGGTGAGCTTCAAAGCCAGGCCGGGCAATCCCCGCCGCGAGGCCCGCTGGAATTTCGACGACGGCGCCCGGCTGCGCGGCCCGGCGGTCCAGCATTTCTTTTATGCCGCGGGCCCGCGGAAAGCGGTTCTCGAATGGTGGGAGGACAACCGGCTGGTGGCCACCAACAGCCTGGATTTCCTGGTCCATGCCCAGTGGCGCCAGCGGGATCCCTGGAGCCAGACCTTGTTCGATGAACAGAAGAAAAGCCTGCTGGCCCGCAGCCTCGCGGCGGTGCCGGCGCGGGATTTCACCGGGATGCTGAACCTGGCGGAGGACACCGAGGATCCGGACCTGCTCGGGCACCTCGGCGGCGCGCTGATCCAGCGCCGGGAGGAATTCAATTCGCCCGCGCTGGCCGGCTCCTTTTTCAAGGCCGCCCAATATTTCGAGCACCGGGGCGAGGCCGGCGCCCGCCAGGCGGAAGCGGCCTGGCGCCAGGCCCGAATGCTGACCAGCGCCACCCCGCTGGCCCATGGCAAAGCCAGCCTGCGCCTGGCGGAGCTGCTCCTTCACCAGGTGGCCAGGCTCGAGGAAGCCCAGGCGCTCCTGAAGGATTTCCCCGCCGCCGGTGCGCCCCCCGAGGACCGCCGCGCCCACCAGCTGCTGCTGGGGGATCTCTCCCTGGCCCAAGGCCAGCTGGAGGCCGCCCGCAAAATTTACCAGGCCGCGGGCCCGCTCCCCACGGCCGGGCCGCGGCCGGAATGGTGGCGCGCCCAGCGGCTCGAGCACGCCAGCCTGCTGCTGCGGCAGGGCAGCCTGGAAGCCGCCGGCGAAGCCCTGGACCGCCTGCTGGCCGAGGCGCCGCTGCAGCGGCTGTCTGTGGAGCCCGCCCTGCTCCAGCTTGCCCTGTTCCAGGCCCGCCAGGAACACCATCGGGCCTGGCTGCTCAGCCAGCGCCTGCTGCCCCTGGCGCGCGGCCACCCCCGCGAGTCGGAGTGGCTGCTCGCCGCCCTCACCGCCGGCTCCGCCCTGGATAAAACGGCGGAGGTCCGGGAAATCCGGCAGCGCCTGCTGCGCGAATTCCCCTACAGCGAAGCCGCGGCCCGGGCCAAAAGCCAGGGCGGCGGGCGCGAGTCCGCGGCACCCGCCCCAAAACCCAATCCCAGGAGGAAATGATATGCCCAGCCACGGATGCCTGCGCCAGCCCGGCCGGAAGGCCCACCCCGGTGCGGCCCTGCTCGCCAGCCTGTCGCTCTGGTTCGCCGGCGCCCAAACCGCCCCGGCCGGCGAGCAGGATTGGTTTGTGCCGCTGGGGGCCCCACCCCAGGGCGCGCCCCGGCGCATTTCAGGCGGCGAATCCTTCCCGCCGCTGCCCCTGCCGGCCACCCCGCTGCGGCGCAGCGAGCGCAAGCGCGAACCCAGCCCGCCCAAGCTGATCACCAAGGTGATCTGGGGCGAGAACGCCTCCTTCACCTACGACAACGGCAGCTCCACCAGGATCGCGGACTGGAACCTCTGCCCGGCCGACCTCCAGCAATTGCTGCGGAAGGCCAGCGCCGTCCTCGGCGTGAGCTACGGCAGCGACAGCCTGAGCCTCGGCTCCGTGGAGGAGGATCCCGCCCGGCGGCCCGTGCTCTTTTACAGCGGCGTGCGCACTATCAAGTTCAGCCGGGCCGAGCTGGATCAGCTGCGGGCGTATGTCTTGAAAGGCGGCATGATCGTGGCCGACAGCGTGGCCGGGGCGCCCTACTTCTACCAATCGTTCAAGCAAGCCATGCAGGAGGCCTTCCCGGAATTGTCCTGGCGGACCATTCCCCTGGACCACCCCATCTATCACCTGGCCACGAACGCAACCCGGGCCGGCTACCCCCGGAACCTTGAATCCACCCAGCCTTTCCTGGAGGGCATGCACGTCTATTCGCGGATTGGCATTCTCCTCTCCAAATACGGCCTGGGCTGCGGCTGGGATGACCACGAAGTGCCCCTGCTCCCCCAGGCCGTCTATTATGACGTGCCGTCCGCCAGCCAGCTCGGCCTCAACCTCGTGGCCTACGTGCTGGGCTACGCCCGCGTGGGGCGCGAGGAGGCCCGGCCCGAGCTGTTCGGCTCGCTCGATGAAAAACGGCCCACCGACGAGTTCGTGCTCGGGCAGCTCAAACACGACGGATCCTGGAACGTCCACTCCGGTGGCATCCCCGCCCTGCTGAAGCGGGTGAAGGAAAACACCTCCCTGCGCGTGAGCTTGAAACGGGTGCCGGTGGATCCCGGCCGGGAGGATCTGGCCTCGTTCACCTTCCTCTACCTCACCGGCCTGGATGATTTCCACTGGGATTCCCCGGCCGTGGCCGCCCTGAAGCGTTTCCTCAACGGCGGTGGCACCCTGCTCATCAACAACGGCCTCGGCTTGAAAACCTTCGAGCTGGCGGTCCACCGCGAGCTCAAGAAGCTCCTGCCAGAGGCCGCCCTCCAGCCCCTGCCGCTGGACCACCCGGTTTTCTCCTCCGTCTTCAAGCTGCAGGAGGCCTCCTACTCCCCCGCGGCCCAGGCCGCGCAAGCCGGCCTGAACCAACCCGTGCTCCAGGGCATCCTGCTGAACGGCGACCTCAAGATCATCCACAGCCCCTACGACCTGGAGGCCGGCTGGGAAGGGCTGGAGCACCCCCTGGCCAGGGCCTATGAAACCGGCTCCGCCCTCCAGCTGGGGGTGAATCTCATCCTTTACGCCATGACCCATTGAACCCCACCTCCATCATGCCCCCCCACGCGCAACCTCTTTTGTGACTTATGCCCACCCTCACTTACCGGCGCTATAACCAGGATTTCCAATTCACCCTCCAGGAAACCTGCCGCATCGGGCGCCTGGAGGGAAATGACGTCTGCATCCCGGACGAATCCATTTCCCGGCAGCACGCCGTCATCCAAAAAGTCGATGGCCGCTTCCGGCTCACCGACCTGGAGAGTCGCAACGGCATCGTGGTCAATGGCCAGCGGGTCGCCTCCCTGAACCTGGAGGAGGGCACCCTGTTCAAGCTGGGCGACATCGACTTCTGCTTCACCCTGGTGGCGCCGGAACCGGAGATTGCCATGGCCCGGGAGGAGGAGATCGCCCGGCTGGGCCAGCTGAAGGAAAAGATCCTGGACGAGATCGCCCGGGTCATCATCGGCCAGAAAGCCGTTCTGTCGCAGGTGCTGGTGGCCATGCTGGCGCGCGGCCATTGCCTGCTGGTGGGCGTGCCCGGCCTGGCCAAGACGTTGATGGTCCGGGCCGTGGGCCAAACCGTGAACCTCCTTTCCCGGCGCATCCAGTTCACCCCGGACCTCATGCCCTCCGACATCACCGGCACCAACATCCTCGAGGAAGACTCCGCCACCGGCAAACGGAAGTTCCGCTTCCACCACGGCCCGCTGTTCGCCAACCTGCTCCTGGCGGATGAGATCAACCGTACCCCCCCAAAAACCCAGGCCGCCCTGCTCGAGGCCATGCAGGAGCACCGGGTGACCATCGCCGGCGCCACCCACAACCTGCCGGATCCCTTCATGGTCCTGGCCACCCAGAATCCCATCGAGCAGGAGGGCACCTATCCCTTGCCCGAGGCGCAGCTGGACCGCTTCATGTTCTGCATCCACCTGCGCTACCCCAGCGCCGGGGAGGAGCAGCGCATCCTGCTGGATACCACCCGCGGCGAAGCGGCCCAATTGAAGCCGGTGCTGACGGCCGCCGAGGTGCTCCGGTTCCAGCAGATCGTCCGGCAGGTGCCCGTGAGCCAGCACGTGGCCCTCTACGCGCTGAACCTCGTCCGCGCCACCCGGCCCGAAAGCGAGGACGCCCCTGAATTCATCAAGCGCTGGGTGCGCTGGGGCGCCGGCACCCGCGCCGGCCAATATCTGCTTCTGGCCGCCAAGGCTCACGTGCTCCTCCAGGGCCGGTTCAGCGTCTCCTGCGCCGATGTCCGGGAATTCGCCCTCCCCGTCCTGCGCCACCGCATTTTCCGCAATTTCACCGCCGCCAGCGAGGGCGTCGGCACGGACCAGATCGTCGCCCAAATCCTCGACACCATCAAAGAGCCCAAATACTGATGGCCGGCGCCTATAAATATCTGCCGGCCGGGCTGGAGAGCCGTTTGCGCCGCCTGGCCATCAAGGTCCGCCTGCCGGTCGAAGGCGGACTCCAGGGCGTGCATCGCTCCCCCCACCATGGCTCCTCCGTGGAGTTCGCTGACTACCGCGAATACACCCACGGGGACTCCCCGGCTCTGATTGACTGGGCGGTTTACGCCCGCACCGACCGCTACGTCATCCGGCGCTACCAGGAGGAAACCAACCTCCGCGGCTACCTCCTCCTGGACACCTCCGAAAGCATGGCCTTCCGCCTCCTGGGCCCTTGCACCAAGCTGGATTATGCCGCCACCCTGGCCGCCAGCATCATGTATCTCCTCGCCAGCCAGGGCGATGCCGCCGGCCTCACGCTTTTCAACGAGGCGATCCTAAAACAAATCCCCCCGGCCCGCACCCTGGAGGGCCTGCGCCCCATGCTCCTGGCCCTGGAGGAGATCCAGCCCCGGGGCCGCACCGGCCTGGCCGCGGCCCTGCACCGGCTGGCTGAGGAAGTCCGCTCCCGCAGCCTGGTCCTGGTGATCTCCGACCTCCTGCAGGATCCCGCCGAAATCCTCCGCGGCCTCCAGCACCTGCGCCACAACGGGCACGAGCTGTGCGTCCTGCACGTCCTCGACGCCGCTGAACTGGACCTGGGCTTCGAGCACCTCGTGGAGCTGCGGGAGCTGGAAACAGGCGCCAGGCTCGTGATCCAGGCCGATGAGATCCGCGAAGCCTATCGCCAGGAAGTCCTCAAATACCTGGACGAACTGCGCCGCGGCTGCGCCGACTGCCTGGCCCAATACCGCCTCCTCGACACCCGCACCCCCGTTGAAGAAGCCCTCCATGCCCTTTGGCATTGACCACTTGCCGGCGCGTGAGACAGCGTCCGCCCGGTGAAGCGCCTCCCTGTTTTGCCCAAAGGTTTGGCACCACCCCAACACTTGCGCAACTTCCCGCACCAGGCGGCCAGAACTGCCATTGGGATTAATCGCTTCTTCCTCCAGTTCCCCGACCGGACGGCGATATCAGCAGCCCGGAAGAATCTGGCAACAGCCCTGAAAAGGACAAATACTGCAGCCCAGCAATGAGAACCGCGAATAACGCCCTCACCAAAAACCCATAACTCCCCTTTTCTGGCTGGCGCGATGAAGTCCAGATATACCGCTGTTTATCGACTATGTTTTTGTATTTTTTATATTGTCATACTGACACATATTAATTTGATACGATCTCACTGGGATGCCTTCTGGCACCCCGATGGGGCTTTTGCAGAACGGCAACCTGCTGAACGATGGGGTTTGGGATCACCCTTGGGACACGAAGAACCGGTTGATTGCGCAGGAGTGGTCAACCAACCAGCCCGTGGTGGCGAGGCTGAAGTTAACAGGTCAAGTCCTGGTTTAAATTTGTCACTTTTTTCTCGGTGTTTCCCGGTCGGTAA